>JAILGF010000192.1 GCA_024696945.1 Lachnospiraceae bacterium | reverse complement strand
TCAGGACAAGGACGTTCAAGGATATCTTTTCCCCAGTATCCTTCAGGACAAAGGGAATTGATTCTTTCCAGTCGAACTGTCCCTGCTCGCCCGGTGCTGTCTCATAACGGATCACAGGATTGGAATCGGCATCCGAGACCTAAGTAATAATATATAAAAAACAAGGATAAAGACATTGAATTATACTGACGGAGGAAAAAGAATTATGTTACAAATGATTTCTGGTAGAGAAAAGTGCATATTCTGTAATAGTAAAGCAGAAAAAAGTTTTAGTATATCTAATAGGTTGTTCTGGATGTGTGGTCGTTGTGAGCTGCTAGTAAGTATGCTTACATATGGCATAGACAGAGATTGTGTCAAGGAAGGAGAATCAGTTGATGAGGCTGATCTGCCATTTTATGAAGAAGGAAAGATGTGTGCTGGGGTTCCAGTTGATGCGTTACTTCCCTTTGATGATTTACCGGTGCGGGATGACCCCTCTATTATTGAGGAGCTGATACCTTTTGACAATGCGCAGGTAAATGTCGTTAGTGTAAGAAAAAAAAGCGGAACAGCAAGAAAGAAAAAACGAAAAGGAAAAGCAGCACATAGGCAGTGAGTTAATGCACAGAAAAGTTTGGTAAGACTAGCAGTTAGGAAAACCTTAACTATAAATCTGGATATTTATTTGTTAAGGTTTTCCAATAAGGAGGAGTAGGATGGAAAAGAAAAGGAAGCGGAAAAACCTTTTGGGAATGCTAGATAAGCGAGGAATACGGATAGATCATGTAACAAGCTTGCCTAACCTTAGGGTTGCCATTGCCTGCGAGTTACAACGCCAGGAATCCGGGATATTGGGGATACCGGTATTGTCAATGGTTGAACTTACTGATAAGGCGTTGCTAGATGACAAACTGGAGGCCTTCCAGTCTGATTATTTTACGGTCTTGAAGGATCATGCTGATACCTACAAGGAACTACAAGAACTCACATTGGATACGTGGGAGGAGAATAACGTAGGTGCACTGAGGAATATGATCAACAACGCATGGGAATGGACAAACTATCCGTTACTTGATTTGTGGGCATTGACTACAGCTAAAGAGGGGGACATGATATATTTCAAGAGACGCATCGCTTATAATGTATCTGCGAAAGCATATAGGGATAGAGGGGAGGATTCTCTAGTACTTGAGGCTACTGATGAGTATGTGCTTAGATATGTAGTAGCAGGTAAAGGAGATGAAAGACACGTCATGATTGACGGAGCTTTTCCATTATGAGTAGAAGCAGGTGGAAGAATATAGGTCAGGAGCGGGATAAATGGTCAGGAAACTGATGGGGGAAAGAAACACATTATTTAACCACGAGTTTAATGCATTCTATGGGAAAATATGGTATGCTTGCATAGGGAAAGGATGGAGAGAGTATGAAGGATTTCATTAAGGCAAAAACGATGAATGCGGTTATAGAGGCATGGAGAAGTGTGGAGGATGACCCACGCAGGATAAAAGATACCAAGGAACTTAACGGATGCTTTTGGGAGAATGCCTTTGATGGCAAACTACTTCTAGAAGGCAAGACCTTCGTAAAGTTGGTGGCTATCATTGGTTCGTATATTATGGAAATCCTCTCGCTCCTCAGGTATATGGAGAAGCAGGGAGAAGACTACAGGACATACATAGTAGGTGAGAAGATGTATAACGGTGTGGAGCGTCCGACCGTCATTATATATAAGGAAGAGAAGAGCAGTTTGACCAGTGATGATGCCATAAGATATGTAAAAGGCGCCCATAATGACATCTTTAATCTGACCTGCAAAGCTATGAATGATATATGCTTCAACGACCCAAAGTATAAGGAGCTTCAGGACACTCTTGAACAGAAGATGCTGCAGTTCATCAGGAATGTAGGGGAAGGCAAGGAAGAACCTGCACCGATAATCTCGTATGGACCAGAGGAAATGGAAAAGATGACTTGCTGGGAGTTCTGTAATCCTACGATCAGGGAATGTCCATCGGTGATAAAAACAGGAGACGGTTTCTTTGAGTTCCACACTAACACTTATAGGGAAGACCAGAAGGCATTTGCCACAGCGTCGTATATCTCTGGATTAAGGGTGGTATTTGCGGATAAAGCGTTCGGACTGTATGGTCAAACAGTAGACGACAGCGTAGGAGTATATGTTGAGATTCCTGAAGGAGACAGACCATGGATGTTTTACTATTATCTTATTTCATATTTGTGTAGGCACAACCCTGAATATAGTATAAATAAGGAAAAGATGTAGAAGAACATCAGAAACGAGGAGGAGAGTATGGATATGGAAAACTCACCCTTAAAAGTATATGATCTCGTAACCGAGGATGTGAATAAGCTTGTTAGTATGGGAGTTGATACCCTCGGCAGCGAGCAGCATGCAAGCTTTGCGGTATATGACAGAATAAACAAAGTGATGTACGAAGGCCGAAGAAGTCAGGATTTTTCTGATGAAGTTTTGGATATGGAAGTGATATCTTGGGAAGTTGAGCCTGACTTGCAGGATTTTAATACGATCATTGTTAGAATAGAAGCAGAGATGGATTTGGAACAATCAGAATAGAGGTGAATGCGATGAATCTTTATATTAGTGACATGCATTTCGGCCACTCAAATGTGATAAATTTTGACCATCGGCCGTTTGCAGATGTGGAGGAGATGGACAAGTGCCTGATTAAGCTGTGGAATTCCAGGGTTTCAAAGGATGATGAAGTATATATTATCGGGGACTTCTGCTATAGGTCCGCTAAGTCCCCTGACTGGTACCTTCGACAGCTCAAGGGACATAAGCACTTGATCATAGGCAATCATGATAAGGCTTTGCTTGACTGCCCTGAGGCAGTTAAATGTCTTGAAAGCATTGAAAAGATGATGCACGTGGCGGATGGCGACAAGCATATCGTGCTGTGTCATTATCCGTTATGCGACTGGTACAAGGCTCAGCACGGTTCCTGGCAGATCTATGGGCATATTCATGCAAATAGGGATGAGGCATATCAGTATATGAAGCAGTTCGACCATACCCTGAATGCGGCAGCCTGCATAAACAACTACACACCGGCATCATTCAACGAATTGATCCGGAACAATAGAGCTTTCCGGGAAAAGGATATGAATGGTGGCCAGGTGTTTATCGCAAAGGACAAAAAGACCGGAGAGGAGTTCGCCTTCACCTGTGAGGGACTGACAGATGATTACGAAATCAGGCTGGCGAAGGGTACTGACGGGAATATGACTTATAAAAATGTCAAATTCAAGATAGAGTTATGATGAGTCAGAATCAAAAAAAGGAGCAAATAAGAATGAAAATTGAAGATGATGTTAAATATCAACCCCTTGATGTCGGAACGAAACTTCCGTCAGAGCTTGAGGTTGATATTAAGAACTTCCTCGAATACATAAACGGACCAGGAGATCACCTGAGTGAAGATTGTTACCGAACTGAGATAAACTGTTCGATCAACTGGTGTCTTCGGGAAAAGAAGCTGGACGAAGCAACCTGCCAGAAGTTGAAAGAATACTATGTACACAAAGGTATATACAAAAATTAAATTCATGGCATCTATCAGATTAGGGAGAATATTATGGAAAAAGCAACTGTTAACTTAACAAATTGGCAGCTATATGTTTATAAAGACAGATACAGTCTCGCTGGCCAGTGCGACTATCACCCCGTCCTGGGTAAAAACAGCTATGTGGCTCAAACGACTTCATTGGTCCATTATGATTATGATGAAGCAAAGAAAGTATTGTTATACGAGACGGAGAACACATTATATTTGTGTCCCTTAAAATACTTATCTCCGTATCCTTATAGAAATGTCATTGCCGAATATAAGATGGAACTTACACGCTTATACTGTGATGGAGCAACTATTCTTGACAAAATCATTTCAACGATGGCAAGGATATCTATCGGATTGGATATAGAAGAAGGATGGCACAAGGAAGAATATAAGAAATTCGAGTCCTGCAAGAAAAATGTATTTATGCAAGATTTAGAATACCTCATAGCCCAGGGGCAGGAAGAGTTGAAGGAAAGAGAAAAGCAGCGGCATGAACAGCTGATAGCAGAAGCGAAAAAGTATGAGGATTGTATTTACATCGAGATAGCCCAGCTTGAGCACGGAGACCTCTTGGCTTATCACATTGGACCACGTACTGGCGTGCTCAAACCGCACTTTCACAGTGGTATGTTTCAGGATAGCGTATATTACGTAGAAGAATTTGAATTGAATGGGAAGCACGAATATGTAGATTTCAGGTACTTCCCTCGGGGATTCGGTCTTGCAGATACATATAGGTGGTCAGATAATATAAAACAGGCAGTACTTAAAAATGGCACGGAAGGGGCAATCTGTTTTAATGACGTTAAGATAATGATGGGAGAAACGGCAGTTTTAAAACCGAAACCCAAAAATATACCAGTTGGTTGATATACAGATACAAAGAGTGTACAGAGGTTTTATGGGATTAAAGGGAGCTTCAGAGTCTCCGAGTGTGTGAAAGTTTTTCTGTAAATTAGATTTCCTAAGATAATTATTGAGTCAAACAATAGCATTATTGCTACTGTTTGGCTCTTTTTTAAAATACATAAATTATTGGTCCTTGTCAAGGATTTTTATACTGGATTTTG
>JAILGF010000100.1 GCA_024696945.1 Lachnospiraceae bacterium | reverse complement strand
GTCTTAAGCCTTTGGGCCTCATCTTTTGTCTTACAATGCTTAAGTTTCTCTTCAAAAGCCTCCTGCTCTGCCTGATCGGCTTTATAGTCCAGATAAGCTTTCATATCCTGTGCTTTAAGCTTATCCTCTTCAGCCGGACTCAGTTTTTGACCGCTCTGTATCTTACTGTAAAGAGCACTGTATTCATTTCCCTTCTTTGTTTCTTCAAGCTGTTCCTTGTATCTCTGAAGCTCCATCTCCTGAGGCGTCAGTTCTTTCTTCTCTTTTTTATTGATATTGCCGGTAGATTTTTTCTGTTCCCATTTATTCTGCATAACCATCATCTTACCAGCTTCATATAAAGTTCCAGTTATCATTTAAGCCTCCTTGCTTTACTGATACTTTTACGAAATACTTACGGTATCGTTACTCGGCAGGTCATTGTGGTCAACCGCCACTTCCGATACTCCAGTAATCTCTGCTCCATCAGATCCAATCTCCAAATCCACTGCTACTCTGTGAACAGTACCGTCCTGACCTGCCTCATAATCATACTCTTTCGGCGCCTTATCTTCCTCGAGTACCGTTTTATGCTTCTTATGTTCCTTTGCCATCATGGACTGCAACTTAACCAATTTGTACAGGTCAGGATCCTTTTCCAAAAGATACGCCTCATCCTTAGGAGGCACCTGCCCGCCTTTGGCAATCCTACCGGCTATCTCCAAAGCCTTGGATCTGCCTTCCATTTCTTCCTTGATAGCATCCCCCTGTTGTTCTGCCACCACCATATTGTGAGCGGTAGCATTCATTTCATTAATTACAGCGTTCTGCTCCATCATTTTTTCATGAGCTTCCCTGATGGCTTTAGTAACTTCATCTGATAGCTCCAAAGTATCACCATCTATGCTGACTCTGCCTTTATATCCGGCTTCATGGCTATCCCCGGCTCCAAGGATATAAGTCTTTTTCACCTTTTCTCCTGAGACCGGAGTCTGAATCCTATATATATCTGTCGAAGATTTTATGCTGATTGCCATATACTCCTCCCATAATTTGCAAACCATCTATTTGAAGCCACAATTACCTTTCCCATAATTATACCTCCCTTATTGAATCTATGATTCTGAACTCCATTTTGTAAAAAACATTTGAAGCTGTCTCTTGAACATTATGACCTTTGCAAAAACAAATTGTTTCGTATCAACCAGATGTTTTCGTATGTTTAGCCTTATAGCCTATAACACCAACAACCATCTGTTCCTTTTGTATTATTAAGATTTTCCTACCTAAGCTTTTTAATTCACTGATTAACAGTTGTGTCTGCTCAGGAATAACCATGTTATCATCGTATTTTAATAACACATATTTGTTATTATGTATTTCCTTTTTTTGAATATAGTTCCGAAACATATCCTCAATGTCCTCAATTTTCAATTCTTCGTTAGGAACTGATGAAAACATATCCATAATCACATATTCTTCCACGGTCCTTGTTCTCCCTACAACATCATATTTTTACGCCAATCTAGTCATATAAAACACATTATCTCAATATCTATATCGGCAAATTTTGTCAAAATAATAATACCATAACCCTATCCCATTCACTATTTCATTTTATTAATCTGATTCTGCTCGATTCTACAGATCTACTGTACCCGCTTAGGAAACTGAACGTCAAATATATCTTCTCCATAAGGAATGTCAAACTTTCTGTCTTCATTCAAAATATATTCTTTACCGCCAATCATAAAAACCGATCCGATATCATACTCGTTAAACAAGGCACTGCCACGTTTGGCAAACATATCGTAAACAGCATCATACTCAAACTTTCTTACAGCTACACCCGCATTACCATTAGAATAGAAATATTCTTGTTTCTTACTACCTATCTGTACAGAAAAAAAGCCTTCAGAAATACCTGCATCATTTAATAGACTCTGTTGTTCTGCTTTCGAGTAATATAAGCTCATATATGTTCCGTCTCTTGAAAGCATATTCCAGAACTTAGCAATCTGATATGTATTTTTATCTTGTCTACCTGCAAACTGATCAGAATACGGCTGCTCTATTCTATCATTTACGCATGCGAAAATATGTTCTTTTCCTTTTCTGTCCTTGTAATTATAATAGTGACCATTATTCAGTACAATTTTGTTATTCACAGCCTTTATATTCATACACTTGCTGCTATCTATCCTTGGTAAATCTTTATGCATATATTCTTTGCCATTCACAATGAAACTATGCTCTCTACCGCGCTTTTGCCTAAGGATATCATCAAGTTTAAAATTTATTTTATCTAAAACTTCGTCAGAGCATTTAGAACTTCTAATCTGCGTTCTTCCATAAGTCTGAAATACAGAAAGACTCGAATGGATAAATGAATCTTTATTGTAAGATTCCATATGCATATTTTTTCTTTCATGTCCGTTCAAGCTCCTGATTAAGCTCATATTGCCCAACAAATTATTAGCTGTTATTCTCATTAGCTTCAATCCCCAATCTTTCTTTTTTATTATATATTAAAGATCAGTATTTTCCATCTCATAAGCTGCCAGTCTTTTATCAACAGTATCCTCAAAAACGAAATATTGTGAACTGATAATCCGGCTATACCAAAATGATTCAAGGTTTATCTTTCGTAAACTTTCCTCTTGTATACGTTTCCGTTCTTCAGCTGCTTTCTGACTACGTTCGATACCCTCTTTCCTTAATTTTGCTTCTTTTTCCCTTTTAGCCTTATGGTCTGCTTCCACCTTGGCTTTATATTCCGGTGTTTCCTCTGCACTACAATAATAGGTCACGGTTCCGTCAGCATGTATTACAACTCCACTTGTAGTCATTCTCAAATTTCGCGAAGCCAAAAACGCCTCCGAAGCTGGCAGAGAATCAAAATGTTCTTGTATTCTTCTCTCATAATATGCTGCCTTTTCAGGATCATTTGCCATCTGTTCCAATATATTAGGAGCTATGGCAACATTCCCCGAGCCTATTGTCCCCGCAGCGAAATTATCCATACTACTCTGACTTTTTCCGACACTTGTCACCATAATCGGAACACCAAACTTATTCTCCAAACTACTTTTATACGACGCAACATTATCATATGCAAGCGTTGCTTTACTTAAAGAATTCGCAAAACCTTTTGGCCTTATTTGCTTATTTCTAAGTTTTTCTGTATATTCGGTATAGTACCCTGTTATTCCTAAAACTGAATTAGACATTTACATACCTCCAAAGTTTATAATATATCAAATTTCATTAAGGATTTATGACTATTCTTCATAACTGTTGTATTTTTCACTAATTTATTGTGTCCACTCCCATGCGCCACCCGAAAAAGTAAGGTCATCCTTTGAGATATTACCTCCTAGAAACATGGTCCAAAAAACTTTTATTCCAGTAAATCTAAGATTCTCATCGTTCTTAAACTCTGCAAGAAACTCATCCACACGATTCGCATCTTCAGACGACTTATATTTTAGTTGCCAACTTGAAAGAACTTTACCATTTTGACATTTTTTACTGCTGATTCCTTCTGCATCGACACAAGTAATCGTCCATATTTTTTTCTTTTCATCACCCTCTTCAAAAGATGCACACTCGATAGTGGTTCCAGTATAAGACACACCCACAGATGTATCGCCAATAAGCCGAGCTTCCTGATATTTAGACAGAGCCTGGCTCTCCATTTTTTGTGCTTCTTTTGCGATCATAAGAATAGCCTGATCATCTGTCTTAAGATTCTTTGTCCAGTTTTTTTCATGATCAGCGCTTTCCTCAGCCGAAACTTCACCTGACTTCATTAATTCCGCAGATGATCCGACATCAAATCCCGTTGCTATCGCTAAAGCTGCGGATGATGCTGCAATTGTCTTCATCTCAGGATCAGCTTCCATTACAGCCTTTTGAACTGCTTCATCCTGCCTCTCTTTCATCAGTCGCAAACGCTCCTTAAAAGCATCAATATACTTATCAAAATCCTCAAGCATCGTATCCCATTCTTCACCGGACATGTCGCGCCAATCCTTTTTATCTTTAAGTTCCTGAGCTGATAACTTGTGAGTATCTTCAAACGTCTTGATTACATCAGATAAATTTGCGGATTTCGATGTGTTATTGCTATAATATCTGCTTTTACTACTATAAGCGCTTACTCCTGCTACTTCCATCTTAGCTCCTCGTATCTTATTCTGCATAGTAACTTGTTATACCTAGAACGGAATTAGACATTTACATCCCACTAAAAAACTTTGTCATATTTAAGCACAAAAATAGCCCCTGTAAACCAATAGTCCTCATTCCCTTGATTACAGACGCTATCCTTAGCTTCCTTTGTCATTCTGCTTAATATATCGTCATATAAAACACTTTCCTAAACCCTGACAACATAAACAACCCATAAAATGACATAAAACGACGGTTACTCACATCACAGTTATATCATAACCACCGCTGTGAATTCCTTTTCATCACATGAAATGACAAAGCTGCCGTTATATTTTTCAACCACGCTCTCCACATTGGACAACCCTATGCCATGCCCCTCTTTCTGAATCCCCAATACTTTATTATCTTCAATCTCCTTTTTACTGGTCACAGGATTGCACACCGTAATGATAAAGTTTTCTTTTTTCTCTATGAGCTTAACCTGTATTGATGCCGTCCGTCCAAGTGATATAACATTCTCGCATTCATGAATGGCGTTTTCAAGCAGATTTCCGAGCAATACAACTAAATCATCGTCTGCAATATTGATTTCATGCAGATCACTTACTGTGAATGTCATACCAATATTTTTGCCTTTAGCTATTCGATACTGTTGGTTAAGGACTGCATTGATCACCGGATGCCCTACATTAACCTCAGACATCTCGGTTGCTATATTCTTTGTAAGTTTCTCAATATACTCAACTGCAGTTTCGTTCTCTCCGTTTTTCATAAGATCCTGAACTGTCATCAGCTGTTTCTTATAATCATGCAGTTTCCGTCCCTGCCGCTCATATAATAGCTGCATATCCTGAAATGCCTGAATCTGATTTACCTTGCTCTCCATCTGTATCTCAGACATCCTCAAGCGTTCATCCTTGACTAATGATTCCTGCAGGAAGAACATTGATCCTATATTGATTACAAGCAATATGGCTGAAACAACACCCTGGAAAAGCATCAAAGGCGATGGCGACACAAAGAACACATAGAAGAACATCGCTACGATAGCCGTAACCATAGGAAGCCAAACAAAGCCTTTCAGTATTACAGGCTCCTTTTTTAGATAGTCTTTTATCAAGGTCAGTTTCTTTCTTAACACAAATTCAATACCAAGCGAGATAACACAGGCCAAACATGCCATCAGATTTATAAAAACATAGTTATCGCTACTGTTAACATTAAACAATACACAGATTTCCGACTGTACCAAAGTCTGCAAGAGTATAGCCGAGCTTGAAAAGAATATACTCATCACCCAGCCTGAACGGTAGCACAGCTTTACAAAAAGCATGTGGATTGCGATATATGTTAAAAGCTTTATCGAATAGTATTCACCCGGTATCACTTCAAACAGTGTAGCATTCCCTATCACAACAGCACAAAGTATGATAAATAATATGACCTTTTGCAACTTAGTCATAACATCTATCATAAAGGAATCATAATAAAATATGCATAGCCCGGTCTCCATAGCACATGTAATAACTGTAATTGCCCATTCTATCATAATTCTTTCCCCACAAACAATGTGTATTCCTGTTTTACCTGTTTGTATCTTGCCTTAGGCACCGGAATCCGTCTTTCGTCATCCAGTGTCAGCATATAGTTGTTAATGCTCCGTATATGCCCCATATTAACCAGATAACTGTTGTGCACCCGTAGAAATCCATATTCTTTAAGCTTATCTGTGAGTATGTCCAGCTTTTCATAGATCTGGTACTTCTGCTCCTTCAGACAGATGATGTTCTTATGCCCGCTGGTTTCAATCATAATGATATCATTTGCCCTGATCCTTACCTCTCCTTCTACACAGTCCAAGACTATGATTTTGGATTTTCTGCGGATTTCCTTCATAATGTCGTCCATACACTCAGTGAAGGTATTATCAAGGTCATCCTTCAAGAGGAAGCGACTGGCTCTTACCTTATATCCGTCCAGAGCATAACTCATAAATGCAGTTACCAGGATGATCGGAACTTCATCCATCTTTTCCCGTATCCTCTTCGCAATTGTGAGCCCATCCATATCGTCCATGTTGATATCGAGGAAGATTACGTCTATATCATTATTTATAGCACTAAGCAGCTCTCCCCCAGAGTTAAATTCATAAATATTCAGACCTATGCCACTCTCTTTACAATACTTCTCAAGTAATGCCCTAAGCCTTCCGGCATCTGCTTTGTCGTCATCACATATTACAAAATTCATAATCTACCTTCTCTTGCTATATTGGGGTTCATTTTACAATACTGATTGCCACATTGTAGGCTACTCCCTAAAAATCCATAAAAATCACCCCATTTCTGCTTATAGTATCGTCATTTCACCAATCTTTTGCAACCCCGACAGCATAGAACGACTATAAAATGACATAAAACGACCATTATAACCTATAAAAATTCAGTCGATATAAGAAATGAGGCAATATGCCATTATTGCCTGCTACATTCAAGGAAAGGAGGTAAACGTTATGCCGTACATCAGAGGTTACGCATCAGAGCCTTGGTCAAGCACCTATAGTTCTTATAACAGATACAACTCTTATAGCAACTATAGGAACAACTCTTCGAATTCGAGTCTTTCATTGTTATCCGGACTCAGTGGCATAAACTTTAATGACTACAGCACCATCACAAGCGGATCATACCGCAAACTGATGAATGCCTACTATGCCAAGAATCCATCTGCTAAAAGCACTTTGAAATCTAAAGACAATCCTTCCGTGCTCACTGCACAGAATGCAACTTCTATGGGTAATTCCATAAAGGATGTCATGAAGGAATCTCTTTGGGAAAAGAAGAATATAACAGAGACAGATGAAAAGACCGGTGAGAAGACTGTGAAACAGGATTATGACCGTGAGGCAATAGGGAAAGCTCTAAAGAAATTTACCGAAGATTACA
>JAILGF010000178.1 GCA_024696945.1 Lachnospiraceae bacterium | reverse complement strand
CATTGTTGCAAGCGTGCGTCGGAACTTATGCGGAAAAACCGCATCTATACCCAATTTTTTCCCTATATTACGAAGCCGTACCTCTATGCCTCCTATATGCATTCTATCATGCTTCCCATTCAACGATACAAACAATGCCGGATTTTCATCTTCTCTGCTATTGATGTAATCCTGCAAATGTATTTTTGTGCGTACATCAAAATATACTATTCTTTCTTTATCACCTTTTCCAAAAACAACGCACTCTCGTTCTTCAAAATTTATATCGCTTCGATTCAATAAAACCATCTCTCCAATACGCATTCCGGTTGAGGCAAGCATATCTATAATAGCTATATCTCTTTTTTCATCACATTTATCACGCATGCATTCCAGTTCTTCATCCGTATAAGTTTCTTTAACGGTCTTCCCAGTTTTAACTTTATGTATTCGTCTTACAGGACTTTTAAGAATATAATCCTCATCTTCAAGCCATCCAAAAAATGTTGATAAAATACGGCGAATATTATCAATAGTAACTTTACTAGACTTATTCTTTTCCTGATAATCAGCTAGATATTTTCTTAAATCATCTGTTGTAATATGTCTTACCTTTTTACCAACTGCTGATAAAAGCCTTTCTATGGTGTTCTTATAATACATAAGAGTTTTCTCTGATCGTCCTTCTATACGTTTAGCAGCAAGAAACAATTCTATATAATCAATTTCGTCATTCTTTGAGTCATTTTCCACAACATCATATTGATGCAAACAGATTTCCAGTACATTCTTTAGACTAATTAATTGTCCACTATCTAATATTGTCTGCATCTGTCCAAGAACATCAGTAATTATTTTTTCTTTCATCGTCGTTCCTCCATATATGCTAAGAACGACTACCAAGTGGCAGTTCTGTTTTGTTAACTCCCGCCACTTATGAGAGTACATTTATATATTAAATGATAATTTAGAAGCCCAAGCTCAGGCCATCTTCGAAGAGCAGTTTGCAAGCATGTATCTTTCTGGTGACCTTCCAAAAGGGTGGAGAAAGCAGCGCTTGGACTCTATATGCACCGTTAAGGGTGGTAAAAGGCTTCCTGCAGACACTGAGCTTCTGAACTCCCCTACAGACCACCCTTATATTCGTGTCCGCGATGTAGGTGCTAGTCGATACATCTGCTTAACAGATCAGTTCCAGTACATTGATGAAGAAACTCATCAGGCAATTTCCCGCTATATCGTAAATACTGACGACATCATCATATCCGTTGTTGGCACAATAGGTCTGATAGGTAAAATTCACTCGACTCTTAACAAGGCAAATCTAACAGAAAACTGTGTCAAGCTTACAGATGTCGTGGATATTACACCGGACTATCTTTATTACACTCTTTGCATGAAGAAGAATAATAAAGAAATTGATCTACTAACTGTAGGCGCTGTTCAAGCAAAGTTGCCAATGTATAATATCCAGTCAATTGATATTGTCATTCCGCCTAAAGACTCGATCAGTAGTTTTCAAGGCAGGATGGACATATTGAATAGCCAAATAGAGGCTAACACACTTGAAATCCAACGCCTTACAGAACTTGGCAATGTTCTACTTGCAAAGCTGTCTGGTTAAGCCGCTAAATTATCATTTATCTTCTTTTTTAACTCAATTCTTTTCTCTATAGCTTGAGAGGCTTTAACCACTTCCAACTGTTCTTCTATAGATGGAACGGGCAAAACAACATTACACATTTCATCCCAGTCGAATAGTTCCCGTACACTTCCATGTGATTTAAACCGAGCATATCTATCAAATTCAGGTCTACTAAACCAAAGCATTAGATAATCCGGATTTAGTTTGCTAATGTCTTTTATTTCAAAAACAGTATATATATTGCTTACTAAACCTTCTTCATAGTCTTTTAATAAAGCAATCCCAATTTTATCTCCTCGGCGGGATGTATCCGGAATATACGTAAATTGATTTTTTCTAACCACTTTGTATTTGCTAAAATCTGTTCCAATAGTATTTGCAATCGAAGGTATATAACATTTTTGAACAGATACCCCCAGAAGACTATAATCCTTGTTTTCGGTATTTCTAACATCTATTTCTCTTATATATTGTCCAAGCTTTTTATATGTTGATTTCATAGCCAAGCTCCTTAAAAACATCAAGCAAATCTTGTTTTGATTTTTCCTCTTCCTTAAGAAGTTCTGTCAACTCTGCTTGTAAGCCTTTCATTTTTGTATCGAAATCAATATTTTCGTCACGATTTACAAATTCTATATATCTACTGGGAACAAGCGTATAACCCTTTTCAGCTATTTCAGTCTTATCCGCGCTGTAACAGAATTCAGGAATATTCTGATACATTGTATCATAATCAATCGTCTGCCAAGCATGATATGTTGCCGTAACCTTATCCCTTTCCTCCGGAACCAGTTCCACGTATTTTTTCTCATAGGGCTGACCCATTTGGCGTAAGTCCATAAACAGAACCTGACCGGTGCGGTCTCTATATTGCTTCATTTCTCCATTCTGTTCTACTGTTCTC
>JAILGF010000078.1 GCA_024696945.1 Lachnospiraceae bacterium | reverse complement strand
AGCTGTAGATTGAAACTTAGCCAATGTATGCTCAAGAGATTTTTCTTCCAATGCTCTCTGTGTTTCAAAAGTGTCTCCATACGAATTCTGAAACATGGTCTGAAAATCCTTCCACCAGAATGAGTCTATCTCTGATTTATCCTCTATAACACCTGTTTTCTGTATTATATCAGTGATCTTCTTTATAACCTCACCGTCCTCATGCACGATGGTTCCGTAAAAATCAACAAATAAAGCCTTTATTTTCCAACTCTGCATATATTTTTTTAACCTCAGTTCTATCAGACAATGTCACCTCGAAAACATTTCAAGCGTTTCCACGATAACTAAATGATGCTCCACATATATAATCTGCACCTAGCTCTCCTTTCCTTTTAATTTATAGTATTACAAAGTATTGAATTCTGCAACAAAAAGTTGGCAAATCCGGGATTTCCAGATTTGCCAACTGCATTCATCAGCAACTGTTTTCTAGCTTATTCAATCGTCTTCAAAGCATTTGTCTTAGGTATCCTGTGGATTTTTAACAACTGCAGAGCGGCAACCGCGATATAGCTGAAGATACCGATGATCACCATTTGTATGTAGCAGTCGTTGCTTATGGCATAGGGCAGATACCCGCTCATCCTCTTATACAGATAATATTTGAATATCAGTCTCATAAGCCACGAAACCACAGGCACTGCCAGCAGCAGCCCTGCTACGACCACTATCGAAGTAGCGGCTATATACAGGCCGCCTATCTCTTTTCCGGTAAATCCGAGTATCTTTGTCATGGAAATACTTACAGCATTCCTCTCTATTATCTGTTTTGCCAGCAGATATACCATAAGCACAAACATAATGACTCCGAACCACTTTACGGGTCCCATGAAATCCGCAAATGAATCCCACAGCTGACTGGCAAATCCGGCGAAATCTTTGTTATCCAATGTTATGTAGATGTTTGCGTCATCGAGCGTGTCGAGCACTTCATCTGAGAAATATCCACTGTAATAATCCGGTGTTTTATCAAACTTCTTATTGAATTCGTCCAGATTCATAAATATCGAAAGTGCTGCTTCATACCGGTATTCACCCGCCACAGAAAAGTCATAGGTTTTATCGGTATATTTATCGTAAAGTCTAACCGTATCGCCGACTTTAAATCCGTATTTTTCCATAAAGCCGTTTGATAGTAACACCTTATCCTCAGGGATCTCCGCCTTCACATATTGGCTGTCAGGCACTATCCCATATACCGATATCCCATCCGTCTTATAATCTTTCTGAGTAGTATCGAACGTAGTAAGTGCAAACTTCTCCGCACTTGTGTTTCCCGCCTCTTCCGGAGTCTTTAAAATATATTGGTAACGGCTTATCGCAGTATCCTCTATACGCTTTGAAACTTCCGTTAACAGGGGCTCAAACATTAATCCGAATATGATGATCGCACCGGCCAGTATTATACCAACTAACATCGTGATGTAATTGGGCATATTCTGCAGGATTATTCTGATCCTGAACCTGGTGGTAAAAGGAATATGTCCGTTTAATTTCATGGCTTTCTTTTTCTTTTTGCTTGATAACTCACGACGTAAGAACTTTAAAGGACCCAGTTTCATTTTATGCACGAGTATCAGCAAATTGATGGTCACCATTATCACCATAGGGACAACTGTAGTTATCCGGAAGGCATACGCATTCCACAGGGTTTTGATGTTTCCAAGCGAATACATCTTAAAGTATATGTTCAGCATAAACTGTTTCATCACAGTATAGCCGAATATATTACCTGCGAGCATACCTGCCGTAAACGCAATGAGAGGCAAGATCATATAATGCCTGATCATCTCAGCCCTGCTGTATCCGGATGCTCTTAGTGTACCGATGACCGATGCTTCCTTTGAGAGGGTATTTACCGTAGTAACCGATACGATAAATGCCAGGACCACCACTACTATATAAAGGAACATGATTATGGCAGAGGAGTCGCCGTCCATATCCTCTCTTGCGAAATTTATCGACTGGTTTTCATATGCCGGGAGCATGTCATTTACTTCCAACATGGTAAGTCCTTTTTCACCTGCCATGGAACGAAATACTATATCGGTATTAGTTTTTACCAGTTCATCCCTTAATGCTTCGACCATCTTTTCGGAAGCTTCCTGCTTATCCTTGTCCGAAGCCGGTGCATGTTCATAATGCCAGGCAAAGCTTATGGTTTCATGATCGGATGCATATTTCTCAAATCCTTCCTTAGTAAGCAATGCCACTCCGAAGTTCTCAGAGTCAAACATGATATCCGAGTTGGACTTAAAAAGGGCACTGTAATTAGGAAGTGCCACAAGACCTGATACTGTGAAGGGTTTTGTTCCTACTGTCACTGTATCCCCTTCTTTTATCTCCATATGTAATGAGTGCAGATTGTCCAGTGCTATCTCATTTTCGTTTTCAGGCAATCTGCCCGATGTCACCTGAGGGATATTCACTTCATCATTTAAACCGTATACCCTCAATACTCCTTTTCCGTTCAGGTCTTCCTCAAAGTAGTCAGCTCTGTAGAATTTCAGGTCTGCCTTATCCTCTATTGCATTAAGCAATTTATCGTCCGGTACGATGTTAAAGCTGATATGTCCGTCTTCAACCTTATTATTTTCGAGCAGACTGTCATATGCTTCTCTGACTCCCGAATTGGCTACCAGAAAGGATGAAACTACCGAAACTACCATAGTGATAAATATAAATATGACAAGATATTTTCCGATATCGGCTTTAAGCTCTCGCAAAAGCCTTTTATTCATAGGATTCTTCATAATATGCTTCTCCTCTTTTTACCATTCAAGATCTTCTACAGACAGTTTTTTCTCATTTATCTTATTGCTTGAGATCAAGCCGTCGCGGAGCTTTACCACACGGTCTGCCATGTATTTTAAAGCATCATTATGGGTAACCATGATGATCGTATTGCCATATTCCTTGTTTATTCTTTCCAGGAGTGCCAGGATTTCCTTTGAAGTATTATAATCAAGAGCACCTGTAGGCTCA
>JAILGF010000060.1 GCA_024696945.1 Lachnospiraceae bacterium | reverse complement strand
GTTCCTCCATTTTAATTATTTAAAAAAGGGTCCGGTCCAATCTGACCGGACCCTTATAGGTCTTGATTAGTATCAATAACCGCTATCTTACAGTATGGATTACTTTAACTCTGAGAAGTACTTGATTGTACGAACCATCTGTGAGGTGTAGCTGTTCTCATTGTCATACCATGAAACTACCTGAACAAGGTTGTCAGCGCCAACCATGGTTTGTGTAGCATCAAAGATTGAACCAAATCTGCTTCCTACGATATCGCTAGAAACGATCTCATCCTCATTGTAGCCGAATGACTCATTTGAAGCTGCCTTCATAGCTGCATTGATCTCATCCTTTGTAACGCTCTTCTCTACTGTAGCAACAAGGATTGTTGTTGATCCGGTAGGAGTAGGAACACGCTGTGCGGAACCGATGAGCTTTCCGTTTAACTCAGGGATAACAAGACCGATAGCCTTAGCAGCACCTGTGCTGTTAGGAACGATATTGCAAGCGCCTGCACGTGAACGACGAAGGTCGCCCTTTCTCTGAGGTCCGTCAAGGATCATCTGATCGCCTGTGTAAGCATGGATTGTGCTCATGATACCTGACTTGATGCCAGCAAGGTCATTAAGAGCCTTAGCCATAGGAGCAAGACAGTTAGTTGTACATGAAGCTGCTGAAATGATGGTATCTTCAGGCTTAAGTGTTGTATGGTTTACATTGAAAACGATAGTAGGAAGATCATTTCCTGCAGGAGCAGAGATAACAACCTTACGAGCGCCGGCATCGATATGAGCCTGAGCCTTAGCCTTGCTTGTATAGAAACCTGTACACTCAAGAACAACGTCTACCTTTAATTCACCCCAAGGAAGATCCTTAGCTGCGGGACAAGCATAGATGGTGATCTCTTTTCCGCATACTGTGATGGAACCGGGAACCTTAACGGTCTTTCCGTCTTCCTCATAAACTGCATCCTTGTAAGAAACCTGATCAGCATAAGCATACTTACCCTGTGATGAATCATACTTAAGAAGATGAGCAAGCATCTTAGGGCTTGTTAAATCGTTAATAGCTACTACTTCGTAACCTTCTGCACCAAACATCTGTCTGAATGCAAGACGACCGATACGGCCGAATCCATTGATTGCAACTCTTACATTTGCCATGTCAAATGACCTCCTAAAAAATCTTTAATTTATATGCTATAACCGTACCGGATTTTAGAAGACCACGACCGGTTATATTCATAACACATCCATTATGCTCTGACGCAAAACATATTGTAACTTGATTTTGCAAAAAAAGCAATATCTTTTTTATTAAATTTCTGTGTTTTTGGAATTGGCTGCTTCTTCCTCACTCAAAATCTTAACCTTACCTGTTGCGAGCTCTTCTACAGCGATCGATAAAGGCTTGTCACACTTAGGGCTGGCATACGGAGTAGCTCCGTCGATAAGCTGTCTTGCCCTCTTTGCAGTAGCAAGAACTATCGAATACCTGCTGTTAACAACGGGCTGTGTGTTATTAGCTTCGCTGTCACTGTTAACTACCTTCATAAGATCTGTGTAAGACGGATGTAACATAATAAATCTCCTTTATTCGATATTTTGTATCTGTTCCCTTACCTTCTCGATATCTGTTTTCAGATTGATCGCGGTATTGGTTATCTCAAGGTCGCTGGATTTGGAAAGAATGGTGTTTGCCTCCCTATTCATCTCCTGAGCGATAAAATCAAGCTTTCTGCCAACGTTCTCGGCTTCATTTAAAGTATTCTTCATGTTGTTGATATGTGCCCTTAAGCGGACTGTTTCTTCATCAACACATATTTTGTCGGCAAAAACTGTAATCTCGGTAGCAAGGATTCCCTGATCCATATTTGTGTTTCCGAGTAACTCCTCTACCTTTGCATAAAGCCTGTTTCTGTATTCATCAACAACTAAAGGCGATCTCTTTTCGATAAAGTCGATCATGGAGATCATACCGTCAAGCTTTCCTATAAGATCGTTCTTAAGATGCTCGCCTTCGGCAATCCTTGTCTTTACAAAGCTCTCTGCCGCATTCTTAATGGCATTCTCTATAAAGCCCCAGATCTCATTCTCGTCTGCCTGCTGCTCTTCAAGAGTAAAGACATCCGGAAAACGTGCAAGCTGACCGGCATTAATGCTTCCGTCAATACCGAACTGATCGCTCATTTTCTTGATAAGATCAAAATAGCTCTTGGCTATATCCTCATTATACTTAACAAGCTCCCTGCCTTCGGTGAAATCTTCATATGTGATAAAGATATCAACCTTGCCTCTGGAGATGTAGTTCTTCAAAAGATTTCTTATGGCCGACTCGAAGAAATTGAGTTTTTTGGGCATTTTAAGACCTATTTCACAATATCTGTGATTAACGGCCTTCATCTCAACGGAGATCTTTCTCTCCGTTGTCTCGGATTCAAAACGTCCGAAACCGGTCATACTTTTAAGCATTTATGTTTCCGCCTTTCCCCATTACATCTGAAACCAATTTATTATAAACTTATTTAATTTATTAGTCAAGACAATTTTTTAAGTTTCTTAACATCAGGTAAAGTATGCAACCTCTTCTTCGGCCGGAACGGAATCTTCAAGCTTTGTAACGTAAAGAACAGGTCCTTTTCCTCTGTATTCACGTCTGAACTCGATTTTTATCCTTGCCTCAACGTATATCCAATCCCTGTTTCTGTGTGAATCAAGGAAGTCGGCATAAGTTGAAGGTATCCTGGCTGTAAACCCGATAAAGCCAATATCGTTTGCACAGCACTGCATGGCAAATCTTCCGGGAACAAACGAGCCCTTACCCATTTTATCATCCTTATAAAACTGAGCCTTGAAGCATATATTCTTTCCCGCATATTTTTTAGGGAAATCAAGAATATCAAGATACCAGAGTCCGAAATCATCGTCCTCTATAACGATGGGATCGGCATTTATATCAAAGGGAAGCTCATCCTCTTCCTCCTTGTCCATATCTGTTCCGTCAATGCTTTCATATATTATCTGGGCTTTCCTGTTTACTGGCTTAATGATACGTCTTATATCGTTCTTCTTTGTATCACGGGTGCATCTGTTAAATATGACCGTATCCGAATACTTAATCTGCTCCATTATAAGTGAACGCATATTGTTTATATAATTCATGAACGTAGAAGCGTCCACCATTGTGATCAGCTGTACAAGCGTCCATCCCTCGGGAAGCTTTGTTTCAAGAACCTCCTGCATCTGCCAGACACCGTTAAGCTCAGCAATGATCTTATCGGGATGATACTCCGCATTCAGTTCCATTAGCTTCGCAGTGCTGTAATCCTCACGGCTTTCAATATATTCCACGAAGATATTTTTCTTTCTGAACTTTTCCTCGTCATACTCTTCTTCGCCCTCTTCGCACACCAAAAGAAGAATCCTGTCTCCGTTGATGAATTCGGGATCTTCGAGAGTAACCTTTATGAAGTTTGTTTTTCCGGATTCCAAAAAACCGTTTATAAGATATACCGGTGTTTCCATGTTGTGTTTAAATCCTCAGTTTTGATATGTCACTTATTTAAACAAGCTGCTTACGCAAAAAGTGCCTTGATCTGTTCTTCGTTGATCTTGCTTCCGATAACGCATACCTTACCGATAACATCGGCACATCCGCGTCTTACCTCGTACTCCTCCGGAACATGGTCAAAGTGGATCCATTCACCCTCGGTAGCGGGAACAATGCCCTTAGCCCTAAGAATGGTACCGAACACTTCAGAATTATCGAGTCTCTTAAGGATATCTGCAATCTCATCCTCTGTAAATTTCTTAGTAGTCTCTATGCCAACGCTTGTGAAGACTTCATCCGCATGATGGTGTCCCTCATGTCCGTGATGATGGTGATGGTCATGGTGATGATGTTCATGTTCATGCTCATCCTCGTCATCATCGTCATCATGGTGGTGATGATGATGCTCATGCTCGTGCTCATCCTCATCATCGTCGTCATCGTGGTGGTGATGATGGTGTTCATGCTCGTGTTCATCATCATCGTCATCGTGGTGATGGTGATGATGGTCATGCTCGTGCTCATCCTCATCATCGTCGTCGTGATGATGGTGATGATGGTCATGACCGCAGCACTCCTCTCCGTCCTCATGATGATGTCCGCACTCGGGACAGATTCCGGCTGCTTCCAAAAGCTCATCCTCAAACTTTGACTTTTCTTCCATTGCCTCCAATATCTTAGCTCCGTCAAGCTCATCCCAAGGAGTGGTAATAAGAACTGCCTTGTCGTTATGTTCACGGATAAGCTGAACTGCTGTAGCAAGCTTTTCCTCCGAGCAGTTCTGTGTACGGCTTAAGATGATTGTCTTAGCATACTCTATCTGGTTATTGAAGAATTCACCGAAATTCTTCATATACATCTTGCACTTTCCGGCATCAACTACGGCAACAAAGTTATTAACAACAATTCCTGCCTCATCAGCTACGTCCTGAATTGCCTTAATAACGTCTGAAAGCTTGCCTACGCCTGAAGGCTCGATAATGATCCTATCGGGAGCGAACTGCTTCATAACATCCTTTAAGGCGTCTCCAAAATCACCTACTAAAGTACAACAGATACATCCGGAGTTCATCTCGGTGATCTGAATGCCGGACTCTTTTAAAAAGCCGCCATCTATACCGATCTCTCCGAATTCGTTTTCTATAAGGACAAGCTTCTGTCCTTTAAATGCTTCAGCAATAAGCTTTTTGATAAGTGTGGTCTTGCCGGCTCCTAAAAAGCCCGAAAAAATGTCAACCTTTGTCATTTCTATTCATCTCCAATCTGCCATTTAGGCACTATAACAGGGTTAACCCCCGACTTTTTAATATATCACTTGATCGTTCAAAAGTAAAGTAACCAATTTATAATAATTTTATTAAAATACAGTTACCTAACGTCCGTAATAGCTTTCGGCAAAGCTGTCTATACCATCCACAATGCCTTCGACTATAAGTGTCTGATAATCATCGTCGGCAAGCTTCTGAGCTTCTTCGGCGTCGGTTACGTAACCGCACTCAAATATTATTGCAGGCATTGTAGTCTTACTGGTAACAACAAGGTTTGTTCTCGTCCTTGTACCCCTGTTCTTTGCACCGGTCTTCTTTGAAACTGCCTCTATCACAGCATCACCCAGTTCTATGCAGCCCTCCCTTTTATAAGTCCAGGATTCAAGACCGGCTGCAGAACCTTCCGATTCGTCGAGCGAATTCTGATGAATACTTATCAGGCATATCGGATCATCAACAGAATTTGCTTTTGACGCTCTCTCATTAAGTCCAACAAACTCATCATCGGTTCTGGTCATATATACCAGATACCCGCGAAGTATCAGCTCATCCTTAAGCTTGAATGAAATCTCAAGATTCAGGTCCTTTTCAAGCACTCCGTTTGCTTCAGCACCGCCATCGTATCCGCCGTGTCCGGCATCAACTATTACCAGGCCTTTGCTTCCCGGGATAATATCCTTATATTTCACAAGCTTCGGGTTTACGGTAACATTATCGGAGTTGTCTTCAACATCTTTTTCTTCAATTTCAAAAAATGCACCGGTATTGCCAATATTCAGGTTTGAATTATCAACAAGCCTAAGGTTTGCATATTCGATTTCGCAATCTACATATGTCTCTCTTTCTCTGTGATCATTGATAAGTCTTTTAATTAGACCTACCGTCAAAACCACTATCAACACAAACAGTCCTATGCACACAGCAAAAAAAGACAGCAGAACAATAAGCTTTTTCCGTCTTCTGCGGCGGATAAAAGCCCTTTTACGTCTGTCTCTTTCACTTGAGTCATATGGCACATTATATGTTGCACGAGATGACATAAGGATATCCTTTCATAAAACTCCAAACATCTTTATCAATACCAATACGGTCCGGATGATATCCGATCTTAACCGCGTAATTTCCGTCTTTTTCCTTGGTTAACGACATAACTCTGATGGACTCATCTTTTTTCTTCAGATCTTCAAGCAGCTCCTCCATATGTTTTTCACCATCCTGGATAACAAGAAAGCATTCTGTTGCCTGTCTGCCTTCGAAATTATCAAGTGAATTATGCAGCGTATACTGAATGAAGATCATAATTACGGTTGATGATAATGCAAGAATATACATTCCGTTTCCGAAAGCCATACCTATGGCAGAAACAGCCCAAATACCTGCTGATGTGGTGAGCCCCTTTATTGTCTTGTTCTTAAGGATTATCATTCCTGCCCCTAAGAAACAGATACCCGTAACAATATTAGCAGCTATACGTGAAGCATCTATCGAAACACCGTCATACATCACGACATCAAAATAGGAATACTTAGAACAAATGGAGAAAAGGGTGCTTGCCAATGCTGCAATTATATGCGTACGCATACCGGCTACCTTTTCCCTCTTCCTTCTTTCGTATCCTATTACCGCGCCCGCCAGACAGGAAACAATAAGCCTTAATACAAGCTCACCCTGAAACGGAAGTCCGAATATATCATTAAAAAGGTTTTGTCCGTACATAATATACCGCCTTTCTTTGCAGAAAAACAATGTCTCACAAAACGCCAGTATATTATTATACTATATGATCAAAAAAATTTCAAGTACCCTCAAAAACCGGATGCCTTTGACTCTGTCTTTTACTCATCCCTTAGGCTTAGATCCTTATTCAGCATCTCCAGATACGGGATATTGTATCCGTTTGTTGACTTAAAGAAAAATCTCTCATCAAGCTCATCGGAACGAAAGCTTTTCCTTCCGCCTTCTTCAGCCCTCTTCCAGAATTTTTCAAGCTCACAGTCACGCATATAATAATAGATATCCCTTTTCGTAAAGTAGATAAGTATGAAGGCTATTCCATCCTGCTTCTCAAAATCCCTCATGAAAAGCACCTGATGTTCGTGTATATTCTGCAGAGCAAAGGTGTCGGATGCGCACTCCTTTGCATCAAAGCATACAGGGATGCCCTGGACCACACCGATATAGTCAACAGTACTCTTTTTATCAAAATAAGCGAGAGTTATATGTCCGTGAGCCTTATCCATTTCCACCGGCGTTATGGGAGTAGGTATTTTCTGTATTAGCGCCAGCCCCTGTTCCCTATATTTATCATTTGTCATATTAACGGATTCCTCAAGGGCCGAACCCCTGAGTCCCCTTGAATTCCACGACGGCATTTCTTACACCTTTCTTTCTTCTTTCAAATATATAAATCTAGTCAATTTCACCTTGAAAATGCCTTTAGAGTTTCCTCTGTAGCAAAATGATGCATCTACATGGATTTTTCTTAGATGAAAAAGTCCTTGGGTTTGTCAAGAATTATCTCCTTACGCGAAAGCCGGGTAAGTTCACCGCAATCCTTCGGGAACACAATTCTGTATGCAAAAAGCATCTGGCTTTTTACCTTGTGCTTATCCCTGACAGTCCTGTTAAACCTTTCATCTCCGTACTTCACGTCTCCTGCAATAGGATGCCCAACAGAAGCTAGATGTGCTCTTATCTGATGTGTCTTTCCCGTAAGCAGCTTTACCTCGAGCAAAGTACATCCGTCCCCATATGCGATCGGCCTGTATTCTGTTGCGATCGGAGACCCTTGACGGTTATCCTTCTCAAAAATAATGTCTTTCGAATAGAGACTTACCTTGTTTGTTTTTTCATCCTTTTCCAGATATCCTTCTATATGCTCCTGCTTCTCAGCTCTTCCCTTCACGATACAAAGGTAATACTTTCCGAGCTCCCTGCTCCTAAACATCTCTGAAAGACACCTAAGCCCTTTCAAAGTCTTTCCTCCGCATATAAGTCCGGAAGTATTCCTATCCAGCCTGTTGCACATTGAAGGTCTGAAGGTTTTTAACTGTTCTTCATCTATTTCACCTTTTTCAAGCATATAGGAGATCAGCATCTCATTTAGAGAAATATCACTCTCGGCTGCCTTTTGGGAAAGGACTCCCTTCGGTTTATTTAGGATTATAACGTCATCATCCTCATAAACGATCATTTTTTTTATAATAGAGTCTTCGCTTAAGAGCGGCAAGTCGGACTTGCTCCCTGAAGTCATTATTTCATAGGTCTCATCCGAGAAGAACAGCTTTATCTCATCACCTAAAGTCAGTCTTTCGCTTCCCTCTGCTTTTTTCCCGTTAAGAACTATATTCTTTTTTCTGAGCATCTTAAATATAAAGCCTTTTCCTGCATTCGGAAGAAGCCTTGTAAGAACTCTGTCCAGGCGCTGCCCATCTTCATTTTTACCGGCAATTATCTGTTTCATCTTATTCCTTTTATATACACAAATGAGACAGGGAATGTCCCCTGTCTCTGCTCATCAAGCCATAAAGCTTTCTAATACTTCGCAAAGCCTCGACCGTTCTTTGGTCACGGCTTCCTTTTCTTCATTATCGTCAAATTTCTGTTCCGCATAGGAATCAGCACTCTTCAGAAAGTTCTGGAATTTTGCTTCATCATCGGTACAGGTAACCTTATATGCAAATGCACGCCTTTTTATGATATCCGCAAGATAATCCTGGAACTTTCCGCAGTTCTTTACCGTATAAGCAAAAATCTTATCTGAGGTTATCACAAGATATGCTGCGCAATATGCCTTTTCCGTCGATGTAAGAAGGACGTCCGCATACAGCAGATTCCCCTGTTTCATAAGTGAAAATATCTTGTCATATTCCTGTTTGGATACTGACTTATAGGGGAGGAACAAAAACCATACCGTAAGGAATCTTGCCATAGGTATGATAAATAAAGCTCCGATTATCGTCAGAATGTTGCCCTTGGAGTCATATATAGAAAGCCCGATAATAAACAATATTGCGGCTATTACAAACAAAACAAATGCAACGAGCAGGTTAAATGATTTCATGAATTTAATATATCCCTGCTCACCCTTATGCTTAAAATTCATCTTCACTCCTAAAATAACGATGGTGTATCTATCAGGACATCAAAGCCCCTGATATAATAATCCGAATACCTCATGGCAATACTGATATCCTGATGAGCGTATCTGTCAAATACCGAGCATACCTTCATTCTGGCTGCCCTTCCTGCCCATATACCGGGAAGTATATCCTCAAACACAAGACATTTTCCTGCCTCAACTCCAAGCTTTTCCGCAACAAGCTGATAAATATCCGGGAATGGCTTCCCGTGCTTCACCTCTGATGAGGTATGAATCTCATCAAAGTACTCGTGAGCATTCAAGTGATCAAGCACTACATTAACCAGTTCCATAGAATTGCTTGTCGCCATTCCTATCTTGATGCCTCTTTTCTTAAGCTCATTAAGGAACCATCTTGCCCCCGGCTTAAAATCCACCTTCGTACGGTAGTACTCAAAAGCCATTGCATTCCAAGTTGCCATCATAGTCTCCGTATCCTCGGGGATATTGAACCTTTTCTTTATATAATCGGCCGTTTCGCGAAAGCTCATCCCTTCGATACATTCCTGCAGATCTTGAGGCAATTCCATACCAAACTTTGCAAGATAATCGATATCTATCTGCTCCCACATCCACATCGAATCGATAAGTGTGCCGTCCATATCAAAGATAACGGCATCTATATTATCTAAAATTCCCATTTATCCAGATTTTAAAACCGGGACTTTTCCGTCCCGGTATTACTCCTTTAATAGTCCCTTTTTCCCTTAACCTAAAGATTGCGCTCTGTAGCCTTCCGATATGGTATCAAGTTCCTTTGCAAATCTTTCGAGATGCTCCAGATCCTCCGACGCATATATCTTAAAGAATTCATCCTGTATCTTTATGATCTCACGTTTGTTGGCTGCTTTATAAAGATTCTGGATATTGTTCAGGATATCGGCCACAAGATTTGAACGGAGCGTAAAGGTGTTCTGCGCATCCATGATCTCTTCTCGTACTTCGGCCATCTCACTGTCAAGCACGCCTATGGCATCAGCCGCCTTAAGCAGTCTTGCACGCAGTGAAGCAGGCATGTTCTGCTTGTACTTGTATTGCAGAGAATGCTCTATGGTAGCCCAGAAATTCATTGCCAGCGTCCTTATCTGGATCTCAACATGAAGCTCCTTAGGTCCGTTAATGGTTTCAACCACATATTTAACAACTATATGGTAACTGCGATAGCCTGATGGTTTCTGGTTCTTTACATAATCCATTTCCTCGATGACTATCATATCGCTTCTTTTATTGATTAGCTCAGCAACCTTGTAGATATCCTCAACAAACTGGCATATGATCCTGATGCCTGCGATATCGTCGATATGGTCCTCAATATCATCCAATGAAATATGCTTCTTTTGCACCTTTTCAAGAAGTGATGATATCGATTTTACTCTTCCGTAAATCTGTTCGATAGGTGAATAAAGTCCGGCATTCCTGTATGAATTCTGTACATGCTGAAACTTTACCTTAAGCTCATCCACCGCAAGTGCATAAGGCTCAAGGATTTCCCTCCACATTTGTATTTCCATGCAACCCTCTTCTCCTCTTTTAAAAAACTACTGTTCCGGTACGGTTTCCGGATTTTCGTTATCCTCTCCGGAATTACCGTAAATAAATTCATGCAGAGCTTCTCTGTTTTTCTGGATATCCAGCTGAGTAACGCTCATCTTCCTGATGGTAACGAAATTATACGTCCCGTCCATCGGGATCCTCATTTCCTCGATATTGATATCGGCCCCACCGATATCGATTATCATCTGAGTATATTTCTCAATCTCTTCCGCAGTTACATCCGTCGTAACCATGGGCAGACATTCCAGACCGACATTTAGAAGATCTGTATATCCAAGACTTTTTACTCTGTTTATCAGAGCAGTAATAACCACACGATGTCTCATGGTTCTTCCGAAGTCGTTCTTTTCCGCGTCATGAGCCACATATCTTACTCTTGAATATCCCAGTGCCTGGTTTCCGTTCATATGGTTCATACCTTCAACCACATTTCTGAATACCGGATTTGAGATATAATTTGTCTTGTTCAGATACTGTGCTTCTTTTTTGGAGAGTTCTATATCGATTCCACCGACGGAATCGACCATTTTCTCAAAGTCATCAAATCTTACAAGAATATAATTGTCGGGAGTTATCCCAAAATTCTTCTCTATAGTGGAATACAGAAGCGGAACACCGCCCAATGCATAAGCTGCATTTATCCTGTTGTCTTCAAAGCCCGGGATCTGTACAAAGCTGTCCCTCATGAGAGACGTCAGCTTAACTGTCTTTGTAATAGTATCTATCGTTGCCAGAACTATCATATCGGTTCTTCCACGTGTTGAGTAACTTCCGATATTTTCTTCACCCAAAAGCAGAATATTTATTATCTTTTTCTCATACTCCACAGGTTCAGGAGTAGGTTCCGGAGTTGGAGTTAATTCCTCCGTAGGAATCGGTGTAAGCACTTCCTCAAATCCTTCAAGGCTTTCTACAAGATCCGGTTTGATCTCTGTATTTTCAGGATCTACCGGCTGATAATCAACCAGTTCTGAGGATACCTTTGCACCGAGCTTAATGAGAATTTTTTCTCCAAGGCCGCTTGCATCGAGTATCACAACAAGAAGTACGATAAACAATACTATTCCAAGTGTAATGTATATCCATTTCGGAACCTTACACAGGAAGCCTATAAAACCCTTTCTTTCAGGCTTTTCGCTTTCTTCACTTTTCGAGCTATCCTGAGCATTTTCTTCGGGAACAAGTTCTCCGATCTCCATTTCGACCTGCTTATTTATAGAGTCTCCGAGATTTTTGATCAATTCATTGTCCTCTGCTTCATGCTCTATTTCGGCAAGCTCATCGGCAAATTCTTCCGAAGGATTAGCATTTGCTGCTTCTTCCCTTAGTTCATTTTTCTTGCGGATTTCTTCGTCTTCCTTTTTTATAAACTCGGCATCGGCCTCATCTATTACATCGGAATATTCCTTCTCTTTCTTAACCAGTTCTGTTCCTGCTTTTTCAGTTTCAGTAATAAGCTCGGAGCTTCCCTGCGGTATAAGCTCCGTACCGGTTGACCCTTCCGTAAGGTCGATATCGTTATTTTCTTCCATTAAAAATTACTCCATTTCATTCATGCAGCCGGAGAAGCACTCGGTGTTGCTACGGGAGTGAGTTCTCCTGCGGAAGTTGAAGCGGTCTGTGTTTCATCAGCAACCTCTTCCTGTCCGTCAAGGAATACAAATTCATGGAACAGCTTTATATTTTCATCAAGATATTTGTCAAGGGTCAACGCATACGTAACGTTATATTTTCCGTTGAAAATTCCCTTCTTTCCGCTGTCCTTGAATTTTCCGTCAACGGGTATCCTGAACTGCTCAAGAGTAAAGGTCTTGTTTTCAACTATATCCTTAAGCATGGTTGAAAGCTGTTCTTCGGTCAGATCCGATATAACGTATGCCAGACAGTCCTTAAGAGCTGCATACATATCTCCCAAAGGAAGGCTCTTATACTGCTGTATTACGGCGTTAACCACACGTCTGTGTCTTAACGTTCTTCCGTAATCGGCATCGGCACCGCCTAAGGTAGGTCTCTTACGTACACGGCAATATCCGAGAACCTGGTTGCCGTTCATATGGTTCCATCCCGTAACTACAGTCCTGTAAGCTGGATTTGAAATATAGTTGGTGGTTCTTAAGTAGCTTGCTTCCGAGCTTCCAAGTTCAATGTCTATTCCGCCGAGTCTGTCGATAATCTTTTCAAAGCTCTTGAAATTAACGCACATGAAGCCTGTAATTTCGATATCAAAATTTTCTTCTATTGTCTGCATAAGAAGATGAGCACCATTCATCTTCTTCTCTTCAATTGTATCACCGGTTCTCATTCCCGAAGCATATGCAGAATTTATCTTATTCGAATAGAATCCGGGAATCTGAACGTATGTATCTCTCATTATAGAGGTAAGCTTTATGGTGTTATCCTTTGTATTTACAGACAGAAGCAGTATTGCATCCGTGTTGGCTGCTCCTCCAATTTCTTCTATACCAAATAAAAGATAAGTTTTAACATAATCCTCTGAACGGTATTTTGATTTGACCGTATTGCTGTTGTCTTCGGCAATCTCGGTCGGGGACGGATCTTCCAGCGGTATGATAGTCGCCGGCTGATTTCTCTTATCATTGTCAACACCCGAAGGATATTCTTCGGATGCGTCCGTATACAGTGAGTCGTCGGTACCCATATTATCACGGGCCCATGAGCCCGCTATCTTATAAAGGATATTACGGCCGGGTTCGGTAAGCACCAGCAGTGCTGCACATACCATTACAGCCACTACAATACCCAAAAGTATCTTTACGGCCACTCCGCCGCCTTTAATTTTTGTTTCTTTTTCCTCTCCGAAGTCCTCTTCGGTATAATCGAAAAATTCTGCATCAGGTTCTTCCTCATCAAGAGGAATTGTACTCGGAACCTTGTTCTGTTCCTCGGGTATATCCAGTGCCTTAAAAGCCTCCTGCTTTATAAGTGCTGCAAATTCCTCCGATTCGTCAGGATCGCTTTCATATTTCTTAAGCTGGTATTTCTTTGAAGAATCCTCTTTTTCTTCTTCTAGATCCAGATCGCTTAAATCGAGTTCCGGGAGATCATCATCAAACTCCAGATCCTCGTCATCAATATTTTTCATCTCAAGTCCTCGTTAACAATCAGTTCTTAAAGCTGTGTATCGGTGCCGGGATCCTGCCTGAGCGGTTAACAAAACGATCGCATGCGAAGGTGTTTACCGGCATAACGGGAGCATAACCGAATAAGCCGCCGAAGTTAAGTGTTTCTCCAACCTTCTTTCCGATAGCGGGAATAAGTCTGACTGCTGTTGTTTTATTGTTTATCATACCGATTGCCATTTCATCGGCAATAATACCGGCTACCGATTCACTCGGTGTATCACCGGGTATGGCTATCATGTCAAGTCCTACAGAGCATACGCAGGTCATGGCTTCAAGCTTCTCCAGAGTCAAAGCGCCTGCTTCTACGGCGTCTATCATTCCCTGATCCTCGCTTACGGGAATAAATGCTCCGCTTAAGCCTCCTACATATGAGCTTGCCATTACTCCGCCCTTTTTAACCTGATCGTTAAGAAGAGCAAGTGCGGCTGTTGTTCCGGGTGCTCCCGGATGTTCAAGTCCTATTTCCTTTAAAATATCCGCAACACTGTCACCTACAGCGGGAGTCGGTGCTAAGGAAAGATCCACAATGCCGAAGGGGACTCCGAGCATCTGGGCTGCTTCCCTTGCGACCAGCTGTCCTACTCTGGTGATTTTAAATGCGGTTTTCTTAATTGTCTCGCAGAGCACCTCAAAATTGGCACCTCTTGCAGCTTCCAATGCCTTTTTAACAACACCGGGACCGCTGACACCGACATTGATAACACTTTCACCCTCTGTAATTCCATGGAAAGCGCCTGCCATAAACGGATTGTCATCCGGAGCGTTGCAGAAAACAACCAGTTTTGCGGCACCAAGGCTTTCAGTTCCATAGGAAGCCCTGGCTGTCTCAATAACAATGTCACCCATGCGTCTTACCGCATCCATATTGATACCGGTTCTTGACGATCCGACATTTACAGAGCTACATACCCTGCCCGTAACCTTCAGGGCTTCCGGTATGGAATTAAGGAAAATAAGCTCCTTATCGGTATTTCCTTTTGCAAGATTTGCCGAATATCCGCCTATAAGATTAACTCCTACGTTTTCTGCGGCGGAATCAAGTGTTTTTGCAAGTTCTACATAATCCTCCTCGCTTCTGCACGAAGAAGAACCGATCGTAGCGATAGGTGTAACGGATATACGCTTATTAACCACCGGAATACCATAGCTTTTAGAAATATGCTCTCCGGTTTCAACAAGTCTTCCTGCTTTGCGGCATATCTTATCATATATCTTTTTCTTAGTTACATCAACAGAATCCCCGATGCAGTCGAAAAGGCTTATGCCCATTGTAATCGTACGCACATCAAGGTTCTCATGCTGTATCATTTCATTCGTTTCGGTTACTTCAGAAATGTTGATCACGTCTGTACTCCTTATAAATCAAAGTCTATGCATCATATCAAAAATGTCTTCACGCTGGATTCTTACCTGGACTCCTATAGATTGTCCGAGATCATCCAATTCGGTTCTGACCTTTTCAAAATCCTTCTGCTTCTCTCCCATATCGGCTATCATCATCATATTGAAAAATCCCGATACTATGGTCTGGGAAATATCAAGGATATTGATCCCGTTATCTGCCAGGTACGTGCAGACCTTTGCCATGATTCCAACTTTGTCCTTACCAAGTACTGTAATAACAACCTTTTGCACGCTGATTTCCTCCAAATATTATCTATGTATTTTTACAATCATACGAAATCCATGTTAAAAAAATGTGAATTATAAAATCGAAAATATATCCGACGGTGTATTTCTGCCTGCCACATCAAGCTTCAGTTCCCTATGCGGACATCTTGATAACAGCTCGGCCCTTACGGTTTCATATGCAAGCTCGGCATAATTATTATCCTTGCTCAAATGGATCAGGAGAACATATTTCAGTCTGTCGCAGAATATCCTGCACAGAAGATCTGCTGCCGAATCATTTGAAAGATGCCCCTTTGCACCGGCAACACGCTGTTTAAGATTATAAGGATATTTACCGACCATAAGCATATTGATATCATGGTTTGCTTCCAAACACAGACCGTCTAGATTACTCAGGTTTTTAACGATATAATCGTCAAAACAGCCCATATCCGTTGCAACGGCAAATCTTTTTCCCTCCGATTCCACTCTGTAACCGACCGGATCGGCTGCATCATGTGAAACTGCAAACGGAGTAATTATAGCATCTTTTAGACAAATGTCAATATCCGGAGCAATTTCTTTGAAGCTGCTTTCTCCAAAATCCCCGTCCGACTTTGAAGTAATGGCCTTTAAAGTTTTTGATGTTCCGTATATACATGTGGGGTATTTTTTGGCAAATGTCTGAAGCCCCTGTATATGGTCTATATGTTCATGAGTAATAAAAATACCGTCTATTTCATAAGGATCCAAATCTATTCCCTTTAAGCTTTCACTTATCCTTTTTGCGCTTATTCCCGCATCTATCAGGATATTTGCCTCATTGGTGCCTACATAAATGCAGTTGCCGCTGCTTCCGCTCGCGATGCTGCAGAATTCCACTTTTGATGTCCTCCGAATATAAAAATCTCAAGCCCAGTACAGCTCAACAACATCCCCGTCATCTATAGGAGTAAAGAAATCCGCACGTTTTCCGTTGCATGTCTGTACGATGGTATTACCTTTAAGGGATGATGTATCAAACGGATAAAAATCCAGAATATCTACAAATGTATATTCTCCCTTTCCTGTCATATGTATCGGTGTTCCGTTCACAGATATTATTATTTCTCTCGGGCTGCGGGGTATCTTTACAGGTTCTGCCTCTTTAGAATCCTCTGTAAGCTCTTTATTATCAGGGCTTCTATCCGTCCCTGTATCCGTGTCGTCGCTAACGGTACTTTCAGATACGGTATTTTTCCTTGCTGCTGCCTTTCTGAGTTTTTCAAGCTCACGGTTAAGTTCGTCAGATCTTTCCTGGAGTTCCTTATACTTCAGAGCCGTCTCCATACGATCTGCCGCAAGGATCATGTTGATCTCGTCTCCCGAAAGATGTGCAAAGCTCCCCAGTCCCTCATCCTTTTCTTCAGATGCATGCTTTATGCTTCTATACTGGTTCTTACCGTATCTTCTGTCGAGGTAGGCTTCGTAATCCTCATCCTCCCTGATCTTTCTGTCATCGACCACACTTTCGCCATCTTCGCTCACAAGCTCGACAACATCCCTGGCATCCTTTACGATACCCTTTATACTCTCATCCGCTGATTCTATATCTATTATATAATTTCCGTATATCTTTTCGCTTCTGTCGTAAGCTGCCGGATTAATGATCCTGTTATTTATCGTAACCCTGAACTTATCCGAAAGCTTAAGTGAATCAAAAAGTTCCTCGGCAGTATAATAATCCTTGATCTCAACCTCGTCGCCTTCGCATACCTCATAATCCTTACCGGCAGGGTTCCCGTTGACAAAGATTTTTCTTTCGAATCCTGATTGTTTCCCGTTTATTATAAAATAGATATCCTGTTTATACTCGGGAATATCCGCTATCTTTATGCTTCCCTTTTCACCGACTGTAGATTCCCTGACGGTAATGATATCGTTGCACTTTATGGGAGTATTTACGCTCGCATCCTCATCATTCACCTTAATTATGGAGGAGTCGCCGTTTGTCCCCCTTACGGTACGCTCTTCACCGTTAAACGTAAACTTAAGGTCACTTCCACGTTTAGGGAAGATATCCGTATTGGACATTCCAAAGCTGATAATGGCATCCATAACGTTAAGCTTTCCGTTATTGTAAAGCTTGATATCTACTCCGTTCATTTTTACTATTATGAAGTTGTTGTTCTGTTCATAATAATTCATACAGATACCGATCGGCGTGACCAGCATCGGGTCGTTCATCGGAGTTCCGTCCGGTGTTATTATCTGAGTAAATACCTCCTCGCCCCTTAAAGCCACACGCTGGCTCGGGAGACCTATCGCTTCCGAAAGCATTCCGGCGAATTCGGGGTTCTTTCCGCCTCCGCCGACAATAAATACAGCTCCAACCTTATTTCCGCCGTTAAGCTCGAGTATCTTTTCCGCAATAAGATTTGACAGTTTATCAAACGGTTCGGCAAGTATCTTCTTAACATCTGACGAGTCTATCGTCTGTTTGGTTCCCATAACGTCCGTATAGGAAATCTTTTTCTTTTTCGCGGAATAATCAAGCTTTACCTTTTCGGCAGTCGCAAAGTCTGTAAGCAGTGCGAACATTATACTTTCTGTAAGATAGTCACCTGCACACGGCAGCATTCCGTATCCTGTTATGCTGCCCTCCTTGGTAATGCAGATATCCGATGTACCCGCACCTATATCCACAAGCGCAAGATTTAAGAGCCTGAATTTTTCCGGTATTGCAATATTGATCGCTGCTATCGGTTCCAAGGTAAGATTCAGCACCTTAAGTCTTGCTTTCTCACATACCGAATACAGTCCGTCAATTACGTCTCTCGGAAGGAAGGTTGCAAGCACATCCGCTGAGATTTTCGACCCCTTATGCCCTTCAAGATTAGTGAGCTGAGTGTTTCCGAGATAATATTTTACTATCGAGTAACCGACACAGTAATACTCAGTCCCGTCCTGTTCCGATGCGCGAAGCTTTGAATGAGCCTGCTCCATTCCCATAAGCTCCATAGCATAGACCATATCCTCTGTAACAGTCATTTCATCACCGAGATCATAATCCATTCTTACCGTGACAGTCTTCAAAACTCTTCCCGCCGCAGCTATGCACACGCTGTCAAGTACAGTATCAAGCTCTTTTTCAAGCTCGAATTTTACTTTAAACACAGTATCCGCTACCTTGCCGATATCATGTATCTGACCGTCAAGCATTGCTCTTGTCTCATGACATGCAGATTTCTGGGCCAGTATGACAAACTGTCCGTTGGGCTTTCTGTATCCGACCGTTCCGACAACGCTTCTTGTCCCTATATCAAGTCCGAATACCGTATTCTCAGGAAATTTCTTATCGCTCATCCCGTCGATCTCCATCTATAGCTTCTTCAATATAATAATTACAGATATCCGCGGATAATGCGGATCATATCCTCTTCTGTAACATCGTCACCGTTTGGAACCGTTCTTGTCGAACGCCTCAGGAATTCTTCCTCCGACAGCTGTCCGTTAAAGAATCCGTCAATCTTTTCGTCACTGTAGCTTCTTGACTCTGAAAGCCTTTTCCTTCTTGTTTCAAGTGGAGCATACACATACCACACCTCATTGCATATGACATCCATGCCTGCCTCATATAAAAGAGCCGTCTCGATAAATACGGCATCATATATTCCGGCTTCCTTCTCTTCCTCGATCATCCGGTTAACTTCATCTATTACTGCCGGGTGTGTTATCCCGTCAAGTTTTTCAAGCATATTTCTGTCATTCAACACAAGCTTGCTAAGTACCTGCCTGTCGATTTCTCCGTCCTCTCTGATGAGTCCGGAAGTATAACCCGAAAACTCTTCTATCACGCGTTTATAGCTTACCCCGCCTTTAAGCATCTGTCTTCGGGCAATCTCATCGGTGCTTATATGCAATATCTTAAAATACTTTTCAGCCACATGTGCCACGAAGGATTTTCCGCTTCCTATTCCTCCGGTAAGACCTATTACCTTCATATTTTGCTGTACCCGTTCCTTAATGTGCTTCAAACCAGTTTCTGCCTCTTGCAGTACCCACTTCAAGTATCACCGGAAGCTTGTATGCATTCTGCATTTCTTCCTTCATAATTGTTTCAACTAAGTCCGCATCCTTATCATCAGCTTCCACAAGAAGCTCATCGTGTATCTGCAGCAGAAGCTTTGCCGTAGGGCATTCCTTCTTAAGCCGCTCGTAAACCTTCAGCATCGCAAGCTTTATAATATCGGCAGCACTTCCCTGTACAGGGGAATTCATGGCGATCCTTTCTCCGAAAGACCTCTGCATGAAATTTGTCGAAGAAAGCTCGGGAATAGGCCTTCTTCTTCCGCATACGGTAGTACTGTATCCTTCCTTGTTCGCCGATGCAACCGTCTCATCCAGATATTTCTTTACACCCGGATAAGTTTCAAAATAACTCTTTATATAATCCTCAGCTTCCTTTCTCGGAATATTGAGTCCGGTTCCGAGTCCGAAGGAGCTGATACCGTATACTATACCGAAGTTTACGGCCTTTGCCCTCGATCTTAATTCCTTTGTAACCTCCTCCATAGGCACCTTGAATACTGCCGATGCTGTACTCTGATGTATGTCCGCGGAGTTCTTGTAAGCATCTATCAGCTTTTCATCCCCTGAAAGCGAGGCAAGTATCCTCAGCTCTATCTGAGAATAGTCCGCATCAACAAATATCTTTCCGGGTGATGCTACAAATACCTTTCTGAGCTCACGTCCGAGCTTCTCCCTTATCGGAATGTTCTGGAGGTTGGGCTCTGTGCTCGACAGTCTGCCGGTTGCTGTGACGGTCTGGTTAAAGCTTGTTCTTATTCTTCCGTCCGGATCTATATAATCCTTAAGACCGTCGGCATAGGTTGATTTTAGCTTTGTCAGCTGTCTGTAATTTAATATCTTTTCAACCACCGGATCCTCGATCTTAAGCTTTTCAAGGACCTCAGCGGACGTAGAATAACCGGTCTTGGTCTTCTTACCGTAAGGAAGCTTAAGTTTTTCAAATAGAATGACTCCAAGCTGTTTCGGAGAATTTATATTGAACCTTTCTCCGCAGCCGGTATATATCTCTTCCTCGAGTTTAACGATATCATCATTGAGCTTTCTTCCGAATGCATCAAGCTCTTCGGCAAGTACTAAGATACCGTTCTCCTCCATGGTTTTTAAAACAAAGGTAAGCGGAAGCTCGATCTCTTTATAGAGTTCGTACATACCGGTTTCCTTCAGCATCTTCTCAAAAACCGGACTGCACTCCAAAGCAGTTTCGGCTTCTGTCAGCAGAAGCTTCTTTAATGCTTCGGGGTTTTCTTTTTCCGCTTCTTTTAATGAAGCCTTTCCGATAATATCTATCCTCGATGCAGGAACATCAAGACCTGCTACGGAAGCACATTCCTGATATAGGTAACTGCCTTTTAAAGGATCTATCAGATATGCCGCGATCGATATATCCTCCGCCTTTCCTATCGAAACAGCTCCCGAGAGCTTTAACGCCTTTTTTAGATCCGAGAAACAGATCCTGCAGCCCGACTCTATAAGCTCTTTTACGAAACCTGCTATCAGTTCTCCTGTTACAAAGCCTTCTTTACATATATAATAGTTCCTATCCTCTAAGGAAAGTGCAACCCCCAAGACATAAGACGATGAAAGCATCGAAGCTTTTACGGTATCATCAAAGCATATCGAAGCTCCTATTGTACCGTCATAAGCCTTAAGTTCCTTTGAGAGTTCGTCAAATCTGTTGAAATCATTTACAATTTCCAAAGGCTTTACCTTTTTAGGCTCTGTTTTTCCTTCCTCCGGGATTCGAAGCGATGAAAACTCAAGTCTTGCAAATTCAGATCTTAAAGCACCGTAATCGGGTTTAAACCTTAGATCCTCAAAAGACAGATCAAGAGGGATATCACATTTGATGGTAGCCAGCTTTTTACTTATCAGGGCTGCCTGCTCTCCGACAAGCTCTTCATCGCTTTTTTTAAGCAGAGGGCCGAAGGGGGATCTTGTTATCCCCAGTTCCTCCTTCCAGAGCTTAGCCTTTTCCTTCTGTGCCTTTTCATCAAGATCCCTTATATCATCGTAAAGGGCTTCGACCGTCCCGTATTTCGCAATAAGTGCAACAGCCGTAGCGGGTCCGATACCGGGTACGCCTTTTATATTGTCCGATGAATCGCCTTGAAGGCCTTTAAGTGAATTAATCGACTCCGGTTCAACACCAAATTCACTCTTTACAAGTGCGGGAGTCAGATTAAACGCTCTGTCCGGAACGCTTCCGTCCTGAGCTATACCGTATTTTTTGTATAATTCCTCCGTCTTCTGTGCTGTGGCATGCATAAGCCAGAGATTTGTTTTTTCTGTAACCAGCTGAAGATAATCATTATCCTTTGTAAGTATTTTTACATCTGTTTTATCTTCAAATCTTCTTGAAAGAGTACCGCAGAAATCATCGGCTTCGAACCTGTCATCCATAAACTGCTTTATCCCCATTCTTTCGATAAGCTGTTCACAGAGTTCGAACTGATCCTTTAAAGGCTTGGGAGTTTCACCCCGGTTTCCCTTGTAATCAGCATATATTTCACGCCTGAAGGTATTCCTGCTCTTATCCCAGGCTACTGCCACATACCCCGGCTTCTGGTCCTTAAGTATCTTAAGCAGAACCTTCATAAAACCGTAAACTGCGTTAGTATAAATGCCCGTAGTTGTCTGCATAATTTTATGATAATACTTTTTCTTATCTTCCTCTGTCTTTGCGAAAAGTATTTCCCTCGGAAGATTTCCGTAATATTGTGTTGAAAGAAGGCTTGAGCCATCGATCAGAAGCAGATAATCATCGTTCATCTTTTTTCTCCGTTATTACATAAGCAGCAATATTATTCCTGCGGTTATGGCTGCCAGACCGGCAGCGGCAAAACCGTATGCGGCTCCTATACCGAAAATGCTCGATTCCGAGCCGTTACCGGATCCCAGTTTTTTTTCAAGGGTAGCCATATAGTTCGTGGTTTCCTTTCCGGAATCCTTTTCCAGTTCGTCAAGCACTGAATATATTACATGATATATTTCCAGTTCCTCATGGCAGATTTTACAGTGTCTCATATGCTCGACAAAGCCCTGTCTGGACGTTCCCGTAAGCTTGCCCTCCAGAAAGGGTTCAACCATTGACTGGTACATAGCACATTCTTTTTTCATAAGCAACCAAGCCTGCTGTATGGTACTTTTACTTCATCTTTGATAATTTCAAATCTTTCAAGGACAAATCCCGGTTTTAAAGCTCCGAAAACAAATGTATTTCCGCCTTCCTTAAGCTCAGTTTCGATCTCAGTCCTTCTTACGTTCTCAAGTACGGCGATACACCAATCCCTGCAGGAATTCTCTCCTCCTGCAAATCCGGAAGGAACAGTATTTATGATCATAGGTTCCGATCCGTTTATCTCCAACGAGAACGGTATACGGTTATCCTGAGAACTCGGATTTGAAGGAGCAGTATAAACTATAAGCTTATATTTTCCTGCGGTATCGATATCTACCCTGTATTCGGCCTTAGGTCCCTTAACAAAATACTTATCCTGCGGGAATGTCTTTAATGCCGAATGCTTTTCTCCGGGAAGAAGCCTTCCGAAATCCTCTATTTCGCTAAATGCCCCTTCTTCACTGTCGGTAAGCTTATAGTATTCTTCGGCATTTACTCCGTAGATTACCGGTGAACCTTTAAGCTCAAAGTAGATCTTTACTGTCCCGATGTTCGTCTTAACACTAAACTCATGTCTTCCCGGTGCTGCATCCTCTGCGGCATACACCGTTATATGTGCATCCGTATCAGAATCGGCGATTCCTGAGAGAACGTATCTGTTATCCTTTCCGGAAAACCTTATGTCCTTATCCTCACAGTCTATTGTATATGTAATGGGATTTTTTCCTGAGGAAGATACCGTGAAGCTTCCCTTTCCCCTATAATCAAAGCCTGTGAGCCTTACAGGATGCTTCGTCCAATCACCGGCACCGCTGAATAGATCTGAATCATCATCCGCAATGATAACGTCATTCTTTGACTCCGGCTCCACATAAACCATAACAGGGAGTCTACAGCCCTCTTCATTCCATGCCCTGAATCCAATATGCTTTGACATACCCATACCGAACCATTTCTCGCCGTTCATGGTATGGAATTCCTCGATTATCCTTCTGTCCTTTTCTATACATGCCTTTACAAGATCCGCATACTTGTTTGCAATAACCCTGCCCTGTGCGGCATATTTCTTGTTATATCCTGCGAATATCTGCATCTTTATAAGATTAAACGCCGCAAGCGCCTGATATCCGACAAGGCTCATATAAGGCACATACTGCTCCTGTCCCGCAATGGCGGCCACAGCTTCGGCTTTTTTCTCTAACTCCGAAACTATATCAAGAACACGTCCGGCTTCGTTGTAGTGGTTGATGCTGTATGTTCCCTCTGAAATAACCTCGGGTTTAACAATATTGTTAAGCCTCATGTATCCGTCGGCAACCTCAAGGATAAGCTCCCTGATGTTTGAGTCGAGCCCTGCAAACTGCTTGTCAACCCATTCCTTAAGGTATGTAACGTAATTTCCCTTAGCAGATGTACCGTATTTTTCAAAATCATAAGCCAGATCCATAAAATAATTCAGAGGTATCTCCTGGTTCTTAAGGTCCCCCACGTTTACTATCCAGATATCCCTGATACCGAAATCATAAGCAGTGGTCATCTGTTCCCATATCTTTGGAAGATATGAGCTGTTTATCCATTCATATGAAACAGGACCGCCGTGATAATCAAAATGATAATACATTCCGTATCCGCCGTTATGATCTCTCTTATCGTCATCCATCATCAGACGGAGATTTCCGAAATTGTCATCACAGAGCATAAGGGTAATACCGTCAAGTCCGTCCCAGTCCTTTAATCCGGTAGTAACGTCGTTTCCCTTGTAGTATTCCTCCACTTCCTTATATACGGCAAGCATGAGAGGCTGTTTCCCATCGGTATATTTATTTATGAGCTCCTTCTGGCAATTAATAACATCCTTTAAGACATTAATATTGTCCTCAAGCGTTGCATCTGCAAAAAGCTTTGAATCTGCCTCACCGCGCATTCCCACCGTGATGACGTTTTCAAATCCACCGCTTCTTTTAAGTCCGTCCTCCCAGAATCTTGTAACACCCTCACGGTTTTTAACAAAGCTCCAGTCTACACCGTATTCCGGGTGAGTCTTTTTAAGCTTCTGGAATTCTTCACCGGCACGGCAGCAGGGCTCATGATGCGACGTTCCCATAACAACACCAAGCTCGTCGGCAAGTTCTGCGGACTTTAATCCGGGACCGTCAGCACTGAAGATCGAGCTCCACATGGCGGGCCACATATAATTACCCTTAAGACGGAGAAGATATTCAAATACATTTTCATAGCATTCCGCTGTAAAGCCGTTAAAATGCCTGTTGCACCAGTTTCCGAAAGCGGGCCACTCATCATTTATGAAAAAACCTCTGTACCTGACGGAAGGCTCATTTGAAATTCCCTCAGCCGAGGCATAAAGTGCTTTCGGATCAAGCGTAACATTTTCTTCTTCTGTGGCGGTATATATAAAAATACTCTCATATTTTACGGGAACTGTATCTCCGAAATAGACAAAAGGTGTTACGCCTATGCATTCGGATATGTGTAGCAGGCCGTAGATCGTTCCTCTTTTTTCACTTCCGGCTACAATAACCGCATCATCCGTAACGAATATTCCGTAGACCTCACGTTTTCCAAAGATTTTGGAAACGTCAAGCTTATATTCTTCACATGCCTTCTCGATAAGCTCGGATTTTCCGAGGGTTCCCGCTATTATTCCCTTTAAGCCCGGGGTATATGTCTTTTCGATAACCTTTGCATCCGTTCCGGAAACCCTGCCAATATCCTTTGCCAGCCAGCCGGCTGCCTTTTTTACTCCGCGGAATTCATCGTTATCCGTAATGATATCCTGCACAAAGCCTTTATAAGAAAGCTTAAAAGCCATTTCAAACCTCCGTGATCATTCCATATATTCAGTACATTAAAAATACACACATAAAATCCATTTTATTTTAACAGTTTTTTATTTAAAAGTAAAGCATATGCAAAAATATTTATATGTTACCTATTTATTAACAATAAATAAAAATTTAAAACTCATCTTGTTTTTAATCCGAAAATTTGATATACTATCAAAGATTGTGTAAGTCAACGTTGTTTTTATTACTACTTTATATTGAAAGGAATACCATATATCTGCCATAAAACCAAGGATATATGACAAAACTAAGTAATGTACAAGTTTGGAATCGATATCGGCTCCACTACCGTAAAGGTAATGCTGCTTGATGAAAAGAACAATAAACTGTTTTCCGATTACAGAAGACATTTTGCAAATATCCAGGAAACCCTGGCCGATCTTATCGACGAAGCCTTAAAGAAATATCCTGACGTTGAAGCTGCATGCTCCATCACGGGTTCCGGCGGTCTTGCCATTGCTGAATTTCTTGGAATCCCCTTTACTCAGGAAGTTATAGCTGTTTCCACCGCTATAGACCTTCTTCCTGTCAAGCCTGACGTTGCAATAGAGCTCGGAGGCGAGGATGCCAAGATCATTTATTTCGGTTCAACCATTGAACAGAGAATGAACGGTATCTGTGCCGGCGGTACGGGTTCTTTCATCGACCAGATGGCTTCCCTGCTTAAAACCGATGCATCCGGTCTTAACGAATATGCCAAAAGCTATAAAGCTATATATCCGATCGCTGCCCGCTGCGGTGTTTTTGCAAAAAGCGATATACAGCCTCTGATAAATGAAGGTGCCACCAAGCCCGATCTTTCCGCTTCCATCTTCCAGGCTGTTGTAAACCAGACAATAAGCGGTCTTGCCTGCGGTAAGCCCATAAGAGGCAAGGTTGCGTTCCTCGGCGGTCCTCTTACCTTCCTTTCCGAATTAAAGGCTGCTTTTATCAGGACATTAAAGCTTACTGATGAAACCGCCATTTCACCGTCAGACTCCCATCTTTTCGCAGCCATGGGTGCGGCTCTTTATGCCTGCATGCTTCCTTCCGGAAAACAGAAGGACGTAAAGGACATCAGTTTCTTTAAGCTACGTTCTCTTTGTGACACCTTAAGGGCTCATGTTGATATAAAATTCGAAGTCAGCCGTATGACTCCTCTTTTCTCTTCGGAAGAAGAATTTGAAGCATTTAAGAAACGTCACTCAACTCATTCCGTAAAGAAGGCAGATCTTAACTCATACAAGGGAAATGCATTCTTAGGTATTGATGCCGGATCCACAACCACGAAGGTTGCGCTTGTCGGAGAAAACGGTGAACTTCTCTATTCATTCTACTCAAATAACAACGGAAGTCCCTTAAAAACGGCTATCCGTTCAATAAAAGAAATATACGGTAAGCTTCCCGAGGGCGTACAGATTGTCCGCTCATGCTCGACAGGCTACGGTGAAGCTCTTATCAAGGCTGCCCTTATGCTCGATCAGGGTGAGGTTGAAACTGTTGCACATTATCAGGCTGCAGCATTCTTTAACCCCAATGTAGACTGTATCCTCGACATAGGCGGTCAGGATATGAAGTGCATAAGGATAAAGGACGGCGCCGTCAACTCCGTTCAGCTTAACGAAGCTTGTTCTTCAGGCTGCGGTTCTTTCATCGAAACCTTTGCCAAATCACTCGATTATGAAATATCCGATTTCTCGAATATCGCTCTTTTTGCGGAGAACCCTATAGATCTCGGAAGCCGCTGTACCGTTTTCATGAATTCTAAGGTTAAGCAGGCGCAGAAGGAAGGTGCGACCGTTGCCGATATTTCCGCAGGTCTTGCATATTCCGTAATAAAGAATGCTCTTTATAAGGTTATCAAGGTTACTGACCCTAAGGACCTCGGCAGCAACATAGTCGTTCAGGGAGGTACCTTCTACAATAACGCGGTTCTCCGTGCTTTAGAGACAATTCTCGGATGCGACTGCATACGTCCGGATATTGCCGGTATAATGGGTGCGTTCGGAGCCGCTCTTATAGCCCGCAGGGATTATGAACCCGAGCTTAAGACCACCATGCTCACCATCGAACAGATCACAGCCCTTACCTTTGAGACATCTATGAGCAGATGTAAGGGTTGTACAAATACCTGTATGCTCACTATCAATAAATTCAGCGACGGCAGACGTTTCATTTCGGGTAACCGTTGTGAGCGCGGTATCGGCGGTGAGAAGAACAAGGACAATATCCCCAATCTTTTCGATTATAAGCTTGACCGTATATTCGGCTACACCCCTCTTCCCGAAAAGGAAGCCGTAAGAGGTACTGTCGGAATACCCAGAGTTTTAAATATTTACGAGAACTATCCTTTCTGGTTCACTTTCTTTACAAAGCTGAAGTACAAGGTGGTCGTTTCCCCTCTGTCCAGCCGTAAGATCTATGAAATGGGAATTGAATCCATTCCTTCGGAATCAGAATGTTATCCCGCCAAGCTTGCTCACGGTCATATCATGTGGCTTCTTGAGGCAGGCTGCAAATTCATCTTCTATCCCTGTATCCCATATGAAAGAATAGAGACTGAAGGTGCGGGCAACCATTATAACTGCCCTATTGTTACCTCGTACGGTGAAAACATCAAGAACAACGTAGAGGAATTGAGGAATCCCGATATTATATATGCAAATCCTTTCCTTTCGCTTGAAAGTGAGGAAATAGTAACCAACAGGCTTGTTGCTATCTTCTGTGATAAAACAGCTCCCTTCTATAAAGATTTTTCGCATGAGGAAGTAATGGAAGCTGCCAGGGCTGCATGGCTTGAGCTTGCAAATGCGAGACATGATGTTGAGCGTAAGGGTGAAGAAACAATAGAATACCTTAAACGATCCGGACGTAAGGGTATCGTTCTTGCAGGACGTCCTTATCATATCGATCCGGAGATCAATCACGGTATTCCTGAAATGATCAATTCGTATGGTGTAGCTGTTCTTACCGAAGACAGCGTTTCACATTTAGGCAAGGTAGATCGTCCCCTTATCGTAGTTGATCAGTGGATGTACCATTCGCGTCTGTATGCTGCCGCTTCCTTTGTTCGTACTCAGAAAAATCTCGAACTTGTTCAGCTTAATTCCTTCGGATGCGGTCTTGATGCCGTAACGACAGACGGTGTTTCCGATATTCTTAATGCATCGGGAAAGATATATACCGTATTAAAGATTGATGAAGTAAACAATTTAGGTGCCGCAAGGATAAGGATCCGTTCTCTTCTTTCTGCAGTTAAGGACAGAGAAAAGAACAACTATGTTCCTCATGTTCGTTCCGCTGCGGTAGAGCGTGTCCTTTTCACCAAGGCCATGAAGAAAGAATACACTATTCTTGCACCTAAGATGTCACCCATACATTTTGAAGTACTTGAAGCTGCCATCCGTTCCGAGGGCTATCACTTAGAGATCCTTCAGAATGACGACAGAAGTGCGGTGGATGTAGGCCTTAAATACGTTAACAACGATGCCTGCTATCCTTCCCTTATAGTAGTAGGTCAGGTTATCCAAGCCCTTCAGTCCGGGAAATATGACGTTAATAAGGTTGCAGTCATTTACACCCAGACCGGTGGCGGATGCCGTGCCACAAACTATATAGGTCTTATAAGAAGAGCACTTGCAAATGCGGGTATGCCTCAGGTACCTGTTCTTTCCATCAGTACCTCCGGAATTGAAAAGAACCCCGGCTTTAAGTTTACTCCTTCTCTTATTGTTAAGGTTATGCATGCGCTCTGCTATGGTGATATCTTCCAGAAGGTTGTTTACCGTACAAGGCCTTATGAGCTTGTTCCCGGTTCTGCGGACGCACTTCATAAAAAGTGGCTTGACATTGTATGCAAGTCACTTTCCAGAAAGGATTTCACATATACCTTCATCTGGAAGGAATATAAGAGAAATGTCAGGAATATAATTAAAGAATTTGACGAACTTCCTCTTGATGAAAGCATAAAGAAACCCAGAGTCGGTATCGTCGGTGAAATTCTTGTTAAATATGCCCCCATGGCCAACAATCATCTGATCGAGCAGCTTGAAAAGGAAGGCGCTGAGGTTATAGTACCCGAGCTTCTCAATTTCATCCTTTACTGCTCTTTTGATGCAAAGTTCAAGTATGAATGCTTGGGTAAGAGCAAACGTGATGTTAAGTTTAACAAGATGATCATTAACATAATAGAGTTCTGCAGAAAGGAATCCCGTCTTGCTTTTGAGAAAAGCAAACGTTTTGAGCCGCCCATGAGGATTGAGGAACTTGCAAAGCTTGCTGAGCCGATCTGCTCGCTCGGTAACCAGACCGGCGAAGGCTGGTTCCTTACCGGTGAAATGGTTGAACTTATCAAATCCGGTGCTCCCAATATTGTCTGCACGCAACCCTTTGCTTGTCTTCCGAACCATATTGTAGGCAAGGGTGTTATCAAAGAGCTTCGTAGGCAGTATCCCGATTCCAATATTGTTGCTGTCGACTATGACCCCGGCGCCAGTGAGGTTAATCAGCTGAACCGTATCAAGCTGATGCTCTCAGCAGCCATGCGCAAAATGGAATAAGAAAAGGCTCTGATAAAAATCAGAGCCTTACAGGAATATTATGTTCTGCTAAATAATGTTTAAGATCGGAAATCTCCATCTCCTTGTAGTGGAAAAGTGATGCCGCAAGCACAGCTTCTGCATGTCCGTTTTCAAATGCATCAAGGAAATGCTCAAGGGTTCCGGCACCGCCGGATGCTATGACCGGAATATCTACAACGTCTGAAATGGCACGGGTAAGTTCGCAGTCGTACCCTGCCTTGGTTCCGTCACAGTCCATACTGGTAAGCAGTATTTCACCGGCTCCGAGTTCATAAGCACGTCTTCCCCATTCTACGGCATCTATACCCATATCGATCCTTCCGCCGTGCTTATATATAGTCCAGCCGTTTCCGTCAGCCCTTCTCTTTGCATCAATTGCGCAAACTACACACTGACTTCCGAATTTCATGGCAGCATCACTAATTATCTGAGGATTATCGATTGCTGCTGAGTTAACAGCCACCTTATCGGCTCCGGCTCTTAAAATAGTCCTGAAGTCATCCACGGTACGTATTCCGCCGCCCACAGTGAATGGTATGAATACGTTCTCGGCAACCTTACGGACCATATCAACCGTAGTGTTTCTCTTATCTGAAGATGCTGTAATATCAAGGAAAACCAGCTCATCAGCTCCGCACTTGCTGTAGTTTGCACCTACCTCGACCGGATCGCCGGCATCACGAAGATTTATAAAATTTGTTCCTTTAACTACCCTTCCGTCCTTAACATCCAGGCAGGGGATTATTCTTTTTGTAAACATTTATTTACCCATATCTTTCATTACTATTTGAACTATTTTTTTACCCTTAGTAAAATTTATACATTACAGAAATTCTTCAGTATCTCCATTCCCACATCGCCGCTCTTTTCGGGATGGAACTGGCATCCGAAGATGTTTTCATGCTCAACCGCACTGTCAAACGATATTCCGTATTCGGTGGTTGCAGCTACATCTGCTCTATTCTTTGCATTAAGATAGAATGAATGAACGAAATACACAAAGCTTCCGTCATCTATTCCCTTAAACAATCTTGAATCCAGGTTCTGCAGTTTTAAAGAGTTCCAGCCCATATGAGGAACTTTAATCTGCGAAACTTGTGAATTATCTGTATCAGACTTGTTTCCGTAAGCTTTTTTAAGAAATTCGGAATTTTCTTTAAAGCCTGTTATAACTCCGTCTAAAAGGTTAAGACCTTCTATGCAGCTTACACCGAGATCTCCTGCATTTTCTGTGCTTGAATTAAATATCAGTTGCATACCGAGACATATTCCCAGAAAGGGTGTCTTTTTTGCTACTATCTCCTTTATGGGCTCTATCAGGCCGTATTCCTTCAGCTTATTCATTGAATCGGCATAAGCACCGACTCCCGGAAAGATCACATGATCGGCCTTAAACAATTCTTCCGGGATTTTTGAAAGCGTTACATCATATCCCAAATATTTTAATGCGTTCATAACGCTCATCGTATTACCGGCATCATAATCTATTACTGCTATTCTACTCATTTTTGTCCTCTAACATCTAAAAATTGATCGGGCGGCATGTTTTCTGCCGCCCCAAGTCATTGTACACGATCAGTTATATTTCTCTGATTCTTCCTCATAATCACCGATCAGCCTGTATAAATACTCACTGTAATCTACAGGATCCAATTTTGCTACAAGTCTGTTGGCTTCTTCTTCACTTAAACCAAAATCGGAATCCAGCTTCTCAAGTATCTGGTTTTTAACATAGTTCAGATCGCTCGTGATGTTCAACTCTTCTGCAAGCTGTAAGTACTTATCATATTTCTGAAGACCCTTCAGCAATGAATCCAGAGCTTTTTCATTCTCATTGATATCTGAATAGTACTCGTATGAATTAAGCTGGGTCTTAACATACATAACCGTCATGATCTTATCGTAAAGGATGATGTCCTGTTCCACACCGGATTCCTTGATCTTTATATCATAACCGTATACGTCATAATATGCTTCATTATACTTTTTAACGCTGAAGTCGTCTCTCGCATTCTTTAAACTCAGATTATATGAGAATATATTCGTACCTATGATTATTACTATCGTAAGTACTGCGAAAATTACAAACAGGATTGTAGCACCGGCCTTATTGATCTTGCCGTGTTCAAGCTCGTACTCGGCTATTGCGAGAGCTTGTTCTCTCTTCTGTCTCTGCTTCTCCTTAGCGGCATTTTTCTTTTCTATTGAAAGAGCAAGCTTTCTGTTTCTCTCGGCATCGGCTTCGGCCTTTTTTCTTTCCTTTTCAGCTTTAAGCTCAGCCAGCTTTGCTTCTTCCTTAGCCTTCTTCTCGGCTTTCTTTTTCCGATCCTCTTCCTCTTTTTCGGCCTTCTTTTTCTTATCGGCCTCGATCATCTCCGGTGTAACTTCATCGTTTACATTTCCGAAAAGGCGCTTAAACCAGCTAAGTTTCTTCTTTTTCTTCTTTTTGGGCTTGTTATCGGCTTCAATTTCTTCCTCAAGAGGATCAAAATCGGAAAATACCTCCTGAACCGATCCGCCACCATCTGCTTCTGTGTTAATGGTCTCGTTCAGGATGATCTCATCCATCTCATTGAAGCCGTCATCCAGCGGCTCATCACCAGGTAACGGTTCATTTCCGTTCTCGGACTGTCCCTCCCATTCGAAGTTTATAAGCTCGGACTCTGCTTCGGTCTCATTGTTATCCTTAATATCGACAATATCCTCGGCCTGCGTATTTGCGTTTTCATTCTTTGCCAGTAACGTTGCATAAGCTTCCGCCTCGTCAAAGATGTTTTCGATATCCTCTTCCTTTACGTCGCTTTCGGGTTCGTTTTCATAGACACCGTCACCCATCTCGTCGAGGATATCGGAGATCATATCCTGCATTCCGTCTTCGGGTTTTGCAGGTTTTTCCATCTCAGGTTTTATATTTTTCGATATAGAATTATTATCTGTGTAAGCGGGGAAGGAACGGTTGATTTTGGGAGCCTTAGCGGTATCATCTTTCTGATTTCCACCAACAGAACTAAGCAGACTGTCCAAATAAGACTCATCTGCTTTATTCTTTCTCTTCTGTTTGCAGCTGTCACAGTATTTTTGTCCGTCACGGATCTTTCTGTGACACATCAGACATGTTCCCATATGTCTCCCTTATATCAGCTGTTATGATATTTTGCGATTATTTCATCAAGTACACGTACCAACGAACCGATCTCCGGCTTTGAAAGCTGTGCATCGGCACCTAAAAGCTCGCCCTTACGTCTCATATCCTCATTAACAAGTGATGAGAATATGATAACAGGCAGTCCGTTCATCTCAGGATCTTCCTTTATAAGCTTGGTCAGATGATGTCCATCCATCTGAGGCATCTCAATATCGGTGATAACGCACTTTACATTTTCGTAAAGCAGTTTTTCCTTCTTAAGCTGGCAAAGGAAATCATAAGCCTCCTGTCCGTTATTCGTAACGATCAGCTGTGTGTAGCCCGCCTTTGTCAGTGAATCGTGTATAAGCTTGCCGAGAAGCGGTGAATCCTCTGCGATCAAGATAGGATCATTGTTTCTCTGTCTTATCCCGAGGGCATCTATATCCGACATTCTTAAGCCTGTCTCAGGGCTTATATCGGTAACTATCTTTTCAAAGTCAAGAATAACGATCAGTCTTCCGTTTATCTTTAAGAAACCGGTTGCAACACTTCTTCCGGCATCGTTTATCGACTCATCGGGTTTTGAAATGTCCGCCCATGAAACCCTATGAATACCGCAAACGGTCTGTACATGGAATGCAACGTTCAGTTTATTGAAGTTAGTGACAACAAACATGTCCGTTTCTTCGTTCGTAACATAAGGTACCGCAAGGCTCTTATTCAGATCTATGACCGTAATGATCGTATCCCTGGGCATATATATTCCTTCGACGCAGGGGTGTGAATTCGGTATGGGTGTGGGACGTTTGTAAGGAAGGATTTCCCTGATCTTTGCCACATTAATACCGTAATGGTTCTCCCCGACGATAAATTCAAGGATCTCAAGTTCATTTGTTCCGCTTTCCAAAAGAATCTTAGACTCCATAGAACCCCCTTTGTCTCATAAGCCGTTAACCTGATACTGTAATATCATATATCGCACCGGTCTCTCCGTCTTCCAAACGGAGCTTTTCCGGCTTATCCTTCTCATCAGTAATGAACAAAAGTACTGCCGTATATATTTCATCACTGTCGATTTCATCGTTTAAGAACTGTATATCATTTCCGAGCATTGATATCTGAGGTGCATATATATCCCCGTTGGTACAGTATAGTGCATATGCAACCTTGCTTCCTGATGAAACAAAATTCTTAGCCTTGTCACCTACGTTCCTTATGGCAAATTCAAAAGCCAGAATGGATTCTCCTTCTTTTGCGGTGATCGTAAAATTCTCGTCCTCACTGTATGTCTTTGAAATACTGCATGACTTATATTCGATCGTAAAACCTTCCATTCCGAAGAGTTCGGTCAGGCTTTCTGCCTTATTCAGATCCGGTTCCGGAGTAACCTCCGCGGTAGGCTCGGGACTTGCCGTCGGTTCCGGTGTTACAGTATTGTTTACGGGAGTAGGTGTCGGCTGTAGTTCCGATGTAGGTGTTGGATCTTCCTCTTCCGGATTAAGGGACTTATAATAATCCTCAAGCTCGTCCTTATCCAACAGCTTTCTTTCTGCAACCTTTTTGCTGTCATGCTTTAATAGAAGATGTGCACAGTACTGGGCAATGGCATTTGTATCATCCTCACTCAGTTCTATATAGTCTGAAGAGCATGCCGAAAGCATGCCGGCAGTAAATACCGCTATCAGTATTAGCAACAGCTTTCTCATGACTCTCCTCCTTTCAACAGACTAATTATTAACCACCTTATATCATATCACTTGCCATTGTTTTTTGCAAGATTTTTAGTCATTTTTAACTTCAAACCAGAATTCAACACCGGAGCTGTGATTTTCGGCGCCATATGCTTCATTATGTGCTTCCATAATGGCCTTAACTATGGACAGGCCTATTCCGCTTCCGCCGTATTCCCTTGTTCTTGCCTTATCCACCTTGTAGAACTTGTCCCAGATATGTCCTAAATCCTCCTCAGGAATATTTTTCCCTGAATTGAATATCGAAACCCTTGTTTTATCGCCTTTGATCTTAAAGCTTACGTCAATGATCCTCGGTCCGTCTACATGATTCAATGCATTTGAAAGATAGTTAGTAATAACTTCCTCGATCCTGTATTCATCGGCCCATACATATATCGGATCAACCACATTGAAGACCAGAGAGGCTTCCTTTTGCTTTGCAAGAAGCTCAACGGAAGAAACAACTGACTTCACAAGATCCACTATATCGAATCTCGAAAGCTCCAGTTTAGTATTTCCGAACTCTATCTCGTTAAGCGACAGAAGCTTCTTTACCATATTGTTCATCTTCTGTGCTTCATCTACAATAACGTCACAATAGAACTTTCTGCTTTCCTCGTCATCGTTAACGTTGTCCGCAAGTCCCTCGGCATAACCCTGGATAAGGGCAATGGGAGTCTTTAATTCATGTGATACGTTGGAAAGGAATTCCCTTCTCATTTCGTCAATCTCGGTTTTTTTAGCGATATCCTTCTCCAGCTCGATATTTGCCGCTTTCAGTTCGCTGATCGTTGACTCAAGCTGTTCAGAGAGAGAATTAATGCTTTTTCCGAGAATTCCTATTTCATCCTTACGTTTGCCGGTATATTTCTTTTCAAAGTTCATCCTGCTCATTTCGGACGATATATCCGAAAGCTCCAGCAAGGGATTTACGATACTTAGTGAAAAGATGTACATCAGTATCGACGAAAGAATTGCCAGTATCACACCCGAAATCGCAAGGAACCTGTTTGAAATGGCTGTGCTCTCGGAAATGTTGGAATATCCCGTTCTGACAAAAACCATATCCCCGTTGGAAAGATACCCCACCAGGTCAATGAAATTCGATTCCATACGTTCATCATAATACTTGTAAACATCATATGAACCGTCTATTGTTTTTAGCATTTCGGGATTTTTCCCGTCAGCGCTCTGTATCCCGAACAGATATTTCTGAAGAGTATTGATTATCCTGTCAAACTTCTCGTAAGTAAAGAAATTGATCTTATCATATTCCGATATGACCATAGAAACAGGATAAACAAAAGACATTACCCTATTTGATAAAATATAAATATTTACATTTGATGCCGTCTCAAGCTTTTCAAGTTTTTCTACCTGTTCGTACGCATCTTCATGTTCCAAAAGTCCGATGCTTCCAAGATTCTTGTCTATTTCGGTGTAAACGTCCGACAGTGAAGCCACCTTCGATCTCTGATAGAATGAAGGAAGAAAAACATTGTTTGCGATCCAGCATAAAAATACCAGAAGGAACATCGAAAATGACAGGAACAATGTTATCTTAATCTTTAAAGAATGTCTCATATTTCAAATTTATATCCCATTCCCCAAATTGTCTTTATACTGTCACCCTTTGCGCCCATCTTAGCCCTGAGCTTCTTAACATGGGTATCTATGGTACGGGCGTCACCGAAATAATCATAGTTCCATACATTGTTAAGTATCTTATCCCTTGAAAGCGCCACGCCCTTGTTCGTCATAAAGAATTCCAAAAGCTCAAATTCTTTGACGCTCAGATCTATCGGTGCTCCGTCAATACTTACCAAATGAGCCTGACGGTCAAGCTTGATCCCGCCGATTTCAAGTGAATCCTCATCCTTGGCATTCGTGCGTCTTAAGATCGCCTCAACTCTTGCAACAAGTATCTTTGGGCTGAAGGGCTTTGTAATATACTCATCAACTCCAAGATCAAAGCCCAGAAGCTCATCTCTTTCGTCACCCTTGGCCGTCAGCATTATTATCGGTACCTTAGAATACTGCCTTATTTCTCTTACAACCTGCCAACCGTCCATCTTCGGCATCATAACGTCGAGTATGACAAGTGAAATATCCTTATCCGCAAAGAATATATCACAGGCCTGTTCACCGTTTTCGGCTTCAAGCACCATAATGTCATTCTTGCTCAGGAAATCCTTGACAAGCTTTCTCATCCTGCTTTCATCATCAGCAAGAAGGACCTTTATCATATCTCCCATTATTCTCCTCCGTTAAGCGCATTTTCTTTTTCCATAACAACGCTTTCTCTCTCGGCAAGCTCCTCTGCCCATGCCGCATATCTGTTCTGTATATCCTTCTCGGTATCCGAGAAAGGAGTGTTGCCGCTTGTAATGGCCATAATAAACAGAACTATTATAACAACAGCCAGTCCAACAATTACCAGATAACACTTTTTTACCTTTGTCCGGTAATGATCGGCCACAGCCTTGAATTTGTTTTCCTTTGAAATATGGTTCTGTATATCCCTCTTAAGCTCACGCTCTGTTTCTGAAAACTCCTCATTTATTTTAGTATCCAGTTTTTCAAAGCCGTTCTCCATATCGGCTGTACTTTCAGAAATTGCTGAATCGATCTCCAGGGCATTTTCATCACCAAAAGAAGACAGCTTGCCTTTTTTATCATTTCTGATCCCGATAAGCTTTATAGCATCATTGGGTGCAACACCGCTGTCAATGCAAAAATCCCTCAGTTGTTTTAAAAACGAAAGACCAACGACGGTCTGAAAATCCTTTCTTTCAAGCAGCTTATAATAAACCTTTAAAGCTACCTGAGGGTCTCTCAGATCCATCCTGTCCGAAATATATTGGATTATGTCTGCTTCTTTTTTGGCAAGAGCGTATTCCATTGAATCATCAAACTGAAATCCGCCTACTGTCAGTCCTTCCCACATAGCATATTCCCCGATCAATCCGTTTCAATACTGTCGATAACTATTACTTCCGACTCTTCTCCGTCTTCATTTTCTAATTCAATAATGTTTTCAAGTACCTCGAACCCTTCGATAACCTGTCCTAAAACCACTGTATGACCGTACATCCAGGGAGCCCCGCCATAAGTCCTGAAATTCTCCAGCTCCTGAACGGTAAGCTCGGTCTTGTAACCGAACTTTATGTAATCAGAAAGAGTATATCCCTTATGCTCAACCAACTCTTCAATGTTCTTAAGTTCATCGGTATCAAGGGTAATGATGTAAAAATTGTTTAACGGACACGTCCCGTCACTGTTTAACGTTGTGCACAAAGCTCCTTTAAACGGATAAAGATCACCGCTTCCTTTAGCCTTCACCTTGTTGGAACCATCTGAAGACTCATTTCCTCCCATTATAAGATAGTCCTCAATGATCTCATAAAAAGATGTCCCGTTGTAATAACCATTTTTTGCCTTTTCAATTAATTCACTTACCGCATCGGGTTCCTGTCCGTAAAAAAGCCTAAAGGTAACAGCCCCGCGATCCCGGATATTGATCCGTATCAGTCTCTGGTCCTCCTGCTTCTCAAATTGCATCGGTACCGTATCCGAATTCTTATCACAGCCCGGCAGCACCAGCACCGTTGATAGAATAAGAATCGTCAATATCCTTTTTAATTGTTTTTTTAAATGTTTCATAAAATACCACCAAATGGACCAGAGGGGAGTCGAACCCCTGTCCGAAAGCCTATTCACTCCGGTTTCTTCCATCACAGTCTGTGATCTGTCATTCCCTCCGCGGCACGCCCACAGACAGGCTTGTCGCTTCAGTAGCTTCATATTTCTACTTCCCGCTCAAAGCTTTGCGAAAAGAGTTCCCCACCTCAATGACGCCGGTTACAGGAGTAAACCCCTGCGGGACCTCGCGGCTTCCCCTCCTGTGCAGTGGGCTACACAGGACCGACGTGGCGCACGTTAGGCAGCCATTGCTACGAAATTATCGTCAGCGTTTATGTTTAGTTGTCCGTTTATTTAGGTGAGTTCAGACTCTCACCGATGGCTTCCAAAGCTTCAAAACCCCCGTCGAAACCAGTACTGGCCCCTATCGAAAGTTTAATATCTGCCCGAAGATTTAAAGTCCTTTTCTTCCTCGCGTTTTCTATCCTTATCGGCAATAGATTCACGCTTGTCATACAGCTTTTTACCTCGTGCCAGACCGATCAAAACCTTTACCAGGCCATGATCAAGATATACCTCAAGAGGAACGATCGTATATCCTTTTATTTTAACTCCCGCATCAAGCTTTCTTATTTCGACCCGATGCAGCAGGAGCTTCCTTGTCCTTAAGGGATCCTTGTTAAAAATGTTTCCCTTTTCATAAGGACTTACATGCATTCCAAAGATGTAAACCTCATTGTTTTCAATCTTTATATAAGATTCCTTTATGCTGCATTTGCCCATCCTCATGGACTTGACCTCAGTTCCGTGAAGGGAAATGCCGGCTTCGTATTTTTCTTCGATAAAGTAATCGAAATAAGCTTTTTTGTTGTTAGCAATAAGCTTTCTCGGCTTTTCCTTAGCCAAGCATCTCACTTCCCTTCCTTTAGTTTCTTAAGTAGCGGATTATCCTCAGTCCTTACTGATTTACATCCTCATCCTCAACTATGGAGAAAATTATGCTCCGTAATAATTTATCGGCTTCCTCGAGCTTAACCTTAACCCTCTGCCCGAGCTTATAGGTCTTATTGAAGTTTCTTCCGATAAGTGCATATTTCTCTTCGTCAAAGAAATAGAAATCATCCTTTATCTCATCAATCTTCACTATGCCTTCAACGGTACTCGGAAGCTCGATATAGATTCCCATTGTGGAGATACCTGAAATAACTCCGTCGAAAACCTCTCCTATGTGAGGAGCCATGAATTCGATCTTTTTAAGCTTCTGCACCTCACGTTCGGCCTCATCGGCCCTTCTTTCGCATTTGCTTGAAAGGAATGCCACGTCCGAAAGGATTTTAGTGTAATGGTTTATACGCTTCTCGTTTAGTTTTCCTCTCAGATTTTCCTTTATTATTCTATGTATCTGCAGATCAGGATAACGTCTTATGGGAGACGTAAAATGGCAGTAATACTTTGATGCCAGTCCGAAGTGCCCGTCACAAGTAACGGTATATTTAGCCTGTTTCATGGAACGAAGGGTAAGTCTGCTTATAAGAGCTTCCTCGTCAGTGCCTTCAATCTTTTCAAGAAGCTTCTGCAGCTCCTTAGGATGAATATCCTCCTGTCCCATTTTTATTGTATATCCGAAATTGTTTATGAATATTCCGAGCTTAGTAATCTTCTCAGGGTCCGGAGTATCGTGAGTTCTGTATACAAACGGGATCTCCTGCCAGAAATAATCCTCTGCAACAGTCTCATTGGCCGCGAGCATGAAATCCTCGATGATCTTAGTAGCCCTGTTCCTGTCATAGGGCTTGATCTCAATAGGCATTCCCTTTTCATCAACGATTATTTCGCATTCGGGAATGTCAAAATCTATAGAACCCCTCTTGTGTCTTCTTGCCCTCAGTATCTCTGAAAGTTCAAGACACATATCGAACATCTCTGCAAAATCCCTGTATTCATCAAGTGTCTGCAGTATCTCTTCATCTATTTCAGAAGAAAATCTCAGGCTTTTAATATCGGTATCGGGATCCGAAAGCTTTTCAAACAGCTCCGCCTTTGTCCCCTGATAAGCGGCAATTGCGTCATTAACCCTCTGTACATTCGTATAAGTCATACGTCTGTCAACGTTAATGACCGTTTCCGCGATCCTGTGCCCTTTTATCTCACCTTTGCCGTTAATCTCCATTATGCAGCTCATAGCAAGGCGGTCCGTACCCTGATTGAGTGAGCAGATACCGTTTGAAAGCTCATGCGGGATCATCGGGATAACGCTGTCTATAAGATAATTACTTGTTCCGCGCTTTAAAGCCTCCTTGTCCAAAGGAGAATTCTCGGTAACATATTGAGAAACGTCTGCAATATGGACACCCAACGTATAAATGCTGTCCTTCTTGGTAATGGTAATTGCATCATCTAGGTCCTTTGCGGTCTCACTGTCAATGGTGATCGTCTTTTCAGATCTTAGATCAAGCCTGCCCTCTGTATCTTCCTCTCTTACTTCCTCCGGTATAGTTTTCAGTTCATTTACAACGCCCTCGGGGAACTCAAGGGGGATATTGAAGGCCCTGATAACCGAAAGAATATCGGTACCGGGATCGTCTATATGTCCGATTATCTCTTTGATATGTCCTTCGGGATTCTTGTCGGGTCCACCGAAATCAGTCATTTCTACAACAACCTTGTGTCCGGTAACGGCACCCTTGGTAAATCCGTGAGGAATAAAAATATCAGAGCCGAACTTCCTATTGTCCGGGATAACAAAACCGTATGTCTTGGTTCTCTGGAAGGTTCCCGTTATGGCGTCGTCCGATCTCTCCAAGATACTTACGACCTCGCCTTCCCTGCTTCTTCCCATAGACTGTTCCGCTATGCAGACAAGAACCTTATCCTTGTCATGAGCACTTCCCGTTTTATCCGGAGGAATGAAGATATCCGCATCTTCACCTTCTACACGAACAAATCCATAGCCCTTAGAAGTACCTGAAAAGAAGCCGACTACCATCTCGTCACCTGCAAGCTTTATACGGCTTTTCGAATCATACAGGACCTTTCCCTCCGAGATCAGTTTATCGATAACCTCTTTAAACTCCTCTTTCTCAGCACGGGGAACCTGCAGCAGGACTGCCAGCTCCTTGAGCTTCATCGGAGTATATTCCTTGCTCTTCAGATACTCATATATACGTTCTTTTTTCTCTTCTAATTCAAGTATATCCATTTTTCACCCTATAAACCCCAAATCTCCTTATGTTACATATTCCAAGATAATATCATTATATATTTTATGGTATAAAAAATCAAGTAAAGTATCGGTTTTAACATAAAATTTTCACAAATAAAAAAGCATATGGACAGGATCCATATGCCTTTAAAGATCATATATGCTTACTGGAATGCCTTTAAGCTCAGAACTATCGAAAGTGCTATGAAAAGAAAAGCGAGCACGATAGTAAGCTTGTTTAACATACCTTCCTTGGAACGTCCCTTATTCTTGCTCCAATATGAGCTCTTTCCAGCAGTACCTCCTGCAAGAGCTGCTCCAAGACCTTCACTCTTTGAATCCTGTATCATAACTATAACAACTATAGCTATACAAATCAAAAGATAAACAATTGTCAAAGCTGTCTTCACGCCGATACACCTCCTACCACTTAACTTTTAGGTAAAAACTCTCACAAAATGGTATATTAACATAAACCCAAAATAATTGCAAGTATTTTTTTTAGTTTCCTTTTCTCTCGTCAAGAACGCTCTCTTCGCTGGATACAAGCTCACGCTCGTAAATAATAGCTACATAATCGGAATACTTACCTTCAGTCCAGCTCTTCTCTATTCTGTCAAGTACATTCTCAAGATGCTCATCATCAACCTCGGGTAACAGAAGCAGGAACTGATTGGGCTTGCTCTGTACCATAACGTCGCTCTTTCTTAAGATACCGACAAGTATCTCACCGAAATCAGCCATGATCTCGTCAAAGCTCTTTTTAAGATCCGAGATATCCTTGAGTTCAAAGAAGTTAAACAAAACCTTGCAGGCATGAACCTTGTAGCTTTCGATATATCTTGCGAAGAATCTGTAGATGCTTGCAAATGACTTGTTGTCAACCCAGAGGGCGCTGCTTACATCGTTCTTCTCCTGAAGAGTCTTATTGACATGAGCCATATCCTGCTTCTCATCAACCTCAACTCCTGTATGGTCAATGGGCTGTGAATCATCAGTCTTTCCGGAATCACCCTTGTTTTCGCACTTTTTGCCTTTTCCGCCCAGGATATTCTTCCAGATAACGTTAAGGAATGCATCGGGAGCAAACGGCTTTCTTATGAAATCAACCACGCCAAGCTCTATCGCCTGCTTTTCAAGTTCTTCATCATCCTGTGTCATAAGGAAGACAACGGGAGTCTGAACCTTTCCGCTCTTTTTCTCCAGATTTCTGAGCTTCTTAACGGTCTCAATACCGTTCATCTGAGGAAGTTCTGTCTCTATAAGAATAAGGTCTGGCTTATATTCCTTCATAAAACTGATGAGAGCCTTTCCCGAATTCATGGCGCTCACGCGAAGATTGTTGTTGCTCAATATTCTTCCTGCAACAGTAAGAGTGGTAAGATCGTCGTCTACTACTGCAACCCATTTTGCCATATCACATATCCTCCGTTCATTTAGAAAAGGAATCCATATGGATTCCTTTATAATGCCGCAAGCGGGACTTGAACCCGCACGCTTTTGAGGGCGATGGATTTTGAGTCCATTGCGTCTGCCATTCCGCCATTGCGGCAACTACTACCTTTCTATAATATCATCATGTCCTGTAATTGTCAAGTTACTTTTTCTCTGCTTCCGTCTCACAATATACGCATCTGTATACTCTTTTTTCGGCATTTGTAAGTTTAAAAATGTGAGGGAGCTCCTGTTCCGTAGATGTTATGCATCTGGGATTCTTGCACTTGATGATATTCTTTACCATCTTAGGCAGTTCGATATGCTTTTTTTCGACTCTTACATTATCCTTGATTATATTAACGGTGATGTTCGGATCGATAAAGCCAAGTATATCAAGGTCAACGTCCAGTACCTCATCAACCTTAATGATATCCTTCTTTCCCATTTTATGACTGGTAACGTTCTTGATCAGTGCAACAGAACTCTCAAGGTCTCCGAGATGGAGTGCGTTATACAGATCCATTCCCTTTCCGGCTTCGATATGGTCTATAACCAGACCGTTGGTGATTCCATCTATATTCATTTATCTGCGTCTCCTTTACGATATTCCCAAAAGCTTCATGATAAGTGCCATTCTGATGAACTTTCCGTTCTTAACCTGTCTGAAATAAGCTGCCCTCGGATCGTCATCCACCGCAACCGAAATCTCGTTAACCCTGGGAAGCGGATGCATAACTGTAAGGTCAGCTTTTCCGAACGCCAGCTTGTCCGGAGTAAGTATGTAGCTGTCCTTCAGTCTTATGTAATCCTCTTCATTGAAGAAACGCTCTCTCTGAACTCTTGTCATATAAAGGATGTCCAGCTTGGGCATTGCCTCTGCAAGATCCTTTATTTCCTCGTACTTAATGCCTTTCTTGTCAAGAGTTTCCTGCTTAACGTAATTGGGCAGTTTCAACTCATCCGGAGAGATCAATACGAAGTTGATTCCCTCATATCTCGACATCGCTTCAATGAGTGAGTGTACCGTTCTGCCGAATTTCAGGTCTCCGCACAGACCGATCGTCATGTTTGTGAGTCGCCCCTTCTCAGTCTTTATGGTAAGAAGGTCGGTAAGAGTCTGGGTCGGATGGTTATGTCCGCCGTCACCGGCGTTTATTATCGGTACTCCTGCATGCATTGAAGCAACAAGCGGTGCACCCTCCTTAGGATGTCTCATCGCTATGATATCAACATAGCATCCAACGGTCCTTACAGTATCCGCTACACTCTCGCCCTTAGCAGCTGAACTTGCCTGAGCCTCAGAGAAACCTACAACGCTTCCTCCTAGATCGAGCATCGCAGTTTCGAATGAAAGCCTTGTACGTGTTGAAGGCTCAAAGAAAAGTGTTGCAAGCTTCTTATATCTGCATTTTTCGCGGTAATCGTCCGGATTTTTGATAATATCCGAAGCCTTGTCTATAAGCTCATCTATCTCATTAACGGACAGGTCCGTTATGCTGAGTAAATTATCCATATTTTGATGTCCTCTCCTAATGTAATGTTAATTATTTATGATTAATACCTCGGATTACTCCGTTTCTTCGAAACTCTCGCAATCCCCCAAAGCACCTCGAATACCGCAGTTTTGTAAACAAAACTGCTTCTTCTCGGTGTTTTTGCCGTTCGTAAATATGTAAAACTTTGCATGCAAGCATGCACGTTTTACATATTTTATCACTAGGTATTATACAAATTCTTCAACGCATTTCATATATGCTGCTACGGGGTCGGGAGCTTGGGTTATGGGTCGGCCGACAACGATATAATCTGAGCCGATCTCCTTGGCCTGTGCGGGGGTCATGATCCTTCGCTGGTCATCCTTTGCACTGTCGGCAAATCTTACACCCGGAGTAACGGTTATGAAACTCTTTCCGCATCTCTCCTTTACCACAGCCGCCTCTAAGGGTGAACATACCACGCCGTCAAGTCCGGCATCCTTTGCGTTCTCAGCATAATGCATAACTGTTTCAGGAAGTGAAGCTGAAATCAGAAGCTCGTCATGCATCCTCTGCTCGTCCGTGGAAGTAAGCTGTGTTACAGCAATAAGCAGAGGTCTTGTTCCGTCCGGTCTGGTAAGACCTTCAAGAGCAGCCTCCATCATAGCCTTTGTTCCTGAAGCATGAAGGTTTGTCATATCGACATCCAGCTTTGAAAGCACGGCCATTGATTTCTTAACGGTATTGGGAATGTCATGAAGCTTAAGGTCCAAAAAGATCTTATGTCCCCTTGCCTTTATCTGCCTTACAATGTCGGGTCCCGCTGCATAAAACAGCTCCATACCGATCTTCACAAACGGCTTCCTGTCCGTAAACCTGTCAAGGAATGTCAGTGTTTCCTCCGCACTCGCAAAATCACATGCGATAATTACATCTCTCTTCTGATCCATTTCAATCCTCCTGAATATTTATTATATACTATTTATAACGTCCGATTTTCATTTTCGCACATAATCAGCCATGCGCATGTCCAATAATATCCGACAGCTTGTTGATCTTCAGTTCTTCACATAGTACCGGAAGCCTCTCTATTATCTTTGGACATATATAAGGGTCTGTAAGATTTGCAGCACCTATCTCAACAGCGGAAGCACCCGCCATCATCATCTCCACAACGTCCTCGGCGCATGAAACACCTCCCATGCCTATTATGGGTATGTTTACTGCCTCATAAACCTGATAAACCATTCTTAACGCAACCGGGAAGATTGCAGGCCCCGAGAATCCGCCCATTTTATTTGCGATCACAGGGCGTCCCCTTCTTATGTCTATCCTCATTCCCAGAAGTGTATTTATAAGACTTATTCCGTCCGCACCTGCCGACTCACAGGCAATAGCGATATCGGTAATACTTGATACATTAGGGCTAAGCTTCATGTACACGGGCTTAGAAGTCACTGATTTTACTGCCTCTGTAACCTCCGCAGCCGCTTCAGGACTTGTTCCGAATGCCATTCCTCCCGCATGTACGTTTGGACAGCTTATGTTAACCTCAATGATGCCTACCTGTTCTTCCTTGTCAATCCTCTCGCAGCAGTATTTATATTCATCTACCGAAAATCCGCTTATGTTTGCTATCACAGGCTTGGTGAAAACCTCCCGCATAGCGGGAAGTTCTTCATTTATAACCGCATCGATCCCGGGATTGGCCAGACCGACGGAATTTATCATTCCCTCCCTGCACTCTGCGATTCTGGGGGTGGGATTTCCGAAACGTGCTTCCCTTGTAGTTCCCTTAAAGGAGAATGAGCCCAAGATATTTATATCGTAGAGTTCGGCAAATTCGCGGCCGAATCCAAAGGTACCGCTTGCCGGTATAATAGGATTGTCAAGGACTAGTCCGCTTAGCTCCGTACGTATATCTGTCATAATACTAACCCTTCCTTTTCTGTAAAAAACGTCAAAATATTATATCCGAGCTGAAGAACACAGGACCGTCCTTACAGACCTTTTTAAAACCGCTCTTTGTCTTTATCGAGCAACCTACACATGCTCCGAAACCGCATCCCATACGTTCCTCAAAGCTAAGCTGTCCTGGAGCCTTGCCTTCAAAATATCCGTAAAGTGCTTTCAGCATAGGTATCGGCCCACATGCCGCATAATCCGTAATATCCTCGGTTCCCTCAAGGCAGTTCGTTACAAAGCCTGCAGTTCCCACGCTTCCGTCCACTGTAGCAACTCTCAGTTCCATACTGCCGTCCTTCACAGAAGTCTCGAGTTCTTCAAACTCGCTTGTATAGAAAACATCGCTGTAGGAATTAAATCCAAGGACAACGGTTACTGCCTTACCCATTGCAAGCAGTTTCTTTGCAAGTCCGTACATCGGAGGCGTTCCGACTCCTCCTCCGACAAGAAGCACGTCGTCTCCCATGGCCGATACGTCAAAACCGTTTCCGAGTCCCATAAGGCACATAAGGCTCTCTCCTGCCTTCATCGAACTCAGATCCTTCGTTCCGTTTCCGACAACCTTGTAGATAATTGTAAGTCCCGATGCGTCATAATCACATATTGAGATAGGCCTTCTTAAATAGAAGCCCGGAATCTTGATATTTATAAATTGGCCGGGGGCGGTAATAAGCGAAGTATGCCCTTCAAGGGTCATCTTATAAACACCGTCCGCAATCCTCTCGTTTGAAAGGATAACCAGCTTTTGATCTATTTCCTTATAAATTCCGTCCAATTACTTCACCTCCCGTCCGTCGACATAAGTAGCAATACACTTTCCGAATACACTTCTTCCCTCAAACGGAGTAAATCTGCCCTTTGAAGCAAAGGTATCAGGATCTATAACATATTCCTTTTCAAGATCGAACACCGTAATATCCGCCGGCATTCCAACTGCAATTCCATGCTCTATGCCAAACCTTTCAGCCGGTGCGATGCTCATTAGATCTATCAGCTTCTCTAAGGAAATAACGCCTTTCTTTACTAGTCCGGTATATAGGACAGGAAATGCGGTCTCTAATCCGACCACTCCCATGGGCCCGTCAAAGCCTTTTGATTTTTCCTCGGTAGAATGAGGGGCATGGTCGGTAGCGACCATGTCTATCGTTCCGTCCTTTATGCCCTCTATAAGAGCCTTCCTGTCCTCAGAAGTTCTTATCGGAGGATTCATCTTAAATCTGCCAAGCCCGTACTTTATCCTGTACCCGCTTGCATTCTCTTTTTGTCCCGGATTATCCTTATTAAGCTCGTCCTTTATTATCTCTGCAAGTATGTCCTCATCCGAAAGCAGCAGATAATGAGGTCCCGTTTCACACGTTATGTCAACCCCATCCTTCTTTGCACATCTGATCAGCTCAACACTTTCCTTAGTGGATACATGGCATACGTGATAAGGACATCCCGTTTCTTTTGAAAGTTCGATATCCCTTTCGACCATTTTCCATTCGCTTTCGGAAGATATTCCTTTATAGCCAAGCTTCTCCGCAAGCACACCGTCGTGTACGTTCTTTCCGCCGAGAAGGGATTTTACCTCGCAATGAGCGGCAATTATACCGAGCCCCTCTACACGCTGCATAGCCTCCTTCATATATTCGCCGGTTTCCACTCCGGTCCCGTCATCAGAGAAGCCTGCAAGCCTGACAGCTCTGCGTCCGCCGTCAAAATCATCGGTCTCACCGTCCCCGAGCATCTCGAAGTACTCAGCCATTTCTTCAAAATCGACAAGTTCTTCGCCCTTTTCGCCCTTTGTTATTGAAGCATACGGATAAACCTTTACGTGAGCCTTTTCATGGATTGCCTTAAGCTCTTCGTTCATGTTCTCAATCGAATCGGGAACGGGATTAAGATTCGGCATGGTAAACACATGAGTATAACCGCCTTTAGCAGCAGCCATGGAACCTGTATCTATGTCTTCCTTATACAAAAAACCCGGCTCGCGAAAATGCACATGCACATCAACGAAACCGGGAAAAATATACTTATCTGAATAATCAACAATACAAACAGAAGGGTCTTCTGCCACTACCGCTAAAGAATCCGACAAAGAAACAATTATTCCATCTTCGATGAGGACATCGGTCTTACAGAAGCTACCGTCTATAAAAACATTGGCACCGGAAATTAAAGTTTTCATTGCCCAACCTCCTTCAGTGTATGTTAACATAAACCGAGCCACGTTGTCAATTGAAATATTTTTTAATTTCTAGAAAAAATACTTGACAAAAGCAAAACAAGATAATATAATGACTTTTGTTGACGCGGTCAACTAATGGGATCTTAGCTCAGCTGGGAGAGCATCTGCCTTACAAGCAGAGGGTCACAGGTTCGAGCCCTGTAGGTCCCATTCGTGGCGGGATAGCTCAGTTGGCTAGAGCACGCGGTTCATACCCGCGGTGTCGAGGGTTCGAATCCCCCTCTCGCTACTAAAAAAGAAGCCGATTTTTACGGCTTCTTTTTTTGTCTTATTTTTCTTAAACGGCTTCGCTTTCGGTTTTACCCATAATGGTCTCGTAGTCTTCCTTGATCCTTAGGAACGTCTCCTGGTCTCCGTTCTCCGAATCGGGATGGAATACCTTGCAAAGATCCCTGTACCTCTTCTTTATCTCTTCTTCACTCTTGCAACCGTTGAAATATCCGGTACTCTTCAGATTCTCTTTCTTTTCCTCGGTATTTTTCTTCGGCTCCTCATTCACCGTTTCACTGCTGTGATACTGTTCCTGCTCGGGTTTACCGTAATGATCGTTCAATATTTTATCCCTTAAGATAAAAATTTCTGTCTTTAACTCCGTAACTCTTTTTAAAGTAGGTCCGTTTGCATCACCGTTATAACTGTATTTAATCCTCGTAGCCTCATCATAGAAGGTTCTTATGGCCTTCATATCTTCATCCCTGACCCTTAAGGTCTTGTAATTGGAACTGATATAAGCCACACATGAATCGATCTTTTCAAGCTGTGAATGGATGCGCGACGAAATTTCGGCACGGACCCGTTCCTTCTCGGCCTCTTTTCTGTGCTTGCTACGTTCCTTCAGTTCACTGCGGTAATCAATGGTAGAATCTATCACGATATACAATATGAATGCAAGAATAGCCACAATAAGGGAGGAGATAAACATACTCCTCTCATACTTCATTCCTGTAAACATCAGCTTACCGGAATAATTGAAGTCGGGATTCTTGACAAAATCATACACACGCTCAATAAATTCGTTAAAGGGCATAACATCTATGACATGCTTGTTGTCCGAAGACATGATGAACAGCCCCGTGCTGGTTATAATAAAGGGTCCGGGCATCATAAGAAGTCCGGCCAGGAACCTCGACATAAAGCCGCTGGGTGCGGAATTCTTTCCTCCGTATATAGCCGAAAGATGTATACCTATAACTATAACAGAGGTAATTGTAAGATAGACCGTTGCAGCCCATCCGGGAAGTCCTCCGCAGAAATTAAGCACCATTAACGCAATGATCAGATGAGTAACGGCTCCGGTACTGATGATCAGCGCATTTCTGAGCTTAACGAGCTTATTAAGTTCAAATGCGAGCAGCAGGAATCCTGCACTTATGAAAATAAAATTAAACCACTTCTGATTAAATACATTTGGGTAATAAATATCATATTCCTTGTACCCGGTAGAAACCATAAACCAGACGAAATTAAGGAATAAGAATTTTATATATAAAGTTACATTGATGTAGTCCGTAAACAGCATCAGAGCACCGTAAAGCAGCAATACAAAGATAATCGCAATTACGGCAACAACTGCATATATCATCTTTCTACAAACCTTTCATGTTATTTGAGGCGGATACTACTTTTCCCACACTCGGTATAACATTATATAACAAATTCCTTTCAAATACAAGAAAATATTTATTAAGACTTTTCAAAGTATTGAGAAACAAGGTGAGTTACCATTTCCTTACTCTGTCGGACTGCCGATTCCGGGCCGATTATCCTTGCTTTGTCATGAAGTGAGAATATCCATCCGAGGAACTGCGGATTCACATTGACCTCAAATCTGACAAGTGAGCGTTCCTCTGAGCACTGCATCACAGTAATCTCATCCTTTCCGAAACGGTCGATAAAAACTCCGATTATACTGTTATCTATCTCTACCGTAACCTTTTTCTCCTCACCGTAAAACATGCTTATGTTTTTTCTCGTATAATCCGCAAGATTAAAATTCTTAAAATATTCTTCTCCTTCTCTTCTGTCCTTTGTAACTGATATGTCGGTCATCTTATCAACTCTGTAGTGCTTTATCATGGCGGATTCGCTGTCATATGCTATCAGATAATAATTATCGTTGCTCCAGGTAAGTGCCCAGGGGCTCACTGTATAAAGCTGACCGTTTTTCTTTAGCTCCATCTCCTTGCGGATATTCCAGTTTCCGTAGTGAAATGAAATCTTCCTGTTTGAAGAAATGGCGTCATGAATGGAATCCACCCCGAGATATATGCTCTCATTCATGTTTTTTATCCTTCCGTGAACATATACCTGTCTCTGAAGCTCGCCGGCTTCATAGACACTGCATAGCCCCTCCAGCTTCTTAATAAGCTCATCCGACTTCTTACGAGTAATGAATTTTGTAGATTGAATGGCATCCACAAGCAGTTTAAGCTCGGCAATCTCGAATTCCCTGCTTTCAACGTTGTAAAGGCAGTTCTGATCCTTTTTCTTTTTCTTTATCTTTATTCCGGTTTCATCCAGAAGGGCAATATCGGTATAAACCGTCTTCCTTTCGGCCTTGATATCAAGCTTCTCCAACTCATCTATGATCTCAGGCACGGTAATCCCATGTTTCCCGTCGGTCTTTTCCAACAGTATTCTCCTCAGATGGAACAGCTTCAGCTTCTGATTCTCACTTCTAGCCATAATACTCCCCCGTATCAACAATAAAGAGCAGGTTCGGCCTGCTCTTTAATTATTACATATCTTCATATGCCACAACAAGATTTACTTCATTTTCTTTTGCAAATTTCAGTGCCTTATCCGCAAAATTGATTGAAACATGATAATCTCCGCCCTTATATACCGTTGCTCCGACAGAAATTCTGAACGTGCATGCAAGATCCTTCTTGTTTTCCACATGATGACGTATCCTCTCGCCGATCTCCTTGGTACGCGCAAGACCCTGATTCGGAACTATGATCAGGAACTGCTCCCCGCCCAAACGGATGCATACATCATCGCCTCTGGTACAGATCTTGATAATATTGTACAGTTCTTTAATAATCTGATCGCCGGTATCATGTCCGAAGCTTTCGTTTATTTTCTTAAATTCATCGATATCAAGCAGAATGAAACCCGCATTCCTAAAAACCAGCTCAGATGTATCCTCCATGCAAAGCATCTTGAGCTTCGAGCGGTTAAAAGCACCCGTCAGCTGATCGTGAAGAGCAACATCCTCAAGCTTCATCTGAGCGTTATACATCTCACCGAATGCACTCTCAAAAATAAACTCAAACGCACAGATAGCTATAAGGCAAGCTCCGTCAAGCGAGATCAACGTATCTATTCCGGTAAATGAATTGAACATACATGCCAGAACGATCTCTGCTATCATAAGTGCATGGAAAATGCAATGAAGCTTCTTGGGAGAAGCAATTCCCACTATCAGGAACATGATCTGTATTACAAGAAAACTCTCTCTTAAATTCTGGACATTGGAAATATAATACGAAGTCCAGATAACCGAAAGCATGCAGGCATGGATCATAACATAAGAAAACGGAACCATGATTTTATATGATGATACATGCTTGAATGCAAACAAATACAATCCCAGCGGAACAATTATCAGGAATCTGGAAAGGAGCGTATTCTCCGAGAAGCCCATCACAACACTGCAATCCGAAACAAAGAAGGTCATTTCTATCAAACATGAAATGATAATGACCCACAGTAACAGATACTTAAAGTGATCGTATTTACTCTGATAAAAGTCCTTCCGCTTTTCCTTGGGTATGCTAACCGGCTTATAAATCATCTCAAAACATCCCCCCGAATCATTTTGAAAAGCAAATTTCGATAAAATCTTACTCTATATTCTACTAAAAAATCAGGAAATTTACAATACTTTTTTTAATATTCTTTTAAAACTAAAGAATTTGTTAGGATTGAAATTTCTTAACTTTTATATTATAATAATTTTTAATCGGCTTTACGGTTCCAATATTATAAAGTTAAGCTTGCTTTGTCATCCTGAGCGTCAGCGAAGGATCTTATAACATAAGGATTTAAAAAGGAAAAATAATGAACATTGCAAATATACAGAAATTAATAGAAGAAAAATCATTGCATTTAGATATAGAAGCCTGCATCTCATTAAAAATAAAAGATGATATCTTCCGTCCGGGTACCGTAAGAGTACATCTCCCGGCTCCGATAAATGCTTCGTGGCTCAGAGAAGGCCAGCTTCTTGATTCAGAACCCTTCTTCAGAATGGCTTCGGTTGAGGACTATCCTCAAAGAAGTGTATATTTTAACGAAAGACTTACCGAAAACACTCCTTTTTCAGTAAAATATGCCTTCACCTCCGAGCATACATATGTAAACCCTGATATTGACTTAGTCGATTCAACCGAGCAAAAAGTTTTCTCAAACGCAGAAATCGATCGTTTTTCAAAAAACCACCACTGCGGCTGTGAATCATATACTGCCCTTCCTCATGATGCTGTAAGCATTCTTGATGTAATTGAAGACCGTGGAATTGTATTCAGGCCGGAATATGCCGAGTTTTTAAACAATCTTTCAATACCCTGCACTAAAGCCTTCGAAGAAAATAGTGTAAATGTCGAAAATAGTCTCAAAAACGGATCAATCGCAAGAAAAATCTATGACTTTATAACAGAAAACTTTGGAAAAATGAACCGTGATGACCATAACATTGCCTTTACAGCCATGTGCAGGATGTGCGGTATTCCAGCCAGATGGCAGGGAGGCTGGGCAGTTTCCGATAATAATATTTCAAACAATGCCATTGCTCACGATTGGGCCATGGTACATCTTCTTCCATACGGCTGGATATATGTCGATTGTGACTTTGGTGCGGAAGCTTTTCATAAAAAACTGTCCTGTGCAGGCACTACAACTGATATTAGATTACATGATTTCTTCTTCGGAAACATAGACCCATGCATGGTACCTACCGCTTCTGTACCCGGAGCCGATCTCTATCCGGCAAAAGACTACGAACGTGCCGATAAAATGTTCAACATATACGGGGAGGTAGAATTGGTTCCCGACAAGCTCAGTTCTGAAGGAAACTTTGATGGCTACGGACTTAAATCCTCTGATTTTGAATCCATAATCCATATAATATAATTAAAATATATCCAACCTCTTAGCATAACATCATTTTGTTACCGAGGAAGCTCTGAAAGCGTTTTCGCGGTGAAATTGACAATACTGACTTCAATTGTGTGCATCAGCTTATCGTAGATAGTATCAGAGCCCCCGGTATCAATCGGAGGCTCTTTTTTATAACACGTTAATATTGAATTGTTTTTTTTAAGCTTTTTCCAAATCCTCTTCCGCAATCTTTATATGAACTTCCTTAAGCTGCTTCTCTGTAACCTCGCTCGGAGCTCCGCACATAACATCCTGTGCTTTTCCGTTCATAGGGAACGGAATAACCTCTCTGATCGACTCCTCGCCGGTAAGCAGCATTATCATTCTGTCAACTCCGGGAGCTGCACCTGCATGAGGCGGTGCACCGTAACAGAAAGCATTGTACATTGCAGGGAACTTTGACTTAACCTCTTCCTCACCAAGGCCAACAAGATTAAATGCCTTGACCATTATCTCGGGATTGTGGTTACGGACTGCACCTGAAGCAGACTCATATCCATTAATTACCAGGTCGTACTGGAAAGCATTGATCGTCAGAGGATCAACCTCGCCTCTCTCAGCCTTTTCTAAGATATCAAGACCGCCGTTAGGCATTGAGAAAGGATTATGACAGAATTCAAGCTCACCGGACTCCTCACCTATCTCGTACATCGGGAAATCAACTATCCAGCATAACTGGTACTGTTCCTTATCCATATGGTCGGGACACAGAACACCAAGCTTAGATCTCATAACACCTGCGGTCTTTTGAGCCATATCAAGCTTGTCACATGCGGCAATACCAACAAAATAACCGGGCTTCAGATCAAGCGCAGCGATTACCTGCTCCTTAACGGGCTGTACAAACTTAGCGATACCGCCTACGATCTCACCCTGCTCATCAAGTCTGAACCAATATGTCTTCTGAGCGGTCTGAACCTCAACATCAGCGATCAACTGATCTATCTGCTTTCTGGTAGCGGTAAAGTTCGAAACAGGTACAACCTTTATTTTCTTTCCCTTAAAAGGATCAAAGCCGATATCGGAAAGGACATCGGTAGCATCCTTTAATTCCAGATCAATTCTAAGGTCGGGCTTGTCGGTACCGTACTTCTCCATAGCCTCACGATAAGGTATCCTCTTGTAAGGTGCGGGAGAAACTCTCTTATAAATTCCGTATTCCTCAAAAACAGGAGTAACTACCTTCTCAAGAACACCCAGAACATCATCCTGAGTTGCAAAAGCCATTTCCATATCAAGCTGATAGAACTCGCCCGGAGTCCTGTCGCCGCGCGCATCCTCATCTCTAAAGCAAGGAGCAACCTGGAAATATCTGTCAAAGCCCGAAGTCATAAGCAGCTGCTTAAACTGCTGAGGAGCCTGCGGAAGTGCATAAAACTTTCCGGGGAACTTTCTCGAAGGAACGATGTAATCCCTTGCCCCCTCCGGTGAAGAGGCGGTAAGTATAGGTGTTGTGATCTCCAAAAAGCCCTCTTCGGTCATAGCTTTTCTTAACGAAGCAACAACCTTACTCCTAAGAACTATCTTACTCTTAACCTCAGGATTACGTAAGTCAAGGAATCTGTATTTAAGTCTTGTATTCTCATCTGCCTCTTTGGATCTGTTGATTTCAAAAGGAAGTTCATTGTAAATACACTTTCCGAGGATCTCGATCTTCTCGGGAACAACTTCGATATCACCTGTAGGAAGATTTGCATTCTTGCTGCTTCTCTCTCTAACTGTTCCTGTAACAGAAATAGTGGATTCATTATTGATACCGTCAATGATATTCATCATATCTTCGGTTTCAACTACGATCTGAGTAGTTCCGTAATAATCCCTTAAAACCAGAAATCCAAGCGTCTTGCTGACCTTACGCATGTTTTCGTACCAGCCGCACAGGGTAACCGTTTTACCGACATCCCCTATACGAAGCTCATTACAATTGTGTGTTCTTGACTGTGTCATTTTGTTACCTTTCCTTAGTCCTTTCTAACATAAATATTGATTTTTAAATTATATCCGTGATTTTTCTAAAATCATTCTTATAAAGTCTATCCTGTTTTCCTCAGGGACCTTCTCGACGTCAATTACCAATGCGCTCTCTTCAGAAATATAAAGAAGCATATATCCCTTATAGTTGGCTACCTTGAATACCTGCTTATAAATATATTCGGAAATGGATTCTATTCCCGACATTGTAAAATATTCATCATAGAATCTGTATGTAGCCGTCACAGACTTCTTTTTCTTCAGGTCATATCGCTTAATAAGATTGTCGGTATACTTTTCACAGCCCGAATACTTGATATAAAGGATGATCAGAGCTGCTGCAACACCAATGATAAGCATCAGCTTGCTGCCGAGATAGACGGCGTAACCCACAACTAATACATAGATCAACGCCATAACAAAATCTCTTTTTCCGTTTCTTAACCAGGAATTATAAGTCGAATAAGACTGAACCAATTCCTTGTTGTAGTCCGTTTCTATCTCATAAAGGACTTTCTGTGTGTCAACCTCACCGGCCTGTTTTCTCTTTCTGAATGAAAGAAGGTTCTCGGATACGGCATTTACACGAAGCTTTCTCTTTTTCTGTGTAATCTTGTTTACCACGAAAAAGATCACCATCAAAAGGATTCCCGCTCCGAAAAAGCATCCGATCGTAAGCCATGTTTTTCTGACGGAAGCTGCATATTCGTCATATGTCATCATCTTTGTCATATGAACGCCGCCTATAAGCTCCTGCAGGATATCATCTCTCAGGGCACCGATACGCGTTGTGGTATCCATGCTGAATTCAAGGATCATTCCGTTCACTATGGTAGCGTAAACAATCTGCTTATCCTCATTTTCACCCTCATAAGCAATTTCCATCTTGAACATATTCATCTGTGGATGCTTATAGGCCGTCACATTACAGGATTTAACATTTTCCGTAGGAACCCAGGTTTTACCGTATTCAATGATTTCCTCGTCACTGTACTTTGTAATGTCAAATACTTTCAGGGTTTCTTCATTGGATATGCCTGCCAGATATATGGATGAATTTGTATTCTTATTCACATACATGGCATATATTCCGGAATTCTTAAAGCCGGTTTTCATTGTAGAAGGATCCGTAACGTTAACTTCGGTCCAAGCAATGTCAGAATCCTTTGTATTAACGGTAACGTGAGCATAATAATCAGGAACGGTTATCTCAAGATACTGCATGGGATAACTGTCCGTTGTCGTTTCCTCAGCATAAACAACGCTGCAAGGAAGTAAAATCAGTACAAGAAGCAGGCTAAAGAATACGCCCGCTCCTTTTTTTAATTTATTAAACATTATTTAAAACTCCGTATTTCCTTATGTTTCAGACTTTCAATCATCGAAATCATCGTATATGGATGAATAAGCACGTTCTCCGAAAATGAATGAAGGAAGAAGTCCGCTCATTCCCGAATAGAACGAATCAAACCCGGATTCCGACCATTTTTCAAGCTGACGGTAATATCTTGAAGGCATATTTGCCTTGTCAGCATTCTTAAGAACCGTACTCCAGTCAAAATTGTTGTACCAAGCTGCCAGATTGTTGTTCTTATCGACTTCAATAATCTTGCCGGGCTCCTTAACGGTTCCTGCAGAAGACTTCTTAAGTGTGGCATCTGCCTCGATAATTGTCTTTCCGGCATCGGAAAGCTTAAAGTTTGCTGTCGACTTCTTTAATGTTATATCAAATTCCACAGTAAGCTTTAATCCCTTAAACTGCTTGTCGCCAGTCATATCATAGATATCAAGGAGCAATGTACCGTTGGGATTGCCGCGAAGGAGATCTATCACGTCAACATCGGAAAAATCAAGTGACAAAGCTTCTTTTCCGCTATTTGTATAGTAAGCAAAATTACCTGTAACCGAACTGCCGCTGATAGTACCTGATGCAACGACGTTATCCCTCACCTTATTCTTCTTTGCATAGAAAGCTTCGAAGCCGAAATTGCCCTCATTTATAACGTACTTGTATGTATATCCGGTACCGTTGTCATCAACGATCTGCTGACCGACCACTTTACCCGTATCATCAACCCAGATATTTAAGGTCATGAACGTATACGGTCTGTTGTACAGATTATCCTGGGTCTCTTCGATCCAGTCAAGGAATTTGTCAGCAGTAATGCTGTCACCGAACACACCTGTTTTCTCAATCCTGTTGATAATTGCAAGAACCTCGTCATCCTTTGAAAGCTCCTTAAGGATGGCATCATAGATCTCAGGCTGCAGATCTTCGTCAAGAGCTGCCGAGATCATGAGATATCTGTTCTTTACCTTTCCTGCTTCAAGAACCTGATCTTCATAAAACTTGATCCTGGTTATTTTTTCAAGTGCTATGTCCAGATATTTTTCAACTATCCTGTTAAGTTCCTTCTTTGAAGGAAGGGCATCCTGAAAAGCGGTTGAATCAACAAGTGTTTTAAGATTGAAAGTTCCGATATTTGAAGAGATTGCATCCAAGTCTATTTCCATTGACTTATCAACTGAAGCATATTCCTTGGAAAGAATCGGAATACCGAAATAATACTTATTTTCGTTGAGATTTCCGATATAGTCAAAACTTCCAAGATCTTTCTTGTTTACACTTATCTCTCCTTTTGCTTGGAACATCTTATCCTTCATTTTCAGATTCATCTCGGCATTTGCTGTTTTTATCCATGAAAGATCGACATCTCTGTTTTTCTTATATAAGGCCTCCAAAAAATCCTCAGCCTCGTCCTTCACGTCAACATCAATATTAAGAGCATACTCGGATTTCATAAAATCAAGCGCTCCGAGGAAATCATCATCGTATGCAACGCTCAGATCATCAACGATATCGAGTACAGCATTTTTCTCAACAGACCTGAAATAATTCTCATCCGACAGGAAAAGCTTTTTTATACCATTCCTGGCAGATCCCGAAAATATGAAGATACATGCCACAATAACCACGATAAGGCCCAATGTTCCAAGGATTATCATGCCTGCAGGAATGCTCTTACCCGCTTTGATCTCCGGAGACTGCCTCTTTTCATTAGCCACTGCCTGACTGGGCACGGGGCGTTCTGCGGGAGCATTTTTATTTTCAACAGGAAGCTGAGTATTATCTTCAGTATTTTCCGGTACTGCATCACCTGTTTCACCCTCTGTAACTGCCGGAACATTTTCCAAAGGGGCTGGTAACGTATTTTCCTTCTCTTCCGGAATAACTTCCTCTGAAGGCACCGGAAGCGCAACAGTATCCGTCTGTGCCTCAACACCCGTTATTTCCGCTACGGAATTTCCGGCTTTGGCTACCGTCTCATGGAAGTCCGTACTTACATTCTTTATCGCCTGCGAATACTCTTCCGCAACCTTTGCCGCTTCGGCATTGGCAGAAGCCACTACATCAGCAGCGGCTTCGTTAGCCCTGGCAAGTTCATTTTTAGCTTCATCCTGAGAAAGCTTCTCCGCCTTTTCAACAGGTTTAAGCTTTTTACCGCAGGACGTACAGAAAATACTTCCGTTAGGTATCTGACTGCCACATTTATCACATATCATAGATATTCCTCCGTATTAAATGTATTTCCCCCTTTATACAAAAACGAAAGATTTAATATCAGATATAATACTCTACTTTGTATTCCTTCTTACCGGCCGTAACAGGAACAAGATTTCCGTCAACACTTACGCCGTCAACAACAAGACCCTTGCCGCTTCCGTCCTGGATAACGTTAATGTCATATTCTGCACCACGATATTTACGTGTAACCTTGTAGCTGCCGAAATCCTTTGTAACGCAAGGCTTGATCGCAAGGCCCTGTAATGTAGGCTGAACTCCGAGAATAGCCTGTGTGATATCAACTACAACCCATGCTGCGGTACCTGTAAGGAATGAGTTCTTAGCCTCGCCGTAATGAACAGCGGCACGGCCTGCGATCATCTGGCTGTATACATAAGGCTCGGTACGATGGATCTCGCTCACATCCTCTAAGAATGCAGGACAGCTTCTCTTGTAGATATCGAATGCCTTCTCAGCATCACCGATAACAGTAGCAGCCACTGAACACCAGGGATTGTTGTGAGTAAAAATTGCACCGTTCTCCTTGTATCCGGGCGGATACGAAGAAATCTCACCAAGTTCAACATGATAGGTGGTATAGCAGGGTGCTAAGATCTCGATACCATAATCATTTACAAGGTACTTGTATAATGAATCAAGAGCCTTTGCACCGAAGCCCTTCTCCTGACCGATACCTGCCATGGTACAGAAGCCCTGGGGCTCGATGAAGATCTTACCTTCTTCGCATTCATTTGAACCAACCTTGTTTCCGTATGCATCGTATGCACGAAGGAACCATTCGCCGTCCCATCCGAACTCTTCGGTAGCAGTCTTAACCTTCTCTACCTCAGCCCTGATGCTCTTTGCCTCATCAGTAAGTCCTACATAGTCACAGATATCAGCATATTCCTTGCCGTACTTAACAAACATACCTGCGATAAATACAGACTCTGCAACAGGTCCCTCGCTGGGTCCAAATGTCTGGAAGGACTCACCGGGCTCCTCTGAGAAGCAGTTAAGGTTCAGACAGTCATTCCAGTCTGCACGTCCGATAAGAGGCAGACCGTGAGGTCCCTTGTTATTGATGGTAAAGTTGATACTCCTGCGGAGATGCTCCATAAGAGGCTTCTCGCTGCCTTCAACATTGTTGAAAGGTGTAGGATGATCAAGTATTGTTGTGTCACCTGTCTCACGGATGTAAGCTGCTGTACAAGCTACAAGCCATAACGGGTCATCGTTAAAGCCGCCGCCTATATCTGCATTACCACGCTTGGTAAGAGGCTGATACTGATGATATGTTGAACCGTTCTCAAACTGGATGGATGCGATATCGATAATTCTGTCCCTTGCTCTTTCAGGGATAAGATGCATGAATCCCAGAAGGTCCTGGCAAGAATCTCTGAAGCCCATACCACGTCCGATACCGGTCTCCCAGTACGATGCGGAACGACTCATGTTGAATGTAACCATTACCTGGTACTGATGCCAGATATTGACCATACGGTTAACCTTCTCGTCCTTACTCTCAACATGATAGATTGAAAGCAGATTGTCCCAATAATCCTTAAGTGCCTTAAATGCTGCATCAAATGCTGCATCTGAATTATATTTATTGATAAGCTCAATAGCAGGCTTTTTATTGATAACGCCCTTTGACTCCCACTTCTGATCTCTGGGAACCTCAATGTATCCTAACTGGAATACATAGGACTTCTTCTCACCGGGAGCTAAAGTAACCTTTATAGAATGGCTTGCAATAGGATACCAGCCTGATGCAACGGTATTTCCGCTCTTACCTTCTTCAACCTGTACAGGATTATTCCAAGCACGGCCTGCGCCAAGGAATACATCACGGTCTGTATCAAAGCCGTCAACTTCGGTATTTACGGTAAAGAATGCATAGTGATTACGTCTCTCGCGGAACTCTGTCTTGTGATAGATAGTGCTTCCGATAACCTCAAGCTCACCGATGCTTAAGTTTCTCTGATAGTTCTGTGAATCATCAACCGCATTCCAAAGACACCACTCGATACCGCTGTAAAGAGTAAGCTCCTTGGTCTCATTTGAATTATTTACTACCTCTAAGCGATGAAGCTCGCACGCATCTCCTAACGGAACAAAGAAAGTAAGCTTTGCATTTACGCCGTTTTTGGTACTGTTAAAGGTGGTATATCCCATACCATGCCTGCACTCATAACTGTCAAGTTCTGTTTCTGCAGGACGATATGCGGGACTCCAAACGGTATTGCCGTCCTTGATATAATATAATCTTCCTCCGATATCATTGGGTATATTGTTGTAACGATACCTGGTGATACGTCTAAGCTTTGCATCGCGATAGAAGCAGTATCCTCCTGCGGTATTTGAAATCAGTCCGAAGAATCCGTCATTTCCAAGGTAATTGATCCAGGGAAGCGGGGTAAAAGGGGTGGTAATGCAATATTCTCTGTTTACATCATCAAAATAACCATACTTCATAAGCGTGAATCCTTTCTTTTGCTTTTTCTTATTTGCACCGGTCCGGGTACATACTTAAAATTTATTTTACCATCTTTTGAAATTATTTGCAATGAATATTTTTAGTTAGACTTGAAATCCTTCCAACAAGTGGTATATTATATAAATTGCCAAGTTCGCTTTTTGTACCAGTGGGTTATTCCGATAAAGCCTTCCCCTTGAGGGGAAGGTGGCCGAACGAAGTGAGGTCGGATGAGGTGTTAACACCAAATTTACACCTCATCAGTCAGCTTCGCTGACAGCTTCCCCTCAAGGGGAAGCCTTATAAAATAACTAGGAGCAAATATGTCTTACGCAAGAAAAAATAAGGAAAAACTGCCAATATATCTCTGGATATTTATTACCGTGGAGCTGATGATATATGTCACATATATGTATATCGATATAGTATTAAGCAGCAATGAAGCCTCTAAAAGCGGTCTGGTTACAACCCTTCAGCGTTCACAGATCCTCTCGGACACGTATCTTAAGTATTACTCCATCATCATATGTCTTTTGGTTACCGCTGTTCTTTATTATAAGAACAAAACCAATACTTATGCTCTTATTGCCGGAGCTATGTTTTTTACTGCTTTTTCGGATTATTTCCTGCTTTTAAACCCTGACCGTATGGTTCCCGGTCTGGTCAGTTTCTGTATAGTACATGCTATCTATCTCTATGTTATCCTTGGCGGCAACATAAAAAAGACTGCTGTCATCAGCGGCATAAGGATAGGTATTTCCATCATAACCGCAATCGTTCTTACTGCGACGGGCACTGTCAGATTTTCTAATGATTCTAGTCTTTCGGCAGTTATGTTTCTCGTAATCCTGTACGGATTATCCTTCGTATGGAATATTATACTCCAGGTCCCTTCCATAACACCGTCTGATACCTCCCGGAACAATAAAAAAACAGATGCGGCTTCCCGCACCTGTCTTTTTCCTCATCCTATCATGTTCCTTATCGGTCTGTTTTTGTTCCTACTCTGTGACCTTAATGTAATGATCTACAACCTCGGAAGCTTTGTTAATATCAATTCAGGATTATACAACACTCTTAGAGCTTCCTCGGTTGTTCTTATGTGGGCATTCTATCTTCCCTCGCAGGTATTGATCGTATTGTCTGCAATCCTACCTGTTCAATCCGGGAATCATTAAGCCTGCCTAATACAATAAATTATACCCTATTTAGTCATCTAATTATTTATTCATTTTTTTATATACAGTTCATCCAAAAGCGCGAATCTATAACCTTCATTCTCAAGCTCTGTCAGTACGGCATCGAGTTCGTTTGCATTTGAAGGAGAATCGTTATGCATCAGCGCGATCGCACCGTTATGGTGGTATGTTGCAAAGTGATCTGTAACATAACCCGGTGCCGGCTGGTTCTTAGGATCATAATCTCCGTATGCTATACTCCAAAACACTGTCATATAACCGGCATCCTTGATAATAGTCATAAGCTTCTTTGAATATGAACCGGTCGGAGTTCTTAAATAGGGATCAAACTCATAGCCCGTCACCTGATAAAAGTACTCTGCCACTCCGAAAATCTCATCACAGACACCCTCTACGTCTCTTTTAACAAGATCCGTATGAGTAACGGTATGGTTGCATACCATATGTCCTTCTTCCTTCATGCGCTTAGCATAATCGGCACATTCCTCAAGGTACATCTGAGTAACGAAAAAGGATGCTTTCGCATTATGTTTCTTCAGCGTGTCCAGTATCTTTACGGTAAGATCCGAAGGATATCCGCAGTCAAAGGTAAGATATATAACCTTGTCTTCAGAACTTACATTCTCATCAAGATAAACTCCGTTATAATCGGCAATCTTAAAATTCTCATAGGTTCCTGAAGGTGAATGGTCCTTTTTTCTCTGGAAGCACCATGTCTGGGGACAGGAATTGTCAAGTGAATTGTAGTAATCGGTCTTAGCAAGGATCCTGCTCTTGTCATACTCCATTCTTGTTATGGGGTCCATAGTTATTTCACCCTCTGATTCCTCTGCGGTATTCTTAACCTCCTCTGAACCCTGTTCATTGCCGTTTTCTGTTTCCAAACCCGAATTACCATCGGATTTGTTTCCGTTCTTATTCTCTGTATTACCGGGATCTGTATTGTTCTCAGTGTTTTCTTTTCCGTTTTTATCATCGTTTTCAGAAACAGACACCTGAGAATTATCACCGTTTCCTGACTCCGTACACCCGGTAAGTGTGGAAAAAGAAGTCATTGCAACTACAATTACCGACATTATTATTGCAGTTATTCTGTTATTATCCACTTTCATATCCACCCCTGTCATATTTTTCATTCATAAGTTTTGATAAACTAATATCAATCCTCACTATATATGGTACCACAAATTAAATATTTGTCAATGTACCACAAAAAAAAGCGGTAAGACATGCATTTTCATTATGCCGGTCTTACCGTTTATTAAACGGCAAAAAAGCCGTCCCCCCCATATTAAGCGATCTCTTCGATCTGAGCGGTATAAAGCTTGTAATATGCACCCTTCTTAGCCATAAGCTCTTCATGGTTGCCGGTCTCAACGATGCCGCCGTCATCGATATACATGATGGCATCACAGTTGCGTATGGTTGAAAGACGATGAGCAACAATAAAGCTCGTTCTGCCCTTAAGCATCTTGTTAAGTCCCTCCTGAAGGGCACGTTCGGTCTGAACATCAATACTTGATGTGGCCTCATCCAGGATCAATATCTTAGGATCAGAAAGAAGTGTCCTCGCAAATGAGATCAGCTGTTTCTGTCCCTGGCTGAGCAGTGAGCCTCTCTCCTTAACCTCTGTCATATATCCGTCAGGCATCTTCTGTATGAACGAATCGGCACAAACCTTCTTACTGGCTTCAACAATTTCCTCATCAGTAGCATCAAGCTTGCCGTATTGGATATTATCCTTTATGGTACCCGAGAAAATAAAGCTGTCCTGCATCATGATACCCATCTGTGAACGTAGCGACTTCAAAGTAACCTTTGAAATATCCTGACCGTCGATAAGTATCTCGCCGCTTCCTACATTGTAGAACCTTGATATAAGATTTACTATAGTACTCTTACCGGCACCCGTAGGTCCGACAAGAGCAATACTCATACCGGGCTTAACGTCGAACGAAACATTGTGAAGCACTTCCTTGCCCTCTTCATAAGAGAAGCTGACATTCTTAAACTCAACATGTCCCTTAATATCAGGCATTTCCTTCGCATCCTCGACATTGTCAACCGTAACCTTCTCGCCCATTGTTTCAAAAATACGCTCCAGGTAAGCCATATTGTTGAGGAAGTTATTGAAAATATTTCCCATATTCATTATAGGCTGCCAGAATCTTGCGGAATAACCTGAGATTGCAATGATCGTGCCTATGGACTTAGCACCCTCTTTAAACACGATAATACCAAAAATAAATATCGCTGCCCTGATAAGAACAGAAATAGCATCGATTCCGGGCCACATAAGGTTGTTGCAGCGCACTGCCTTCATCCAGGTCTTCCTGCAGTCCTCGGAAAGTCCTGCAAAAATCTCGGCATTCTCGTTTTCTCTTGCAAAAATCTGTGTAATACGAGCTCCGACAATATTCTCCTGCAGGTAAGCATTCAGGTTTGAGCTCTTATTTGAAACCGCCTGCCAAGCCTTACGCTGTCTGTTCTTCATCCATAACATGAACACGGCAAGAATAGGCACACCGCACATAACTACAAGAGACATCTGAACATCCACCATCAGCATATAAATAACAATGATGATAAGGTTTATAGTCTCTAAGATAATATTGATCAATCCGTTTGAAAGCATATCCGAAACAGAGTTGACATAGTTAACAACCCTTATCAGTATCTTACCGTGAGGACGGTCATCATAATACTGGAAAGAAAGCTTCTGAAGATGAGCAAAAAGATCCTTTCTTATATCATAAATGATACGCTGTGAAACCTTAACCATCATCTTCGATCTTATTGTCGTAAACACGATACTTACCGCATAAACAGAAACCAGCAGAACCGCCAGTATGATAAGAAGCTTCATATCATGCGGGATCAGTGCATCATCAATCGCCTTCTGAGTAATAATAGGAGCAAGAAGTCCCAGAGCTCCGCCTAAAATACTCAAAAACAGGGCCAGACCCATTTGCTTTATATACTTTTTAATATACGACGAAGCAAGCAGCAGATGCCGTATGTCAAACGGCTCATCCAGCCTCTCATCCTGTCTGTACGTATTCTTACCTGCCATTTTTATACCAATCCTTTCGCCTTACGCCGAAATCTCCCCTATCTGTAGGTTAACAAGATCCGCATAATATCCCTTCTTGGCAACCAGCTCCTTGTGAGATCCTTCCTCGATAATCCTGCCGTCCTTAAGCACCAGTATCTTATCCGCAGCCTTCGTAGTGGAAATACGCTGCGCGATAATAATCTTTGTACAGTCAAAATCAAGATTCCTCAAAGAATGCTGTATAACCTTTTCTGTCTCCATATCAACAGCTGAAGTGGTATCATCAAGAATAAGGATCGAAGGCTTAATTGCAAGCGCTCTCGCAAGGGAAATACGCTGCTTCTGTCCGCCTGACAAGCCAACACCTCTCTCACCTACTATAGTATCATAACCTTCGGGAAGCTTCTCAATAAAATCAGCAGCTGCGGAGTACTTTGCATACTTTGTAACCTCATCCGGCTTCATGGTAGAAGCACCGTATGCTATATTACCTTCTATCGTATCTGAATAAAGAAGGACATCCTGAGTCGCAAGACCGATATTCTTTCTTAAGTCCTCAAGCTTATAGTTCTCAACGGGCACATCATCAACCATGACCTCACCCTCAGTCGCCTCAAAGAATCTCGGTATCATCTGGATAAGCGAAGTCTTTCCGCAGCCAGTCTCTCCGATTATGGCAACAGTTTCACCGGGTTTCGCTACAAATGAGATATCCTTTAGTACCGGATATTTACCGTCGGAATACTGGAACGAAACATGCTTAAACTCAACCTTGCCTTTAAACCTTTCCGGATGTGCGATCGCATCGGGCTTATCAACAATCTCAGCCTCGGAATAATAGATTTCCATAACCTTTGCGGAAGCAGCTGAGAAACGCTGGAACTCGTTCATTATGTTACCCATCTGTCTCATCGGGTTAGCTATGGCCCAGATAAGGCCTGAGAAAGCAACGTAATCTCCCATTGAGATCTCACCGTTCATAAAGAATATACCGCCGATAACCAGATGAATAACGGGAAGAGCATTGGCAATCGTTTCTACTGCCGGGAAGAACCTGAGCCAGGTCATATGTGTGTTTATTCCTGTGTCCTCAAAGTCCTTGTTCGCTTTATCAAATTTCTTTATTTCATAATCCTCTCTTGCAAAAGCTCTTACTACCCTGTTACCGGAAATATTTTCCTGTGCGTCTGTATTCATTCCGGCAAGCTTTTCACGCAAAAGCGCATGCTTCGGAGCAACGCTTCTTCTGAATTTAAAAACTATCGCAAAGATAAGCGGTGAAACTATAAGAAGGCAGATAGCCAGCTTCCAGTTCATTATAAAGAAATAAACTGCTGTCGCCGTGTAAAGAGTGATCGACTCAACTATCATTCTTATAACCCAAGCGATATTATGCCTTACTGCGTCAAGGTCACCCGTAACTCTCGTCATCAGATCGCCGGTACGATATGTGCCGTAGAACTTCATATCCTGTCTCTGAATCTTATCATATAGGAAATTTCTTATCCTGTAGAGAGCCTTCTGCGAAACATGCTCGTAAGCCATACAGTCGCCGTAAACAATGGTAACCCTTATAAGAGTAAGAACCACCATAAGGATGATAAGCCTGATAAAATCATCCTTAAAATCCGAGATTACCAAGTTCTCTTCCTGTATCTTCCTCAGTAGATCCACAATCCTTCCTGAGAAATACGGAACTATAAGCTGCATAATATTGTAAACCACGGTTCCTATAAGAGCCGCGATGAACAGACCATGCTTACCCTCCATATTTTCCCAGAGCCATGCAAGTCTCGATTTTTTAGTTGTATTTGATTGTTTCTTTTCCGAACTCATATTATTATCCTTACCGAAAATAGATGTTTTAAAAGCAGATTGCTTCACAAAAAATATAGTGAAGCTACATCCCGTAACTTCACTATATATATTAAAACTATTATTTTGAACATCAATGTATTATTTTGTATTCTTACTCTCTAGCTTCTCACTACTCTCTCCGATAACTTCTTATCCTTAGGCCATGCAAGGCTGTAGGAAAGCTCGAGTTCTACGGCGTTTTTAGGTTCGGCCTGAAGCTCCCAGGTAATCTCGCCCTTTTCTTCGTTAAGTGTTCCGTCAGAAAGCTTTATAACATCCACGGCAACTGCCTTGTCGGTAGAAACAGGGATCTGATCCTTTACGAGCAGCTTTAAGGTGTCTTTTGAATTGTTTATCAGCTTTATCCTTGATGCACGGATCTGTTTTCTCTGGTTCTTTATGAGTGCCTCCTGCGTCTTTCTCGGAAGCTCCGTCCTTACAACAGTTATTCTTTCGTCCTGTCCTAAGGACAATGAAAACTTATCGATATCCGTGTCGGGATCAACAAATATCTCACCTGCAAACAGATCCTTGATATAAACTGAAGCGTAAGCTGTGGGAAGCGGCCAATCCGCTTCATTAATATCAGCGGTAAGGAAGCACTTGGTATTTACCCTGGGAATGCTAAGCAGATGATAATCCGCAGGTACGCTGAAGCTCTGAAGTACAACGATGTTTCCGTCGGTTCCGTTTAATATGTCCTTTAACTCGGGAAGGATATATGCAGACATTGTCTCCTCTTCCTCAACCTGTGCCTCATCCATCTTCAGTCTGGACATTGCAAGCATCGGTGCACCGTTATCCATTCCGTCCTCTTCGCATTCTTCTTCATCTTCACAGCATGCCCCATCCATAACAGCCATTCTTGCGGCACCTGCAGCCTTTGCACGTCCTTTAAATGCGGGAGGATCTACATAAATCGAAACATGTACCGGATCAAGCACCGGAAGGCCCTGAAAAACAGCCGGATTACCGGAATAAAGAGTAACCTTAGCCTGCTTCCAGTCTTCATCTGAGTCCTGGGTTATCTGTGCCTTCATACTGACTTCAAGAGGCTCGTCGTTGCTCTTGTAGCGTATCTCGTACTTTGGTCTCCATCTTCCGGTTGTTTCCTGATACCTTAGAGTAAATGGAACCTTTCCTGAAGCCCCTGAAACAATCTCAGCCATTATCAAAGGCTTGATTTCTTCCTTTTCGGCATCCTCCATCTTTTCTATAAGCTTCTTCTTTTCATCCTCCAGATCGGATATCTGCTTATAAAGCTCCATAATTTTTTCCGAAAGAGCAACCATATACCTCTCCTGAGCATCAATGGAAATCTCCGTCCTCTTCGAAAAATCCCCGTTTGTTTTACGAAGTTCTATTAAAAGATTGCAGGTTTCTATCCGATGATCTATTTCATCTATCTGCTTCTGAAGCTTCTCTGATTCCCTTTCAATATCCTTATCGATATCGTCGATCTTAACTATCTGGATATTTGAAGCCTTAACGTTTTCAGGAAACGAAAGCACGAAATCCTCCTGCTTAGAAGTCCGAGTCATTCCCGCAATATAAATAATATTTCTGCCTTCTTTGAGTTCAACCTCACCGTTTCTAATGACAGATGCGCTGTTTCTGTAAACCTGAACTTCATTTACCGTACTTTTTGCTATCATTTTACCCCTCCTTCTGTTGTGGTTCCGTAATGTTATTTTACATAACAATTCTGATTTTATATCCGACAATTTATTTTCCGTATGACTTAAGGAGATCGTGTATCCTCTCCATCTCACCCGGTATATTCAGGTGATTTTCGCATTGCTGCATGCAGCTGCGTTCCATGCAGAATCTGCAGTGTTCATAATTCTTGTACAGATCCATTTTCAATTTATTTACAGCCCAAAATTCCTTTCCGAGATGAAAATAATTGTACTGACGAAAGCTTGTATGTATTTCGTGACCGTACGAACATACACATCTTTCACATCTGTTGCATGCGATCGGTTCAAAGCTTTTCCTAAGACGCTCCGTTACCTCCTCAAAGGAAAAATGTATCGGTGAATATTCCTTTTCAAAAGCTTCGTCCGCCTGATCAAACGTACCTATTCCCAAAAGTGCGCACGAAAACGGATATTCAAGGATCCCGCCGATAAGCTCCGCCACACTGAACGGTCCGATAAGCAAGCCTGCGGCATAAACCTTATTTAGGATGAATCCCTTTTCCTTAAACACCTCTTCCCTTCTGATACGTTCAAGCATTCCCCTTTCAAGGATATTTCCGCTTCCCTGCAGTACGTCAACTCTTTTGTCGAGAGCTGCGCGGTACAGAACGTTGTAATAGTGTGAGGCTATCCCGGTAAAGCCTATCTTTCCCTCTCTTTTAAGATCATACAGGGCCTCTAAAGCTCCACCCTTTCCGAAAACCTCATCGGCATTGCTTTCATCTACCTGATGGACAAAATAGATATCCGGTTTTGTCCCCAGATTCTCAATTGAGCGTAACACCTCGCGATAAATGTCTCCGCCGCCGTAAAATCTCGCCTTATCCGAAATGACAATCCTATTTCTGTCTATGGTCTTTGCAAACCTGCCAAGCTTATACTCGGCATCCCCGTACTCTTCAGGGATAGCTGTATCAAAAAAATTGCAGCCATACTCGAAAGCTTTTTTCATGATGGCCATAGCCGTATCCGTATCCGGGCTGAAATATTCCGGAAGAACGGGAACGTGACCGCTTAAAATCGGAATGGTTCCAAATCCCAGTTCCGAAACCTTAAGTCCCGTCTTTCCAAGCTCACGATATCTCATATCAATCTCCAATATGTATCCGTACCCGGTCACAAAATGCGAATGCCTTTTCGTCTATAACAGTTTTGGAAGAAATATATACATCCTCCAGATTGTCACAAAAAGCAAATGCCTCTGGCTCAATAATCCTGACGGATTCCGGAATTTGCAGCTTAGTTAAGGATTTACAGCGGAAAAATGCCCTCTCCGGTATCTTTTCAAGTCTGTTTGAAACAGTAATTGCCTTCAAGCTGCTGCAATGCTCAAAGCATCTGTTCCCCAGCTCCTTTAAGCTGTTTGAAAGGTCTATCGATTCCAAGGACTGGCAGCCCGAAAAAGCCTGCGCACCGATTACTGTAACAGATCCTGCATTTTTCACTATCTTAAGCCACTTACTGTTTTCAAAAGCCGATTTCCCTATCAGCTCTGTATCATGTGATAATGAAATGCTCTCCAAAAGATGGCAGTCCTTATATACTCCATCTCCTATAGCCTTAATACCGGCCGGGAAGGTCAGATCTGTTATATTCCCGGTACTTTCTATCAGATTTCCCATTTCATCCAGTTTAAAACAGTTTGTGCATTCTGAGAAGATTTTCTGTATCTGTTCCGGGTATTCCGCGTTTGAAAGGTCACTTACTTTATATAATATATACTCTTTTTTCTCCGGGTCAATGATTTTTTTAAGATTTATACAATTTCGGAAAGCCAGTGCTTCAATAGCAATCCTTTCGGAAGGTATCTCCAGTTCCGTAATATCGATGTTTCCGGCAAAACACCAGCTTGCGATACGCTTAACAGAAGAAGGAATCACCACCCTTCCGCTGCATAGTGTACCGTCTATCAAGACGTCATTAACAATTACGGTTTCATTTTTCTTACACTGCTCGTCAAGCCACATTGTCTGAGAAAAAGCATGACTTCCAAACAGCTTTACAGATTTCGGGATATTTATATCCTTTAGACGAACATGGTCCCTAAAAACGTCCTGTCCCACCTCTTCTATATCCTCAGGTATGGTAATTCTTGAAGCATCCTGACGATAACCCGTAAGTATCTTTCTGTCAACAATCTCAAAGCAGGAATATATCGAAGCGATCACTTCCTTTACAGGACCGGGTAATGTATTTCCAACACTGTTAAGGCTGTCCGCAAATCTTGAAAAAACATATTCCTTTGAGTTGTATCTTACTCTTTTTATCTGAGTGCTCCCGATAAAAGTACCACTCTTTAAGACAGTATCCTCCGATATTTCAACCGATTCTAAAGAAGCACAATCCGCAAATGCGTGAAATCCGCATTCAACGCTATTAAGCTCCACACTTCTTAATGAATCACATCTTTCAAATGCGCGCTCTCCGATTACTTCAATTCCTATAAAATCAAAATCGGGCAATCGTACACATTCATCAAAACACCTCGGACCAACCTTTTTCACATCTTTGGCTTCAAATCCGATAAGGCTGTAACAGCCTGCAAAACATCGTTCCGGTAAAACCGTAACTCCCGAAAGGCTTACCTCTTCCAGCTTTCTGCAATATGAAAAGGCTCCCTCTCGAATCTCCTTTACGTTGAGCCTTACTCTTTTTAATTTCGGGCAATTTGAAAAAGCCTCACGTTCAATCACGCATTCAGGTGCATCTATAACCAGTTCTTCAAGATCGGGACTTGCAGCATACGCATATTTTCCTATATTATTTACATCCGATAAAGAAAGTATCTTTATGCCTTCCTTGCATACTGACGGCATTATCCCGAAATTGCTTTCTATAGTTTTATTGTGTTCTTCCAACACATTATCGAAAAACTTTGTCTTATAAAAAGCATACGGATCTATGACAGCAGTCTTGGGCAAACGCTCAAAAGATTTCAGTGAGAAGCAGCGTCTGAAAGCATATTCACCAATATATTCAACCGTATCGGTAAGATTTATCTTTAACAACTTCTTACACTCTGCAAAAGCCTCCCTCTCAACTCTTTTCAGCTTATCGGAAAGCACCATGTTCTGCAGTGCTACACATCCCGCAAATGCCTGTTCCCTGATTTCTCTGAGATTGTCCGGACACGTAACCGCTTTAATCCTTTCATTTTCGAAAAAGCAGCGTTCTCCGATTATTTCAACCTCTTTAGGAATACGAACATGCTCTTCGTTTCCTTTGTAGCGGATGAGAACCCTTCCGCTGATGTAAAAATCTCCTAAAACCTGTTCCCTTATACGGCTTACAGTTTCATTATCCGATTCATCCTCCATTAGAAAGGTCTTTCCCGATAAATTGACCTTCTTTAGACTGCAGCAGCCTCTAAAAGCCTTGTCGTCCGTTTCAACATTATCGTTCTGTATTGTAATCTCTTGGAGGCCGGTACAATTTAGAAAAGCATTTGCCCTGATCTTACGAAGTGATTTCGGGAAAGTAATATTCAATATCCCCTTTTTATCGAAAAAACATCCTTTGCCTATTTCGGTAATACCCTCCGGAATGGAAATCGATTTTAAATTAATATGAAAGGAATAAAGAACCCCGTCTTCTATCTGTAAGGAATGATAAACACTTTTTGCAATCGATCTAATGATTTTCGGATATCCGGAATCAGAATCCATAGCCTCTATAAGATTATTAATCGCATATTCCTTCCCGGACAGATTAATCCTTGTGAGGCGAACGCAACCTTCAAATACTTCATCCGCAAAATTAGAATCGTCGAGATTTCCGTTTAAATGTATCTCCTCCAAAGAGAGATTATGTGAAAATGCAGCTCTTTCAAGATGCTCAGGTCCTTCAAGAACGGCTTTTTTAAGACCGTCGCAGTAAAGGAATGCATGGTTTTTTACCGTTGTAACAGTTTTAGGGAATATCATTTCTTTTATTCCGTGACATCTGTGAAAGGCATATTCACCTATTTCCGCCAAGCCTTCAGGGAAAACAATGTTATTAAGCTGACGGCATCCTTTAAATGCAGAATCCCCGATCTTTTTTAGCGTTGAGGGAAGCGTTACCTTTAAGAGCCATGACATACCCTTAAACACACCGTCACCTATAGTATGTACCCCTTCGGGTATCGCAACCTCAGCATCCGGTGCCAGATATGCCTTTAAAACACCGTTTTCAATTTCAAATTGCTCCTGCATCTTCCTTACTCCCAAATATCTTCTCCAAAACCACCCTCAATTCAGAAATACTTCCGCATTTGTATAACTCAAGCTTATACTTCTTTGATCCCGGAAGCTTTTTCATAAAATAGGATGATAGCTTTTTAATATATGTAAGAACATAAAGCTCGTCAAAGCATTCCTTTGCAATTTCGAGCTGTTCCATTATTAGACTGAATTTTGTATCGCTGCATTTTTTACCTGTCAGCTCCGAAAAAATCAGAGGGTTCTCAAACCCGTATCTTGCAAGCATTATTCCGTCCGCGCCGGTTTTTTCCATCATCTCAAAAGCTTTCTCTTTCGAATTGATCCCACCGTTTGCGATAACGGGTATCCTGACCGATTGTTTAGCTAGCTTAATATAATCATATAAAGGCTCACCATCATACATCATATCCCTGGTCCTTCCGTGAACCGTTATCATATCGGCACCGGACGCTTCGCACATCCTGGCGAACTCCTCTATAACTATCTTCTGTCTGTTCATTCCTATACGGCATTTTACAGATACGATTTTTCCGCTTCTTTTACACGCCTCAATTATCTTGGATGCCCTGGGTATATCATTCATCAGTGCACAGCCCTCACCTGATTTTATCACGTTTGGAACCGGACACCCCATATTAATGTCGATTATATCAAATTTCTGTATTCTGTCACTCTTTGCAGCTCTCTCAAAAACCGTTGGAATCGAGCCTAAGAGCTGAACGCACTTTAATTTTTCCCTTTCGTCCGTATACAACAGCTTCGAGGTTGCCCTGTCATTGTATTTCAGACCGTCCGAACTGACCATTTCCGTGTAGGCACTTCCGGCACCCAGTCTTTCCGCCATCAGCCTGAATGGGAAACAGGTATAGCCTGCAAGAGGAGCCATCAGGACATTGGACTTTAAGGTAATCCCTCCGACCACTATCTCATCGCCTATATTCATTTTATCACCATTGTCACCATATCACTACTCTAATTAAAGACAGTATTACAAATAATTTCTTCATTAGATTTCCTTATTCCTTATAACCTATGCTATATCTTTCAACCTGTGTATATAAACATTTTTAATTATACCTTTTTCTCTAAATAAAATCAACGAAAAAAACTCATGCCGGGCCCAAAGGTCTGGCATGAGTTGTTACAGTATTTCTTTTTCAGGAGTCTTTTTAAATATGTCCGATTACCACTTGAGCATAAGCTTTACTTCATCATCTAACACGCCTACTGCAAAACCTTGATCATCGCTTACAAAGATTGTATTTTGTTTGAACTTTGGTGCCGATGATCATACCTCTTTCATCTTCGCTAAAAGCCGTATTATGGAAATCCTCGTTAAGCCATCGTCTAAGCGTTGTGCTTGCCCATGCTCCTAATAATGGTCTTTTATCAAGCGATTCAAAGACTTCATCTGAAATATCCTCTCTAACTTCATAGCCTTTTTTATGAGGGTCATTAACTGCCTGACCATCCAAAACCTTAAGACTAAGCAACAGCATCCCGGACTCATTTGTCTCCATTACTATCCACTCGATCGGCTTCTTCTCATCAGAGCCTACGTCCTGTATGTAAGAACCAAAAGTTACGATTTCACCGACATTTCTCTTCATCATGGCTTTTTCCTCCGTCAGTTATTGTGTAAAGGTTTTACTTTCGCCTCCGGATATAATATACTACGCCTCAAATAACGCCGTACATTTCACGGCACGGTAACCTATTGATCACTTACACAGGTATGTCCATGTATAAGCCATTCCTCTATCGTCATCTGGTGTTCTTCGTGATCCTCGGATTCCTTAGTTCTAACCAATGGTGTTTCATTTAAAAGCTTTATAAGATCATCAATCCCGGTTACCTTATAAGCCTGCTTTCCATCTATTAAATATTCATTGCCGGCAAATTGCCCCTCAACGTCTCCATCAGGATGAAAGCAGGCAAGTCTCCGACAGAACTCCATCGCAGCTCTCGCTGTATGCATTGTTCCGCTGTTCATTCCGCATTCAACAACAAAGGTAATATCTGAAAGTGCAGCAACAATTTCATCTCTTTCGACAAACATATATTTAGAAGCTGCAGCATTTGGTTCATACTCGGATACAAGACAGCCGTTGCTTTTTAAGATATCCTCTGCCAGTTTTCTGTTGGATGCAGGTACTATATTATTTACTCCGCATGGTAAAACTGCGATTGTTATCCTGTTATCATTAACTACCGTTTTGTGAGCAATACTGTCGCAGCCCAAAGCCAGCCCGCTTACTACTACCCGGTCTGAATGTTGGAGGATTCCGCTTACAAGCCTTTCTTCATCTCGCTTGCTCAGTTCAGAAGGGGTCCGAGTTCCTATTACCGCAATATTATCCTTGTTAAGAGCCTCAAGATTTCCTTTTACGTAAAGCACCTGCGGTCTTTTGTTTCCCATAACGTTAAGCCTTTGCGGATATTCTTTATCATAAACCGTGATTATCTTTATGTCGGTAAACCTCTTGTATCTATCACACAAAGCCTCAGCTATTCTTACAGCTTCCTCCACATCCAGCGAAGTTATCCTGCTTTCGTTTTTAAGTATAAGGCTCTTCAGTTTTTCAATTGAATCAATGTTCTTAAGTGCTTCAAAATATTTTTTATAGAAGGCACTCTTTCCCACTCCTTTTATATTTCTTAACACATTTATTCCAAATATTGTATCCATTATACATACCTAATATATCAGGTTTCAACTTTCTTTCTCTGTGCGTATATCCGGTAAAGTTTTTGCTAAAGCCAGAAGTAATACACTTGAACCTGATCCTAGTTTCTCCCTTATAAGACGTTCACAAACATTCAATGAATTGTTTTCATTTATGATCCTTTCTCATTTTGGAACATCGGCCCCTTAAAATTCGGCTTCACCAAGGGGCCGATTCCATGACTATAATTATATCCTATCCGTACTTCAAATTCAACTGTTATCGAATGAGATCCATCTCTTTAAGATACCAGTCTGCTGTTGCATAGTTTTAAAATCCATTTTAGCTATTCTTCCCCTATCTTCAATTTTGGGGAGCTTACATATTACATCTACAAAGTCCGGAACCATGATTGATTGAAAACTGTTTAATGTTTTATACATTTCTTGGAAGCTTTTCAAGTACAAAGGCAATTAAGCTTATATAATTTCTAGTTCCGCTCCTATCATATCAAGCAGGCAAATATGCCGTAGATTGTACGGATTTAAAGAGAGACAAAAAAAACGCACGTCCTTAACTTAAAGACGTACGTTCAATTCATTTCAATACCCAAAGAATTTTTTCAGATCTTTATTGGGAGCAAGATCTTTTTTCTTGAGTCCAAATTCCCCACCTGGAACGATCTCCAGATATCGGTCCAGGAACTCTCCATATGTTTTTGCTTCAAAGCAGTCAGGTGTTATAAAGAATTCCCTACTGCCGCCTGTGGTTCGGTCTCCCGCCTGTACATAAACCTTGTAATCACCGGTCTTAAGTTTATATATGATATACTTTTCCAGGCCCCATCCATTCACATCAACTCTTCCAAAAGGTACTGCATACTCAGCCACCACAGGATTTTCTTGGAGCGCTGCTTCCTGATATTCATACTCCATATTCCTTAATAAACTCTCAGTAGTTTCGCAATCGTATAAGTGAAATTCCTTATCGTCCCTGAATTTCCTTGCAAATTCCCATTCTCCGTCAACTTGTATTATCGCGTATTGGCAATATTTATCCGCCATTTCCCTATTTAACCAGTGATAATCCTTTTTGACTTTCTCATAAGTCATATTGATATATGTCTCAATGTCCATGCCATATGCAAATTTCACGTCAGGGTCATAGTTTTTCACCGTTTCCCTGGTATACTCACACAGGAAATCAACAAACTCATCGGCGGTACTGCCG
>JAILGF010000146.1 GCA_024696945.1 Lachnospiraceae bacterium | reverse complement strand
GTATATAGAGCTCATTAAAGACAATTATGATTATATCATAATAGATTGTGCTCCTTCACTCGGTATGGTCACTATAAACGCCTTTGCTGCGTCTGACAGTATACTTATCCCATGTCAGGCAGGATATCTGCCTGCTAAGGGCTTGGAACAGCTGGTTAAAACAATCAGAAAGGTGAAAAAACAGAAGATTAACCCTGACCTGAAGATTGCAGGGATTTTGCTCACGATGGTTGATGGCCGGACAAATTTCTCTAAAGAGATAATCAAACTCATAGAAAAAGGTTATGGCACGATAGTTCCGATTTTTAAAAATGAAATTCCCATGTCTATCCGTGTAGCTGAATGTTCAGCTTTAGGGATAAGCATATATAAGAACGATCCGAAAGGCAAAGCCTCCAAAGCATATGAAGCACTGACCATGGAGATCATGGAAAGCTGTGAGAATGGGGGTGAGCAGGCATGAACAGGTCGTTAGAAGGAAAGATAAAGATTAATTCCTATGCAGACATAGTAGGTGGGGAAGAAGATTCCGTTAAAGAGATTGACCTTAAAGAGCTGCATACATTCAAAAATCATCCGTTTAAGGTAAAAGACGATGAAAAGATGCAGGAAATGGTTGAAAGTATAAAAAAATCAGGCGTTCTGGTACCAGGAGTTGTAAGAGAAAGGCAAAAAGGCGGATATGAGATCATATCCGGACATCGCCGCAAAAGAGCCTGTGAGCTTGCCGGACTAAAGACCATGCCCATGCTCATTAAGAAATATACTGATGATGAGGCAGTCATCGCTATGATCGATTCTAATCTTCAGAGAGAAGAAATCCTGCCAAGCGAAAAAGCATTTGCATATAAGATGAAGCTTGAAGCTTTATCTCATCAGGGAAAAACACTGGAATCAAATTCTGAAGATTCAACTTCGTGCCAAGTTGGCACGAAGTTGAGATCGGACCTTGAAGCCGGAAAAGAGTTGGGGGAAAGTGCCAGACAGGTGCATCGCTATATAAGGCTAACCGAACTTATAACACCAATCCTTGATATGGTAGATGATAAGAAGATTAAGTTTGTTCCAGCGGTAGAAATATCATATCTTACGGATCCACAGCAGAAAATTTTACTGGACATTATGAACGAAGAATCAGTGGTACCATCGCTGTCTCAGTCTCAGCAGTTAAAGAGGCTCAGCCAGGAAATGAACTACACAAGAGAATCGGTACTTGCCATCATGGTTGTAGCTTCTACAAAAGAAAGAAGGATTACATTAAAGCAGGAATTAATTTATAAGTATTTTGATCCGGATACGAGTGATGAAGAAATAGAAAGCACTATATGCAGCTTGTTGGATGAATGGAAAAGGAAAGGAGCAAAGTAATGTCAGAACAGATAGAATTTGGTTATTACTACGGAATAGAAGCTGAACAGTTTGCTTTCTATCGTGTTCCACGTCTGCTTATAAAGGATGAGCGGTTTAAGGGGCTTAGCAGCGATGCAAAACTTCTTTATGGATTGCTCCTTGACAGAATGTCTCTTTCCATGAAAAACGGATGGCTGGATGACAAAAACAGGGCATACATAGTATATGCAATAGATGAGATGATGGAAGATCTTGGCTGCTCTAAACCTACCTGCCTTAAGGTACTAAAGGAATTAGATTCTGAAAATGGTATAGGGTTGGTTGAAAAAGTAAGGAGAGGACTTGGAAAGCCGGACATTATTTATGTTAAGAATTTTGCATCGGTTATGACTGAAAATGATCCGGAAAGAGAACTATCAGAGGCCGAAAACACTGATAAAACCACAGAAGTAAAAAATCTTTACTTCAAGAAGTCAAAAAGTTTTACTTCAGAAAGTAAAGAAATTTTACCTCAGGAAGTAAAAAATCTTGACCTCTGTAAGTCAAATAATTTTACTTCAGAAAGTAAAGAAACTTTACCTCAGGAAGTAAAAGAATTTTACCCTAATAATACTAATAATAATTATACTGAAATGAGTTATACTGACTCTAATCATATCAATCTATCATATGGCGGCAGGGTCAGCTTAAAAGAGCGGATTGCCGAGAAGGAAAAATTGATTGATGGGATGGATAGGAATAAAGAAACAGAGGCTCTTATTGCCCTAATTAAGAAAAACATTGACTATGATAATCATATGGCTTATGACGCTTATGACGAACGTAAGCTGTATGAAGAAATGTTCTTGATCATAGTTGATGTTGTCTGTGTTAAGAAAGGGACAATCCGTATAGAGGGACAGGACTATCCTCAGGAGATAGTAAAATCGCGATTCCTTAAGCTTGACAGTGACCATCTTGAGTATGTCAGGGACAGTCTCGGCAATACAAATAAAAAAATCGGAAATATAAAGAGATATCTTCTCACTGCGCTCTATAATGCACCTGAAACATATAACCATTATTACCGTCAGGCTGCACAATATGACATGTATGGAAGTGGGGAGTTTTATAATAATGGGATATCTGAGAAAATGAAGGACAAATACAAGGGGGCGATTTGATGGCAGTATACTATATAACGCCTGCTCTTAAAAGCCTTTCTCAGGGAGACAGAATAGCATTTATAAGACAGTTCCGCAGGATGAGTCAGCAGACACTTGGTGAAAGGATAGGAATAAAATCGAAAACTGTCAGGAACCTGATATGCCGCATGGAAAGGAAGGACAGAGATGTATCACCGGACAGACTTAAGAAAATTGCTGAAGTCCTTAATGTGAATATAAAAATGATTGAGAGGTGGAGCTTTAGGGATCCTGAACAACTTTATTATGAACTTTTGTGGTTTGAGGAACTTTGCCCGGGCATAACGCTCAGAAAGGATAGCGTATCAAAAATAAAAAATGATACATTTAAAACTTTGATGCAAAAGTATCCTGAATGGCGTGAAATGAAGACACGGTATGTGAAGGGTAAGATAACTTATGACGAATACCTGAATTGGAAACTTGGCAGTTATGATGGAGGCGAGTAAATGAAAAGCATGATAACAAAGATAATACTTCCGCTGCTAGCAATAGCCCTCTGGCTTGCAGTTTGTATCCCAATAGCCACCAGACCAAATGGATTTAATTACTTTCTGTTCTGGATCATAGCCGGGATACCGTTTGGTATCCGGTGGATGTTCTTCAAACTTATGCCCAAAGGGTATGGTATATCAGGAACTGTAGGAGCATTTGCTTTTAGTGTAATAGTCGGAGGAGTGATAGGTGGAATAATGCTTATGATAGCTGTCATAACAGTTTTTGCAAATATAATAAAAATGTGTTTAGGGAAAAGCTGAAGATAATTATTGACAAAATGAAATATCACTCTTAGAATTGTAATGAGCAGTGAACTGATTTGATAATTTGTCAAGATTAGGGGATGAATGGATATGACACTTAAAGAGTATAAAACTGAGAAAATGAAAAATCCCGAGTTCAAAAAGGCATATGATAAGATTAAACCTAAAATGAAAACTATTCGTGCCAATATTGATAAAAATATATCATTTTCTCCTAAAAAAAGTATTTGAATTACAAATAAAATCACCCATATATTTAAACTGCGATAAGGCAGGGTTAAGAGAAATCTTGATCCTGCCTTTATTTTTTTGAGAGAGGAGTGAGAGTATGGAAGAAGAAGTTAACCAGCGTGTAGTTTCAGTATCATTCAACACCGGAAGAATGACAGCAGGTGTAGTTGCAAGAGCCATGGCAGGTTTTATAGCGGCAGAACATCAGAGACTGAACCAGCATGCAACGGAAAGAAGTGAAACACCTAAACATGGGAAGATGACACTGCAGAAACTCATGGACCAGGATGCCGGAGCTGAAAAGGTAGAGATCGAGAACAGCGGATTAAAAAGCTTCGATAAAATTGCTAGGAAATACCATGTGGATTATGCGATAAAGAAGGACAGTGGCGAGGATCCGCCTAAATATTATCTCTTCTTTAAAGCCAGGGACAAGGATGTCATGGGAATGGCATTTAAGGAATACATGGATTCTGTGAAGAAGCAGAAAGAAAAGGAATCCATGAAAGAAAAGATACAGAAGAATAAAGAAAAGAGCAAA
>JAILGF010000053.1 GCA_024696945.1 Lachnospiraceae bacterium | reverse complement strand
AGCCAATCACCCATCAGGATGATTTCGGGTATAGTGCAGAATCCGTTTATATGCTCACGTCTGCTCTCCGCTTCCGCCCTGTAGATTGTGCGTACCTTAAGAGTTCTTTCCTTCACCGATTGCCTCCTTACTCTTCTTAATATATGCCAGGTATTTCTTAAATGTGTTGCGAGAAATTCCGTGCTTCCGCATCACATCGATCTGAAGTATCGTTCGGTCACTAATGTACATCGTAATATCCGTTTCAAGCTCCGGAGTCAGCTTGTCAAAAGTACCCTTTACCCTGCCGGATGTTTTCTCGGATGCTGCGATACCGTCCTTTATCCTCTTCTGCAGTGTGATCCTCTCCTGTTCCACCCTGTCGAGTTCCACATACAGGAGAAGTTTTACGGTGTTCTCCAGCGAGATCTTCGCTATGAGGTTCTGCTTTTCCGCCACATCTAGGAGTTGCCGGATATAATCGGTGCATACGGTCTGATTGTCAAGAAAAACAAGGCGGATTCCCCTATTGTACAGTTCCATATACTTCTGATAACCGTTCTCCGCTTCCCTCGTAAAACGGCTTATGTCCTTGAACACAACCGTATCAGCAGTGTGCAGGATACCCTCGAGTTTGTTCCACTCTTCCCTTTCGTCGAAGTTCTTACCGGAGCGGTCCTCTTTATATATGTTATGTTCGTCGAACTGGAGTCCGTTCACCTCAGCGTACTTACACAATGCGTTCTCCTGCCTTGAAAACTTCTGCAGTCCCCGTTCCTCCTGTGTGCTTATACGCATGTAAAAATATGTTGCCATATAATCTCCTGCTGTCAAACAAACTTATGTTATATTGACTATTGATATCGTCAAAAAATACCGTCAAAATAACTTATTATCAACATATTTTGACGGTATCGTCATTATATTTATGCAGTATCCTTTAATTGATTTCATTAGTAGTTATTATTCATATTTCAGATAAATCTTAGGACGAATACCCATTTTTATTGACACATGGGAACTCTCAATACTTCCTTTTATGCTTACACTTTGGGCATATGTCCCGTTTTCTGTATTTTTATCAATATCTTGCAGCCAATATTCAAAAGCAGGAAGCATATCTCTGGTATAATAATATACTATCCCCCATGGTTTTTTTCGCTTATTATATTCAGTGGCATCCTTATTATCTTCAAAATATAACGATTCAACATATTTTGTAGCCGAAGCTGTTCTGTTTGTATCGTATTCCAGAATATCATCTTCAAACCCAATTCCATCTTTCAGCATGTCTCCAGTTGTAGGCAAAAGAACTTCTCGAAATACCGCTTTTTTTTCAGCATCACTAAAGGCTTCATTAATAAAAACCTCATTCAACCATTGATTTATAGAGCTATTATCCCATATAACACTTTTATCGGAATCATCATAACTTCTGTAATCTAGAACATATTTACTTAAAAGGCAAACACCATTTTCTGACTTAGAAATAACTATCCATTCTATTGGTTCTTTCCCATCAAATTGATTTCCATTCTGCTCATAATCACCAAATATAACAGAATCCCCTATCTCTATATTCAAATGTTTATTATTCTGAATTAAATCAGCTATATCTATTAATTCTTCTACTTCTGTTTTAATTATGTGTTCCAGCTCTTTATTTTTATTGCAAATATCACAAAAATCACTTAATAAATTAACTGTGATTGCTGGTCTTATGCCTATATATGGGTCGTCGGCAAAATGCCCTTCTAAACTTATCTCTCCGTTTTCATATATAACACCAATTAAATTGCTCTCAGTTCCTTTTAATCTTAACCACCAATCATATTTTTTTAATCCCTCAAATGAAGTGTCAGAATCATCAGTCAGCTCATGGAATCTTTTAAGAGCATAATCTGTTGCTGAACATTTTCTATCATCTTTTTTCTGCAAATCTTCCATTCCGATTATTTTATGATAGTATTCTAATCTTTCTATTTTATTATTACCCTTTATTTCCATTTTGTCGCAAAAACCATAGTCAATCAAATCGCTAAAAGAAAGCAAATAGACTTTATCATTCGTGTCCTCTTCTGATGAATCCTGCGTAATCGGGTTATTTATATTCTTATTTAAAGTTTCAACTATACAATTGATTTCTTCATCTGAAAAAGCCATATTGAGAAATTCATTGTTAAGCCAGCTGCGAACGAAACTATTATTCCAATGAACATTACACTCTAAACTTGGATTCATATTTTTAAACACAGAAAAATCAAGTATTTTATCACTTAATAATACCGCTTTATCGTCTGAAACCGATATCACTTTCCATTCAATAGGTTCATATCCATTTGAAAGATTATTATCCTGTTCATATGCTCCAAAAGAAACACTATCTCCTATGTTAATATTATAATTACGGCTTCGTATTGATAAAGTGAAAAACAAACACGATAATGCTAAGAAAGCGACGCAAAAAACAACCAATATAATCGTTCTAATTTTCATATTTCACCTATCTCGGGATTAGAGTTATCTGTAATAGCCGCTTTTCCGATAGCAATAGCATCAGAGGATCTCAGCTCAGCAGAGCCCGGTACAGGCTTTGACATATAATTCCTCCCTCTGTCAAATATTACATTCGCTCTTCAGCCTAATCAAACATTTGTTCCTATCCGTTTTCTTTCTTTAATTCTTCATTAAGTTCTTTTAAGCGCTTCTCAAGGGCCTCCTTTTCTCTCTGCTTATCATCTAACGAAGGTCTCCACACAAGTGCATCAGGGAATGTCCATTCCCAATTATAATACTCTTGTTTAAGTCGAGCCTTTTCTTTCTCAGAAGCATTCTCCATCCTGGTTCTTACGCTTTCTTGCTTCTCATACCACTTTTCCACATAATACTTTAATTCCCGTGAGGGCCTCTCAGGAAACATCATATAAACTTTACCATCAATTTTAACTAGGCTAAGGCCATGCCTTTCTTCCATTTCAAAGAGAGCGTACATCGTGCCATCATATGTCGTTAGTGCTGGATCTGTGAGCGCTAGGGTTTCTACTCCTAAAGCACTCGCGATCTTCTTCAAACGTGATAATTTGGGTTTTCTTTGTCCATTCTCATATTTCTGTAGCATATCTGCAGATATACCGACACATTTAGCAAGTTCTGAAAGCTTTACTCTTTGAGTTTCTCGAATTTTTCGTATACGTCTTCCTATCCTATCCGCTGAATTTTCCTCGTTAAAGTCTGCTAAATCACGTCCAAACGGATTCTCAACTATTATCATGCCATCCATAAGCTCTAATCACCCTTAGAAACATTTACGTTTTTTGTAATTTCAATTTCTACAAAATGTATTATAACATACTTTTAGCATTTAGAGAACTAAAAAGATAAAAAAAGAACAAAAAAATTCTTAAAGACGTTTTTTGTTCTTGACAGAACTTTTAATTTATGATATAACAAATTCAAATATTAGAACATATATGTTCTTTTTAGAACCAAAAGGAGTACTTATGGAGAACCTATTAGAAAATTACCCTGAAATTTTAGATGTTGCTATGGTTGCCAAACTATTGCATGTCACTTCTAAAACCATCCGAAAGCACATTGAGAAAAATGATATTCCAGCCATTAAAGTAGGTAAACTTTACAGGATACCAAAAAATTGGTTAGAAAACTACTTTGATGAAAATGAAAAAACGAGGGGGAAATAATATGAACACTGAAAACACAATCATTTCACTTGAACTCTTAGTACTTAACGATCTTTACAACGCAAAGGTAATCGGCAAGGATCTTTATGACAGGGCAAGGCAAAAGCTTACATCTTTCACAGGTTTCGTTCAGGACGAACCAATATATCATGAAGCAAAAGTTTCTGCGTAACTTAATATAAGCACTACCAAGACACAAGGAGACAAGAATGAAAGTATTTAAAGCAGCCATTTATCACTTTTCTTATGGCAAGCCAGGTAACCCATATATTAGGAAAGACAACGAACTACTGCTAAAATTTGCAAGGACCATCGGTTATGTGGATGTTGATACATATTATGATTACAGGACAACAAGGGACGAGCATGTGGAATTAGACCGGCTTCTCTCCCAGATAGACGAATACGATGCCCTATTTGTAATGAATTACTACAACCTAAACAGGAACACCTTGATGGCATTAGGGATAATTAAGATGCTACATGACAAAGGGATTAAAGTATATTCTGTTAACGAATCAACATATCTTTTCGAGGATACAGCTGATTTCAATCATCCATTAAACGTTGTGACATATTACTGCCACTGGGGAGACCATCCAGACGAGGAAAGCACTCTCATCCGTAACGAAACCCTTAAAATGTTTGTAGAGAAGAAAACTTTCTGGAATCTTGTAGGACAGTTTTCAGACGAAATGAGCAGAGGCCACGTGGGCTGGCAAGAACAGTTCGAAAACCTAATGAACGAAAAAGACCGTTTCGATATTATACTTGTACCCAGTTTTAGGTCCTTGAACTGGCAAACCTCCTACTTCTGCAGGTTCAAGGAAAAGTTGCAAAAAGATATCTACGCCCTACAGGGTGGCCTGCTGCGGAAGGAGCATATAGTATGATGTCATATGCAGATGAGATCAAAAACAAGCTTAGCAATAACACGGGAACTATCAAGGCTGTCATATATGCTAGAGTTTCTACCGATAACGATGCACAGAAGGATTCCTGTGAGAACCAAGTTGCTCTGGCTCAGAACTTTATAAGCAGGCATCCTAACATAGTCCTATTAGGAACCTATGTAGATGATGGGATATCCGGGAAGAACGATTTTAACCGTCCCCAGTATAACGAGATGCTGCACAAACTGCGGACAGACCACTTTGACCTCATCATATCCAAGTCACTCTCCAGACTAAACCGTGACGAGGTCAATTCCCAGGCATTACAAGTCATACTCCAGGATGCTAACGCAACCATCTTTACACTTGAGGATAGCCAAGTCCATGATTTCGATGATATGAACTCCGGGCTCCTTCACAGCCTAAAATATGCCATAGATGCTATGTACGTCAAGCAGCAAAGCATTAACGGTAGGAAAACCCATGAGTTAAGGGTACTACGCCGGGAACTGTCAGCCAAGGATGTATCATTCGGATATGTATGGCACAAAGATACCAGGACCATACTGGTCAACGAAGAGGAAGCTCAGATCATCTGCTGGATATTCGATGAATATGTTTTCCATAATGCTACCCCGGCATCCATACATAAGGCACTGATAGCCAAAGGTATAACAATGTGTGAAAGAAATGTCATCAATATCCTGCGAAACGAACGCTATATAGGGAAATTTTATATCAACAAGAGGACTACCAAGCTTGGAACCGGACAAAAAAAGTCCAGAAGGATTCTCCTACCTAAAGATCAATGGGTTCTATGTGAACGTCCTGAGCTTAAGATAGTGGATCCCGAAATATTCGCCCTAGCACAGAAAATCAATGCAAAGCGAGCAGACTGGTTCAGTACCATCGATGAAGAATCTGTTCAAGCTAGATTTCAGGGAAGGCATACCTTCTCCCACATAATTTTCTGTTCTGAATGTGGGAAGCCTTACCTTCATCAGTACACCGAATCAAAGGATAGGATTCCAATCTATAGGCTTAGAAAGCATTCTGATTGCAGAAATAAGATTTTAAGGCTGAACGAAAAAGACATATCAGAGATTACGAAGACCGCCCTGCGTCACTGTATCAAGCAGCAGGATGCCGTATGTGCTTCCCTAGAGCGGATTTTGACAGAATGTGTGAAGGAATCTAAAGATGCATCTCCAGAAAACATCGGCAAATTAAAAAAACAGAAAGCCACCCGTGAATCACAGATTGACAGCTTGATCAATGCTCTGGCCGAGGGCGGCTTAACTGATGTATCAAAAGACCGTATTAAAGGCAAGATAAACACTATAATGAACGAGATAAGCGACCTTGAAAAGCAAATCAGTTTTCAGGAATCATCTGCCACCGAAGACTCCCAGAGGACAAAGAAGCTCATTGCTAAAATCAAGGACTCTATAGAGGAACTAAAAAAGTTTAATGAAATAGACCGTGATAGGGTAATCAATTATCTGGAAAGGATTGTGGTCCATCCCAACGGTAATATTGATATAACCCTTAAATCCGGTCAGCAAATAACTACATCCATAGATTCAGGATCAGAATCGGATTTAACCCAGGATATTCTTTCAGGAAAGTTCGGAATACAAGATGCCCAGTATTCATAGCCTGCAGCATATCGATACAGGCCGCGTCACGGACTTCTCCGACTATGATGCGGTCCGGTCTCATTCGCAGAGAGCATTTAATAAGATCCCTTATTGAAATCTCATTTTTACCTTCCACGTTGGCGTTACGCACTTCAAGGCTTACCAGATTGGGAATATTCCTCAGCTGTAATTCAGCGGAGTCCTCAATCGTTATTACTCTTTGGTCTGTTGGGATATAATTTGATAATGCATTAAGAAATGTGGTCTTCCCCGAGCCGGTGCCACCTGATACAAAAATGTTGTATCCTGCTATGACCAGCTTTTTTAAGAATTCAGCGGCTTCTGTTGTTATAGAGCCATAAGAAATAAGTTTTTCAATAGTCATCGTTTCAAGAGGGAATTTTCTTATCGTTACCACCGGTCCGTTTATTGCTATCGGAGGAAGGATCATATTCACTCGCGAACCGTCCTGAAGCCTGGCATCCACTATTGGACTGGCTTCATTAATGATCCTGTTTGATCCGGCAGCTATTTTCTGGACGACATCGTCGAGTTTTTCCCTCGTGTCGAAACAGATATCCCGTCTGTTTAATGCTCCAGCCTGCTCAACGAAAATATCATCCGTACCATTCACCATGATCTCGGTAATGGCAGGATCGTCGAGAAGCTCCTGAAGCACGTCAAGTCCTCTCATCGAGGCGAATATATGCGATACCAGCTTTCTTTTTTCGGATAAGGGCATATAATGCGTTCCCGAATATTCTATGACCGCACGGGCGATTATATCCCTTATCTCGATGTCATCGGCTGTACCGCTGTTCTGAACTCGTCTCAGCACCTCAGCCGAAAGACGTTTTCTTTCTTCTTTTTCTATTATGGGCCAATCCTCCTTTTATTTTTCAGAAATCATTCTCCGAAATAAACCTTCCCAGTGTTCCCTTAAGAAGATCCTCATATCCGTATTCTCCCTTAAGGCCTTCATCAAACGGGATTATCAGTTCCTTAGTTTTGTCAAGCAGAGCCCGATTTCCCGAAAAATCTATCTGTCTCTCCCATTCTTTAAGATTCTTGCGTCCGAGAGGTGTATCCTTATAGGGAACAAGAATACTGTCAGCAACCAGGAGGATCTGCATGCACGAAGCCCCAAACACGCCCGCATCGAAAACAACATACCTGTAATAACCGGTATTGCAGATGCTCTCAAGGAAAAAATGCATCCGTTTTACATCAAGATCACATATATCGACCCAGTGTGCACATCCGTTAAGAAGCTCTAGATTTCCCATTTTTATGGTACACAGGTCCATGTATTCACGGGTCAATTCGATTATCCGGCCGTCACCTTCGGTTTTCGGATCAAGCATGGTGCCAATATACGAACTAAGATCAGAAATGTTCTTTTCCTTAGGGTCTTTTGAGGTTCCCGGTAACATAAAGAACGGATCGAAACTGATAAACAGGCTTCTATCACTCTGAGCATACCTGTAAGCCAATGCAAGAGCAAACGTTGAGCCGTATGCTCCACCCACCGGTGAGCATACGCAGCATACCCTTTTTGTCAACATTTTGGGAGAATTCTCCGACACCCTGATGGTACCGAATTCTTTGTACAACGAAAGTATCTCTCTCATTATGCCTTCGGGTGCCTGGTATTTAAAAATGGAATGTGAAGCCGTCATTTCCCCTGCAATGCTGATCTCGGAAAAATGTATCACAAGTTCGGCATTTCTCGGTTCGGAATCCGAATCCATAAGTTCTTCATCGCATAATAACACATTAATAATGTTTGTTTTTGCAAAGCTGATAAAGGCATCTGCTTCGGAAAAAACATATGTTTCAAAATAAAAATCCTGATTACCGTTAAATTTTTTAGCAAGCTGTTCACCAAAATCCCGATCAACGGTCCTAATGGCCAAAACTCTCTTCATAGGGCGTATTCTCCTTATGTTTTCTTAAAAAATGGGCGCAAAAATAAAACCTTCGTGATTCAATTCCGATTTCTGGGAGGCTCCTGAAACTAGGAATACTAGAAAGAAAAATAGAAATAAAAAATACTTAAATGAATAAAAAAGTTTTTAAAAAAACAGATGTAAAAATACTGAAAAAGTGTATAAATATAATATACTGCCATCGCTTTGATTTGTCAATACCAAAAATATGTTTTTAAAATTTTTTTGAAAGAAGTTGCAAATCTTTTTTCTTTATACTATAATGTGCAAGATGTTATATCCGAAGAAAGGAAAAGCCGGATGACTCCGGTAGGACTTATGCTTTATGAATTATGCTGAAGAATCGTTGAAAAAGCACTATGAATGGAAGGGAAAGATCGAAGTGATCTGTCGTGCCCCCTTAGTTACAAGGGATGATCTTTCACTTGCTTATACACCGGGTGTGGCTCAGCCCTGCCTGGAAATACAGAAGGATATCAATAAAAGCTACGAGCTTACCAGACGTTCCAATCTTGTTGCCGTTATCACCGACGGAACCGCAGTACTCGGTCTCGGAGACATAGGTCCCGAAGCCGGAATGCCCGTAATGGAAGGTAAATGTGCACTGTTCAAATCCTTCGGAGATGTGGATGCGATTCCCCTCTGCGTAAAGTCAAAGGATGTTGATGAGATCGTAAAAACGGTAAGCCTTATCTCCGGTTCGTTCGGTGGAATTAACTTAGAGGACATCTCGGCTCCGAGATGCTTTGAAATAGAAAGACGTTTAAAGAAGGTATGTGACATTCCCATTTTCCATGACGATCAGCACGGTACTGCGGTAGTTGTGCTTGCCGCCATGATGAATGCAATGAAGCTTACCGGCAGAAAGCTCTCCGATATGAGAGTTGTCACCAGCGGAGCAGGCGCTGCCGGAATTGCTATCATAAAGCTTCTTATAAAGATGGGACTGAAAGACGTTGTTCTCTGTGACAGAAAGGGTGCCATCTACGAGGGTCGCGAAGGTCTTAATCCCGAGAAGGAAGAAATGGCTCTGGTAACCAACAGACAGATGAGAAAGGGAAGCCTTGCAGACGTTCTTAAGGGCGCAGATGTATTTATCGGTATTTCCGCTCCCGGTCTTGTTACTCCCGAGATGGTTCGCTCCATGGCAAAGGATCCTATCCTCTTCCCGATGGCAAATCCCACACCCGAGATCATGCCCGACGAAGCAAAGGCTGCAGGCGCAGCTGTAGTCGGAACAGGCAGAAGCGATTTTGCAAACCAGATAAATAACGTTCTCGCATTCCCCGGTATCTTCAGAGGAGCACTTGACGTAAGAGCTTCCGATATAAATGATGAAATGAAGATTGCTGCGGCCGAAGCCATAGCAGGTTTTATCCCCAAGGATAAGCTTACTCCCGAATATATAATTCCTTCAGCACTCGACAGGAACGTTGCTCAGGCAGTTGCACGTGCCGTAGCCGATGCCGCAAAGAAAACAGGAGTTGCACGGATTTAAAGAAAGCAAGGTACAATATATGTTAACAGAATTATCGATCAATCCAAACACAAACCTCTTAGAGCAGGATCCTTACGCTTATCAGTTGCAGGACGTTGAAGAGCCCGAGCTCTTCCGTCAGATATATCCCTATACCGAGGTTCCGAAGATTCCCTTCAACTACAGACGTGTTCCCATGAATATGCCTGAGGATATCTTCATCACCGATACCTCGTTCCGTGACGGACAGCAATCACGTACGCCCTATACCACCAAGCAGATGGTGAACATTTACAAAATGCTTCACAGACTCGGCGGAAAGAAGGGCATGATCAGACAGACAGAATTCTTTGTTTATTCTAAGAAGGACCGCGATGCACTTGAAGAATGTATGGCTCTTGACTACGAATATCCCGAGATCACAACCTGGATACGTGCTTCCAACCAGGATTTCTTACTGGCTAAGGACTTAGGCATAAAGGAAACCGGAGTTCTCGTAAGCTGTTCGGATTATCATATTTTCAAGAAAATGGGACTCACCCGTTCGCAGGCTCTCGACAAATATCTCGGCATCGTAAAGCAGTGCCTTGAGCATGGACTTCGTCCCCGCTGTCATTTTGAGGATATCACAAGGGCTGATTTTTACGGCTTTGTAATTCCTTTTGCTTCCGCATTAAAGCAGCTTTCCGATGAGAGCGGCATCCCTATAAAGATCCGTGCCTGTGACACTATGGGCTATGGTATCCCCTATCCCGGCGTAGCGCTTCCGCGAAGCGTTTCCGGTATCATTTATGGTCTTCTTCACTATGCCGGCTTCACAAGCGATATGCTTGAATGGCACGGACACAATGACTTCTACAAGGGTGTTGTAAATGCTTCGACCGCATGGATGTATGGCTGCGGAGCTGTAAACTGCTCACTCCTTGGTATAGGCGAAAGAACAGGAAACGTTCCTCTTGAAGCCATGGTAATGGAGTACGCTTCTCTGAGAGGCACCTTCAACGGAATGGATCCGAGAGTTATAACCGAGATCGCCGATTATATCGTTAACGAGACCGGTTACGATCTTCCTCCCATGACACCTTTCGTAGGAAGGAATTTCAATCTTACCCGTGCAGGAATACATGCCGACGGACTTCTTAAGGACGAAGAGATCTACAACATCTTCGATACCGACAAGATACTTAACCGTCCCGCTGCTGTTTCCGTTACAAACACTTCTGGACTTGCAGGTATCGCATGCTGGATAAACAGAAGGTTCAGGCTTACCGGTGACGATGCCATAAATAAAAAGCATCCCGTTGTTGAAAAGATCAAGGCATGGGTTGATGCAGAATATGCTTCTGGCCGTGTAACACTTATAAGCGATGCAGAACTTGAGGATCAGATAGCTCAATATAAGGATGAGCTTATCACCGACGGCATTAAAATCCAATAAAAGATAATAATAAAAATGTCATTCTTTGCAATATGCATCGAATGACATTTTTTATGGTCTCTGTTAAAAATTTTTACAGTTTGAATCCGAAATATTCCTTCGCATTGTTATAGGAAATGTCGCTGACTATCCTTCCAAGTATCTTATCGTTCCATTCATACTCCCCGTTTGCTACGAATCCTCCGATCAGATTACACAGTATTCTTCTGAAATATTCGTGCCTCGTATATGAAAGAAAGCTTCTTGAGTCCGTAAGCATTCCGACGAAATTTCCAAGCACGCCTTCGTTTGCCAGCGATCTTAACTGTGCTTCCATGCCGTCCCGGTTGTCATTGAACCACCACGCCGAACCGTGCTGCAGCTTGCATCTTGCGGATGAATCCTGGAAGCATCCCATGACAGTTTCAATAATCGCATTATCATTGGGGTTAAGACTGTAAAGGATTGTCTTCGGAAGCTTATCCTCCTCTGCAAGCATATCTAAAAGCTCTGCAAGCCTGCTCCCGTTATCCGAACCAAGTATTGCGTCATACCCTGTGTCCGGGCCGAGTGTCCTAAACATCTTTCTGTTGTTGTTTCTCTTGCAACCGTAATGGAGCTGCATAACCCAGCCAAGCTCGATATATTTACCTGCGCAGAATTTTATTACCGCCAGTTTGTAGATGTTTGCTTCAGCAGCACTGACCTTTTCTCCCGCAAGAGCTTTTTTAAATATAGCATCCGCCTCATCCGTTGAAAATTCACATCTGTCCGGAAGATCGGTTAGGCCGTGATCTGAGATCACGCAGCCATGAGCAGCAAAGAACTCCATCCTATCTGCAAGTGCGTCAAACAAAGAAGATAACGAATTTATCTCTACTCCCGAGCATGCCGAAAGCTTAGCAATGTACTCCAAAAAGCCTTCCAATTCTATGTTAACGGCTTTATCCGGACGCCATGCAGGATAAACCTTTGTTTTAAAGGTTGTATCCGAAGCTATTTTCTCATGCCATTCCAGAGAATCAACCGGATCGTCAGTCGTACAGATCACATCCACATTTGACTGCGCTATGATCCCGCGTGCGCTCATTGCTTCAGGTTCGGCGGCTATCTTTTCATTACAGAGCTTCCAGACATCCTCCGCGGTTTCGGAATTAAGCGCACCCTCATACCCAAAATACTTTGACAGCTCAAGATGGCTCCATTGATGCACGGGATTTCCGATGCACCTCTCAAGAGTTTCTGCAAACTTTATAAACTTATCATGGTCGGGAGCGTCTCCGGTTACATACTTCTCTTCTATGCCGTTTGCACGGAGCAGACGCCATTTGTAATGATCCCCTCCGAGCCACATCTGCGTGATATTGTCGAATTTTCTGTCCTCATATATCTCCTTTGGATTTATATGACAGTGATAGTCGATTATCGGCAGCTTTTCCGCATAATTATGATACAGTATCTCGGCATAGCTGTTTCTTAAAAGAAAATCGTAATCCATTATCTCTGAACCCTTCCTGAGGCATCTCCGTTGGCAAGCTTCTTAACCTCATCAACGCTGACCATATTGTAATCGCCTTCAATACTGTGCTTTAAGCAGCTTGCGGCAACCGCAAACTCTATTGCTTCCTGACTTGTATAGCCCTCAAGGCATGCATAGATAAGTCCGCCGCCAAAGGAATCGCCGCCGCCCACGCGGTCCACGATATGAACAGGATATGTACGGCTGAAGCAGAACTCATTTCCGTCGTAGAGCATTCCTGCCCAGTTATTGTCATTTGCAGAAATAGAACCTCTTAAGGTGATTGCTACCTTCTTAAATCCAAATCTTTCTGCAAGCTGCTTTGCAACATCCTTATAGCCCTCATGGTCAACCTTGCCGGAGGTAACATCTGTATTTCTTGCTTTGATGCCGAATACGTCATCGGCATCCTGCTCGTTTGCTATACATACGTCAACATACTTGCAAAGCTCACCCATAACCTCTCCGGCCTTTTCCTTTGACCAGAGCTTGTTGCGGTAGTTAAGATCGCAGCTTACGGTAATGCCCTTTGCTCTAGCAGCCTTAACGGCTTCAAGGCAGATTTCGGCTACATTGCTTCCGAGCGCGGGTGTGATGCCGGTAAAGTGGAACCAGTCAGCGCCCTCCAAAATGTCGTCCCAGTCAAATTCATCCTTCGCAGCCTGCGAGATGGCAGAGCCTGCACGGTCATAAATAACCTTGGAAGGTCTCTGGCTTGCGCCCTTTTCAAGGTAGTAAATGCCGAGCCTGTCTCCTCCCCTTAAGATCTCATCCGTATCCACACCGAATTTTCTGAGTGAATTAACACATGCCTGACCTATTTCATGCTTCGGAACCTTGCTGACAAAAACCGCATCCACACCGAAATTTGCAAGCGATACGGCAACGTTTGCCTCTCCGCCTCCAAAAGTAGCGCATAGCTTTTCAGCCTGAACGAATCTGAAATATCCCTCCGGCGCAAGTCTTAACATAATTTCACCAAATGTAACAACTCTCTTCATTTTAAAATCTCCCGTTCATTCTTTTTCTGTTTTGTCCCTATAGTACAAAACATCCTGTCGCATCTATATTATTTAAACATTCTTTATAGCTTCAACCGCTTCCTTGCAGAGACGCTCGATCTCGTCGAATTTTCCTTCGGCAATGAGTTTTTTGTCTACCATCCAGCTTCCGCCGCAGGCAATTATCTTCTTGAATTCAAGATATTTTCCTATATTTCCGGCATTGATCCCGCCGGTGGGCATGAATTTCATTCCGGTATAAGGAGCGGACATAGCCTTTATAAGAGAAAGACCACCTATTGCCTCAGCCGGGAATATCTTCACCACATCAAGATCAAATTCCAAAGCTGCTTCTATATCGCTGGGATTTGCGCATCCGGGAACCATCGTTATTCCTTTATCCACACAGTATCCGACAACTCTCGGGTTAAGTCCCGGGCTTACTATGAATTTTGCTCCTGCGGCTACGGCCCTGTCAACCTGCTCCGTTTTAAGAACGGTTCCTGCTCCGATTAGCATTTCCGGGAATTCAGATGACATTATCCTTATGGCTTCCTCGGCAGCGTCGGTCCTAAAGGTAACCTCTGCACAAGGTATTCCGCCGTTAAGTAAAGCCTGTCCCAATTTTGCTGCATCCTCAGCCCTGTCAATTGCAACCACGGGCACGATCCTGATCTCAGAAATCTTCTGTAAAATCTCGTTCATTTTTCCCTCCAGAACTCAAAATTTGTTACATTATACTACATCATATATTCAATTCCTACTCTGTTCTTGCTATCTGACTTCTTAGAAACTGCCAAAAAAGAAAAATCCGGACACCGTTAATAAATCATAAAAATATGCCGATATAAGAAATGAAAAAGGACTATTCGCATATGACATTTATTACGGAGGATAAGCAAGGACAATGGCAAATTATCTTGAAATAAAAAATGTATCCGACGGATACTTAAGTAAAGTCAGGCAGGACCTGAAGTTTAAAACAGGCAATTTTGTATGGAAGATCTTTTTTAATATTCCCCTTAACCCAGCTACGGTCAACAATCAGAACCTGACCGTAACCAATGCTGCAGGCAAACCCTTAAGCACAAGCATATCCTACAATCCGGATACGCATGCAATAGAAATAAGCCCCAGAGAGGCTTATGCCCAGGGAGAATCCTATTTTCTCCATGTCAACAAGATGGTAGAATCCAGAGGCGGTCAGCGCTTAAAGGACGAGATCAGCATCGAGTTTGCAGTCTGATCTCTCATAGGATTTCCGTAATGAACAGCTCGGAATTCCTAAACAGATCGATATATTTGTTTCCGACACGTATCATCGGTCTGGTACCGTCCTGTTTGTTCATATAAACGATAGTTCCAATGGTCCCGTCATTCAATTTTACGCGATAACCCATATAGCAGTTTGCTATATGTTCCACAAAAGTCATAAGATATTTGGTATCGAACAACACAAGGCCGCTTGTCTCAAACAGCTTAACAGCTTCAAAGGGACATCTGGCCTTTCTGTATTTTCTGGGTGCGGTCATGGCTTCATAAACATCGGCAATGGCGATGACCTTCGTAAGCCTTTCTATCTGATTTTCCTTGACACCGAGGGGATACCCCGAACCGTCGCACCTTTCATGATGCATCATGGCAGCAAGCTTAACCCTCTTGTCCAGCTGCATATCCTTTAATATTCCGTATCCGCGGCTGGTATGGGTCCTCATCACGGCATACTCCTCCGATGTAAGGAGCCCGGGTTTCTCAACTATCTCTTTGGGAACGGCCAGTTTTCCTATGTCATGGTAAATGCCGCATTGTATCAGAATATCAATGTCTTCCTTCGAAAAACCGAGCCATCCGCCAAGAACCGCGCTGATGATCGCTACGTTCAAGGAATGGGCAAAAATTACCTCATCATAATTTCTGGTACAATGAAGCAGATCGAATACCTGGATGCCCGAACGGCAGGAACCGAGTATCTTCTTAACACCGTTGGAAAGAGTAACACTGTCCGTATCTCCGCCTTCCTTCAGAACTCTCATCATCTCACGTTCAAAGGTGGTCGCAACGTCAGTGAACTGCTCGTTAAAGGTGTTATATTCTTCGGAGTCCTTCAGCTTCTCAAAATAAGAAAGCTCGTCAACGTCGGTATCGGTCTCCGTTTCTTCATCTTCAATATATATCCTGATAAATGGTATGGAATGGAAATTGATCCTGGAGATAGCCTTGGCGGTAAGGCGTGCTTCGGCAGGGAAAATAAGCTGGCCCGAACCGTTAACAACATCTTCTGCCACCAACATACCTATTTCCGCATCACTTATCCTTATTCGCCTTATCTCCATACCATTCTCCTTGTTTCTATGCGTGTAGTCCCCTGTATCAAACTACATTTTTCGAACGCCGACATTCACCCCGTTAAGATAATTATAATGGATAAAAAGCTTTTGTCAAAGCCTTTTTTCATTATTTAAGGAAATTTTTTTTAAAAAATAGTTTACAAAAATATTACAAACTGCTATAATGTACTTTAAATATAAGCAAAAGAATAATCAAGAAAGGATATGCTGGCCTTCAGCATTATACCTCTAATGAGCAAATATATTATTCATGGCGGTAAGTCACTCGCCGGAGATGTAGTTATAAACGGTGCAAAAAATGCGGCTTTGGGAATCGTTGCCGCTTCCATTATGTCAGATGAGATGGTTACCATCGAAAATCTGCCCGATGTCTGGGACATAAACGTTCTTCTGGATGCCATTAAGGAAATGGGCGCTATTGTAGACAGAGTTGACAGACATACGGTTAAAATTGTCGGTTCCATGTGTTCATCGGTAGTCGACAATGAAAACATGAGAAAAATGAGAGGCTCCTATTATCTTTTGGGTGCCCTTCTCGGAAAATACAAGAGAGCTCAGGTTCCGCTTCCCGGAGGATGCAATATCGGAAGCCGTCCCGTTGAGCAGCATATAAAGGGCTTTAAACAGCTCGGTGCAAGAGTTGAGATCACATACGGCGGTATTCTTTCCGCTGAGGCAGATGCACTTAAAGGCAGCCATATCTTCTTCGATATAGTTTCCGTAGGTGCCACCATTAACGTAATGCTTGCCGCTTCTCTTTCACCCGGACTTACCATTCTTGAAAACGTTGCTAAGGAACCTCACATAGTTGATGTTGCAAACTTCCTTAACAGTATGGGTGCCAACATAAAGGGTGCCGGTACCGACGTTATCAAGATCAGAGGCGTTGAAAAGCTTCACGGAAGCACATATTCCATCATCCCCGATCAGATAGAAGCCGGAACCTTCATGGTAGCAGCTGCTGCCACAAAGGGCGACGTTCTCATTAAGAACATCATTCCCAAGCATATGGAAGCCATTTCCGCCAAGCTTTCGGAAATCGGAGCAGAAGTCATCGAAAATGACGACTCCATCCGTGTAGTTGCAAAGGGCAGACTTTCCAGTGCACAGATAAAGACATTTGCATATCCGGGTTTCCCTACCGATATGCAGCCTCAGATGACCACACTTCTCGCTTTGAGCCAAGGTACAAGCACCGTTACCGAAAACATATTCGACAACAGGTTCAAATACGTTGATGAGCTTGCCCGCATGGGTGCAGACATAAGAGTGGAAGGCAATATAGCCATCATCACCGGCGTTGAGAAGCTTACAGGCGCTTCCATCTGTTCTCCCGACTTAAGAGCCGGTGCAGCACTTGTAATCGCAGGTATGGTTGCCAATGGCTATACAGTTGTTGAGCAGGTTGAGTATATCGAAAGAGGTTATGAAGAGTTTGAAGTTAAGCTTAAGAGCCTCGGTGCCACCATTGAAAAGGTGGACGACGATGTCGACGAAGTTCTCTATGCACGCAAAATGGCGCTCAGCGAGGTTTCGTAAATTACACACTAAAATAACAAAATCCCCGGTTCAAAAAAACCGGGGATTCTTTTTTTATCTTTTACAGGCTTTCCGGCAGACACTCTACGGTTATCACATTGCTCCGTGTATGCTTTTCGTTCGTAAGCGTCTGTTTGATATAAGCCTCACCGTTCCTCTGTTCGGTGTTATCTATGGTCTTTACCAGATATTTCTCCGTACGTGCCAATGCGCCTTCCTCGGTAGCACGCATAATACTCTTGATTCTCTTTGACATAAGGTCGTAGGCATCGCTGTCAAAGACAAATCCGGCTGTTCCAACCTTATAATCCACATAGTCAAAAAGATCTTCCTGACTGAATGAAGGAATGATTATCCTTGGAGCGAACATATCCTCAAAACCTTCCTTGGTCTTAAACAGCTCAACCATATTTCTCGGATAATCCGCCAATACTATCATTGTCCTCTTATGAAGCCTTTCAATTACCTTTCCGATATCCTCTATGCCTTCCCTGTCGATCGATCCGGCCTGGTCTATTACAAGGCATCTTCCCTTCAGCTTCTCGGTTTTTTCACTCAGATCTATTGAATTGATCTTGTTGGAATCCGTCCAAACGGTCTGAGGAACCGCAAGCTTGCCGCAGTCTGCCATGAACCTTGCAAATCCGTGAGCGATGGCCTTCTTTCCGGAGCCTTTTTCACCTATAATACAATAGTTCATAACCTCTTCCTCGGGATCGAGAAGCCTCTCAAGGCACTTGAGTATCTGGCTGCTCATATTCCTCTGGCATGCAAAGAAACCGAAATAATCCTCCAGCGTTCTTCCCTTTCCGGCAAGATATCCGTTCACGATGCTGTTTCCGGGGATATCGATACACTTCATCCTCTTGGGAGTATAAATTCCGTTCTTCGTTTCACCCTTTTCGCGTTCCGGTGAAATTCCTTTTATATCCACAAGGAAATCGTCCTGTGAAGCATCCTGAGCTTTGGGCTGGTTCTTCTCTGATTCGGCCTTTGCCTTCTCATTTGCCATCACAGCCATTTTCTTCTTGTAATCCAGATATTTTTGCCGATCCTTACGTTTCTCATTTTCAATAAAGCGCTGCTTCTCTAATTCAGCCGCCTTTTGCTTTTCGGAAAGCTCTTTTTCTTTTGTTTCGATTGTCTTTCTCTCGGATTCCTTTTTCCTTAGCTCTTTTTCTCTATGCTTCTCCCTGCGTCTCTCAAACCAGCCCTTCTTAGTAGTGGCCTTTTCTTTTTCCTCCGGTACTCCCACGAAGCCCAGTTCTCTCTCTACCGCATCAAGGAGCGGAGACCCGTTTGTCTCGGAAGGCTCTTCAGCAGGCTTCCGCTTTGCGGAACTGCTTTCTTCGAGCTTATCATCTTCTTTGATCTTAACGGCCTTTTCCTTTATATCTGATTTGCTCTCAGGTTTTCTCCACTCACGAGTCATGTCCTGAGGATCGGTATTTTCCGCTTTCTGTTTCTTTTCGTCGCTGTCCTCTTTAAGTGCCTGTTCAACCGCTTTTGCTATCTCGTCAGTAAAAAAGTCATCATGTACGGTATGTCTGACAGTAGTCTTTTCTTCCTTGGGAAGATTTTCCTTGGGCTCGGCTATTTTAACATCGCTGTCGTCATCATCTTTATCCCCGAGCATCAATTCTTCTTCGGTAAACTCTTCTTCCTCGTTTGATTCTTCTGTTTCGGCATTACCATTGAAAACGCCTTCTTCAGGGATAACTTCATCAACTAAAGCGTTAACAATTACAACTTCATCAGTGATAACTTTCGTGTCACCAGCGACAACCTCTATGGCTGCAGCTTCATCGATGACATTATCATCAACGGCAGGTTCGTCAATAGCAGTATCTTCTGCGAGGATTTCTTCCTGTTCACTGTTTCCACCGTCAGACGCTTCTTCTGACGGATACTTTTCCTCCTCGAACTCCTCCGCCTTAATGTTTACGGTAAATTCTTCGGCGTCTTCGGTTTCTTTAACGACTTCGTCGAAGGGTGCTTCTGTAGCTGTTTCTTCCTCAGTTTCTACCTTATCCTTATTAACGATAGCATCCACGGCGTGATCGAATTCCATCTGGTAATCGATGACAACATCAATGTCAAGATCCTTCGATACCTCATTAACCTTGTTCTTGGTTCCGGATTCCTTATCATTTGAAGTGTTGCTCCTACCGCCGGCGATAGAATTATTAAAATCCTTCAGGCTTATCTCGCCGAGATACAGGGCCCTCAGGGTTTTGGCCTTGTCCACCGCTTCACCGTCTCCGAACCAGATAATAACATCCTCGCAGGTGCTCAGGCACTTTTCCCTTTCACCCATCTTGTGATAGATCTTTGCGAGCTCATATCCCCAGGTATCCATGAATTCTTTACGCTTAAGCTCTTCCAGATCCGCTGCCTGCTCTCTTAAGGATTTACCCTTTAACCTGTCAATCTTATATCTGAAGATACAGTTGTAAAAATCGTTCGGAGCCATGCCTCTGAATTCCTCATAATACTTCTCGGCCTCATCCGCTCTCTTCAGTCTTATGCAGATGTTAACAAGCTCCATTGCAACACGTCTTGTTTTCTTTTTGTTGTAAACTATGCTGTAGCATTCCCTTGCTTTGCCCAGCATTCCGTTTTTCAGATATACCTCACCTATAATCATGAGGTCCCAATTATCCTTAACCTTTTTGATCTCTATTCCCTGTGCGATCTCCAAGGCCTCCTCGTTTTTCCCGTTTTTCAGAAGACCTTTTAGTTCTTCGATTTTTACAAAATTCTTATATCTGTCCATTATACCGATATCCTTTGATCACTTACGTTCTATACCAAGCAATAACTCCGAAAGTGAGCCGCTGCCGGTCTTTTTCAGTACCTCGTCCACAGTACCGAATGCCTTGCATACACCATGCTCGAGCAGGCATAAATGAGTGCTTATCCTTTCAACCTCTTCTACGTAATGTCCGACATATATTATAGCCGTTCCTTCACGCTTAAGACCTTCTATAGCGTTCAGTATCTGAGTACCCGACTGAATGTCAATACCCGTGGTGGGCTCATCCAGAATAACCAGCTTAGGTCTGTGAAGAAGTGCCACACCGATATTAAGTCTTCTCTTCATACCTCCGGAATAGTTTTTAACGCGTCGCTTCAAAAGTGTTTCGTCAAATGAGATTATGGAACAAACTCTTTTTATCTCGGCATCAAGGTCGCTCGAAGGAACTCCGTAGCTCTTGCCCCAGAATTTCAGGTTATCAAGGCCCGAAAGCGATTCGTACAGGGCAATATCCTGGGGAACGTATCCGAGATTCTTCCTTATCGCATCAGGTTCCTTAACTATATCCTTTCCTTCAAAAAGAATCGTTCCGGAATCGGGCTTATTAAGAGTTGCTATCATACTTACACAGGTGGATTTACCGGCTCCGTTCGCTCCGACAAGTCCAAGGACCTGACCGGGTGACACAGTAAACGAAACATCCGATACAGCATCCATTTTCCCGTATTTCTTTGAAACATTCTTTAGCTCAAGCATACAAAAACCTTTCTATGTAAAAAAATATGGTTGACATCCGTGATAAAACAAAGTATACTAATGAAGTCGCACAGCCGGGGAGTTAGCGGTGCCCTGTACCTGCAATCCGCTATAGCAGGGGTGATGTCCGATCCCGGGTAGCATATTGTCGGGCTGCCCTTCATAAGTGATGTTGACGTTTGGGTCTCGCGCAATGGCAGCCTGTGAACCGTGTCAGGGTAGGAATACAGCAGCACTAAGCAGTGTCTCTCATGTGCCGTGAGGGTGCCTGGGCCGAGTTAACTGTG
>JAILGF010000013.1 GCA_024696945.1 Lachnospiraceae bacterium | reverse complement strand
CAAAATCCAGTATAAAAATCCTTGACAAGGACCAATAATTTATGTATTTTAAAAAAGAGCCAAACAGTAGCAATAATGCTATTGTTTGACTCAATAATTATCTTAGGAAATCTAATTTACAGAAAAACTTTCACACACTCGATCTATCTGTATGATATCCCTGATATTATAGATCTTGCAACTCTAAAGAAACACTTTAGCATGAACTGATATTCAAAAACAGACAGCCCAACGGGTTGTCTGTTTTTCTGTATTGATATTTGGATTTTAATCATAACCACAAAACATCACTCAATAACTGGCGCACATTTTCCTCACTGACTTTAATGAGCTTTGCCAGATACCAGGCTCTTTCTTCATCATCCATTTCCTTTATCTTATCAGCTTCTTTTCCTTCCGTCATTTTTGCTTTAAGATCGTTAAGTTCATTGATCTTTGATTCCGTCTTCCAAATTATTTCCTTCAGATTGGTCTCTTTTAACTCAAACAGCTCTACCATTTCATCCCTACTGCATTTGCCCGAAAGAAGCTTTGATATCTCATTTAATGAAAAACCCATATCCTGAAGTTCAAGAAGTGCCTCAACCTGCTTTAACTGATCCGCAGAATAATATCTGTACCCGGTTTCTTCATCTACTTCTACCGGTTTTATCACTTTCTTTTTTTCATATACACGGAGTGCCTTAACCGACACCCCGGCCAGAACGGCCAATTCACCTATTTTTAAAAGTTGAAATCTCGGATCCTTCTCCATACCTGTTTCCTCCAAATCAATCAGAGAACCGTCCCTATGATTGATTATTACAATACTTCCTCTACCCTTTCAGCAGCAGGCAGATTGCCTTTCATGCGTCCGATACAGTTGTTTGTCATCATTACGCTCTTCATCATCTCGCCACGGTACTGTGTTATCTTCATCAGCCTTGCAAAATCTTCCAGTTCTCTTCCCATCATACTATTTCCTAAGAATAAAAGCAAGAGGTATCCCGTCATTCCCGAAAAAGTATTTACTCCGGCAGCAAGCGCAGTCCTTCTGTGAGCCTTCATGTTATTTTTCATAATTTCAAGGCTTTCTTTCTCTGCCTTAGCTTTTACCAGTTCTTCTCCTTCAAATATCCTTATTGATTCGGAGGCATTGACTATCGGTTCCATCCAGTTGGTATACTTGGCATAATGCTCTCTGGATTTTTTCTTAAACACCGGAACTTTCCTAATGACCACGACACTGCTTAAGAAAAAGAACGGAAGCGTCATAATCAGTGCAACTGCAAGCATGGTCCTGTTAAGCATAAACAACACTGCTGCCGATAAGGTCATATTTACTGACGCAATAAGCAGATGCATAAAATTTAACGGTCCCACAAGATAGAGATCGGTCTTATCTATATCACTGTTCAATCTACTTATCCAGTCACCTGCCGACAGTTCCTCCATCTCCTGTTCGGTCCTTGACAGAAGCGACTTATATACCCGCATCCTAAGCTTTTTGATAAACCTGATATTAATCTTCATCGTAACAAAAGCCCAGACAAACATGTTGTAGCCAAACAGCATTACCGTATACAGCATGAATATGCCAAATGTCGGAAGAAGATTTCCTTCATTCTTTTTCTCGATCAGACGTATAAAAGATTCCAGCATATTGGCTGAAAGTACCGCATTTATAAAATCGAACGGCGCACGCAGTACCATCACAAGAATAAAGTCCTTTGTCATTCCCGTTTCTTTTAATATTTTTCTTACTTTTCTGTTCATCCGGTTACGCTCCTTATCCTTTGAGTTCTCCGTCCTTTAACGTATAAATCCTTGTATACCCTTCAAGATGCTGTGCCTGATGGGTCACATGTACCACTGTCTTATCTGCTGCATAATCCATTATAGCTTCGAGGACCGACCTTGAATTCTCACTGTCAAGCGCCGAAGCCGGCTCATCGAGTAACAGTACCTCCGAATCCTTGCAGATTGCCCTGGCTATGGCTATCCGCTGTGCCTGTCCTCCGGACAGCTCATCCGCTCTGTCTCCGAGATAAGTATTAAGCCCATCCGGCAGTATCTCTATCCAGCCCGAAAGTCTAGCCATTTTTACAGCCTTTTCCACGTGACTGTCCGGATACTTATGTCCCATGGTGATATTTTCATATATGGATAACGGAAGTAACATAGGCGACTGCATGACCACAGACACTTTTCTGCTTATTTTTTCGGGCTCGGTCTCCCCATCTAAAGTGACAGTTCCGCTGTCTGCTCTGTATAGTCCTGCCAACAGCCTAAGCAGCGTACTTTTTCCGCAGCCGCTCTCTCCCATTATACCGATCTTGTCTCCCCTTTTTATACTCAGGGAAAGATTTTTGATTATCAGTTTATTGTCGTATGAAAATGTAACATTTTTTAAATCTATCATTATTATACCTCATCTATTTTATCAAGATTAGTCGTGAACACCTTAAACCCGGATATCCAGCTCGGAAGGTTCATTATCGAATTGGTAAGGCTCGACTGCATATTTAAAAATACTATCAGCGTTCCGAGCATTATATTCCCTTTTATCACCATAAAACCGCCTACTGTAATAAGCAGAAGCATTGGCACTCTTGAAAGTATTCCCGAAAGAGAATTGTACAATGCATTGAGCTTCTCCATATCCGCCTCATGCTTTCCCCAGTTCTCGAGGCTTTTTTCATATAATCCTACACACATGTCATCTCCGTTATATATTTTAACCGCGGGGAAGGCGTGTACTAAGCTGTAAGAAACACTGTTCATTTTCTCTTTTTCTTTTAAAGCTGAGGATACAATACCCGATAGTTTTCTGCTCGACCATTTTACATACAAAAGTATCAGTAATGTCGGTGTAAATATCACTAAAGTAAGCAATACATTCTGAAACATAAGAAAAACAAATACAAGCACACATGTGAGCAGCATATCCGTAATATCAAAAAAAGTGTTTGAGAGATACTCATCCGCACGAGAAAGCTCATTTTGTACCTTCGACATCACAGCCCCTGCATCGGTTTTTACAGATTTATCGAGGTATCTTACCTTTTTATCTACACTTTCACCTTCAGAACTTCTATACCCTGATTTTCTCTCCAGTAATTTTCCGATGAAGCCCATTCTTAAGGAATGTGCCATTTTCTCAGCCGCATATCTTCCTGAATAATGCTTCAGATATACCGTCACCACATTGGATATAAGGAAACATGCAAGGATCGTCACCAAAGTAGATGTTACCTTTTCCCTATTTTCTATCCTGTTTACCAGTTCTCCTATATACACAATATATATCATCTGAGACAGATTTGCGATTATCGCTATAATAACTGCAACAGTTACACATATCCGGTTGTTTTTCAGAAGTTTAGCTAAAACAGACATAACCCCTTAACCTCCCTTTCGAGCAAAGTATAAACTCTGCCCTAAGGGACGAGTCAAGAGGTTATGTGTTCATTTTTATAAATTTTTTAAGCTGTTATCTCTTCTTTATAACGGCCTGCCTGAACATTCCACATTTCTGCATATTTACCGTTCTTCTTCAGCAGGCTCTCGTGATTTCCTTCCTCGGCTATCCTGCCATTCTCTAAGAGTATGATACGGTCGGCATCACGGGTAGTTGACAGTCTGTGTGAAATATAGAATACTGTCTTTCCCTTTGCTGCAGACTCCATGGCTTTGTTCAGTTCATATTCCGCTATCGGGTCAAGCGCACTGCTCGGTTCATCCATGATCAGGATATCCGCATCCTTATACTCAAGGAATGTCCTTAAGTATTCGATAAACAGACCGTTCTTAAAAAGGTTGGTCAGTGATTCGGTAAAGCCTATAAGTATCCATGTGGTTGATACCATCATACTGGTGATGACCGCGAGCTCGGCTAAGCTCATGGTCCTGCCAATGCTCTCGCCTGTCTCTAAGGAGTTGATCACATACCTCATAAAAAAGGCACTGTAAAACAACCACTCAAAATACCCTAAGAATCTGCTGACTCCCTGATGTACCACCAGTGAAGGACATATTTTTATAAGCAGACTGCAGGCATAAAGATTGTTTTTCAGAGCCCTTGAACGTTTGATCTTACCGCTTTTCTCCTTTTTCACGATCCTACCTCCCTTTGATTTTTATTTGAACTGTTTTAACCTCCTCTCAAAAAAAAGATAGAACTTAATATACTACACAATTCCAAAAAATGCAACAAGTTTTTTAAAAATTTTTCTGTTAAACAAATTTCTCATATCTGCACTGCTCCACAACCTGTTTTCCAAGCAGTGTAATCGCCTGTTTAGGACAGGAACTTATGCAGCGGTAACACATTGCACATTTATCTGCTGAAACGGCCTTCCCGTTTTTTATACTTAAGTTGCCCATCGGGCAATTCTTCGCACATAACCCACAGCCCGTACAGGCATCACTTATTTTAAGTTTTTTGCTGTAGCCTTTAGTCTTACCGTAGAACCAGAGTCTCTGACCGAACAGGCCCGCCATATGTGCAAAGAAACTTAAGCCTTCTTTAGGATAATTTCCTTTTCTTATCTCTTTAGCGGCTTCTTCAAGTCTTATATCTGCTTCCTTGATGATCCTCTGGTTTTCTTCAAAAGATTTTTTCAGCATTTTGCTGTCGCTTACCGCATCAGGCATTTTTACCTGCAGTCCGCCTATGATAACGGCTCCGTATTTTTTAAGAAGCCTTGCCGCACATCCTGTACCGTCTCCTGAGAAAAGCCCCATCGTAGTCATACAGAATACTTTCTTTCCCTGCCATAACTCTTTGTTCTTCTGTATAAAATCCTTCACCATGTAGGGTACATTTGAAAACTGTGTGGGATATGCAAGATAGATCACATCATTTGTATTGATCTTTTCTATTGCTTCTTTATTATTTTCTATCGGAACCAGCGCTGCAGCACTGTCCACCATCCAAAGTAGCTTTTCCAGACAATGCTTTGTATTTCCTGTTCCGCTAAGATATATTCCTACCATTTTAGTTCTCCTTTTTCAATTACTGACTCGACTCTGTGCTTAATCAATTCAACTCAATATGATTCCAGTCAACAGATGTCTCAACACCTGTCATGCATGCTATTGCAGCCAATCCGTGTACAGAAGACCATATTTTTAGCAACCCGGCTTCCTGATCCTTATAGTCCATTTTTATATCTTTTTCTTTAAGGTACTTTTTATATGTCTGCTTAAGCAAGATAAACGGAGGATAATCATCCGGATATTCTTTATCCATCTCTAGATGTGCAACCAGTTTCTGGCTTGCAAATAAGAACTTAAAATAATCCGGGTTATTACTAAAAAACGACACATAGGTCTGTCCCATAAAAAGGATGGCCTGTTCTGCACTTTGAGCCTTCTTTTCGGCCTTTTCAAGTTCACTCATGAATCTTTCGGTCACACTGCTCTTTATGGCCGCCAAGAGTTCCTCCTTATCCTTAAAATGAGCATACGGAGCCGCATGTGATACTTCGCAGGCAGCAGCTACTTTTCTTAATGAGAGCTTATCCTCTCCGTCTTCATTTATTATTTTCACACCGGCATCTATCAGTGCCTGGCGCAGGTTTCCATGATGGTAATTATCGCTCATAGTTTTATCCTTTCGTATATTAACTATTACATATTCCTTTAATCTGTTTCAATATATTGCACGTTTCTTCCGGATTCTCCCACAAGGGACTGTGGGCTGCATCCGGTATCTTGTAAAATCCTTTTTCAGGTGCAGAAAGCATATTGCAGTACTCTTCTACAAGCTCCCACGGACAGTTGTAATCATACTCGCCGCTGATAAAAAATGCAGGTATCTCTAATGACCTGATGCTCTGTCTGTAGTCAAAGCTTTCAAGTTCCTTATCAAGAGGTGTATTGCGATACATCTTCATGCCTCTGATATAGTTTATCTTCTCCCATACTGTATAACAGCTGCAGGTTAAAATGGGAATTACTATGCCCGTAAACTCAGATTTATTGCGTATGGTTCCTCCTCCCGCATCATGTACAAGATCCACGAAATTATACCATTCGGTACACCTTACTTTTTCATTCTCAAACTTTTCGACCGAATTTTCAAGCCTTTTCAATGCACTGCTATCGCCCCTATCAGTAAATACCTTTTTCATAAAGTCATACATCAAGGTATCCCGCTCGTTCGAATCCGTCACCGTCTGAGCCATGCCTATATATGCATAATAATTTTCAGGATGTCTTTCTGCCTCACGAAGGGCTATCTGCGTTCCTCCGGAAAAGCCCATGATATATATCTTTTCCTTTCCAAACCGCTCCTTAAGGTATTCTGTAACCTTATACGTATCATCCAACAGATTGTTAAGTGTGATACTGTCAACATCCGCATCGCCGTCATACGCTATTCCCATCCATCTGTAATCCCAATATACAACAGTAAAATCATTCTCAAGCTGCATATCTTCGTACTTGTCAGTAAATACATAGTCATCCGTGCCAGGACCGCTTGATACCAATAAGAGCACGGGATTATCGATATTCTTACTGTTTATAAAGAAACCGTTAGGTGCCCCGTTTATATCCATTACAAACTTTTCAGACAAGCTGTTCGGTTCAGTATAGGTCCTTATCTTTCCCGAGCTTATAAAGAACCATACAACAACCAAAATAATTATACAAGCTAGCAGACCCAAAAGAATCCATTTGATCATTTTAAGTATCCTTTTCACTATACACTCCTTTTTATTTGCTTACATCTATATCATACTCAAATGCAATCTTTACACTGTCAACATTATACCACCAATCTTTACATTGTCAAGATATTTTTAAATATTTTTTAAAAAAAGAGAAACCGCAATTAAAATGCGATTTCCCTTGACATACTTTACTCCATCATAAAACCAATCTTTTTATATATCTTTTCAAAATCAATCTTACATTTGCCATTCCAAATTCCAACGGGTACTTCATCAGCAAAACTGTATTCCCTCGGGATATCGGATTTTTCAAAATGATAGACAAGAATCTTCATATTTCTTGGCATAACTATCCAATATTCCCTTACTCCTGCATTTTTATATTTCCATAATTTCCTTTGTGTGTCATGATACCAGTTGGATTCAGACATAACCTCAACTATAAAATCCGGTGCGCCAACTATCCTTTGCCTTGTAATCTTTTCTCTGTCGCAAACTACCAAAACATCCGGCTGTACCATAGTTTTATCATCACAATCAAGCTGTACATCTACGGGTGCAATAAAAGGAACACACTCTCCATTATTACTGTCAATATAATTATCTATAGTATGTTCTATAAGCGAACCGATTCTCTGATGATAAGAAGTAGGAGTCGCCATGTCATAGAATACACCATCGATTAGTTCGACCCTGACTCCTTTTGGCAAAGCAAGATAATCCGCAATTGTTTTGTTATTGTATGCTTCTATTTTCAATGCACCTGTACCAACCGTCGGCCAATAAGGTGTTTCATCTTCACATACATAGCTTATATCTTCCCCATCTTCTATAGCTAACTTTTCAAGATAGCTAAACATATCATTACCTGTGTGTTTTTTATCATGATCTTCCGTGCATTTCTTCTCAAAAAAATGTCTTAATGCTTCCAAAGTACTCTGTCTCGGTGTTGGTGTTACTCCTGAAAAAATCTTCCGAACAGTACTTACCGGTACTCCAGACTCTGAAGCTATATAATCACACGAAAATCCATACTCTTTTTTCTTTTTCTTCATTTCATCGATGGTCATAATATAATACCTCCTTCACCTCTTTTGTCCAATTATATACCATTTATTGCAAAAAATCAAGTTATTCTTATAATATCATCCATATATCGCCATTAAATAGTCCATCAATTAACCAATTGAAACAAATGCAATCAATAGCGGAATTGACCACTAAAATCAATGTGCTTATTTAAAGTCAATATCTCATCGAAAACGACTTCAGTGACATTTTACAAGAATATCACAAAAAATACTTGACGAAAACTAATTAAGATGTTATATTGCTATTGTTCACGTAACGAAAATATTAGATTCAATTCTTAAAGGAGGTAATTGACATGAAGGGCACGAATACAGTGAGCAAACTTAATATCAAGACATTACCTCGGGAATTGGATTTTTGACATTTTTATTTTAAGCGAATATCCATTTTTATTTCCGTGGCAGTTTGTCACGGTATTTTTTTGCCCAGATAGTAACTATTCACGGCCAATCTGCAAGAATGTCTACCGCAAGTTTACTTGCAGGGAGACATATTTGCAGATTTGGCTATGAAGGCTGGACAAGAGGCACGAGTAAACATAAGCTGCACAAGCGGCAGCTTCCGGCGTAGCCGGAAGGTTTATGAGTGCCCATTGTCCAGACTGTGAATAGTGCGTACTTCGTTAAAAAACATTTATTTTTTAATACGAAAGGTTAAAAGGGTGAAAGAATAATGACACGACTTAAAAGCTTATTAATGAGCATGGAAAACAAAACTAAAAACTGGCGTGAAATGTATGAAGGTCTGATTTTTATCCCTGCTTGTACTCCGGGTAATCCTACCGAGTTTCCTGTTACGGGAAGTGACCCGACATACTGGTCCGGTGGAGATGTATCATTCACTGTCGAAACCACAAATAGAATGGCTTTTGACAGACCTACAATTCTCTGTCAAATTCCGGCTGAAATGCTGGAAATTACCGATTACAGTACAGCTGTTGCGGATGACTGTTATCGTCAGTTTATACCGTATTTGGAGGATCTGAATGCGGAGCTTTACAACCGCAACAAGCCCCCGGAAGAGACCGGATATTATTATATGGCTCATCCCACGGGAGAAATACTTGTTAGAAATTCTGCATATTTTACCATGAGACCCAGAAAGGACTACAAAAATCTCGGAGGATATAAAATAATAAACTATCCGGATGAAGAACTTGGAGCTCCCCAGATGTGCCTTTCTATGAGGTTTCAGGTACAGCTAAAGCCTAATGATAAGAAAAAAGCTGTGCAGCTATTGGTTGGGAATCTGCCAAATATTGCCGCTTTATTCATCAAGTATTTTGACAATGAACGAAGCAATAAAGTTGGCGAACTCTATAAAAAGCAAAAAGGCTTAAGAAACTGGTTAAAAGGAAGCGGCTACTGCGCTTTTCTGGCAAACGGCAGCATATTACCGAGGGATTCAAAAACAGGCGGAGCTATGGAAGGAGCAATTCCATTTATAGCACCTGCTGATGAAGAAATCGAAGTATGCGGGATAAAAGGCCTTGGTATTAGGAAAGGCGTAACCGTCATAACAGGTGGAGGATATTCTGGAAAATCAACAGTACTTGACACTATCTCTGCAGGTATCTATGACCATATATTGGGTGATGGCAGAGAACTCTGTGTTACAGATATTTCAGCCATGACCATCTCCGCAGAAGACGGAAGAAGTGTTAAGAACCTTGATATATCTCCGTTTATATCCTGGCTTCCGGGTGGAGATACCGAGCATTTTTCAACATACCACGCATCAGGTTCAACTTCTCAGGCTGCGAATATCCTTGAGGCTATGGATGCCGGAGCTAAGCTTCTGCTTATTGATGAAGACAAAAGTGCTACCAATTTTATGATCAGGGATGCATTAATGAAGGAACTCATCCGTCGTGAGCCGATCACTCCGTTCACTGAAAGAGTAAATGAGCTTCACGAAACCTGTGATGTTTCCACAATACTCGTAATCGGTGGCAGTGGCGAATATCTGGCTATAGCGGATAATGTTTATCTGATGGATGAATATCTGATATCTAATGTTACAGAAAAAGCGCGGGAGATATACAAAAAGAGTATAAGAAATAACACTGCTGTTGAAGAAGCTTCAATACCCAAGGTTAAAGACTGGTACCAGCACCGTATTATTTCAACAGACGGATTTTCTCCTTACCCTAAGCAGTTTGGTAGAGAAAAACTTGAAGTACCGGATATTGGTTTTATCATTATCGGAGAAGAAAAGATCAATGCAAATTTTGTGCATGACATTGTCTGCAATGAGCAAAGGACCGCAATAGGTTTTATGCTGAGGCTTCTTGAAACCAAAGAAGGAGGCGGTTTATTCTCCGAACCGGAACATGAGACTGTAGATATAGTCCAGAAAACAGATGAACTGTATCGTGAGATTGAAGAAAAGGATATTGACATGGTTTATTCCGGTAACTTCCCCGACTGCGACAGATTCCTGGCATATCCCAGAAAGGTCGACTTCATGGCTGTTGTAAACAGGATGCGGCATGTGAATTTTTTAAATCACAGTTGATTAAACGATTTTAGTATTTTATGGAAAAGCCCGAGTCTTCTTAAACTCGGGCCTTTTTAAATTTTTTAAAACCATATATTTATTTTCAACATGTTATCCTTATAATCCGCTGTAATATTGCCGTTCATGCGTTCCACCAAGTTTTTAGCTATAGAAAGCCCAAGTCCGGTAGAATTTGACGAGGTTTTCACGGTAAAAAACCTGTCAAATAACTGTTCAGTTTTTACAGATGAAAGTGCTTTGGCAGTATTTTCAAAAACCATCTCACCTGTAGGCAGGAGTTTTATTTTAAGATCTCCATCACTGTATTTCACGGCATTGTTTAAGAGATTAGCAAAAATCCTGAACAATGCCTGCTTGTTTAATCTTCTGTATATTTTTTCACTACAGATGTTTATATCCGGTACAATATTTTTTTCTGTCAGAGCCGGATAAAAACTACTGATACTCTCTTCCAATACCTGATTTACAAATACATCCTCAAGTTCAAGCTCCTTATCATCTGTAACCACCATGGAGTATTGAAACAACTCCTCGGTCAGCTGCTTCATAATCTCGGTACGTTCCCTGATAATTGAAATATATTTTAATTTTTTCTCAGGATCATCAGTATTTTCTATCATATCAAGATACCCATATATTGCCGTAAGCGGTGTACGGATATCATGCGACATATTTGTTATCGCATTTTTCAGTTCGGAATTTCCAAGGTTATACTGCAGATATTGCTTTCTTAATTCGATCAGCTGTTTGTTTATGCTGTCCGTCAGCTCACGCATATCCTTATCTCTGCCCGATATACGGATGCCGGTATTTGTATCCTCATTTAATATTTCTTCAAAGGACGCAGTTATCTCTCTGGCGGTTTTCTTTAAAAGATAAAGCTTTACCGCCAGGAAGATAATTATTATTAACAAACAGGCTATTACTGCATATAACATAAAAACTCCACTTCAAAAATTTTTATTTCAGGTCCTTCCTGTCAAATAGCAGCTTGGCAATTGCCATTATTACTACTCCAAAAGCTAATGAACAAGCAATAGTGAACCAAGGTTCATCGAAGCCGACTATCAAAGCTCTGTCTTCAAGGCTGAGATAGCTTAATGCGAAACTTCGATTTATTATCTTTACAATTATGCTGTCCGGATACATTTCATACAATAATATACCGGGTACAGCCAAAGCTTCATATAAAACATAGAAAATTATAAATGCTTTCGGATCAGGAAGAATTATTGTTATCAATATGGAAAGCGCAAGGGAATTGCC
>JAILGF010000026.1 GCA_024696945.1 Lachnospiraceae bacterium | reverse complement strand
CCTCTTTTCCCACAGTACGTGTAAGAGGGATACGGTACAAAAGTCCGATAAACCGGGTGATCAGTCCGGCTGCCGCAAGGATACCTCCCTGCACCATAAAACCGGATTTTTTCTTTTTATCCATTTTGTGACTTTCTTTCTGTCTGTTTTTTAAGATCCTTCGCTTTGCTCAGGACGACACCTTTACCATAGTCATTCTGAGGCAATACCGATTATCATTCTGAGGGCGAAGCCCGAAGAATCTTATTCAATTTCAATTTTATCAGCTCTGTAATGCGGGAAAAGTGCTATAAACGTCTTGCCCGGACGAAGCTTCAGTTTTTCACCGTCAAGCGTGTAGTAATTCATTATATATGCAGCTTCATTCTTTGCCCATGTAATTTCTATACACTTACCTTCACAGATATAATATCCTTTTCCTTCAACAGGATCATGGTGTCCGTCCCTGTCTCCGTAACCTTCGATATCCTGATATCCGTTCTTGTCACGGTTTGATTCCTGAACGATCTGGATAATGATATTATTGAATGTAAGCGGTTCATTGGTATTATAATCTATATGAACTCCGCCGTACTGATATCTGGTATAAAGCTTTGTCTCCTCATCATATGTAAGATAAGGTTGTGCATACGATGAAAAAGGAAGCTTTACAAGTGCCGCTGTTGAAATCTCCTGTATTTCTTTTTTTATAGCCTCTTCATCAACAGATTCTTCGGTTACGTTTTCTGTCACATTCTCATCGTTATTTTCCATCGGAGACCCGAAAAGCTGTTTTCTCTGCTCTATTTCATCAAGCAAAAGTTTAGCATATCCAATTCTGTCAATTGAATTAACTCCAATCTCCGGATAAGCAAAATCAAAATGCTGGGGAACAAAATCCTCTCTATGCTCCGTACGGAACTTCTTCTGCTCTATTGCTTTATGTATGCCCTCTAATGTAGCAAATGCATTATGAGGAGCTTTTATATTCTTGTCACGGTAGAATATAATGTTGCCTTCACCGTAGGTGCCCTCCAAATGATCAAGCTTTAATGCAGCGATCTTTTTGGTGGCATATGTAGTCTCACCGTAATGGATGAATATCGCATCATACTCTGAAGCGATACTTGCATAATAATGTCTTGCACTTCTGACCGAGCCCATTCTGTCCTTGCAGGAGCTCTCGTCAGTCAGGTTCTCAAAAACGCCCATGCATCTGGTGATATTGCCTTCAACAAGTATCTCGTAAAGGATATCTGCACATCCGATACCGCTTTGAGGATTGGCTACTGCGATATTGTTGAACATCATGCAATAAGGTCTTTGATCTGCTATTTCTTCTTTAACCCACTGACCGGTAATATAGCTTTGTTTCTCACCATTAGCTAAGTGGATTTCTGCGGGATCTGAAGTAGGAGTAGGAATATCCGGTGTAACCTCGGGCTCGGTAGGTGTAGGAGTATCCGTAGGCTCCGGAGTAGATGTAGGCTCAGATGTGGGCTCTATGGTCGGCGTCACACTTTCAGTAGGTGTAGCTTCAACCACTTGCGCAGGTTCTTCTTTTCCACCTGAGAGCACCGCTATAAGAACTATGGCGATCACCAGTACGGCTGCAACACAGCCGGTGATGATGAATGCCTTTTTCTTAGTTTCTTCAGAAGTATAGAACTCTTTGATCTTTCCAAAAAAAGCTGCTAATTTCTCTTTCATAATCCTCATTTTCCTTTAATTCTTTTGACTCATTTGAATTTAAACTGTTTTTATATTATACTCTCTGGTTTTTTTATGTCCTTGTGAGGGCTTTAGCCCGAAGGATTCTTATTACCTTAAGATACCCGCTTTATCAAGTATCTCTCTTTGCTTTTCTTCCATCACAAGTCTTTCATCATCTTCCATATGATCGTATCCGAACAGATGAAGCATGCTGTGTACTATCAAAAACGAATACTCCCTAAGCTCACTGTGCCCGTACTCTTTTGCCTGCTCTTTGCATTTCTCTACGGAGATAATGATATCCCCGAGCATCAATTCCCCGGTATCAAGATCAAAATAGTCTTCTGCCATCTCCTCCAGATTGTCCGGGAAAACATTGGGTTCGGGGTAATCAACCAAAGGGAACGAAAGCACATCCGTAGGTCTGTCTATCTGTCTGTACTCTTTATTTATTGCATGTATACCTTCGTTATCCGTAAGAGTCAGATTTAGCTGAACCTCATACGGACATTTAAGGTAATCAAGTGCCTGTTCTATTATCGACTTTGCAGCTTCCTCATAATCAAAATCAAAGCTGTCATCCGTTTCTTTCTCAATTAACAAGTTCATTTTTTTACACCTCATCCGTCACGCTAAAGCGTAACATCTTCCCTTCTCCGGGGAGAGCATCACAACACAATGTGTTGTAATATATCCCCTCAAGTGGAAGGCTTATGAAATTTGTCAGGGTACTTACGTTTGTTTTGAGCGTTTTCATACTTCTCGTAAGCATTGACAATCTTTTGTACCAGCGGATGTCTTACTACATC
>JAILGF010000156.1 GCA_024696945.1 Lachnospiraceae bacterium | reverse complement strand
TTTGTTGATACAAATATCAGTATTGCAACATTGAAGAGAATAGCACCTGATAATCATACACTTGTAATGCTGGCAGATCCGATGATCTCTGTGCGGAGATTTTTTGAACGGCCGGATCCGGAAAAACAGTTTCTCTATAGGTTGATATTGGAGGAGCCTGATTCATATCCGGTGGAATGGGACAGCAAAAAGAGTAGCCTAAGTATAGAAAGACATGAAAAAATATAATATTAAATGTATATTTTAAATATAAAATAACTTCTCAAGATAGAAGAAAAATGGTAGAATGTAAACAGATTTATTTATACAAAAAAATGTGTTTAAAACCCGTAATAATAATTCGAATGTTGGCGGAAATATTCAATACCTGAAAAAAGGATGGTGAAGGAAATGTCCAATGGTCAGATTGTGATAAATAAGGGCGATTTGCTCACAAATCAGGAAACATATGATACCGTGCGCGAATATATTGTGGCGGCACAAAAGCAAGTATACGCTGCTGTTAATTCTGCGATGGTCATAGCATATTGGAATATAGGAAAACAGATTTATGAAGCGTGTGGAGAAAACGAACGCGCTGAGTACGGAAAGCAGCTCCTGCAATATTTGGCAGATAAGCTAACGCAAGAGTTCGGAAAAGGCTTTACGGTGGCTAATCTTAGAAATATGCGACAGTTTTTTCTCACATTTCAGAATCGCAACGCAGTGCGTAGCGAATTGAGCTGGACTCATTATCGTAGCCTAATGAGGGTCGATGACGAAGTTGCACGCCAGTTTTACCTTGAAGAAGCAGTGAAGTGTGGTTGGAGCTCCAGGCAGCTTGATCGTCAGATCAATTCATTCTATTATCAAAGGATTTTAGCCAGTAAGGATAAGGGTAGCGTAGCTGCTGAGATAGATACATTAGAACCTAAGCCGGAATATGAAAAGATCATAAAAGATCCCTATGTTTTAGAGTTCCTGGATCTCCCTGCTAACGAACATTTCTATGAGTCAGATCTAGAGCAGGCACTAATAGACCATTTGCAGAAGTTTTTGTTGGAACTTGGACGAGGTTATTCCTTTGTAGCCAGGCAAAAGCATTTTAATGTAGACGGACGACATTTTTATATTGATCTGGTCTTTTACAATTATATCTTGAAGTGTTTTGTGTTGATAGATCTGAAAATAGGTGATCTTACACATCAGGATATAGGTCAGATGCAGATGTATGTGAACTATTACACACGCAAAATGATGAATGAAGGCGACAATCCACCTATCGGAATCGTGCTTTGCGCTGATAAGAGTGATACCTTGGTTGAATATACGCTGCCGGAAGATAATAAGCAAATTTTTGCAGCAAAGTATCTGCCTTATATGCCGACAAAGGAAGAACTTAGGCGTGAACTTAAACTTGAAGAATTTGAAAAGAAGGAATCTATCTGATGCAAGAGGGAATAAGCTTTTGCATGACTGGGATGACGAGTCAGATGATTATTAAGTGTTGATTTTTTAAAACGGGTATTAATAAAAGGGGATTTTACGATATGGAGTTGGAAAACGATATAAAATATGAAAAGAAGAAGCTACTGTTTCTGGATCAGAAGAAAACACTGGACTCCTTCCTTAAGACAGGTGCTATAAGTCTGCTTCAGTATGATAAGTCATATGGTGATCTGGTGAAGAAGATGGGGATGGAGAGCGTAGCCAAAGAATTAGAGAAAGATTTGGAGGGACAAAAATGAGTAGAGTAAATTTTGGAGCAAAACCTAATCTGTTTCCGATGCCGGTACTGATCATCGGAACCTATGATGAGAATGGCGTACCTAATGCTATGAATGCTGCATGGGGCATGATAAGTGATTTTAAGGAGATTAGTATCAGTCTTTCAGAGCATAAGACCACAGAGAATCTTAGAGTAAAGAAGGCTTTTACCGTAAGCATGGCTACTGAGGATTACGTAGAGGCATGTGACTATGTGGGAATAGTATCAGGCAATAAAGTGCCTAACAAATTTGAAAAGGCAGGTTTCCATGCCATCAAGAGTGATTTTGTCGATGCACCATTAATCACAGAACTGCCTATGGCTCTGGAATGTAAGGTTAAGAGCTTTGAGGACGGTATCTTGGTCGGAGAGATAGTAAATGTCTGTGCGGATGAGAAAGTCCTGACAAATGGTATGATAGATCCCGCTAAGCTTAAACCGATAACCTTTGATCCGATAAACAATGTGTACATAGGTCTCGGTAAGGTGGTAGGGAATGCTTTTGGTTCCGGAAAGCAGCTTAAAGTAATAGGGCAGGTAAATGATCTGTTTGTGGAAGAACCGTAATATTTTCTGGTATCAAAGCCAAGAAACAAACTGATCCTTAATATGCTTAATTACATTGGTGTAGGAGAGCGTGCCGGCAGCGGTGTTCCAGACATCTATAAGATTTGGGCCAAAGAGAATTATCAAGACCCTATTGTCAACGAAATTGGTGGCAGAGAAAATACGATACATACAAGCGTTACATTGCCTCTGGTAAGCAAACAGACTGACATTTCTGAAAAAGGTCAGGCAAAAAGTCAGGCATCAAAGTCAAATATCATGGAACAAAGGAAGAAGTTAGTGCTTGAACAGATAAAACTCGGAGAGAATGTGACAACACCATTATTAGCAAAAGAGTTAGGTGTATCTGAACGGCAGATCAGGACAGTTCTAGACCAATTGAAGAATGAGGGCAAAATTCATTTTGAAAGAGAAGGGAGCAGAGCCGAAGAAGGCTGCATCAGATATGAGTATTCTTTCGGTACCGGGGAAGATGAGCTTATTCTGACCGAAATATGGCGGGATGCTCAGGCTATTGAAATTCACAAGAGCAGCGAGCACTTTGCAAAGCTGGGTGAACTTAAGATTCAATATGTGGAAAACACTAAGTTTGAGAAGTACAGCGCAGAAAAGATTTAAAAAGGGTGCTGAACAGATGTAGATCAATAAAATAAGAACAATGAAGCGGAGGAAGTGCATATGGAATTTAAGGATGTAGTTACAAAAAGGTATTCTTGTAAAAAGTATTCTGACAGGCAGATCGAGGCAGAAAAGCTTAATGCGATTCTTGAGGCGGGAAGGGTTGCTCCTACCGCAAAGAATCTTCAGGAACAGCGCATATATGTGGCTCAATCGAAGGAAGCGCTTGCAAAGGTAGACGAAGCTACACCTTGTCGTTACGGAGCTCCTGTAGTTCTGGTGGTGGCATATGATAAGAACAATGTGTTTACCTATCCAGGAGGATGTTATGATTCCGGTGCTGAAGACTCAACCATCGTAGCTACACAGATGATGTTGGCCGCTGCAGATGAAGGAATAGACAGCTGCTGGCTGAACTTCTTTGATCCGGATAAGCTTGCAAGGGATCTTAACCTTCCGGAGAATGAAGTTATAATTATGCTCCTGGATCTGGGATATGCAGCTGAAGGTGCAGGACCTCTTCCTGATCACGGGAACAGAAAAGAACTGAGCGAAACAGTCAGCTATATTTAATGCAGTATAAAAGAATGAAAAAACAGTTATTTGAAAGATAGATAATATGGATAGATTTAGAAATCTGATGAATTCAACAGAATACGATTTTCTCAGGACTAATAAGCGTCTCGGAAAAAGAATAATGCTTCTAGGCCTAGGGGGAAGCTATGCCTACGGGACCAATAATGAGCAAAGCGATATAGATTTTCGCGGAGTGACACTTATGATGCCTTCAGACCTTATAGGTCTTACACAGTTTGAACAGTATGAAGATGATAAGACAGATACTGTCATATATGGGTTTAACAAACTTGTCAATCTTCTTCTTGAGTGTAACCCGAATACATGTGAGATACTTGGGCTGGATGAAGATCAGTATCTGGTCAAATCTGAGCTCGGACAGGAAATTATAGATAACAGTCGGCTGTTTCTTTCAAAAAGGGCGATTAAATCCTTCGGAGGTTATGCGGATGCTCAGCTGAGAAGACTACAGAATGCGATAGCCAGAGACTCACTTCCTCAGCATGAACGGGAAAAGCATATACTGAAATCTGTTATGAATGCATTGGAAGATTTTAACAGACGATATTCTTTCAGCCCTAAGGATGGAATACGATTGTATATAGATGGTTCTGATAATCCTGATTTTGAAACGGAGATTTTCGTTGATGCTGATTATAAGCATTTCCCTTTGAGAGATTATACTGATCTTTGGGGAACGATGAGGACCGTTGTAAGGGATTATGATAAGATTGGAAAGCGTAATAAGAAAAAGGATGACAACCATTTAAATAAGCATGCAATGCATCTTATAAGGCTGTTTATGATGGCTATTGATATTCTTGAAAAGGGAGAGATACATACTCACAGAGTTGATGATCTGCCTTTGCTTCTGGCTATCAGGAAGGGTGAATATATGCTTCCGGACGGAACATTTTCTAAAACTTTTTATGATGTGCTTGAAGAGTATGAACGTAAACTTGATGAAGCGACATTGAAAACAGACTTGCCGGATAATCCGGATATGGAGAAGGTCGAAAGATTCGTGGAGCGTATAAACAGATATGCTGTTACCGGAGAATTAAGATGAGAGATATTATTGCAGAAATAAATGACAAGCTTGTCGAGATAGAAAAGAAAGAAGGCGTAAGAATCCTTCATGCCGTTGAATCGGGAAGCAGGGCATGGGGATTTGCGTCACCTGACAGTGATTATGATGTCCGTTTTGTTTATGTAAGACCCGCAGCAGATTATCTGAGGTTAGATGAGCCGCGTGATGTGATAGAATGGCAGCTTGATGAAGTGCTTGATATAAACGGATGGGATCTGAAGAAAGCCCTGACGTCTTTTGCAAAGGGAAATGCAACTTTATTTGAATGGAGTGATTCTCCTATAGTTTACAGGACTACTGATGACTGGAAAAGGATTAAAGAAGTAGGGAAACAGTATTTCTCTGAAAAATCTGCGGTATATCATTATTATGGGACTGCAAATAAAACGTTCAATGAATACTTATGCGGAGAGAACGTAAGGTATAAAAAGTATTTTTACGCATTAAGACCGTTGCTTGCTGCAAGGTATATTGAAGAATATCATTCAATTCCTCCGGTTTTATTTGATGACTTGATGAAGATGGAGATAGATCCGGAGCTTAAAAAGGGAATAGAATATCTTTTGAAAGTCAAGAAAGTTACAAACGAAAAGGAACAAAATCCTCATATACCTGTTATAAGGCGATTTATTGAAACTGAAGTTGTAAAACAGAAAACTATTGCTGATAACATGGCGGATGATCATAATAAGGATTGGTCCGCTTTGAATGATATTTTTTTGAAGGTGATTGGTTTTAGTTAAGATAAGAAGAGTAAAGCAGATAATAAGATATAATTTTGGTTATAGAGTTACAAGGAAGGGGGGAGCTATGCAGAAGATCCGGTGCGTGGTCGAGAGGATCACATATCAGAATCCGGAAAACGGATATTCCGTGCTGAAATGCCGGGTAAAAGATCATAGCGACCTTGTACCTGTCATTGGCAACATGCTCGATGCAAATGTCGGTTCCGTCCTGCTCGCAGAGGGTGAATGGAAGGTTGACTCAAAGTACGGCAGGCAGTTTGTGGCTGAGAAGTGGGAAGAGACGCTTCCGGCAACAGTGTACGGGATGGAGAAATATTTAGGATCCGGTCTTATCAAGGGCGTTGGTCCGAAGTTTGCAAAGAAGATAGTACAGAAGTACGGAGTTGATACTTTCGTAGTCATAGAGGATAATATCGAGCTTCTTATCGAGATAGACGGTATCGGCAAGAAGAGGATAGAGATGATAGCCGAGTCCTGGGCGCGTCAGAAAGAGATAAAGAACATAATGCTCTTTCTGCAGGAGCACCAGGTATCCGCTTCATATGCCGCAAAGATATTTAAGCAATACGGTAATGACAGTATCCCGGTCATGAAGGAAAATCCATACAGACTTGCCGATGATATTTGGGGAATAGGGTTTAAAACAGCTGACCAGATAGCTATGAAGCTTGGATTTGATAAGGAGTCCTTCCTTCGCCTTCGCAGCGGGCTGATGTATACCCTTTCGGAACTGTCAAATGACGGACATGTTTATGCTGAAAAACAG
>JAILGF010000142.1 GCA_024696945.1 Lachnospiraceae bacterium | reverse complement strand
GTGATGAGTTTATCGTAAAAGTATTAAATGATGCAACTCAAAATAAGACAGAATAATATCAGACAAGTGGAGAAACGAAATGAAAACAGCAATAGTATATACATCTCAGACAGGTTTTACAAAAAGGTATGCAGAGTGGATCGCTGAAAGGACAGGGGGAGACGCTATAGAGCTTGGAGATGCAAAGAAAAAGGACCTGTCCGGATATGATGCTATAGTTTACGGTGGATGGGCATGTGCCGGAAGCATAAGTAAAATATCATGGTTTAAGAAGAATATCGAAAAGTGGACCGGGAAAAAACTGGCAGCATTCTGTGTTGGAGGCAGCCCGATAGATAACCCGGATATCGAGCCGGCGCTTCGCAAGAATTTTGATGAGGAGACATATAAAAAGATCGGAATTTTCTACTGCCCCGGTGGTTTTAATTACGATAAGATGTCCGGAAAGTCCAAGTTGATGATGAAAATGTTCATAAAGATGCTTAAGTCAAAGAAAAATAAGACAGAGGCTGAGGAAATCATGATAAAGATGATATCTAATTCCTATGATATTTCCGATAAAAAATACATAGAGCCGATCATTGAATATATTGGGTAATTATTTGTCATGAGACATTTGCTGAGGTTGCAACCTTAGGTTGCGCAACTTAATAAAATAGCACCCGTAGGTTGGTGGAAGGTTATACATATATTTGTTAATCTATAGTTGCGACGCGGAGCTAAAGCACTAAAAAACTATGGATGATAAGGAGAAAATGATCATGAGCTTTGGAAAAAACCTTCAGTATTTACGTCAGTTAAGTAAAAATATGACCCAGGAAGCATTAGCAGAAAAGCTAAATGTGAGCCGCCAGACCGTTTCAAAATGGGAGATGGACACAGCAAAACCCGAGATGGATAAGGCGCTTGAAATTTGTAAGGTATTTAATTGTTCACTGGATAATCTTTTCAGGGAAGAAATGGATAAACGCAGCGAAGCATATTCCAACCTGCGCGTGGAAGAAGTTGCCGGATTCCACTATGTGGAACACACCGTTGTAAGTACTGATCCGGAAAGTGATGCTATTGAGAGAATGTATAGATATGCCAGGGAAAACGGGATTGAAAATCCAAAAATTATAGGATGGGATTTCCCGAACCTTTCACAGGAACAGGTTAACGTTTTCAATATGCATGGATATACCGCGGCTTTGATACTACCCGACGGTGTGCAACCTGATGGCCTTGAGATTAAGGAGCAGCCTACTCATAAGTATGTGGCCATTCATATTGACAGACCTTTTGATAATCCATTCGTTACGATCCCCGGAGCTTATCATACCTTGGGAGATTATATGAGAACTAATGGCCTTGTTCATGTGGAAAGCGGAGTGATCCCATGCTTTGAGACAGATGGGGAAAGCATGGATGTATATTTGGCTTGCATGTAGAGGATGGTTTATGAGTTTACAGTTTCTGCCCGCCGGTACTGCGGATGCACTAACGTTGACCGGCATATCAAAACGTTCTTTTGAAACGGATGTTTCAGTCGGGGGACCTTCTAAAGGAGGTCCTCCGGGATATATGTCTGTTCCGTTTCATACAAAGATGGCAAGGATGAAACACTTGTATAAATTAACAGACGAGGGGCTGATCGTAGGAGGAGCTGTCTTAAGTTTGAAGGACGATGCTCTGAACATTGAAAGGATTTTTGTAGCACCCGAGTGTTTTCATAAGGGTTATGGGTTGTTTATGATGAAGGAAATAGAAAGGCTGTTTCCGAATGTAAAGAAGTATATGCTCGATACCCCGGAATGGAATATCAGGACAAATTCCTTTTACAATAAATTCGGCTATAAAGAAGTCCGACGGGAAAAAGGACTTGTTTACTATGTGAAGTCAACCGGATGAGGTGAAATTATTATAAAAGTTTGTGCAAGACTTTAATCCTGTACTTCTAAATTTCTAAATTTCAGAAGTGCAGGATTTTTTTATTTTAAACATGACATATAGTTGTCATGTTAATCGTGATATG
>JAILGF010000106.1 GCA_024696945.1 Lachnospiraceae bacterium | reverse complement strand
GTAGGCAGAAGGACCTGCGGCGGAAGCAATAGCGTTTGACCTGTTCAGAAGCTGTGAAGCGTAAGAGCCATAGCCTTTGAAAAGTGTCTTAACGGCGGAAATATCTGCCTTGTCAAGCTTATCCTGGTCAAAGGACAGTTTGTTGTCTTCACCGACAGTTATCCCCGCTTCTGAAAGCAGCTTAGAATTGATCGAAGTGGTTGTTGTCATCCAGGCACCGTTTCTCAGCACTGACATGGTCTCGGAATTGCCTGCGCTTTCAACAACCTTATTGTAATCTTCGGTAAATTTTTTAAGAGCTTTCCCTATTGCCTCACGGTCATAATCCTGTTTAACAGTCTTTTCACCGGTCTTTTCATCCGTCTCTGTAAATTCCTTCTTTTCCCAGAGAGAATCCTTCATGACATCCTTTACGGTGCTGCTCATAGTAGTAGCTGTCTGTGATGTGAGAGCCGAAGGATTATCTTTAGCTTTCAAAGTACTTTTAGCAGAGGAGTCGTTGGAATAGTAAGCATTCATCAGTTTGCGGTATGTACCGCTCGAAATGATGCTGTAATCTGAAAAATTGATGCTGCTAAGTCCTGAGAGAGATGAAAGACTTGAGTTCTTGGAATTGTTTCCATAGCTGTTATAGGAACTGAATAGATTGCTATAAGAGCTGTAGGAGTTTAACCAAGGCTCTGATGCGTAACCTCTGATGTACGGCATAACGTTTACCTCCTTCCCTTGAATGTAGGGGTAATAAATGCATACTACCTCACTTCATATATCGACATTTTGGGGAAATTTTATAACCGTCTTTGGTCAAAAGATGCGCCTGCAAGGGGTTACTTTTTTGCAGAACTGTGACGATATAGATATTGGAGAAGTATGGGCAGTAGCAAGGAGGCTAATATGATAACTGGAACTTTATATGAAGCCGGAAAGATGATGGTTATGCAGAATAAATGGGAGCAGAAAAAATCTACCGGTAATATCAATAAAAAAGAGAAAAAAGAGCTGACGCCGCAAGAACGTGAACTGCAAAGGTATAGGGAGCAGCTTGAAGAAACGAAGAAGGGCAATGAATACAGTGCTCTTTACAGTAAGATACAGAGCGGTCAGAAACTGAGCCCGGCCGAAGAGGATAAGCTTAAAGCACAGGATATGAAGGCGTACTTAGATTATAAAGCCGATCAGGCAGAACAGGAGGCGTTTGAAGAGAAACTTAAGCATTGTACGACAAAGGATGAGGCCCAAAGGCTTAAGACCTCCAAGATGCAGGCAAACTTAAGCAAGATAAAGAATGTTGAGAATAATCCCTATATATCTGATTCTGAAAAGTTGAGGATAGCCCGTCAGATACAGGGGGATACGACTGCTACAGCAAAAATCTTTGATAAATTTACTCAATCGGAGGAATATGAAAAGATGCCTACAGAGGCAGAACTTCAACAGGTTAGGAAGATGGAGAAGGATGCCGAGAATGCTGCTGTGCTGAGCGAAACTGAGTCTTCTGCAGAGGTTCCGGAAGAAAAACTTTCAGAAGATATAGTTGATGAAAATATGGAGGAAACAGGAGAAATATTTACTGTATCTGATAATAAAAACATTGCAGAAAACCTGATATTGGATGCAAGATTAAAGGAAAAAGAAACTATAAGCGGAGACGATGCTGTTTTGGAAGAGATGCAGGCTATAGTGAGCAAACTTAACAAGACAAAAGAGTCAGGTGGTACAATAGATATTTTGGCCTAGAATTGTGAAACAAAACATACAACGGAGAATATGATATGAGAGATTATAGTGAAGAAGCAAAAAAGTTACATAGAGACGGAGAGAGATGCGCGGCTGCGGTATATAAGACTTTCAGCGATGTTAATCAAAACAGTGACGGAGTAATCCCTCTGCCAAGAAGCGAAGAGGGTAAATGCGGAGCTGTTATAGCGGCTGAAAAGTTAATAAGAGAGATGCAGTTAGGTGATGTGGCTGATTTTGATGCCGAGTTCACAAAACAGTATGGCTCCCTAAAGTGCGCGGAGCTTATCAAGCAGCACGGGCGCAGATGCAATGAATTTGTCGGCTTCGCGGCCGGATATGTAGGGAGTAAGGTACTTGCATAAATATCAAGAATATTTTTAATGACACATCCATACTTGTGTGCTATAATATAACGAAATTGATTTTATCAAAGAAGTTAAAGCTATAAGAGAGGTGTTTTTGTATTATGAGCGAACAGCGTACTAAATCCAATAAGAAGTTTATGTTACTATCTGCCATTGGCATTTTTATGGTTGTTGATTCTCACACATTTACTGCGTTTAATTTTTTTGGTGACATAATTCCATATAATTCTTTTTTTATGCCCATGTTTGTATTTATATCCGGATATTTCAACAAGGTTGATTCTTCTACAAATCTCTGGACATACTTTAAGAAAAAGGTGAAAACGCTATTGGTTCCTTATGTGGGAATGGCATTAGCTGCTTTTTGTTTTCAGCAGTTGATCAATCTGTATAAACTAGAAAGCGATATGACTGCTCTCCCTGAGGGATATTTAGCGTATGTGCTAGACAGAGTGGTCACTGAAGGTGCAGCTTTTCCGCTGGTAACACCCATGTGGTTTGTTATTTCTCTGTTCGCAGCTCTCATGGTGTATGCCGTACTTAAAAAGTTTCTGCATAAATTCTGGAACAGTATCGTGATGTTCGTGATATTCTGTGGCTTAAATATGCTGGTGGTATATCTTGCAAAGAATATCGATCCTGAAGCATTACATCCTTTCCTGTTACCGCTTAAGGTATTGTTCTTCTTCCCGTTTCTTGAGCTTGGAAGAATATACAAGAATCATATCGAGGGTAAGCATGAGGCTATGCCGGGCGGGGCAAAGATAGCACTCATGTTCGGAATGCTGGTAGTTAATGTGATCCGTACCTGTTATATGCCAACAGCATATGATGTTGCATGTGACAGCTTAGACGACCTGTCGAGATTTACAAGCCCATACATAGTTACTCCGATTATTTCTGCGGTTGTCGGCATCACTTTCTGGCTGACTTTTGTGGATCTGATCGGAAAACAGGTCGGTGAGAGTAGATTCGTTAATTTCATGTCCTGTAATACATTCTGGATAATGGGTTTCCACATCCTGTTTTTTAATATCCTTAACTGTTTATTGATGACTATTAGCTTGCATATAGCTGAGATACCATATTTTGATATCGAATTCTTTAAGGGATCCGAATGGTATTACTGGGAAATCAGCAGTAATATCAAAGTTCTGTATGTGCTCGCAGGAGTTTTGGGGCCGTTGGCGTTCAAGTGGATATTTGAAAAGATAAGTTCGCCTGTAAAGAAATTATTCAGTAACTTACCCGAAAAGAGTAAAAGAATATTATCAATAGTATGGTATGTGATAGTCGGGGTTCTGATTGCTTGGCTTTTAGTGGTATTGATTAAATCGAAAGTTAATACTGCAGAGCCGGAGATATTGGATGAGTATGAGATAGAAGATAATGATGCCCAATCCATATCGGAAGATGAAGATCAGCCTATTATTGACAACAAGCAGGATGATAAAACAGATGATACCATCTTAGACGATTCTGATAGTATCCCTGCATATGCCATGGTTGACCTGATATATGAGCAGAATGGGGAGCAACAGGATTATTATACTGATTTTGAACAGGTATACCGTGACGGAACATATACTGTAACTATAAAACTCTCGGACGACAGCGAATTACCGGCAGTTTTTAACGGACTTTCATATATGGCTATAAAGATGCTTGGGCAGATGGGTGATGATAAGGCTGATATAGATATTTCCAATACTGAGATTAAAGACATTAGCGTTATATGTGATGGTGTAACTGTGACGGTCGTTTATGATGAGACTGTATCATTGAATGATACGGACAGGGGCATATACTTTGACTGCTATGCGACAGAAGACAAGACGGAAACATTTGACTTTAAGAATGCAAACGAGATAGTGGTAAGTTATACTTTATCCGGAATTATCGGATAGTTATAAACCACGCAATAGACTGAAAGCAATAGCCGAAAAAACAAGCAAAATTGATACTTCTGGACATAAAGAAAAGGCTTCGGTTGATATACCGAAGCCTTCATCGGTTAACAGGGATAGCAGGATTCGAACCTACAGATGACGGAGTCAGGGTTCTTGCTCCGAATCCTACATTCCGCTTCTGAAGCGGGTTTTAGGACAGTGTAAGCAAAAAGGTTACAATTAAAAATTTTTTAGCGATATTAAACAGGGGCTCCGAGTATTCGGAGCTTTTTGTTTTATGGGTGTCTATTGACAGACGGATAGTTACTATGTTGGGATAGTTAATTTCGTGATCGATTTTAGGTTTATCACCGTGTTCTTGCCGATCGTCGCCGTGGCGCTGAGTTATTTTGTGTTTGCTTACATGGTATCGGGTAATATAAAGAAGGTTGAAGTCAGGAATCTGATAACCGAATAGATTTGACAAAGGGATGGTTCTATAGTCACATTAAAAAAAACAAAAAAAGTACTTGACAAATTATATTGCATCAAATATAATAGGATGCAACAAAAGACGATAAAATATAATTCAGGAGGTAAATACTATGAGTTTTTATGATTTAAGTGTAACGGCAGCTAATGGTTCAGAGGTTTCCATGAAGGATTATGAAGGAAAAGTAGTTTTAGTAGTTAACACTGCTACCGG
>JAILGF010000015.1 GCA_024696945.1 Lachnospiraceae bacterium | reverse complement strand
CTTTCTTGAATTCTCAACCCACTTCATAACCTGAGGTGCAAGAGCTACAGCGATGATAGCCATGATAAGAACTACTACGATAAGTTCTACCAGTGAAAAACCTTTGTTGTTCATTTTCTTCATAACATTTTCTCCTTTTGTGTTATAAAATTATAGTGTTTTTATCTCTAACCCCTTCCTTCCGCATCACTCTCCTGCGGATCCCCCGGGATAAGATTCAATTTGTGTAAGAATACTAGTTACAATTTCTCCATGTCGCCGTACATATTGATCATAGGTGAATACATTGCAAGTACCATCCAGCCAACTATACCTCCAAGCACAACTATGATAATTGGCTGCATAAGTTCTGTCATCGACTGGGTCGCAAGCTCTGCTTCTTCCTCATAATACTCTGCAACTTTGTCAAGCATATTTTCGATATTACCGGTTTCCTCACCGATAGCTATCATATTAGGTACCAATGTAGGATAAACCTTTGCCCTTCTTATAGGAACTGATAGATTTACGCCCTGCTCAACCTCCTGCTTTGCCTTAATAAGTGCATTTTTATAGAGGATATTCTTCATAGCCTTGGCACATATTTCAAGTGACTGTGAAATACCCATACCAGAAGAAACAAGTGTACTCATTGTTCTAGCAAATGAAGCAGACTGTGTCTTAACATTAACGGAACCGATGATGGGAATTTTAATTGCTATTGTACCAAATACTTCCTTACCCTTTTCGGTTTTGCCAAACATCTTAAGAGCAACAATTGTACAAACAACAATTATTATTAATAACCACCACTTGTTTATAAGGAAGTCAGCCAAAGCCATAACTGCTTTTGTAGCTCCTGGAAGTTCAGACCCCATATCCGCGAACATATCTGCAAATTGCGGAACAACAACCGTTGACATTACAATTAGCACAATAAGTGCTACCGTAATAACCGCTATAGGATAAATCATGGCTTTCTTAATAATTCCCGCCAACTTGGCGCTTTTCTCAAACTGGTTACCCATACGGGATACAGCCTCTTCCAAACTACCTGAAACTTCACCGGCCTCTACAAGGTTTACAAACATTTCAGGAAATACCTTGGGATGCTTTGACATTGACACTGCTAACGTTTCACCCTGTTGTACGGATTCAGAGGTTTTTCTCAAAGCCTTTACCAAGGTTTTGTTCTGAGTCTGGTCAGCTAACATATTGAGCGCTTCTACTACAGTAACACCAGCACCTAAAATAGAAGTAAACTGTCTACAAAAAACAGATAGGTCACGGTTTGTTACTTTCTTATCTCCACCTATACTAATATCTTTAGAAAAGATACTCTGAGCCTTTACCGATATAGGTGTAAGACCACTAGTCTGAAGCATTAACCTTGCAGCTTCAACATTTTTTGCTTCAATGTTACCCTTTGTTTGGTCACCATTTCTTGTGACCGCTACGTAACTGTACTGTGCCACGGCTTATCTCCTTCGTGTGAATATACTATATCACATGTTTTTTTATTTGTCAACACTTTTTTTAAATTTTGTTCATATTTTGTTCATTTTTATATTTTCACCTCATCAGTCATCTTCGATGACAGCTTCTCCTCAAGGAGAAGCCTTTTAGAATGAGAGTCTCTGGCCCAAAGTTCCGGCATCCTGAGCAAAACTTATTGCAGTCTCTCTGTCGATGAAATGTGCATTGTACAGATCATACAAGTCATCATCCAAGGTCTTCATACCCATCTTTCTGGATGTCTGCATTGTACCTGCAATCTGGAAGGTCTTGTTTTCACGGATAAGGTTTCTTATGGCAGGGGTTGCGAGCATTACTTCGAATGCAGCCTTTCGTCCGTTGCCGCCTATAACCGGGCAAAGAGCTTGGGAAATAACTCCCTCAAGAACCATTGCAAGCTGCGACCTAATCTGTGTCTGCTGGTAAGGCGGGAATACGTCTATGATACGGTCAATGGTAGCAGCAGCACCAATGGTGTGCAGTGTACTGAAAACCAAGTGACCGGTCTCAGCCGCTGTTATAGCTGTTGCAATGGTATCCAAGTCACGCATCTCACCTACGAGGATAACGTCAGGATCCTCACGAAGGGCAGATGTAAGTGCCTGTGAGAAACTCTTTGTATCCAAACCGATTTCACGCTGGTTAACGATACAGCGCTTATGGGGATGTAGGTACTCTATAGGATCCTCCAGTGTTATTACGTGGTATGGTGACCTGTCATTAATAACGTTTATTAACGAAGCCAGCGTGGTAGATTTTCCCGAACCGGTAGGTCCTGTAACCAGTACTAGTCCTCTCTTCTTGAAAGTCAAGTCTACAACCGCATTTGGAATGCCTAATTGGCTAGGCGAAGGGATATCCATTCCTATAAGACGGAGAACTGCGGCTATTGAACCTCTCTGATGGAATACATTTGCTCTGTAACGGCCTTCACCCATAATTGCATAGGAGAAGTCGAGTTCGCCTTGATCTTCAAAACGTTGTACCAACTGAGGCGGGATTATTGAGTATCCCAGTTCGGCAGTATCTGCAGGTGTAAGTACTGCACAACCTTCTATATCTACAAGATCACCAAATACTCTAACCTTAGGAGGTACACCTACCGACAAATGTAAGTCGGATGCATGCATCTGATTTGCGATTATCAGCATTTCGTTAATACTTAACATATACCTTCTCCTTGTTTATTATTCTATTATGATGTTGCTTCAGCATCATCCACATCTTCGCCTGCGTATACTATACGTTTAAGCTCGTTGATGGAAGTTACGGCGTTTCTTACATGCTTTGCACAGGCCATCTGTAGGGTGTACATGCCATCTGCAAGTGCAGTTTTTTCAATCTGCTCGGTAGTTCCCTTAGCAGCAATAATGTTTTTGATTCTGGGCGAAACCGGCATAAGCTCGTAAACACCGATACGTCCTCTATATCCGTTGTAACCGCACTGAGGACAGCCCTTAGGATCCCAGATTTTTACTTCTTCTTCATTCTCACAGCCGAGTATTCTCTTCTCTCTCTCGTTTGCCAGTCTTTCCTGACGACAGGCAGGACACAGACGGCGTACAAGTCGCTGTGCGATAACGCCCACTACAGAGTCAGCAATGAGGTAGTACTCCAGACCCATATCCGCAAGACGTGTAATTGATGCTGCTGATGAGTTGGTATGTAGGGTAGATACTACCAAGTGACCTGTGATAGATGCCGTTACGGCTATACTTGCGGTCTCCTGGTCACGAATCTCACCGATCATGATGATGTCCGGGTCCTGACGCAGAATAGATCTAAGGGCTGATGCGAAAGTAAGACCTGCTTTAACATTGGTCTGTACCTGGTTGATTCCCTCAATATTTGCCTCGACAGGGTCCTCTACTGTGATGATGTTAACATCTTCTTTATTTAATTCTGAAAGTGCTGTATAAAGGGTTGTTGATTTACCGGAACCGGTAGGTCCTGTAACAAGGATGATACCGTTCGGGTTGGAGAATATCCTGTCAAATGTTCCAAGCTCTTGCTCATCAAATCCAAGATTTCTCTTGTCACGGGATAATGCCTTCTTCTGAGTAAGACGCATAACGGTTTTTTCGCCGTATACGGTAGGAAGTAAGGATACACGGATATCGTACTCAACTTTATCTACGATAGATGTAATACGACCATCCTGCGGTTTACGTTTTTCTGAAATGTCCATACCGCCTATAATCTTTATACGGGTGTTAATGGCACTCAGCATGTTTATCTTATAGTCACCGGAGTTCTTAAGCACACCGTCGATACGGTAACGAACCCTGATATGTTTTTCAAACGGCTCGATATGAATATCGGATGCTCTCTGACGAGCAGCCTGCTCGATAATACGGTTTACAAGGATAACAACGGGTGAGTTTTCAACTGCAGCGTTAGCCTCAGTGATTTCTTCTTCCTTGTACTGCTCTTCCTCTTCTTCTCGCTGTCTTGCAAAAGCTTCTGCCACTGCCTGGTTATCCAGGTTACCGAAGTACTTATCAATAGCTGCCAAAATATCCGTTGTGGTAGCTATGCAAGGTGAAATCTGCATTCCTGTAAGGAGTGTCATATCGTCTATGACCTTGATATCCATAGGGTCTGCCATGGCAACCTTCAAGTATCTTGAATCGTACTCGTCAAAGTCAAACGGGATAACCAGATTTCTCTTTAAGACTGTATGGTCTTTTATGAGGTTAAGGATATTTTCCTTAATGTTTACACGGTTCGGGTCTACCATATCAAGGCCAAGCTGACGGCTGAGGGCCGTAGCAATCTGACGTTCGGACGCGAAACCGAGCTCTACGAGAGTTTCACCGAGTTTATGTTTTGTTTCCTGCTGCCTTGTCAGTGCCTGATTCAACTGGTCAAGGGTTATTACGCCCTCATCCATCATTACGTCACCAAGTCTGACCTTTTTGTTTACAAATGCCATTTGAATTTCTTCCTTATTATAATAGGTAGATTTTTATTTCGTCATTTACTGAGAATATTTTGAGATGTAATCTCTTACCGAATACTGCCAATCACCAACATGCATTCTTCTCCAGTTGTTTCCGGCAAGATCTGTCTTGCCGCCAAGGTATGCGTTCATGTCGGATTCATTGTCTATGTCAATGATATTCGGCATTACATTTTCCTTATAATAATTATACTCGTAGAAGTATGCGGTATTGTCATCGACAACCTCTATTACCATGAACTTCCCAAAGTCAAGCATTAGGCTTCCGCACTGATGAACGGATACAGAAATCTTTGAAGCATAGGATAACCAAAAGTCTGCTACGCTACCCTTGCCAAGCATCTTGGTGATAAGGAATTGGTTAAGCCACACTGCGTATCTTGTCTGGAATTGAGGTGCCAGCTGGTCCATAATTTCCGCGTACTTATCGCTTCCTTTTGCTCCGGTAATGGGTTCAAAGAGTTCAACCAGTCCGGCATACTTTCTGAGCTGTACGGTATCCAGGTTCTTTACCATGTTTAAAAGGAGCTTCTTTCTCATTTCCTCGTCGAAGTCCTTAGCCATGTCGTAAAGCTCTTCTTCCTTGAATTTTCTGTATTCCTCTGCGTTACAAACAACTATGAAGTATACCATACACTCGTTATAGAGTGTGGTATCCTTAACTACGCCTACAGCCTCAAGTGCATCCGCATAATTGCCTGTAATGGCTGTCTTTGCGGTTGCTAGCTGGTTAAAGTAACCGGCGATTGTTCCTGCCGAGAACTGCTTCATGAGTTCCTTAGAATCCTGACCGGTCTGTCTGCGCAGTGAATCAAGGAATGCGTCGTTCTTCTCAAGACTCTTGTAAAGAGGTTTTAATGCAGGAGACTTGTAGTTTTCAAGACAGCCCCTGTATATTTCAAGCACCATCTCATCCGGCAGTTTCTCTGAGCTTTCTGTAAGTATGGTAACATATTTATTTACGTGATCCTCTACTTTTGAAGCGTCCGCCTTGCCCTCCTGAGCGGCTCTCATCTGTGAGAACATGTAAGGTATCAGAAGGTTCTTCTCGTCCGCACTCAGGCAATATGCTATGCCGGACATCTCCTTCATAGGTTTATCGCCTATTTTTTCAAAAATCTGCGCCATATCCCCGAGTCCGGCAGCGGCCTCTTCGGATTTGCGCTGTATTCGTTCCTCGCGAGCCTGCCGGATATTTTCGGCTGCAGCCCCAAGGATCGTGGGTTGATATATGATGTAATCCATATACTATCATCCTTTATATTTATATAGTCATCTTCTAAGACAACACCTCATTCGTCACCTTCGGTGACACCTTCCCCTCAAGGGGAAGGCTTTGAAGTCAATCAGGTCAGTCCCCTTAATGCCTTAGGCAGCCTTGCTGCGGCCTCGTTGATCTCTTCTGTTGTCTTTCCGAGTGTGGTAGCTACGTCTGCCAACTGCTTGTCGAGAAGCTCGAAGATGTCGTTGATGGTCTTTGCCATCATCTCCTCGAACGAAGGCAGGTTGACCTTCATGTCCGCAGATACTTCGTTCAGTGCTACCGTGTAGCTTGTCATTGACTTGGTGTACTTGGTCATCTGTGCAAGGAGTTCTTCGGAGTTCTTGTTTACCTCTTCGTCTGCCTTTACATAGTTCTGTGCCCAGCTTGACTGATGTCCTTCGAGTATCTTCTTCTCTTCTGCAAGGTGTTCTCCCAAACGGTTGAGAACTGTTCCCAAGTCTGCGAGGTTTGCAGCCTGTGTTTCGGAAATGTTCTTTAAGCTCTTTGAAATGTCATCGTATACATTCTTTAAGCTGTTGATGGTATCTGTTGTAAGTGAATTCATTCCGTCCGATACGCCTACAGTAACTGTCTTCATAGCGTCGGATGCGTCCTTGATCGACTTCTGCATCTCAACAGATGCAAGTGATATAGTGGAACGAAGGTCTTCTGTTGCTGTTCTCATGTCTTCGAGAATAGCCTTCTGTGCCTGTGAGATTTCCTTCATCTCATTAAGTGTGCCGGAGAAACCGTCTACTAACTGTCTAACTGCTTCTGCACTCTCCTTCTGCATCCTTGCACCTTCAACTGCAGAGCGTGACAGATCCTGAAATGTACCCTGGGTTGACTCTTCAAGTCTGTCCATAAATGCCTGAGTAAGTCTTCCGATAGCGTCAGCCTGAAGATCCTTTGATACTTCAAGGGATTTCTTTACGTTTGCTGCGAATACGGTAAATACGGGTGTAAGTGCGTCCTGGATTGCTCTGGAGACTGTCTCCGCGATACCTGATACTACCTGCTCTGCTACCTGCTGGTTTGTGTTTCCGCTTTTTGCGTCGTTAAAAATAGCCATAATGTTCCTCCATCTATTTATCTTTTCTAATATGTATTATGTACTATAATATAAAACTATTTCTTTATGCCTTCCCCTCTAATTGGAATAAGGGTAGTAAGCCTTCTCCTTTTAAGCCTTCCCCTCGAGGGGAAGGTGGCTGCGAAGCAGCCGGATGAGGTGTGTAAAGCACTGCAGTATATAGAACTGCGTGTCTAACAGGATAAACTGACATTTATCCCTCATAATCTGCTTAGAGCAGATTCCATACCTTAACATTATATTATTATTTTACAAAAATTTCAAGTCGTTTTATAACTTTTTTGTAACATTTTTCACTTTTCGAAGACAACACCCGAATCTATGCGCTTCGGCTGGATGCGTTGCAGATGCTCGTCACGGACGACGATATTGTAGTCATGCATACTGGTAACGCTTCCGTAATGGAGTATTACATCACCCTTTCCGGTGCCGAAGCTTCTTGGGATACCCGCCAGTATTTCTACCTTCAGGTTGCCGCCGCTTATGTCGGTCGATGCCATCTCCTCTCCGGAGCCTATGCCGTTTATCTGTGTACCTTCGGCATATATATCGACATCTGCGTCCTCAAGCTTTAGCTCCGCATTTCCGGTCAACGATCCAAGTCCTATGCCACAGTAGCTGTGGAGCACTATCGAGAAATCATTACTGAGCAGATCTACCTTTGCATACCCTGATATCGATCCGATACCGACGGTCTTTTCTCCGTCTCCGATGATGTCCAGCTTTCCTCTAGAAACTATCTCAGCCCTACCGGATATTGAGCCCAAAGCCACTGAATCATTACCGTCGCTCTTCAGTCTGCAGTGTGCAGTTCTTCCTATATAAATGTCTGTATCTCCAACATCACTTCCGATGGCTACCGCATGTATCGCCTTGGCACTGATATCGAAGGAACCGTTGATAAGCCTTATCCTCGATCCGTCGCACCTGCCGCCGCCGATGCCGACTACCTTGTCGCCGTTCGCCACTATCTTGACGCTTCCGGTCATATCGAAGGATATGTCGCCGTGCGGTTCGTTACAGTTGGAGCCGATACCGAAGCTCAGGTTCCTGCTGGTGATGATGTGCAGGTTTCCGTCGCCGCTAACGGTAAGTCTCGACCCAAGCGGTACATAGATACCGTCCTTGTTCAGAGTACATTCTCCCATAATGCAGAGGGCTGTCTCCGTGTTCTTTCCGAGTTGGATGGTTGTTTCTGTGACACCTCTTAAGTTAACGTTCTCTAAGATAAGATCCGTTTTCTTGTCGTCTGCCGTCCTTACCACCATGTCTATGACGTTGTCCGGCTCTCCGACCAGCTTAACCTTGCCCCCGAGCACGTTTACTACGGTATATTTCTTTAGTGCCAGGTCGAGCAGGTTCACTGTCTCTCCCGCCTTTGCATTATACGTCAGATTGTCGCTGTCGTACTGTGCTACCTTGATACTCTCTGAGAGAATCTCGTTACGGATGTTGTCCGGGAGTTTTTCCACGATCTCCTGTGAAGGATGTGCCGTATAGAAGCCCTGTATGTAATCCACACCGTATTCTATGGCCTTTTTAAGCTCCTCGTAAGTCTCGACGCCCTCCGCCAGCACCTTTATGTTGTTCATCCTTGCGAACTCGATGGTGTTCTTGACAAACATCTGCTTGTTCGAGTCGTCCTGGATGTTGCTGATAAGGAAGTGGTCGATCTTTATAATCTGTGGAGCATACCGGAGCAGGTTAACTATGTTTGAATGTCCGGTTCCGTAATCGTCAACCGCAACACTCGGCTTCTGTCCGCCCGGTGCGGGAGCCCTCAGCTTTTCAAGCTCTTCATCCGTCACCGTATTTGTTTCGGTAACCTCAAATACCACGGAATCAAGGTATTTCCCGAATTTCTCAATGAATTCCGTACGGTCTGCATCGTTTAAGAAATAGCCCGGGATAGTGTTTATGAACACCTTCCTGTCACCGAATTTTTCGAGGTTTTCCTCATATATTCTCATGACATTGAACACAGTTGCTTTTTCAATGTCGTAGAGCCTATTTGCGTTCTTTGCTATCTCGAGCACGTCTAAAGGAGCCACCGAGATACCTCCGCCCGTTCTCATGAGTGCTTCATATGCACAGATGTTACCGGTTGATGCATCCACTATCGGCTGGAAATGGTAGCGGAACAGGTTTCTGTCTACCAGCAGCTCAAATGTGGTGAAATACTCTCTGTCGAAGGTCTTGTCTTTTATAACCGGTGCGGTCTTTCCTTCGCGCAGTCGCCTCAGGTACATGTCGGACATTGCCATTCGCACCAGATTCTCCAGCGTGCTGTCCCAGCCTTCTTCGACCGTTGCGGTTCCGAAGTTGACCTCAAGGAAATATTCCTTGGTACTGCGCCGGTTGAATTCCTCCATCTGTTTCGAGAAGTATTCAAATATTTCGTCGGCGTAGGATATGCCGCTTCCGTCATCGTAATTGTTTTCTACATCTATGACGATATATTCGCCCTCGGCGAACTGCCCTAGGAAGCTTGTCTTCCTACATGAGTTTCTGATCCTTTCCACTACTGAATGGACCGCATCCTCTACCTCGTTCAAGCCGAAATTCTCATAGATGTATGTGTATCTCGGCATTGCGAATACGCTGATCGACAGTGGCTTAGCGTGATTCTCCGCGATACCCGAGAAGGTTTCGAACCATCTGGTCGAACCTTTAAGATTCGGAAGTCCCGTCATTGAGCTGACGAATACCGAGTTCTCGATGTTGTACAACATCCTCTGCTGCCGATTCTGGTTTGCTAAGAACCTGAATATCATGTTTAGTCCCATGTTCAGCAGCTTGGTGTTGCTTCTTATCTCTGAAACTGTCGCTGTCTTTACAGCGTAATAGCCACAAACGAAGTCTCCGATGAATACCGGATTCAGTACGAGCATGCATCTGTCGTTATGCCCGTTTATGTAAGACTTTGCAATATCACTTACCGGTATCTCCTCCGATCCTGACTGCGGATCGGCTGCTGATTTTATCTTGGTCAGCTTAAGGTTCCTGATGTGTTTCTTGCTGTCTTTGGTATCGTTCTTAATGTACTTTTCTTCGAATGTTTCTATATCGAAGTTCGATTCCAAAAGCTCCGAATATAGGTAAAGTGCTGAACCTTCGGGGATTCTCTTTGAAATCTCGCTGCAGATATCGTCAAGATCCGGTATTTCCAGCATCCTGTCGAGCCATGCGAGCAGCGAATCTTCGCGACGTTCTATTTCGTCCAGTTCCTTGTAAATGTACGCCACATGGTTTCCGGACCTGAACTTTTCTTCACTGTGAAGGCCCGCACACCGCTTATCCTCCGCCACTTCCATGGCGTGATGCGCGGCTTTTTCAATTTCGGCGTTGCTCGGGCTGCTATAACCATCATTGTCGGCTGCGTTTACATTGCCATCGTTTCCGTTGCGTTCGACCTCGTTAGTCTCGTCTCGACTGCCTTCCGTACCGGCGTCTTCCGCACTGAGTGTATCAGCCTTGGTGTTCGTTATTACAGTACTATATTCTGCTTTATCACGTCCAGCCGACCTAAATATGTCGGAAGAATATATCTTCGTGATGTGTGCACCCTCGGTATCCGCTCCCTGTGTGTCGCGGTTGTCACCAGATGCAGCTTCATCATTTCCGTTCTCTGTATTTTCGCCGTCTTGGTCGGAACCGTTTTCGTCCTTCTCAACCTGCCTTCCGGCTCCGAAAGTGATGTCATAGGTTCCGAGCTTCATATCGGCAAGCTTCGGATTTGAAGCGGCAAATTCATTCAATGCCTTCTCATCAAACAGAGGCTCATCGTCTTTGGGCTTTTCAGTTTTTTCTTTAGTAACATCCGGAGTAATCTGCTTGTCAGAGCCTTGATCCTGTTCAGGTGCTTTCTTATACAGGATTACCGTGCCGTTATCTGCTGCGTTCGGAATAAATACTGTTTCTGCAGGGGTATCTATGTCCAACAATCCGGTATTTTCAGTGCTTGCATTGCCTATCCCGTTACTGCCTGCATTTGTATTTCCTATTTCAGTACTGTCTATATTTGCATTGCCTGGTTCGGTATTACCTGCATTTATACCATCAAACACAGTATTTTCTTTTTCGTCGGTTCCTGAACTGCTCGCTTCACCGTTTTTTTCAGTATTCCCTGCACTTGCACCTTGCCCATTCAGAGCACTCTCGGGTACATATATTCCAGCCGCCTTTGCTGCCTGAAGGTCGTAGGCTCTTCTGCCGGCGGATATGTACGATCTCATATCGCATCCGCACGACCTTCTTATCCTGGTTTTAAAGGCGTCCATATAAACCTTTGGCTCGTTGTTTTCCATGGCATCCTTGGCTGCCATGATCACGATTTCCGCAAATTTCTCGACATCATCCGAACAAGTCGTAATGCTCGGGTGGTAATAATATGCTGCCGGTATTCCACCAAAACCTGTAACAATAATGTCATTCGGAGATTTCAGGTCATATTCCGACATCTTCTCGCATACAGCAATGGCCGTCTTGTCATCGATACAGATGATGGCATCGGGGATATCGCTTCCCGAAAGAACCCGGTCCATTCCTCCGCCTATTATCTCGTCCTTGTAATTTCCGTAGAGCATCCTCTTCTCGTCGAAGGTGATACCATTCTCAGCCAGAACCTCTTTGTAGATTTTAAGTCTGTTCTCCGAACGTTCGTCGTCATCCTTGAACCCGCTTACGAAGAAGGTATTCCTTGCTCCGTGTTCCTTGATCACATGATTCAGCATGGTTCTGAATGCTTCCTCGTAATCCCTGACGATGGAATAGCATCCTTCACGCTCCGTTCCGACGGTAATGACCGGTTTGCCCGAAGCTTTGGCTGTCTCTATCAGGGAGTCAGATACCGAGCTGTTGTTGATACTTTCCGGAAATACAATAACTACATCTATCTCATCGTAATTTATGATCTTGTAAATGGACTTTGCACCTTGCAGGCTCCTGTCATTTTTTCTGAAATCCCTGAAGCTGTTATACGCCACGGTCTTCCAGCCTTCTATAGCAGCGGCCTTGTTTATGGCGTTCAAATATTCAGTTCTTACTCTGTCCTGCATCTTGGCAAGACATATTCCTAAAACCCTTTCCTTCTCGCTCATAAAGGCCCCTTTTGCTTACTTCAACATGCTTTTTTGATGTCCCGCCAGACATATCCTTCATGCCTATGCAGACACTCATCCTTACTATAACAGAGTATACCAAATTTTGCAGATTTTTTATACTTAAATTATTGGTGTTTTTTACTTTAATTTTTTGACTTTTTATTAACAAATTATTAACGTTAAAAGATAAAAAACCTCCGGCGGCGATATATGGCTATTTTCAACAATCGCAGCCGGAGGTGAAATATTTTGTTTTAATATTGAATAATTAAGCTGTCCTATATTATCAATCAACCGGATTCTGTGCCTTGTCGAACATATCAAGGACTTCCTTAGAAGGCTCCTTGCTAATGTTTGTTACGATCACTGCAGCAATAAGACCGCAGATGAATCCCGGGATGATCTCGTACAGACCTGTATCACTGAGGAATGCATACCAAACAGCGTCAACACCGAAGCCGACTACAACGCCTGCTACTGCGCCTGCGTAGGTGAATCTCTTCCAGTAAAGTGCAAGCAGGATAACCGGACCGAATGCTGCGCCGAATGCGCCCCATGCACACTCAACAAGTGCCATGATTCCCGCACATCCCGGGCTAAGCGCGATGATAAGTGCTGCTACAGAGACAAGTGCTACGACAATTCTGCCTACAAGAAGCATTTCCTTGTCTTCCGCCTTTTTCCTGATCATCTTCTTGTAAACGTCGGATGCAAATGCCGATGATGAAGCAAGAAGCTGTGAATCTGCGGTACTCATCGATGCTGCAAGGATTGCCGAAAGAAGAAGTCCGCCTATGAATGCAGGGAAGAGGTTTCTTACCATTGTGATGAAGATGGTGCTCTGCTGACCCTCTGCAAGGTAGCTTCCGAGATATTCATGTCCTACAAGTGCAACAACGCTTGCCATTGTAAGAATGATGGCTGTCCACATGATACCGGTTACTCTTGACTTTTTCATTTCCTTTTCGGAACGGATTGCCATGTATCTTACTAAGATATGAGGCATTCCGAAGTATCCGAGTCCCCAGCCGAAACCGCTTAAGATATCTGAAATACTTGCCCAATCAAACTTTCCGCTTGAGAGGAGGTTGTAGTAATTGTCGCCTGTAACCACGGGTGCAAGGGGTGTAAAATCTGATTCACCCATTGCAACTACAGCAATGATAGGTGCTGCCATGATAGCTACGAGCATCATCATGCCCTGGATAAAGTCTGTCCAGCATACGGCGTTGAATCCGCCGAGGAATGTATAGAGAAGGATGATAACTGTAGCGCCGATCATTACAAATGTTTTCTTGTCATCTGAAAAGCCGAATACTGTCTGGAACAGAGTTCCGCATGCAACGATACTTGATGCTGCATATACACAGTAAGCTACGATAAATACGATAGCGCTGACTACGAGTAGTACATGGCTCTTTGACTTAAATCTGTTTGTCAAAAACTGCGGGATAGTGATGGAGTCGTCCGCAATGATCGAGAATCTTCTGAGCTTCGGTGCAACAAATATCCATGCACAGATTGTTCCGATAAGGAGTCCTACAGAGATCCAAACCTTACCCATTCCGTAAAGATAGATGGATCCGGGCAGTCCCATGAGTACCCACGCGCTCATGTCCGATGCTCCGGCTGATAATGCAGCTACCAGACCGTTCATGTTTCTGTTTCCGAGGAAATACGACTTATCTCCGCCTTTTTCCTTCTTTCCTTTAACGAAGAATATGATTCCTACTGCCAGCACCACTACCAGATACAGTGCAAATGCGATAACTTCCTGTGTGCTACGTTCCATTTAATGTACCTTGCCGCAGGCATGGTGCCCCAATATGCCGTGCCTGCCGCGGCATATTCGAAAGTTTGAAAGTTCACTTTCAAACTTTGTCCAACTGTATTTTAGCGGTTATAATCACACTCAAACCGCAAAAGTTCTTTCTTGGGCTTACAATACCTTCTTCATAATATCACAGAAATCGAAGGTTGCGAAATAGTCCTTTGCGGTCTCTGCGCGTCTTATAAGTTCTACACTGCCGTCTTCATGAAGCAATAACTCCTTCGACCTCAGCATTCCGTTGTAATTGTATCCCATTGAGAAGCCATGTGCTCCTGTATCGTGGATACAGATGTAATCACCCATGTCAATTTTCGGAAGCTGCCTGTCGATTGCGAACTTGTCGTTGTTCTCGCAAAGATTTCCGACCACATCATATACATGATCCTTGGGCTCATTTTCCTTGCCAAGAACCGTTACGTGATGGTAAGCTCCGTACATTGCGGGCCTCATAAGATTTGCAGCACAGGCATCCACTCCGATGTACTCCTTGTATGTGTGCTTCTCATGGATTGCCTTGGCGATCAGGTGTCCGTAAGGTGCCAGCATAAAGCGTCCGAGCTCTGTGAAGATTGCAACTTCCATTCCGGCAGGCTCGATTACTTCTTCGTATGCTTTCTTTACGCCTTCACCTATCTTTAAGATGTCACAGCCTTCCTGATCAGGCCTGTAGGGGATTCCTACGCCGCCCGAAAGGTTAATGTATTTAATGTCTGCGCCCGTTTCATCCCTAAGTTCAACAGCAAGTTTAAACAGGTCTTTCGCAAGCATGGGATAATAGTCGTTTGAAACTGCTCCACTGCATAAAAATGCATGAATTCCGAATTTCTTTGCTCCTAGTTCCTTGAGTCTCTTAAATGCTTCTGCTATCTGCGGTCTGGTCATGCCATACTTTGCATCGCCGGGATTATCCATGATTCCGTTCGATACGGTATATACTCCGCCCGGATTGAACCTGCAGAATACGGTCTCGGGTACGCCGCATTCTTCATTTAAGAAATCTACCAATGTGATGTCATCAAGGTTTATGTATCCGCCAAGCTTCCTGCACTTTGTGAACTCTCCTGCAGGAGTTTCATTTGATGAGAACATAATGTCTCCCTCACCGAGTCCGCATGCCTCAGCAATGAGAAGCTCCTGCATGGAAGCACAATCCACTCCACAGCCTTCGCTCTTAAGTACGTTAATGATAAAAGGATTGGGAGTGGCTTTTACGGCAAAGAACTCCTTGAACCCTTTGTTCCATGCGAATGCCTTCTTCAATCTCCTCGCGTTTTCCCTAATCCCTTTCTCATCATAGATGTGGAAAGGAGTCGGGTATTTTTTTACAATTTCTTCTATCTGCTCTTTTGTAACAAATGGGGTTTTCATGATTTTTACCTTTCAAAAATTATTAAAAATTCATAAACAATGTATAGAATAACATATTTCTTTTCTCTATGCAAGAAAATATTTTCAAACGCTTGACTTTTCCATGATTTGTGGTAGAATGAAGATATAAAAAAGGTGTTGCCGTAGAACGACGGTCAGCTACCTAACAACGGGTTACTTTGAATTACAAAAAATAACCGCACTGCTCGGCAAAGCTTCGGCGGTTATTTTTTTGTGTCTTCATTTTTTTCTTTTTTATTATCATTAATATCTTTGCCTATTCTGTAAAATATTGCAGCAACAGCACAAAGCATGGTAACAAACATTCAAAAGAAAAAATAACCGCATATGCGGTTATTTTTTCTTTATTGTCTTTTCTTATTTTTTCTCGAACAGATCCTGCTTTATCTTTGTAGTAGAAATCCCCTCGGTTCTTGGCAGATACACTACCTCACAGTATTCTTTCAAGAAATCGAACTTTCCTTCCCAGTCGTCTCCCATTACAAAGACATCTACCTGATTGTTTACGACATCATCAATCTTCTGCTCCCATGTGTACTCCGGAAGCACTTCATCCACGTATCTGATTGCTTCGAGGATCTTCTTCCTATCCTCAAAGCTGTAATATGCTTTCTTGCCCTTGATGGCGTTGAACTCGTCCGAAGAAACCACCACTATCAGGTAGTCTCCAAGCTCCCTTGCACGTCTCAAGAGATTGATGTGTCCGACATGTAACAGGTCATATGTTCCGTATGTTATAACTTTTCGCATTATTATTCTGCCTCCGAAGTCTTTTTACTTAAAGATATTGTCTAGTTCCGTATCATTTTAAACGTTTGATCAAATGTCGGTATCTCCGGCTGTGTTCCATACAGCGTTGCAAAAAGCAGGCTGTAACTGTTGGAATCCTTTATGCCGCTGTCCGAATCGTTTATAATGGTAACATCACAGTATTGTTCCTGAAAACTATCTGAATAGGATTTTAATCTTCCCAAAGCTGACGTCATCATCAGACGGATTCCGTTTGATCCTTCCGATGCCCCGGCAAATGCCAGAAAACCGATATACATTTCATCGTACCTATTTTTTTCAGGACCGTCGGCATAGTATCTCAAGGTTACCGATTGCACGTATCCGTTACGTTCTTCTATCTCAAATTCCGGAATATCACCTGCATATCCGGTATACTCCATCAATTCTACAACGTTAGTATAAAACTGATCCTTGGTGATATTTCCTTTGTTTTCCGGAATAAGTGCCTGTCTTGACACTACCTCGTCAAACAGATTCGTTATTACGATTGCGATGATAACCAATACAACTCTCACGTTGTTTTCATCGACAAGCTCAACGTCTATGCCGTTGTCCCAAGGCATTGTATCGTTTATACGGCAACGCAGATATGACATGGCGCGTTTAAATACCGTGAATATCGGGATCATAAATCCGAAGCCGTGCCATGCCAGCTTAAGCGATCTGATATATGCCTGTTTCAGCTCAAGCTTCTGTTTTGTCTTGGAATCCCTTACTCTAAGGCCCATTATCCATTTTCCGGGTGTGGTTCCTATGCTTGTGAGTAGTAATGGTTCCAGCAGCATTTCAAAGAGCCAGAAGATGATCTCACAATAGGCCATCATTTTCAATGATATTCCGACATTCACTCTGAAACCCAGCCTAAGCACCGTACTGCCGATAAACGTTACTATGGTTGCGTCAAGTGTTCTTGCGATAAACCTTCTTACGGGATGCGGGCAGGTTACCTCGCCATTGTTTATACGCTCTCTGGCGTCTATCGGTTTCGAATATGTTCCATATCCCGGCGACCAGCCCCGCCAGTTCCCCGATCCCATGTTTGAAGCTCCAAAACCACGGTTCAGGTATGGGCTCCACTTGTCATCGTAGGCGCCCTGTCCGGAGTTTTCTCCGGCGTTTTCTCCCTGTCTGTTGTCGGTATCATGTATATTGTCGGTGTTCTCTACATTCCCGGTATTTTCTGCAGTTCCGTCTTTCCCCGCATTTTGAGTCTTTCCGGTGCTGTCATAGCTTCCTGTATTTAATTCTTCTGACTTTAAATCTTTTTCTGAACTGTAATAATACTCTGAATTATCATCCGCATCTTCTTCTGCGTCACCCCACGAGAAAGCAGCTCTAAGCTTATCCCTGAAGCCACTCCCCTGTTTCTTTGTCTCAACAGGCGCTTCAGTCTTAGTTAGTTTCAATGTATTTACATCATAAAAGGCTCCACCCTGAGCTTTAAGTTCCCGGATATGCTGCAGATAACTCATTGCATTTACCGAATCCAGAGAATCATTATCACGCCGTATATTCTGAAGAACTATGGCAGCTTTGCTGTTGTTGCTCTCATCATTTGCTATGCTTTCAACGTGTTTTTTCAGCGTGTCCTTAAAATCAAGGCTTCCGTCGGATATTCCGGCGTATTCATTCAAAGGAACCCCGAGCATGCTAAAAAGACAGCATTTACGGATGGTTTCGAGTTCTTCTCCATCGTAGCTGCGCAGCATTGGCGCAGTGCTGTCACTTATCATATTCAGTTCGATAAGCCTGGTTAGATACTGACTGCTTATCCCAAGCTCCTTCGAAAGTTCCCTGTAGTTCATCTTGCCCTATTTCTCCACTTTATGTTCAAAGAAAGCATTTCTTTCCCACACAAATTTTCCTAATTATAACCTTATTTCGTAAAAAATGCAATGTTAATTAATAAATTAAAAAAGTGCTTGATTTTTTCATACCATGTGATTATAATGCTTGTTTGATGTCTGAGGGATTTCTACTATATAAATGCAGACAAAAACTTTATTTAGAAACAACAGAAAGTCAGGCGACAACAAATGCAGCTGAATATCTTGATCTATATAACAATAGCGCTTTTCTTTGCGCTCCTGTCGAGTAAGCTTATGAAGCTGATCAAGCTTCCGAATGTTACGGGATATCTTGTTGTGGGACTCTTGGTAGGACCTTATGTTCTTAACATCATCCCCAAGGATACCGTTGATAATCTCGGGATCATTTCCGATGTAGCACTTGGATTTATAGCATTCTCGATCGGTGCAGAATTCAGGTTCAGTTATCTGAAAAAGGTCGGCAAGGCGCCCATTATCATCGCCTGCCTGGAATCGATAGGTGCCGTTCTGGTTGTGGATTTTTCACTTATCCTTACAGGACATGATGTTCCTTTTTCCCTGTGTCTCGGAGCAATCGCAGCCGCTACTGCTCCTGCCGCAACACTTATGGTTGTAAAGCAATACAAGGCTCACGGTCCCGTTACCGAAACCCTGCTGCCGGTCGTTGCCCTTGATGATGCAACAGCGCTTATGTGCTTTGGTATATCCGTTGCCATTGCCAAAACAATTGAAGGTGGTACAGGCGACAGCCTTTTCATGACGATCTCCAGACCCTTACTTGAAATACTCACGGCTCTTGCTATAGGTGTCGCAGCCGGAATACTGTTCAGATTTGCTGTCAAATGGTTTACAGGACGCGGTAACAGACTGGCCATCACATATGCTCTGGTATTTCTCTGTATAGGCCTTGGCACGATGCTGAATGTTTCGTCGCTTCTTGCATGTATGGCCCTCGGTGCAACTCTTGTAAATACATCAAGCTTTGCAGATGTTGTATTTGAGCAGACAGACCGTATGACACCTCCGATCTTTATGATGTTTTTCTTTCTTTCGGGAGCAGCACTCGATATATCAATAATCCCTTCCGTAGGAATAATCGGTGCAATCTACATCGTTATGCGTGTCATAGGAAAGATGCTCGGCTCCTTTGCCGGAGCAAAGATATCAAAAGCCGATAAAAAGGTTCAGAAATATCTGGGATTTACCCTGATCCCCCAGGCGGGTGTTGCAATAGGTCTGGCCACCACTGCAATGTCCATTGTTCCCGATTATGGTTCTATGATCCGTACGATCATTCTCTGCGGAACAGTTATTTACGAGCTTACAGGACCTGTTATCACAAAACTTGCCTTGAAAAAGGCCGGAGAAATAAAATGATGTCTATAAAAAATAACCATCACTCATACAGAGTTGATGGTTATTTTATTGGATTCTATGTCTCCATTTGTTAACTTCTAAATTATCTCAAGAACTATTAAAGTATCCCCATTTACTTTGAACTTCACTTCATAACCCGCATATGACATTCCATAAATCCTATGGGGGTCATTTTGATAATGAGGCCTTGGGTCATTTGAAAGAATCTTTTCCAAGCTCGTTTTTGTGTTTGATTCAAGACCATTAATGCTATTCGTCTCCCATACAACCTTCAGCGTTTTATATTCGGTGCTGTCGGTAAAGCCACCCTTGGCATCAGGTATCGAATCTGCGTATGAAATATAGGGCTTTATATCATAAATAGGGGTTCCATCCACCATATCCGCACCCTTAACGTATATGACAGGACCTTCAGATGTTTCAAGCACAATTCTGTCGATAGCTACTACAGAGAGGCCCAAGGGATTTGGTCTAAACGGCGACCTGGTTGCAAATACACCCAGCCTTGTGTTCCCGCCGAGCCTCGGAGGGCGAACCGTCGGAGTCCAACGTGCATTTCCCTCTTCATCCAGATTTTTAGAAAACTGCCATATGAGCCATATATGCGAAAACTCCTCAAGACCTCTTATCATGTCTGGGTTTCTGTATTCAGGTTCAAACACTATCCTGCCTTTCAGTTCCGCAACGACGCCGGCCTGTCTTGGAATCCCGAATTTTTCAGGGAAATCTGTGTAAATTCTTGCTATTATATCTATTTTTTTACCAGCCAATTTTATAATACCTTAAAAATAATAATAAAAGCGATGAGAACCACAAAAATCAAAACGATTATTTGTTAAATTATTTATATTTTTCCATCTGCTCCTTGATAAGAGCACCGTCATCAAAGTAGTTGATCTTCATGGCTGCCTTTACATCTGCAAGTGTCTTTGCGGCAACTGCTTCAGCCACTTCGCTTCCCTTCTTCAATATCTCGTATACTCCGGGGATATCCTTCTCCCACTTCTTTCTTCTCTCACGGATGGGCGCAAGCTCCTTCTCAAGAACCTTAATAAGGAACTTCTTAACCTTAACGTCCCCAAGTCCGCCGCGCTTGTAGTGCTCCTTAAGCTCGTCAAGGCTCTTATACTCAGGCAGGAACTCCTCAAAATCCTCAGGTTTGCTGAATGCGTCAAGATAAGTGAATACAGCATTTCCCTCAACCTTACCGGGATCCTCAACTCTAATGTGGTCAGGGTCGGTGTACATTGACATAACCTTGGTCTTCACTTCTTTCTCATCATCCGAAAGATAGATGCAGTTACCAAGCGACTTGCTCATCTTTGCCTTTCCGTCGGTACCGGGAAGTCTCAGGCATGCTGAATTCTCAGGAAGCAGGATCTTCGGCTCAACAAGCGCTTCACCATATACTGAATTGAACTTATGAACTATCTCCTGGCACTGCTCAAGCATGGGCATCTGATCCTCGCCTACGGGCACGGTAGTTGCCTTAAACGCGGTAATATCGGCAGCTTGGCTTATAGGATATGTAAAGAACCCGACCGGAATGCTGGTTTCAAAATTTCTCATCTGAATTTCCGACTTAACGGTAGGATTTCTCTGAAGACGTGAAACCGTAACGAGATTTGCATAGTAAAATGTAAGTTCTGTCAGTTCCGGTACCATGGACTGTATAAAAAGTGTAGACTTTTCCGGATCAAGACCTACCGAAAGATAATCCAGAGCCACCTCCACAATATTCTGGCGAACCTTCTCAGGATTATCCGCATTATCGGTCAGTGCCTGCGCATCCGCTATCATTATAAAAATCTTATCATATTCACCTGAATTCTGAAGTTCAACTCTCCTCTTGAGCGATCCCACATAATGTCCCAAATGAAGTCTTCCTGTGGGTCTGTCACCTGTAAGTATAATTTTTTCCATTTTCCAATCCTCTTCTTTCTCTTTTTTCTTATTTAATCATAACCTGCTCTATAAGTATTCCCGGGTTATCGTCCTTATCCGAAATGTACTTCCTGTATATATCGTAGTAGATATCGGTACGTCCGGCATCCGTGATATACGAAATACTGTTGCAGGTCTCTTCGTCATTTTTTATAACATTGACGATTTCCTGATTATATCTCATGGTCTCGTCGCTTTCAAGCTCATCGGCAAGTGCCGGGAGCCATGTCTTACTCTTGGTATAATTTCTGCCCAAGGTATCCGTTGCGGCATCGATACAATCGGCTATCGTGATGATATCTATGAAAATCTTCATCCTGTCATGAACATTGTCGAAGCTTGCGGGATATCCGCCTCTTCCGTCATAGCTCTTGTGATGCCCCTCTATCACCGAATTATACTTTTCCGATATCTTTGTTCCGGCAAGGAGCTCCGCTCCAAAGGTCGGATGCTGTTTTATCAGGAATCTCTCTTCGTCGGTAAGTTTTCTCGTCTGCTGATTTATAACATCGGAGATATATGCTTTTCCTATATCGTGCAGATGTGCACACCTGTCAATATAATTTAGCAGATACTGCCTTCTGTTCTTTACCAGATGGATATCCCTTGTCCCGAGAAGCTCCAGGAACATGTCCGGATTCTTGTCTATCAGCGCATCCGTTATAATCATCGCGATCTTTCCGACCATTATCGAATGGATCAGTGTCATGGAATTTCTGTTCAGGATAACCTCCTGAATGTATTCCAGTGATTCCTCTTCATCATAAGCTGTACGGAGCATCAGGCGCACGGTCCGACAGAGGTCGTCATTAATGAAGCCGTTGCTGGCCAAGTGCGGCATTGAGGAATATATCTTTCTAAATTCCTCTGCTAGTTTGTAAAACAGACTTTCCCTGTTCTCCAGAGTTATATCCGGCAGTGCAAGGATTCTGAAGCACTCCTGCATACACGTAATCTTCTTCTGATATGCATCGTTCGAAACGTGGGAGTTCAAAACCTCTTTATAGTTAAGCTCAACATCATTTGCTTCGTAATACCTGAAAAGCATGATCGCAGCGGTATCCGAAGGAATGTTATGTGCGTACAGGTTACACCAGACATATGCTACGGCATTTACCGCGGTCTGTTCATTCAGATTATCCCTCGTTATCCCGTCAGGAAGGAGCTCTCTTGTCATATATTCAAGAACCGCTCTGTTGGGTGCCGAATCAGAACGTATCAGGGACCACATAAGAACTTCTCTTGTCACCTGGAGAAGCTGATCAAAGTCGATCTTGTCCCCATCCATTACACGGACATCCTCACGGCTCAGGAACTTCTTAAAGTTTTCATAATGTACTATTCTTTCAAGACGTTCCTCGTTGTTCTTTAAATCCTTGTCCTCGATACTGTAATAGGTTGACATAATGATACGCCGTCTCGATTCCCAAAGAACAAGGTCACAGTATCTGTCGCTCATGCCTGCCACCTCTTCGAAACAGTCACGGGCTTTTTCTATGGAAATATCATTAGATTTGTCATTGTATGAAAGGCCGAGAAGGTATGTAGTAAGAAGGAATTTTTCCTCCAGCCCTTCCTTTTTGTAGAAATCACGCAGCCTGATAAGCACCTCGGTGGTAAGAAGTGAATCGTTCTCAACCTCGGCCATCATTGCATGTATGTTTTTGTAGAACTCATCTGCAGTTTCCACATCGAGTTCCTTTTCACCGCGGATGAAGGGATATATCAGCATGCTGAGTTTTTGCTCATTATAGACATAGGTCGAGCGCAGAAAATCCGACTTTTCAGCCAGCTTCTCTACCCAGCTGCTCCTGTCGGACGCCTTAACAAGACCTGCCTCGATGTCTCTGGCACGGTCCTGATTTGCTCTGTACTGATCATAGAATTCGGTTATCAAACCTCTCTCTAAAACTGCCACTGCTGCTTCTCCGTTCAATCATAAGGTCAAGCGACCACATTTTTCTATAATTTATTATAATAACACAAATACCGACAAAATGCAAACAAACACGGTCAAATTTTTTAGTGGAAATTTTCATGGAACTCTGCTATAATGATTTCGATTTCGGGTTTGCTTTTTGTTTGGCAGACTCCAAAAACGCAGCTAGATTACAAGAGGATATCCACCATGAATATTTTCAACATTATCTCGCTTCTCGGCGGATTGGCTTTATTCCTTTACGGAATGAAGCTGATGGGAAACAGTTTGAAGGAAGGCTCTTCGGGAACTCTTAAGATCGTTATGGAGAAGGTCACCAATAATCCGATAAAAGCCTTCTTCCTTGGCGTTTTGGTTACTGCTGTTATCCAGTCTTCAACAGCGACGATAGTTATTACCTCGGGTCTCGTTGCCGGCGGTATCATCACCTTAAAGCAGTCGCTAGGTATCATCATCGGTGCAAATGTAGGTACGACCGTTACCGGACAGATCATCAGACTTCTGGATGTAAATGCTGAGGGTGGTTCAATTCTGAAACTGTTTACTCCTTCCACCCTTGCTCCTTTGGCTCTTGTCATCGGTATCACACTTATCATGTTCCTTAAGTCCAGTAAATCCAGTAACATTGGTAATGTTTGCATGGGTTTCGGTATCCTTTTCACCGGTCTGATGAATATGACCGCAGCTGTAAGTACCCTCACAGAGGGCGGGTTTATCGACAGGATTTTCTCAAGCTTAGGAGATAATCCTTTTCTTGGATATCTGGCAGGTAGCGGTGTGGCATTCGTACTGCAGAGTTCATCGGCTACCATCGGTATCCTACAGGCATTCGCCATGGCTGGCGACATCCCGTTTAAAACCGTCTATATAATCCTGGTCGGTGTTTATCTGGGTGACTGTGTCACTACCGCAATAGTCTGTTCTATAGGTGCAAAAGCAGATTCAAAACGTGTCGGTATCATAAACATCCTTTACAATCTGAGTAAGACCGTTCTCGTCATCGTATTTGTTACCATATTTCACAAGCTCGGCTTCCTGGACAGTCTCTGGAATACCTCTATGACAGCCGGTACTATAGCAAATGCCAATTCGGTATTTAACCTTGGATGTGCAGTTCTTCTCCTGCCCCTTGTAAGTGTATATGAAAGATTAAGCAGGAAGATAGTTAAAGACGAGAGTGTGGAAAGCGGCAGGTATTCCGATAAGCTCGCAGCCCTAAACCCCGTATTCTTCAGTACTCCGGCTCTTGCACTCCGCTCGATCTATGATATTCTCCGCACCATGCTTGAAAGTGCTTCCAATAACATCGACAAGGCAATGAACCTGATATATGAATACAAACCCGGTATTGCTGCTGAAATTGAAAAGGAAGAAAATGCAATAGATCAGATGACAGATGTCGCTTCAAGTTATATGATGAAACTCAGTCCCCATGTCAAGGATGATATGCACAATAAGATTCTCGACCAGTATTATAAGGATGTTACCGAATTTGAGCGGCTTGGTGACCATGCGGTTAACCTGATGGAAAGCGCAAGGGAACTGGCCAAGGAAGGTTCAAGCCTATCACCTGAAGCGTTGGATGAGATAGATATCTTAAGAAGGCTGATAGGACGGATCCTTGAGAATGCAAATCTCGCCTTTGTAAAACGTGATGTTGTTGCAGCACGTCACATCGAACCTATGGAAGAGGTTGTGGATGACCTTGTAAATTCACTTCACGATAACCATATCGAACGACTTAAGGACGGAAAATGTAAGGTAAATGCCGGAATCGTTTTCCTGGATATTTTGGGTAATATTGAAAGAATTTCAGATATCTGCTCCAACATAGGTGTTGCTACCATCGCCCGTGCCACACCCGGTGTCGATACGCTGGCTCACTCCTATATCTCATCGCTCCACCAAGGAAACGACGCGGATTACAATATGGAGTACAGCAAGATCCATTCAGAGTATTACAAGATGTTTGAAGAAATAAAGAAGGGTAAAACCAAATAAGACAAATTAAAACGGTTATTGACTAAGCAAGCCAATAACCGTCTTTTTATTCAAATGTTATCCTAAATACTATCACTCATTAGCTAACATGCAAAGTTCGTTCAGCATCTTAGGAAGCTCGGACTCCATGTTCTCGTCTGAGAACTGACATGTTCCGACAGCCTTATGACCGCCACCATTATATTTCAGCATAAGAGCACCTACGTCAAGTGTACAGGTACGGTTAAGGATACTGTATCCTACTGCTGCCGAACATCCCTGACCTCCACGTCCTGAAACGATCCATGCAGAAATGTTCTGCTCAGGATACAGGCTGTAGATCATGAAACGATTTCCGGTGTAGATGGGATCAACACCTCTTAAGTCACTGATTATAACATTGCCTCTCGTTGTGGTGTACTTAATGACCATCTCCTTGAACTTTTCGGTCTGCTCATTATATACCTCAACACGTTCCTGAACATCGGGAAGCTTGAGTATATCATCGATCGTCATTGTACGGCATGCATCAATCAGCATTTCCATCAACTGATAATTTGAAATAGTGAACTGTCTCCAACGTCCAAGACCGGTTCTGGGATCCATAAGGAATCCGATAAGGATCCAGCCTGTAGGATTCAGTACTTCTTCACGGGTAAGGTTGCCTGAATCTACCTTATCAACAGCTATCATCATATCAGTAAACTGAGGGAAGCGTTCACTTCCACCATAGTACTCATAGATTATGCGCGCACAAGAAGGAGCAATCCTGCTCTCGCCCTTATATTTGCCCTTAAGCTCGTTTCTCTCAAACTCACTTGAATGATGGTCGAACCAGAGTCCGCATCCGGGAACAAACGGAACGTTAGCCAGGCAGTCATTATCATTTACTTCAACTAAACCATCCTGTAAATCCTTCGGATGTGCAAACTTCCAACAGTCAATAATCCCGGCTTCCTTCAGCAATGCTCCGCATGCTAAGCCGTCAAAATCAGAACGTGTAATAAGTCTCATATAAACCTCCAATTTCAATCCTCATTTTCTAAATACTACTCCAAGGAAATTATAATATAGGTTTACTGTTTTTGCAAGAAAAATATAGCATCTCTTTCAAAAAACGGACTGACTGTGGAAGTCAGTCCGAGAAATACCATCGCTCGGTCAATTTCTATTTTATCGACGAGTCAGAACCGTCACTCGTCATCGTTAGCGAGGAGAAAAGAGACTTTCTCTTTTCCAAGTACATAATACCACAATAATCCATTTTTTTCAAGCAGATTATTATTAAATTTTCATACTTTGATGATAAATATCTGTATATAAATGCAGATTTGTTGGACCGGATTATTGACCTGGAAAAGTATAAGGATAAGGAACTCTGGATTTTCTTCGGAGGTTTCTACAAGCTCCCCGGAATCGGCGGCGGAGAGGTTGCCGCAGTGACGGGTAAAGATATTGGAAGCGGCATGGTAAAGATTCCTTATGAGGAAGCTCAAGATACGCTGGTTATTACATTGCTGAAGTTAATGTAAATATCCTTACGCCTCTGTTTCAGGGGTGTGTTTTTATCATTTGAAACATTTTTAGCTAGGACCTTCTTAGTCGTTTGGAGCATTTTTTTCAGGTCAATATTTGTCACAAAGCAGGAATAGCTCCTGATTTCGCAATATATTTCGCAATATATCGACGTCTTATTGATATATTGCGATATCTTTTGATATTTTGCGAAATGAATTTGATATATTGCGAAAGCAAAAAAAGGGATCCGGAAACCCGAAACCCTTGTTTTCTTTAAGTCGAGGTGACTGGACTTGAACCAGCGGCCTCCACGTCCCTAATATTAAGAAAAATTTCCCACCTTTTCACAAGTATTCACCAATAATGTTATCAAATCCTTTATATATAGGTAAGGATAGGATTTTTTGTAATTATCTGACAATTCTGAAACTTATATAAAACAAGATAACACGAACTAAAAATTTCACTTGGGTAGAAAATCTGGTAGAAACTGTTCAGGAGAAATATAAATGGAGAACAAATCTATCGGAAGCTATAACTCCCTTAAACTTGACTACTATCGTCCAGATGATAAATACCACTTTATGTTCACCCAAATCCCTGACTTTCTTTTCGAAGATCCTGTTTGCCAAAAACTTTCTAACAATGCCAAGCTTTTATACGGCAAAATGCTCAGAGAGACTCGTCTGGCAGCCAAAAAAGGAAATATAGACACAGACGGCCATCTATACATTGATTTTTCTCTTTCTCAGACCTGCAAATTTCTGAATTGCAGCGAAGCTACTGCCAAAAGAATCC
>JAILGF010000094.1 GCA_024696945.1 Lachnospiraceae bacterium | reverse complement strand
TTTGAGAATGATGGCGATTTGGCATCATGGTCAGCTCAGTATATGCAAGAACCTGTTGAGCGTGAGGGTGCTGTATTCATTCCTGACGATATGAAATACTACAACGGCATCCTGCCGAATGAAGAACCCCTGAAAGTAACATTTGCTTGTGACGTGGCTTTAGGTGGTGACGATTACCTGTCCCTGCCGATAGCTTATGTGTATGAAGATGGATCAGTGTATATTGATGATGTGGTTTATGATAATGCCGAGAAAAAGTTTACTAAACCACAGGTTATAAACAAAATACTTGAACATCATGTTACAAGTGGCTATTTTGAGGCTAATCAGGGTGGCGAGGGATATAAGGACGAGGTTAATGCCGAGTTACAGAGCAAGGGCATTAAGATAAACTTGCGATCAGAATATGCCCCTACAGATAAGCGTAAAGCACAACGTATCTGGGACAAAGCGGGGAGCATTAGGGAATATTACTTCCGTGATCCGTCATGCCGGAATAAGCAATACAGGATGTTTATGACAAACCTGTTTAGTTTTAACTTTAAGGCGAACCAGAAACATAAACACCAAGATGCTGCGGATAGTCTGGCAAGTTTAGCGTACTTCCTTGAAGGCACTTGGGGTAATGCTAAGGTTGAAGCAGCTATAAATCCGTTCCGCCGAAAACAATATCTTGGGGGTTTTTGATAAATATACCAAAAAAATACACAAAATATATAAAAAATTCTTGACTTCGCAGATTGATATGCTATAAGCAAAATTAGAGAGATATAAAATCTGATATATGCGTCCTATGCAAACTTTTTGAGTTTGCGAGGGCGTTTTTTCTTTTTAGAGCATTGGGAGGCGTAATGAACACAGGAAGATTTCAGGACTTGGTAAAGGGTCAGTACGGACGGAAAACTGCATATGTTGACTTTTCAGAAGTTACGCCTGAGAACATTCTGAAAATCATAAGCAAAGGTGCATCTACGCTGAATTGGAACAGACCCGCTATCCGTTACCTGCATGATTACTACAAAGGCGATCAACCCGTACTTTACCGAAACAAGACCATTAGGGACGATATAAATAACCCGGTAGTCGAGAACCATGCGTTTGAGATAGTTTCGTTTAAGAACGCTCAGACATACGGCGAACCCGTACAGTGCGTCAGCTTAAAAAATGACGAGAAGATCAACAAGGCTGTAGATGCACTCAACGATTATAACCGTAATGCAAACAAGAACCTTGTAGATATACAGTGCGGTGAATGGACTTCATCTGTCGGTATGGGTTACAAGGGTATTCAGAGGACTAAACCGCCTTATGTAGTTCCTTACAGGCTTATTGCTCCGTCCCCTATGAATACCATAGTTGTTTATTCGGCTATAACCTTTGAACCGCTTTTGTCAATGCAGCAGTTAAAGGACGAGAACGGAGAACAGTATTATCAGTGCTTTTCGGAATACCTTGAATACATTTACAAACAGGGGCAGATAATTTCTACAAACATTCATGCTTTTGGTGGCATACCGATAGTCGAATATCCTAACAATGCTGACAGGCTTTCGGATATAGAGTTGGTTATCACAATGCTTGATGCCGTGAATGAAATTCAGAGTAACCGTGTAGATGGCATTGCTCAGTTTGTTCAATCATGGTTCAAGTTTATAAATTGCGAAGTGGATGAAGATTCGTTCCTTGCCATGAAACAGAATGGTGCGATCGTTGTTAAGTCAAATAACGGTACTAATACCGCAAGCGTTGACCTGATGCAACAGGAGCTTAATCAGGAAGGTACACAGGTAGGCAAGGATGATATTTGGAATAATGCCCTTGATATTTTGGCTATTCCTAATCGTCAGAGTAATACGGGCGGAGATACCGCCGGAGCTGTATCGCTCAGAAACGGATGGGATTTTGCAAGACAGAGGGCAAATCTTAAAGACCCGTATGTATCTGTATCTGATAAACGGCTTAACAGGGTTGCATTAAAGGTTATCTCGCAGGCTGTTAATCCTAACCCTTGCGAACTTACGGAAATGGATTATGACGTACATATCGTGCATAGCCCGACAGATAACTTGCTTGTTAAGGCTGAATCTCTTGAAATCCTGTTACGTTCCGGCATACATCCGTTAGTTGCAATCAAGGTTACAGGTCTTTGGGCTGACAGCGAAAAGACATATCTCCAGAGTAAGCCTTATCTGGATGCTTTGTGGCATACCGTTGATGAAGCTATCGACAGTGAGATTGCTAAACAGGGCTTAAATAGTCAGGTTGAAAAGGCTAAACAGATTGTAGGTGATCTGAATGGCGGCACGAATAATTGACGAACTGAAAACCATTAAAAGTGAAATTGATGAACTGTCCGTCAGGAAAATCATCATGGATTACTTTGATGAAATGGGAATCCCGGAAGAAGAAATTATACGCCGGACTAATGCTGCTGTAGACCTTGAACGGGTGATCCGAAACCTGTTTTTGCTTTCCCTTGCGGCAGAAGTCACAAGGGAAGAACTGATAAACAGGCTTATTTCGGAATACTCACAGATAGTTCTATCGTATGGCTACAGACCAAATTATGCACATATAGAGCGTGTAGCGGAAGATGTGATTGACCATACCCTTGAAAAGATAGATACGGAGTATATGACTTCCGAAGGGCGGGCAATCAATATAGCCGAGAACGAGATCAATAATGTCGGTAACAATGACGAGTATCTGGAGGCTAAAGAGAACGGAAAAACAACAAAAACATGGCATACGTTAAGGGACAACAAAGTAAGAGATACCCACGTTGTCATGGACGAGGTAACAATCGGCATAGACGAGTTCTTTCAGGTAGGCGAAGCGGAAATGCTTTATCCGTTGGATGAAGAAAACGCATATGACCATCCCGAAGAAACAAACCATTGCAGATGCTTCTGCACTTATGAGTAATGGCTGAAATAGCGAAATTCGGAAGGTGACGCATGGCGGGGTATGTTCCCGCTACCTTCCATCTTGAAGAACAGGAGAAAACAAGATGGAAGAAATTTGGAAGGCTGTTGTTGGATTTGAAGGGTTATACGAGGTTAGCAATTTAGGGAAAGTCAGGTCATTGCATTGGTATGGCGGTGACAAAATCGTAGAAAGAGCATTGGTTGATAGACCTGATGGTTATAAGTCGATTTGCCTATCAAAAAATGGAAAAAGCAAACTCCATTTGATTCATAGGTTAGTAGCCGAAGCGTTTATCCCTAAAATCGAAGGAAAAGATGTTGTAAACCATAAAGATGAAAACAGAAGCAATAATACTGTTGATAACTTAGAATGGTGCGATAAATCATACAATCAGTTGTATTCCATGAATTTGCATCCCGAAAGAAAAGAACTGTTTACCAATAATTTACGAGATAAAAAGACGGGAGAAATTGGTTCACGTTTTACGAAAAAAGGCGTTCCACATAGCAGAAACGAAAAAGTTAAAAAGTGTTTAAAAGATGGAACGGTTGTAGGAATTTACAATAGTGCATCCGAAGCAGCCGCAGAAATGAATGTTGCGGCAGGAAACATTATAAGTGTTTGTAGGGCTAATGCAAGAACGGATAAAAAACGTAGAAAAAACTACAAATGTTCTGTATTTGGTTATGTTTGGATGTTTGACGATACAAAATGATTTGACTAACCCTAAGAGGTTTTCAAATATATCAAGCAGCTATGCGATAAATAGCAGACCCGAAGCGGATGCGAACCGTGTTAAAAAAGCGTGGGAGGAAGGGCAGTATATGACCAGAGAAGATGCAAAGAAAAACCTTATAGCTTGTGGCGTTACAGAACCTACTGACGAGCAGGTAACAGCCTACTTAAATCAGGTAAACGGAGCTGTTAAGTCCGAAAAGGACAGAGCTGAAAAGTATAAGGCAGAAGCAGACAGAACCGCCGATTTACAGAAGCAGCTTGACGAGATTAACTCTAAGGGGCTGACAGATGTAGAAAAGGCAAACAAGGCTACCGAAGATGCCTTGAAGAAGGTTGCAGAACTTGAAAAGAATATCAAGACTATGCAGACACAGAAAGAGTTAGCAACACTTGGAATCACAGGTGAGGTTGCTGACAATATGTTTAACGAGGACGGAAGCCTTAATTTCGCTACTCTTGGTCAGGTATTGACCGAAAGAGAGAAAGCAGCCGCTACCGCCAAAGAAGCCGAACTTGCCGGAAAAGCAGGTAATCCCGGTGGAAGTAATGGCGGTGGTGAACCCGAAAAAACTGTTGCCGAAACCTATGCAGAGGGCTACGCAAAGCGTATGACCGAAGGCGGTAAGGCACAGGGTGATGCAATGGCATCATACTTAAAATAATCGAAAGAGAGGAAAAAGATTATGAATTTCACTTCTAATGCAGTTGAAATGACTAAGGAAATTCTGAAAAGAAAACTTGGTGGCGAATACCTTGTACCCGTAACAATCGCTTCAAGCGAATTTGCTTACACTGACGTAATCAAGGCAGGAACACCCATCAATGCAGATGGCGAAGCAGCATCCGATACCGAGTACGGCGGAGCTACCACTTCTGACGCTGTTGGCATCTTACTTAATGATGTTTATGTTGAGAACCCCAACGGATCACTTATCAAGGCATTTGCAGCAGTTAATGTTGCTAACTGTCCCAAGGTTGACAATGTGAGCGTTATTACTGACGCTGTTAAGGCGGCTTTGCCCCTTATTGCTTTTGAATAATTTAGAGGGAGGAAAAAAACATGAGATTAAGAGATGCTTATTCAGCAAAAGCTATTGCAATAGTTAATACTAATGCAGCAAGCAACCAGATACCTTATCTTGGCAGCCTTCTTTTCCCTGCTAAGAAGAAGATGGGTCTTGATTTAAAGTGGATTAAGACCTCAAAGGGACTTCCTGTATCACTTATGCCGAGTGCATTTGATACTAAGTCCACAATCAGAAGCCGTGAGGGTATCAAGATTGATAAGACCGAAATGGCTTACTTTAAGGAGAGTATGCTTGTTAAAGAAGTTGACGAGCAGGAAATCCTTAGAGTTAAAGATTCTGCTGATCCTTATGCACAGGAAGTCCTTGATCGTATCTTTGATGATGCAAACACACTTGTTGAGGGTGCAAACGTTGTTCCTGAAAGAATGATAATGCAGCTTCTTAACCCTACAAACGGACATCCTTCAATCAGTATTCAGGCTGATGGGGCTACATATTCTTATAACTATGATCCTGATAACTCATACGCTACAAATAACTATGTAGCACTTTCATCTACCGCTAAGTGGGACACCGCAGCAGGTTCATCTACAGCAGACCCCGTAAAGGATATTCAGGATGCACAGGACGCAGTTGAGGCTCTTACAGGTACAAGACCTTCAATCGCTATTATGTCCCGTGATACCTTCAACAAGGTTAAGGCTTGTCCTTCTGTAAGAAACTACATCCTTGCTCAGAACGTATCAGCAACCGTAATGATTACTGATGCAAAGGTTAAGGAGTTATTCCTTACCGAACTTGGTGTAAACATTATCGTTTACACAAAGAAGTTCAAGACCGAGGCAGGTGTAACTACTCAGTTCTTTGCTGATGGCTATTGTGCATTAATTCCCGAAGGCAGCCTTGGAAATACTTGGTATGGTACTACTCCTGACGAGCGTACACTTATGGCTGATCCTAACTATGACACAGCACTTGTTAATACAGGCGTTGCTGTTACAGTTACCAACACAAGTGACCCCGTTCAGACAAAGACCACTGTTTCCGAGATCGTTCTTCCTTCATTTGAGAGAATGGATGAAACCTACGTTATCAAGGCATACTGATACCGGGAAAGGAGTGTAATTCATGGCTAAATTTGAATACACTGTTAAATACAACGGCAAACGTTATTTCCCCGGCGAGGAAGTTCCTATAGACGCTGAAAAGACCGAAAAGGTAGCGGTTACTGAAAAGGTAGCCGTTACTGAATCGGTTGAAGAACCTGTAGAGAATGTAGTCCTTGACGAACCTAAATCAGTTCTTACAAATAAGGCTGAAACAGAAAAGAAAAAAGGCGGAAGGAAACCTAAAGCATAATTATTTATGCAAGGAGGCTGACAGATGGTTGACATAAGTTCACTTAAAAATCAAATAACAAGTCTGTTAGCAGCGGAATTACAGGCGGAGGATGGTTATAATGCTGATCTTCTGGCGGGCAAGGTAGAACTTGCGATAAGGGATGTAATGGGTAGACGTGAATATGGCAATAGCCATTATACGGACGGAAAGATACTTGAAGAACTGTCTACTCGGTATTTTACTACCATTACAAACCTTGCAAGGTACGATTATAACCAGAGTGGTGCAGAGGGACAGAAAAACCATTCCGAAAATTCCGTGTCAAGGACTTGGTATGACAGAAACAAATTATTAAGTGATGTTCACGCATTTGTCAAAATCCTATAAGGGGGTGACGATATGCCGGACATTACAATTACGCTTACTACGTTGATCTCGGTTATATCTGTTGGTTTTGCCGTGTATTTCGGGATAAAGTCTAAGAAACGGGCAGATGATGAAGAAACTGTAAAAAAGGCGGGAAGTGTTATCAGACTTGAAGAAAAGATTGATACCCTGACTAAAAGTTTTTCGGATTTTGCCACGGACATAAAACTTGAAATCCGGGATATGCGAAAGAACTTTGATGATGTTAAGACACAACAGGCAAAGCAAGAAGCAACGATAGAAAGTATTTTAAACAGATTGGATAAGTTAGAGGGTGCTTGATATGCGGACTTTGAGGAAGAATAAGCAGACAATCTATTACGCATTGAAATCCGAAAGAACGGCTGTAACGTCCGAGGAAACGATCATTGTAGATGGTGAAACCGTTTACATTGATAATGGCGATTATGAGTTAAGTTATGATACGCCTGTTGAGTTTCTTGGAAATATCAGTTTTTCAGGCGGTGATTCAAATGACGTAGAGTTTGGGTTAGATATGTCGGCTTATGACGCTATTATTGTTACGGATAATCATAAAATCCCGATAACCGAAACAAGTCTTATATGGTTTGAAACAGCTCCACCCTCGGTTACAAATGACGGGTCTACAGCAGACTACAGCGTTGTGGCTGTAAGGAATAGCCTGAATCAGACCAAAGCTATTTTGAAAAGGCGTGTGAAGAATGGTAATCAAAGCGAAACTTAATTCGGCTGACATTAAGAGAATGGCTGATGATGTAGAACGGTATCAGACGGAGTTCCAGATAAAAGTTCATACGGTTCTGCGGAAGTTGGCTGACAAGGGAATTGCTGCTGCGGCGTTGTCGGTTGGCAACATGGGACAGTATATTACGTTTACAAAGCAGAATGATCCTTACGGGGTTACGATAGTGGCTCAGGAAACAAGTGTAATTGTTGCCGAGTGGTTGCAATACGGCAAAACCGTTCATGCAGATGTTTCACCTTTACTTATGTCAGAATTTGGTGCAGGTAGACACGCTATTATCTGGGAAGGTCAGAATGGTAATACAAACACCTTACCTGACGGAAAACAGATAGGGCGTGGCTCATTCAAATATCCTGACCAGATACGGACACACGCATTTGAAGATAGTTGGAGATACATGGATGTAAACGGTAATTGGCATACGGCAAGTGGTATCAAACCTACAAGACCGTTACACAATGCCGTGATAGAAATAATAACACAAGTTGAAGCTACAGCAAGGGAGGTGTTCGGATATGGCTCAGAGTGATTGGGTATTCAGTATCGAACCTAAAATATACACAATCATTAAGACAAGGCTTGAAAATGCCTTAAAAACCATTTACCCGGACTTATATATCACTCAACAGGAAAAACTGAATGATGAAACTTCTTTACCCACAATCTTTATCAAGATGTTGGATAGCCCCGAAATTGGTGCTGATCTTGACAACGCTACTGTTAATGCTTTGATGGCAACCTTTGAGGTGCATATCACTATAGCAAAGAACGGAACTGATAACGGACTTGCGGGTATGCGAAAGTTAGCGTCAGCAGTGTTAGAAAACTTTAAGAAGCTCCGCTTTAATGTGATATTCAGAGGGGAAATCAATAGAGAAACTTCTGATACCTATTCGTTTATATCCCGGTATAGACGTGTTATTGGGGCGGAAGAAGAAATCAATCTTTAATAACCTTATGAGGAGGATAAAGAAATGGCAGATGCTACAATCATGGGTCTTTCGACCTTGGGTGTAACTTTTGGCTACGGTGTAGAAACAACCGCAGGACAGAAGCCCGCTACATTTACACAGCTCCACAGAATTAATGCAATCGGTGGTATTACTGTTAATCCCGCTACCATTGATGCGTCAGCATTAGAGGATTATGTAACTAAGACCGTTGCAGGACGTGGTGAAACAGGTGGTACTTGGACTGTAACAGTAAACTTCACAGATGAAACCGAGGACGAGTGGTCAGACCTTATTGCCGCTTACCAGACCGCTAAGGCAGCAGGTAAGAATATGTGGTTTGAAACAATCGCTCCTAACCTTACAAAGTCTTTCTTTGTAGTTGCACAGCCGCCGGAGGCTATACCTATGCCTGAAATGGCACAGAATGGTCTTATGACAGTAGAGTTCCCGTTGGTTATCGTTGACCCCAAGGGAATGGATACTAAGGTTGCATTTACCTGATAAACGGGTATTGCTTCATAACAACCCCTGAAAACGGAATGGGGCGGCGAAAGCTGCCCCTTCCCTTAAAGGATAATATAAATGTTAAAAGGGAAGGTAAAAAAATATGACAACATTAAAGGTAAATGGTACAGAGTACAAGATTAAATTTGGATATAACAGTTTTTGTGACACTGATCTTCTGGATAGGACTTCTGAAATAATGGGAATCCTTAGAGGTGATACAAGCACTACAAAGGATAACGAATTTACCCGCAGACTTTTCTCGGTAACAAGAGAATTGCTGTTTGAAGGATTCAAGAAGTACAACCCGGTTGAAAACCTTGAAGAAGTAGGAAACATCCTTGATGATTACTTTGACGAGGGTACAGCAGAAGAAACCCACGGACTTATGGATGTGTTTGGCATAGTAGCAAGTGAGTTACTTGCAGAGGGTTTTTTCGGCGATCTTCTCACGAAATCCGAGAAAGCGATAGCTCAGATTACGGAGAGGCAGAAGAAGAAAGCACAGAAGAAATAACATACACAGAACTTTTCTATAAAAAATTGCTCCCTATGTATGTAGCCTTGGGACTTACCAAACAGGAAGTCTTAGACGCTTGCCCTGTAGAAGTTGAATATGTGTTTGAAGCACAAAAAATCCGTAAACGGTTAGACGATCAATCTAATTGGGAATTAGGTATGTATATCGAATCGGCTGTAGCCACGGCGGTTGAGCATAACCTTGCCGGATATAAGGCACGTTCCGAATACGTTAAAGAACCGTTTACAAGAAGGCTTGAAGCCGAGGATAGCGAAAAACGTAAGTTGAAAGACAACAATAAACTTCTCATGGCATCACTTGAAACATGGGCTAAAAATTGGCAAAGGGAACATCAATAACGGAGGATTACTACAATGGCAGATTTAGAAACCTTAACGCTACAAATAAATGCTGAATCGCAAAAGGCTTATAATGCCATTGATAAATTAGCCCAAAGATTAAACAATCTTTCCGTCAGTATTGCTCAGATCGAAACAGGCAAACTTAATCAGTTGGCATTTGGCTTACAGAATCTTAGCACTGTAGTTGAATACATGAACAGTAAGACTAATAAAAGCAGCTATAAGCATATAGTGACTAATATTAGTCAGTTAGCAGCTATCAATACTGCCGGGATTGATACTGTTGCAACTTCACTCGGAGGATTAACAAATGCTATAGCAGGCTTGGCTAATACGGCAAACGTAACCGATAATGTTAAGCAGCTTATATTAGCATTGGGAAAGTTAGGCGGCAAGAACATTGAAAGAGCGATTGCAAACATTCCCAAACTTGAAAAATCTTTAGGGCATCTACTTAAAACATTCTCTAAAATTCCCGAAATCAACCAAAGCATAATAGATTTTGTCAATAGTCTTTCTAACCTTGCAGCACAAGGTAGTTCGATTGGTACGGCATCTAACTCTATCAAAAGTTCATTAGATCGTTTTGACGGTTCGGCAAGAAGGGCAACAAGAAGCTCTAAAAGTCTTGCAAGTGCTATCGGTAAGATGTATGCGGAATTTTGGATAGCAATGAGGGCAGCGTCAGGGCTTAAAAAAGCATTTATGGCTGCTGCTGATTATCTTGAAGCATATAACTACTTTGATGTAGTCGCTGAAAAGATAGGAACTGATACGTTCCATAAGGCGGGCGTTGGTAGTGCGGATGAATATGCTGATGCGTTTACATCCGAAATGAAACGCAAGATGAAACAAATGTCGGGTCTGGAACTTGACCTTGAAGATAGGCTTATTAAGACTACTAACGCTAAATCACTTGGACTTAACTTAACGGAGATCACACAATATCAGGCATCCATAGCAAGTATTACAAACTCTATGGGACAGGCACAGGAAGTATCTACGGCAACTGCTAAAGCATTTAGTATGTTGGCGGCTGATATGGGTTCACTCCGTAATGTGGATTATGAACAGGTAGCAAGTAACTTACAATCGGCTTTAACAGGACAGGCAAGGGCGTTATACAAGTATGGTATTGATTTAACACAGGCTACACTTGAACAGTACGCTTACGCAGCAGGAGTAGATAAAGCCGTATCAGAAATGACACAGGCTGAAAAAGCACAGTTAAGATTGCTTGCTATCCTTGACCAGAGTAAGGTTGCTTGGGGCGATTTAGCACATACTATCAATTCTCCGGCTAATCAGCTCCGTATGCTGAAAAATAACTTTGCCGAAACAGGAACAGTATTAGGACAGTTGTTTGTCCCAATAATGCAGAAAACATTACCTTGGATAAACGGATTGTCTATAGCAATCAAAACCCTGTTGGTAGACATAGCAGGTCTGTTAGGAATTGAACTGACCCTTGATGAATTTGGCACGGGATTCTCGGACGTAATAGAAGAAGATACCGAAGCTGTTGATGATCTTAACAAGTCCATGAAGGAAACCAAAAAGGGAATCCGTGAATTTGACGAGTTAAAGGTTATCGGTGGAGATAAGAGCAAGGGCGTTAGCGGTCTGGCTGACCAGATAGACCTTACTAATGAGATTTTAAAAGCCACAGAAGAATATGAACGTGTCTGGGATGAAGCATATGACAAGATGCAGAGTAAGGCTCACGAAATAGCTGAGAATATTGGTAGGGCATTAGAACCTATCAAGGAAATTGTTGAAGATTTCCATATTGGCGATTTCTTTCAGGCGGGTGAAGATATTTCTGATCTTGTTATATCAATATTTGATTTCGTTTCAGATGCTATTGATGATGTGGATTGGGAAGCCCTTGGCAAGAAAATCGGTGAGTTTATCGAGGGTATCAAGTGGAAAGATATTTTGTCAAGCGTAGGTAATCTTGTCGGAGAAGCTATACAGGCAGCGTTTAATATCTGGAGTGGTTCATTTAGTGTAGCTCCTTTTGAAACCGCATTAATTACCGCTTTCGGATTACTGAAATTTACAGGTCTTGGGGCTACGCTTAAAGGCAGAATTACCAAAACTGTTACAAATTATTTTAAGACCAACAAGATAGATTTTGCTAAAGCCGGATTAGGAGCTATTGAAATAGGTTTAGCCGTTTCAATGACTATTGATAATATCAAAGACGTTAAAAAGGGCGAATATACGGCACTTAGTTTACAGAGTTTGGCTAAAACGGCAATCAGCTCTCTTTTGGGTGCAGCCGGGTTTACATCTGTAGCGGGTGCATTGGGATTCGGTCATGCAGGCTTAGTATTTACTGTTTCGTTTGGACTTTCGTTTTTAATCAATATCATAGCCGCAAAGTTGAACGAACCAAAGCCTGATGTAGTACGTCAGATAGCATTTGACCGTAACAGATGGGTTGAGGAAAAACATCTTGACACCATGGAATTACTTGTCAATATCGAAATGAGAATGGGCGAAGTTGAAGATAAGGAAATGAACCTTGATTGGCTTGCCAAACAGGTTATAACGCTTTCAGGGTCATATGATACTTTATCAGGCGCTTCTAAAGCACTCTTGAAGATTTATTCGGATGAACTTGTTTCGATAATGCCTGAGCTTGCTGATTCGATAGACAAGGTAACAGGTGCATACACAGGCGAAACAGAAGCACTTGAAAAACTTATAGAAAAAGAAAAAGCACATATTCAATCGCAGGCATATCTCCAGAATCTTGTTGAAATATCATCACGAAAAGACGAGATGCAGATTGATTATGACAGGTTAGAGCAGAAAGTAAACGATAGCAAGGCAGCCCTTGAAGAAGCAAAGAGAATTTTACGAGAAGATGGTTTCTCGGAAGATTTGATTTCAAGACTTGAAGCAGGTACAGCCGTATTTGAAAAAGGTGGACGTGATACTTCTAAAGAAGCTGAAAGAGCTGCTAAAAGCCTTCACAGGTTGGCTTCTGAATATGAATCCAATGTGTTCTATTTGCAAGAGATACAGCGTGATTGGATAGATATAAATGACCAATATGATTATTATATGAAGAAATATAATGAGGTCACAGAAACTACCGTTGATGGCATTGAAGATACTCTTATAGAAGCTAATGATAAAAACTCTAAACTGATTGATAGCCCGAAACTTCCTAATGCCGTTGATTCGGTAATGGGAAAGATTGATAAGAAAATAAAGAACGGACATACTGTTACAAGACGTGATATGAGCGATATGTTTAACAGTATTAATAATTCGTTCTTGGGATTAGAAGAAGGTAAAGTACCCGAAGAAGTACAAGGTACAATGGAGGCTATTAAACAGGCGATTATTGATAATTCACCTGAACTTATCAATCTCATGGCAAAGTTAAGGGTACAGATGGAAAGTGCTTTTGAGAACGCTACTCTTGCCGGAAATGGTGAGCTGTTATGGAATCCCGAAGGGGTTGTAACAAAGATTGACAAGGCTTTCTATACTTTGGAAAGCGGTGTTGCTAATCATGCAAGAATGACAAGGAACGATATTAAGGGACTTACTGATTCGCTGTCAGAGCTGTTTAATAACAACTTGCCTGAATCTATTAATAGTTCGTTGAACAATCTTGGTGATGTTATTGAGAATGGTGGAAACATTCTTGGTGCAATAGACAGTTTAAAAACTGACATTATCAAAGAAGCACAGGGTATCGGATTAAATGTAGACCTTGGTGTAGCAGGCGGTGTTTACAGTGGCACGGGCGTTGTTGCACAATCCGTAAGTTACATGGAGAAGTACGGCATAGAAACACCATTAGTAACCGAAACAAGAATCAGTTCACCATCAAAGAAATATCGTGATCTAGCTGAATACATACCCGAAGGCGTAGCACTCGGAATCAAAGAAGATACACCAGAAGTTGTGAGTGCTATGGATAGCATGTTGATGAAAATGCAAGCCGCATTTTCTGATTATAGACTTAATATCCCGTCAATGAATCTTGGTAGACCTACTGTTGGAAACAGCTTTAATTACGGCAATATGGACGCAAATAACGCATTTATGACACAGATGGCTAATGCTGTTAATCAGGCGGCAGCTAATGGTCAGACAGAGGTGGTATTCAGGATTGAGGGTGATCCTCACGGAATGTTCACGGTGATGATGGAAGAAGATTCTAAGTACAAGAAACAGACACATGGAAGAAGTGCATTTGCATAAGGAGATAGGATATGGCTTACGCAGGATATTTAATCAAGATTGGTAATTATACAATACCTTTGAGCATGATAAAAGCTGACAGCTACTATGCTTATGTTAATATGCAGGACTATGAACCTTGGACGGACGCAAAGGGCTATTTGCATAGGGATGCGGTAGCCCTGAAAGCCTTAAAGGTTGAGTTTGATACAAAGGCAATGCTTAACAATACGGAATTTGCAACGCTGATAGCGAATATTAGGGCTGAATTTATTTCGGGTAAGGAATATGCAAGAGAATGTGACATAACGGCTTATATCCCTGAATATGACAGTTATGTAACGCAGAGGGGGTATATGGCTGACTTTAAACCACAGATGTACCTTGCGTCCGCTACAGAGATTAAGTACGATTCTTGCCGTTTGGCGTTTATTGGCGGTGTAACAGAAGCAGCAGATTAGGGGTGACAGCATGGTTGATTACGCATACAGAAACCTATTTTATAAAACTCAACAGACAAAGGACATATTGATCGTTGATAGCGAAGCCACAGTTACCCCCAATACGGGTACAACCCCTACAGTAGACGGTGCCACAGTTGAGATACATACTGCTGATATAAAGATAGATTCATTTAGCCTTGATGAAAAGTTATGTTCGGCTGATGATCTTACATGGGGCTTAATGGAAAGTGCTAAAGTTGAGTTTTCCATAAAGAACGCTGCTAATATACCGAACCTTAAAAAGTCGGACTATAGCAAGATGGTAAACATCTACATCTACTTCAATGGCGACAGCGATACACTGTTTCAGGTTGGTCAGTATGTTTGTGAATCTGACAAATATACAAATGATAGACGTTTACGAAATATAGTCCTGTATGACGCTTTATATTTCATTTACAACGAGGATATAACCGAGTGGTATAACGGGATATTCAAGAACGCTAACTACATATCCATTAAGAATTTAAGGGATAACCTGTTTACTGAATTTGTATCTGAATACGATTACCCGTTTGAGCAGGAAACAACCACTCTTGTTAATGACAGCGTACAGATACCAAAGAATATCGAGAGTGACAGCATCACATTCGGATTTTTCATGTCCGGCATACTAAACGCAAACGGAGTATTTGGTCATATCGGTAGGGATGGCGTGTTTCAGTATAAAACTCTTGTTAAGTATGATGAAAGCACGGTTGCTACTGTTACTGACGATTTTAGGAAACCGCCTACAACATATGAGGATTTTGCCGTATGGGGCATAGGTTATGTAGCCGTATTTAATGAGGATGGCAAGAAATTGATCCCGAATGTTGGTTCATCATCTTATGAACGTCCATCCATATACAGTATTATTGATAACTTTGTACTGACGGGTATTTTTTCTAAACCGGGTGGAGTTGATGAATTAAAAGCTGCGGTAGCAAATATCCGTGAACAGGTAACACATAGGCGTTATGCTCCTATGAATGTTGACCATGTAGGCGATTTGTGTATAGAGGTTGGCGATAATGTAGCCGTTACAGGTGATATAGGTACATATAACACATACGTTCTTGAACGTCACTTAAATGGTTTAGGAAGTATGATTGATACCTATACAAGCAAGGGCAATCGTAAACAGCCTAAATACAAGGGAAACGGCAAATACCACGGTGGCGAATCTTCCGAGGATATAGGTACAAGCGGGCAGGGCGCGGATGGCGTAAGTGTTCTGGATAACGAACATGATAAGCGTTTTTGTGAGATCATGCGAAACGCAGGCAAGCGGTTTTTAGCAGAGCCTACGGGTGTATCGGTTGATTATGACGATACGGACATGGAAGTTAGCGTAAAGTGGTCAGACCCTACGGATATAGCTACAAGCGAACCCGAACCTATCACATGGGAAAGCACAATAGTTATCCGTAAAGAGGATTCAGTTCCGATTAACCGCTATGACGGGACAGTTCTTGTTACAAGCACTACAAGGGACGAATACAGCGAAACAGCTTTTGTAGATAACACAATCGAGAAGAACAAGAAATACTATTACGGGATTTTCCCTGTTGGCACTAATGGTAATGTAACCTTTACAAAGGTCATGGTTGTTGATACTACGGAATATCTGTTAGCTCCGATTGTCAACGGTATAGAGAGGATAGCATAATATGAATAATGCGAGTGTTAATGTATCATATGACGTTCCGAGCAATGATTATGAATACGTCAAACTTGTGTATAAGCAAGACCGAATACCTGCGGACGTAACGGACGGAACTGTAGTAGATTTAGACCCGACAGCTACATCTGTACAAGTTAATGGGTTAAGTGAAGTGCTTGGTACAAAGTATTATTTCGTGATATTCACGGATAAGTCGGTAAGTGATGAATTTATGTATGAGGTAACAGAACCTATACCGAGATTCAGCATGGCTAAAAAGTTTAAAACAGATAACGGGACATTCAATTACAATATCCCGTCATGGATTGAAGATAGGGTTTTATCCGTATTGGGAACTGACCCGACAACAACCACGATATATTTTGATGTGGAAAATTATCCCGCAGTTGCAAACCTGTATAGCCACCAATTCGTAGAATACCCGCTACAGTTTAGGACATATTATGGCACATATCCTGAAACAGGATCGCGTCCGGCAACGAGCAATTATATAGCAAAAGACTATAAACTTGAATGGTTATGGACGAGTAACAGTGCATACAGGGATGAAACGGATTATTTAAAAACTAACGGCGAATGGGTTAGTGTTTACACGCAAGGTTCAGGACGTTCCAGAGCCGATAGCAATTTTGAATCATTCGTAGCCGAAATGTTTATATTAGACCATATCGAGAGAAAAGGCTATCCCGCATTTTTCAGTTGGGCGCATAGTGAAAATTGGTCAGGACGTAAATATCAGTGTCAAATAACCAAAATGGGTACAGGATCACGATATGCGGATTTAGCAACGGCAATATACAACGCTTTAAAATAACTAACAGGAGGATGGTATCATGTTTAGGAAAGACAGGGAAGATAATTTGTGGTTGACAAGGGGGGACACGCTTTATCTGGACGTAAAGAACTTGAAGTACAAGGATGAAGAAGGACGTACACAGGATTATCAGTTTGCGGATGGAGATAACGTGTATTTCCGTTTGAAAATCAACACAGAAACAGTTATTGAAAAGGCTTTCGTTGTTGACGTTGAGGAAAACAAGGCTACATTAGAGTTATTCCCGTCAGATACCGAGAACCTGGCTAATGGCATGGTATATCGCTATGAGGTTGAAGTTGTTACGGCTGATGATAAGCATTTTACCATCAAAGAGAATAAGCAGTTTACAATCGGTACGGAATTGGAGGTGCATGACTAATGGCTGAAAATTACGGAACTCTTGAAGGCACTTTAGATGCTCACGATACCCTTGAAGGTGAAATGAATAACCATAGTGACTTGACGGGTGAGATTCAATTCGGTGGCGGGGGTGGGCGAGTGTATGTAATCACCAAAACCACGGCTGAATGGAACGCTACGCCACAAAGGAAATCGATTGTTGACACGATTTATGTATATAGTGACGCACGTTCTGTTACTGATCCTGAAACAGGCGTTGTTACCTTGATACCGAGAATGAAAGTCGGTGATGGTACAACCTATATTGTGGATTTGCCGTTTTCAACTATGAGCATAACACAGGACGATATAGACGCATGGAACGCAAAGTCAACTTTACAGGTAGAAGCTGACGAAGAAACTGAAACACTTATATTCACAGAATAAGGAGGAAATTTAAAATGGCTGATTTATGGAAAGTTACGTTACCGAGTGGAAACACCTACGAATTGAAGGACAAGTACGCAAGAGATTTAATCACACAGTTAATGAATTTTGACAGGTATCTTGGCGTTACTACTACACAGCTTTCAGATGGCGATACTACAAACCCTATTACTATTAGTGGTGAATCCGTTACCGCAGAAGCAGGTGATGTAGTTACTTTAAGTTCTGATAGTTCAGAAATGATATTTAACTCACTTGGTAAGTGGCAGAGTTTTGGTACGCTTTCTGGACTTGGCACTCTTGCTTATAAGAACAGTGCAAGTGGAACTTATACTCCGGCAGGTAGCGTTAGCGGTTCTTGTACACCACAGGGTTCTAATGCTGATGTTCAGCTTGCTACTACATCTGTTAATAGCATGAGTTCGACAGGTTCTATGCCTACATACACAGTTGCTAATGAAACTCTTACGATTAGTGCGGGTGAAGTTCCTACAAGTTCGGCGGTTACAGTTGCTACAGGTACAGTATCACAGCAGCCTACATTTACAGGTGCAAGCACAAGCCTTTCGGCAAGTTTCAGTGGTACAGAAGCTACGATCACGGTATCTTAATAAGGGGGTGTGCTTATGGCAACCTATGATGTAAAACAAATCGCTTTACCGGGTGGGGATATAGCAAACCTTAAAGACGGTAACGCTATCCATAAGAGCAACACTTCTGGATTTGTCAAGAATGATGGTAGCATAGACCAGAACACCTATCAGATAGCACAGGAAGGCAAAGGCTTATCGACAAATGACTACACCACGGCTGAAAAGACTAAACTTGCGGGAATTAGCACTAACGCTAATAAGGTTGAAGCATCCACTACGAATGGCAATATCAAGATAGATAGCGTTGAAACACCTGTTTATAGGAACTACGGCAACAACACCGTTCTCACCACTAACAAAACCCCGTTCCTCACCCGACAGACCTTAAATCCAACAGGGTTTAGTGGCTATGTGCGAGAGAAACTTGTGGGTGCGAGTTATGCGTGGAATCAGTTAGT
>JAILGF010000091.1 GCA_024696945.1 Lachnospiraceae bacterium | reverse complement strand
ATAAGCATTCCGAATAGATTTCCTGATTACTTCCTCCCGCCAAAAGATTAAAAAACCCATTCGGGAGAATTTGAAAAATTTTACGATCAGATATATTTTTCATTCCATCCATCCTCTTCAAATATGAAGTGACTTTATTTCTGCTCTGACTCTTGCACTCTTTCCCGAGAAAGCTATGCCGTACTGTATAATATCCTTTACACCCTGTGCGCCCATCTCTATAAGATACCGTCTATCATTTATCTGCTTTAATGCTGTCTCCGCAAGCTCATTCAATTGTCTTTCCGTACATTCCTTTCCGGCTTTCAACTCAATCAAAATGCCGGGTAATTTTTTGTTTAGGGGCAGCATCTGAATATCAAAACGTCCATTGCCGGCTTCCCGGTTAGATGTGATGCGATACTGATTATCCAATATTGCACAAAGACCTAAAATCAATCCATGATAAAATGTCTCATTTGCCGCGTCATGGAAACTTATAGTCTGCATCAAAAAGTTTTCCAGTTTATTCTGCAGCTTTGGAACATCCAAGGTATAAATCGCCTCCTGAATAGCGTATGCTGCTGCAGGAGGAATCACATTTTCAAACTTCGACAGAATCTCTTTACTGTACACATAAGAAATCTCTTTATTCGGAAGCGCTACTTCACACATATAATCACCGCCAAAAGGCTGGTCATTGGTTATTGCTTTCAAATAACCGGTTACTAGCAAAAAGCTATAGATAGACGACGGATTATTTTGAAGCTGTGGATAAATCACTCCTGTATCAATATGAGTAACAAAAGACTTACCCTGCATCAAGGATTCCAATTTCTCATATGTTTCTATTGTCGCATTACTTAGTACTTCGCCAATAATGTCGTTACTGCCAGTAGACTGCCAAAAAGCCCGAGGAATACACTCATTATTAAAATATCCAATAACAGACCATGGATTGAATATCTCTGTTTTACCAAATCGATATCCGTCATACCACTCACAAATTTCATCGTATTTCTCCGAAGCACCATAATACTCGGCCATCTCCTGTACTTCTTCCGAGGTAAAGCCAAAATATTCACTATATCGATTATCTAAAACGGAATTCACCTTTATATTGTTAAGGCCGCTAAAAATACTTTCCTTTGCTACACGCAGGATTCCGGTCAAAAATCCATAAGACAAATGCGGATTATCCTTCAATCCACCTGAAAACAATGTTCTCATAAAATCAATCACTTTATCATAATATCCGCGAACATGTCCCTGCTGAATCGGCGTATCATATTCATCAATAATTATGATCGGAGCTATCCCATAATGGACGTGAAGCATTCTTGAAAGATTCAAAAATGCTAAAGCCACATCATTTTCATTTGCTTCACCCTGCAACAAATTTGTAAGATATTTTTTTTCATAGGAACTTATCTTATCACTGGAAAGTAACTCACTATGTCTTTCAAACTCATTTCTTAATATCTTATAGATGAGATCATATGCGGTTTCCCAATCTTCACATTTTACATCCTTGAAAGTCACAAAAATTACCGGATACTTTCCCTGATACTTCTGATATTCCTTGCCGCAAGCCCAAATTTTTTTATTGCGAAAGTAAACAGAAGTATCTTCCTCTGACCTTTCAAAAAAAACGCGTAACATATCCATATTTAATGTCTTACCAAAACGGCGTGGACGGATAAACAATGATACCAACGGACGTTCATCAATAAATTCTCGAATCAACAACGTTTTATCGACATAATAATATTCATCGGAAGCCTTACGGTAATCAGAGATTCCTATAGGTAAAGGAAGTTTCTTACTACTCTTAACCGTAATTTTTTTCTCTGAAAAAGAACTTCCGACATCCCCCTTCAAACGCTTATCTGCAGGTTTTACTGCATTCATAGGAATAATCCATCTTTTATTCTCTTTATATGCACCGGGAATTCTGCCCTCTTTGCAAAGCACATTTATTCTTCGTTCTGTAATATTCCACTTTTCAGATGCTTCTTTCGTTGTCATATACTCTGCCATAGAACACCTCCGAATAATCTCCTGACTAAATTATAACTATTATTCCGAATAATGTCAATATTTTATTCGGAATAATGCAGTATTTTATTCCGAATAATGCTCATTTTTGCTAAAAATAGAAAAGCAGGGAACTTTTTACAAATCGCCTGCTTCTTCTATCGGTATGGTTTTCCTTTTAGGTTTTTTATATCCTTAAAGTCCTTCTGTAAATTCTGACATTGCTTCCTGCCATTTGTTCAGCCAATAAAGCTGACCGTCAATAAATCCTTCGTCTATGCATTATTCAGATTCTTTATGCAGTGCGATGACTGCCAGTACTAAAAACATATAATTTGATGATCCGCCTCCCAGCACATATTCCGCCTGCTGCCACAGGAAAGGGAAATCCAACAGTTCAGGCAGGTCGGGTTGTATCAGCGCTGTGCCGCTGACCACTCCGCCGGGTACGTAAGACCAATCTGCACGGTTAAGTCCGTATGCAACAGTCATGGATTTCGCTCCGATGCCTGAAGCAAACGATGCCGTATTAGAACCCGGATGACACCCCAGTATAAAGTTGAGTGCTCTCTCCAAAAACTCTCCGCTAAAAATGTCCGGATACGCGCGATGCAGAAAATGATATCTGAAAGCCATACCCTGTATACCCCATCCGGCACCATATACCATTGACCTATATGGTACATTATAAGGAGTGGAACCGCAATCCTGTTCCTGTTTTTCCTTTACAGAAGAAAGCTTCTCTTTAAGCTTGTCATAAAAACTCTTATCCTTCATCCTGTCAGCTATCCTTGCACCGACCCATCCTATTTCAAAAGCATGCTCAAAGAAATAATCCTGATTTTGATGAAGTGCTTCCAGATAGATATCTTCTCCCGTAGTTAAGTAAAGCTCGGCTGCTGCCTGCAGGCCGATGCAGATCATGCCTCCGGATAACGCACCCTTCTCCTCTTCCTTTACCTTTCCTTTCAAAAGACTTTTACCGGTTTCGGAAAATTCAAAAAGCTCTGTAGCCGCTTTCAGTGCCTCTTTTGACAGCGTGTCATTAAACCCTCTCATCACACGGGATATTGCTGCCAGATGCGAAACCGTCGAAAGGTCCCTCCAGGGATTTTCCTCCGTAAATACCAAACGATCATCCTCATCTCCCGATATTCCCTTAGTCATACCGGCAGGATCCCCCAGCAAAACATACTGTCTAAGTTCCTTACAGATAATACCGCGGTATAACCTGCCTAAGGCCTTATATCCTCCGACCACAGAAAGTGCACCATGCTCGATCTGCTGTAAAATATCATTCTTTCCGTCGGGCTGATGTATTTCCACCCTATGAGCCCGCTGATCGATGGTATTGCAATCATAATACACACCGAACTGCTCATAGCAAAGAGCCAGTATGTAGCATTCACCTGACTGGGATTCAACTCTTAGATCAAAGTCCCCTGCGTCATGCCAACCGCCCACATCCAGTCCCGGTACTACGTCACCCGATTTAAACCTTGTAAGCGTTGAAGTCCCCTGTCGATATCCGTCAAAATGATTTCTTGATATCGGTGCCATTCTGGCATCATCCACATGGCAAAGTCCATGCCAGAGACGGTATTTCTCCCGCACCTCCATATGACACATCTGCACAGGCAGGAAATATTCAAGTACGGGCTGCCATACTCCACGGTCATAAACATCCTTTCCGATACGGAAAAGTGCAGATCTGGCATTTCTAAACTCTATCTGATAGAGTCCTGCTTCTTTTATCTTTGAAAAATCAAAATGGTAGTATCTGTATCTAAGGAAATCTCCCCATTTTGAAATTCTATCACATAATACTTCTTTCTCACCCTCGGCTGTTATCTTATACAGCTTTGCCGTAACCCCGGAAGCCTCAAAGTTATCCGCGGGATCAGTCTCTATTACCGCAATCTTTTCCTGATCGGGATGATATCCTATCTGCGAGGTCTGAATAACAGGTCCGTACTTCCATCCGGCTACCGCATTCGGCCTTATACGCCATACAAGAGCATTCGTGGTTTTCCCTACCGGAAGCTCACTGCTGATCGTAAACCATCCGTTATTATGGTTCATCCTGCCATCATACAGCTTTAGCGCAGCTTCCTGACTCTCAATAGTAACACGCTTGTACGGATCCTCAGGGCAAGCTGTAAAAATATGGCCTTCGGCATAAGGCTCAGCTATTATATCATCAGCTATAATGGGCTGGTAACCTGTCTTTTCTATATCCTCAGTGTCCCCTCCGTCCATACCTGCTAATGCTTCGGGCGTTACACCTTCATTTACTCCTTCAAAATGACCGCAGTTCTTGAAATTGCTTTCCCTCTTTATCGTCGGTCCGTTTGGCTGTTGCGGGAAAATACCCTGTGTTTCATCCATTATCCAGGCCTTTCCAAAAAGGTCTCCCGGATAAAACTCCAGATTAAAACAGAGCTTTCCCACATACTTTTGAGGTATTTCCTTATCCAGATCAACTGTGATCTTTACAGCGTCACCATCAGCTGCAGCTCTTACCTGATAGGTAAACTCAAAATCCGGATATATAATGGGATTAAATCCCTTTAAATGCGCCTCCGTATCCGGATACTTTAGCGTCGTTACTATAGTCTGCGTCTCAGCATCCAGTTTCCGTTCCAGTTTTTTCGGTACCGGCTGCCACTGTCCGGGCGTTGGCTCAAAACGTACGTCACCATTTGATGCGACACGGTGTCCGTGCATTATCAAACCTATCCCCGATTGGCGCCCTGCGGGATAAAAATCAGAAAATGCAGTAATCTGAACGCCGTTTTTTTGAAAAAACTCCTTCTCATCATTTAATATGAAATCCATCTGTTAACCCCACCTTTTCCAAAACGGATAATTAATTATGTTCACGAGTTTATCATTTTGCAAGTTACCACGTCAATACTCACGGAGAAGGTTAACAAGATACTACATTATAAGGCTATTTTAGAATGTCTATACCCTAAAAAATTACCTGCAAGCTTCAAATACTTTATTGAAAATATCCTCCGGGATTTTCACAAAGTACCAACCAAGTCCCTGGTATCCTACATATCCGCCTTCTATCAGCCTCATATGTACCTCCAGGCCGTCATCCAACTGAATATACAGGTGTACCTGGTTATCGGTTCTATATATGCTTGAAGAATTTGTATCCGGATTCCAAGTATATACGAACTTACATGTATCTACCATGTCCATGAACCGTCCCCAAGTCTCATCATCAAGTTCCAGATCATGATATATGTTGCGGGCATAATCCCAGTCATCATGGCTTTCCCATTTACAGCTTACATACTTCTCCCTGACTCTAAGTCTGGCTTCAAATACATCATATCCACTGTTAATAGTTATGTCATTAAGCCTTTCCAAGAAAAACAGCGACAGATGTTTTTCACCGTCGTATTCTGCTTCACAGCGTACGCATACCCTGAATTGAGGATCGTAACCTTTTACGGAATATACGTCACCTTCATATGTAGAGGCAAATTCTTTACTGTATTCTTCAAAAGAAGACCATTCATCTAAAGATGACGTAGCATGACCGAGATATTCACCCAATAGAGCCTCTTTCTGCTCTGCTTCCATATCCATATACATATTGTCAGACTGTGTATATATACCGCCTTTATACACTAAAGTACCTATCATATCACACATGGCCCATTCTTTCGGCTCCGGCACTGATAATGCAGGGACTTTCAGCCCTTCTATTATCTGCATATCCGGCGCAGGTGTTACTCTTGCGTCAGTACCATCCTCAATGTATGCATCCGGATCATCTCTGTTATATTTCTCAGAATAATAACCCAGCTTACCATCCCCTGATTCTGACTCCTTAGAATCAGACACTTTATCGGTTGCCGATGCCATTTGACCTATCTTTTCATTAATACCTTCTTTATCCCCTGCAAAATGCACTGCCAATATAATCCCCAGTGCTGCCACTACACATAAACATGCTGCCAAAGCCACCCACTTGATGATCGTCTTTTTCTTAGCACTATTCTTTGTGATGCTGTCATTAACATTTGCATCCTCAACATATTTTTTATCTATACTTCCTATCGCATCCAACAGATCCAATTCTGTCATACAGTGAAACCCTCCTTTTCGAGATAATTCTTCAGATTCTCCCGCATCCTGAATAATATCGATTTAACCTTGCTCTGGGACAGTCCATATCTGCGGCATATTTCAGATATCGGATCAAAATACCAATACCTTCTGACAAATACGTTCCGTTGCTCTTTAGGGAATCCTTCCAAAAACTTATCTATAAGTCCTGCCAGGTAATTCGCCTCAAATTCCTGCTCAGTACCGTTCTGCACCGGGATACATTCCGCCATTTCCTGCGTAAGCTCGGTTACCACGGCATCTCTTTTCTGCCTGCTGTTTTTCCTTAATACGTCTATAGCTAAATGTCTTATTATCTTTCCTAAAAATGCAAACAGATACTTCCTGGGCTCGTTTGGCGGTATAAGATTCCATGCCGAAAGATATGTGTCGTTCTCACATTCCTTAGCCGTCTCTATATCATTTAGGATATTATCAGCAATATTCTTCAGCCTTTCCCCGTACTTTTCTTTTGTGCGGACTATGGCTTCTTCATTGCGGGATAAATAGAGCTCTACAATTTCATTATCATCCACAAAGTTTTCCTCCGTTATTTAAGGCCTTCACTCTTAATAGCGATATTTCATACCCGTTGGTTGCAAAAAATATTCAAAAAATCCAAATAAAAAAACACCGTCCAAAGTCAGTATACACTAAACCCGAAACGGTGTCTATATAGTTACTCATCAGTCTTTACTCTTCTTGCCTTCCTTATGCATCATTTTATCAACCTTTATGAACGCAATAGGATAGATTGCGAACAATATAAAGATTATGATCATATATCTGGCAGCTCTGACCAATAGTGCCGGCAGGGTTCCGTTTGCCAGAAACCCCTTTGAGAATGGCAATTTCAGCAAAGTATTTATCAGAAAGTAAAGGCCAAGTCCTCCCGCAACTCGTAAAACACATGCTACAGGATGTCTCGTTTCCTTAAACGGAACATACTTTTCTTCAAACGGTATGGCCATGAAGAAGCCCGCCATGGCACCAAGCCCTGTGAAATAATCTTCTGTCCTGCAGAAAATCACTCCTATACATGATATCGCAAAAACAATTATCCTAAAGATGTTTTTATTATTTACCTTATTATAGATAAACGGAACTACAAGTAAAATTATCAGTCCCAATGTCCAGCCTACCAGTACATCTGTAGGATAATGCACACCTACTGTAATACGTGAAAATCCGACGAAGAAAACCAGGCCAAACATAGCTATTTTAAAAGCCTTATTCTTCCATACGGTTGTCAGGCTTCCATACATAACGCATGAGTTTAATGAATGCGCACTCGGGAATGAATAGCCTTGTGCAGATATATCATATATATCCGCGTCACTCGTTACAGGTTTTAAGCACTGAATACCGGCGTTATCCATATATGGTCTTCTTCTAAGTACCAGATTCTTGATAAACGGATTAAGGACCAGTGCTATAAGCAGATTTGTTCCCATAATCTTTGCGGCTTGTTTATTTACACACCAGTACATTGTAAAAAACACCAACAATATCAATGTTTCTTCTCCAAAGAGAGAAAAAAACGACGAAAGCTTTACGCCAAAATTCCCAATATATGTCTGGAGCCACTCGATCAGTTTTACTTCCCACTCAAAATAGAAACTTGTTCCTTCCATAATACATACCCTTTTCGTATTATAATAGTTTATAAAAAAGCACCGCAACTAAAAATAATCATTATTAAGCACAATGTCAATAATATTCCCACATTTAATATTTTATTAATTTTTTAGGGTCTTCACAAAAACGGTCAATGGGATATAATAGTTATTAACCGGAGCGGTCAATAAGCTGCATTACAAGGAGAAGTATATGAAGAACTATATTATCGAAACTCAGAAGCTTACTAAAACATACGGTAAGAGCAGAGGAATAAATGAACTGGAACTAAAGGTCGAGGAAGGAGATTTCTTCGGTTTCATAGGGCCGAACGGAGCCGGGAAATCAACAACCATAAGAACCCTGCTCGGACTGATCAGCCCTACAAGCGGAAGTGCCAAGGTTTCAGGTTATGATATCGTGACAGAAAACGAAAGCATTTTAAAGGTCACAGGATATCTTCCTTCGGAGATTAATTTCTATCGCGGCATGAAAGTAAGGGATATAATAAAATACTCCGCCGATCTGAGAAAAACCGATTGTTCAAAAAAAGCAAAGGAACTTTCCGAAAGACTTGGATTAGACCTTAACAAAAAGGTTGATGAACTCTCACTGGGTAACAGAAAAAAGGTCGGTATAGTATGCGCAGTCCAGCATTCACCAAAACTTCTAATCCTTGATGAGCCGACTTCAGGGCTTGATCCTCTTATGCAGAGGGAATTCTTCAATATATTAAATGAAGAAAACCATAACGGGTCAACCATTTTCTTTTCCTCCCATATTCTTTCCGAGGTGCAGAATTATTGTAAATCCGCTGCTTTTATAAAAGATGGCAGGATCATAATAGCCGATAAGGTTGAAAAGTTAGAGGAAACCGGTGCCAAAAAGGTAACCGTAAAGACGGAATCCGGTACCGAAGAATATCTGTACAAGGGCAATATCAAAGAATTACTCAAAGAGCTGACCGGCAAAAAACCGACAGATGTAACCATCACTGAGCCAAGTCTTGAAGAAATATTCATGAACTATTATGAGTAAGGTCAAATATATTGGAAGGAGTCTCACATGACCATATTTAAGCAGGAAATAAAATCACAAAAACTATCAATAACCATCTGGAGCCTATCCATAGGCTTACTGATCGCAGCATGTGTGCTTATGTACCCGGAGATGAAATCAGAGATGGGTAATGTAAATGAAATGTTCTCTTCCATGGGTAATTTTACGGCAGCTTTTGGGATGGACAAGCTGAATTTTGGAACACTCCTCGGTTTCTATGCCGTAGAATCCGGGAACATACTTGGCATAGGCGGTGCCTTTTTTGCAGCCATAACCGCAGTTTCAGCACTTATGAAAGAAGAGAAAGAAAGAACCGCAGAATTCCTTATGACTCACCCTGTATCCCGTACACGAGTAGTTTTAGAAAAACTTTTAAGTACTTTTGCTATAATCCTTATCCTCAACATAGTGGTATTCCTATGCTCAGCTTGTTCGATACTGATAATAGGAGAGGAAACCGATTGGAGCGTAATGTTTCTCTTCCACTTGGCCGCACTCCTCATGCAGTTTGAGATTGTCGGCATATGCTTCTGTATATCCGCATTCCTGACCAAATCCGGTATTGGAATAGGAATCGGTATTGCTGCAGTTATGTATTTCTTAAATATCATTGCCAACATATCAAGCAGTGCAAAGGGATTAAAATACCTTACTCCGTTCGGTTATACCGAGGGGGCCGATATCATAAACGACAGAATTCTTAATATAGGCTATATCATCCCCGGAATGGTTATCATGGTAATAGGTATTGCCGTAGCATTTATAAAATATAACAAGAAGGATATAAATTAAGAGTAAGCAATCAATTGTCTTCCATTGTCATAAGGTGGCGCCGAAGGCGACGGAACCTTGTGACCTTAGAACGAAGTGAAGGATCTTTTAACGATAAAATCTATAATATAACAGGTGAAATTTATGAATGAAAAATTTTACGCTCTCTCAGAAGAAAAGCAGAATGCAATAATAAATGCCGGATTCAAGGTATTTGCCAAAAACTCCTATAAAAAAAGTCCCGTCAACGAAATTGCCATCGAAGCCGGGATCAGTAAATCTCTCCTGTTCTTTTATTTCAGGAACAAGAAGGAATTATATATCTTCCTCTTAAAGAAATCGGAGGAACTGACCAAAAGGACCTTGATGGAATCAGGTGTAATGAACGGGACTGATATATTTGATATTATGTATCGCGGACTTCTCGCAAAAGCATCCATGATGAAAAAGTATCCGGATATGGGGAACTTCTCTATCAAGGCTTACTATGAAAAGGATCCGGAGGTTTTAAAGGACGTGCAGAAAATCGTAGCCCCTTATACCAAAATGGAAACCAATATGACTTTGCCTCCGCTTGACAGGTCAAAGTTTAAGGACGGCCTTGACCTAAATATGATGTATCAGGATATGTATCTCGCCTCCGAGGGTTACCTTTGGCGCATGCAGCAGACCAGCAAACTCAACATTGACAAAATGGTTGCCGACTACAAACAGATAATCGATTTCTGGAAATCTATATATCTTAAATGATTTATGATTGATATCACATAGCCCAACTCTGTGATATCATCTGCTGTTTTGTCATCCTGCTGTAAATGCTGTCTGTCTGAGAAAGCTCTGACGGTCTGCCCTCTTCAGCTACCACACCGTCCTTCAGTACCACGATATGGTCAGCATTGGCTATAGTCCTCATACGGTGAGCTATTATCAGTACAGTCTTATTCTTTATAAGCTTTGACAGAGCCTCCTGGATCGCAGTCTCATTTTCTGCATCAAGAGAAGCTGTTGCCTCATCCAGCAATATGATAGGTGCGTCTTTCAGGAAAGCTCTGGCTATAGATATTCTCTGTCTTTCGCCACCGGATAACTCACTTCCGTTTTCACCTATAGGAGTATTATACTTATTGGGAAGCAAGTTAACAAACTCATCACAGTTCGCCATCCTGGCTGCTGCCATAACCTCTTCGTCTGTAGCACCCTTTTTACCTATACGGATATTTTCCATAACAGTATTGTTAAACAGTGTAACATCCTGGAATACGATAGAATAGTTCATAAGAAGTGTCTCGGGATCGATGGATGAAACATCAACTCCACCCAATCTTATCTTTCCTTCGGTTACATCCCAGAATCTGGCTGCAAGTCTTGATATAGTTGTTTTTCCACCTCCGGAAGGACCTATAAGAGCTGTAACCTCACCCTGTTTTGCTGTGAAACTTACATCCTTTAATACATCGGTGTCATCCGAATATTTAAATCCCACATGATCAAACTCAATATCATACCCCTTATTTGCCATATTTGTACTACCTGTTTGAACATCATGTGACAAAACTTCATCCAGTCTCTCACACTGTATTCCGCAGGCTATTATAGCAGCAAAGTTCTGTAAGGTTATCTGCATAGGATCGTAAAGACGGGCTACAAGCATAAGGAACATAAAATAAGTCAGAATATCGATGGATCCGCTTGCAAATAATGCTCCACCAACAAGTGCTGTGGTACCGATACCTATTTTAAGGATAATGGCTGCCGAATTAACATATACTGCCATCTTAAGTTCTGTATACAAAGCTTCCTTTTCAACAGTTCTGATCTTTCCTTCCAGTTTATCCATATATCTGCCTTCGGCACTGTTTGCCCTCAAGTCCCTGATTGACTCCAGACACTCCTGTATACCGTCAGCCATATCAAGCTTTATGGCTGAATTTTTACGTACTGCTCTTTTTTCTGCTCCCGAGCATGTGATAATGATAATGAATGCTACAGGTATAACCCAAAAGCTCGCAAGCACCATCCTCCAGTCAAAGAAGAAGAATAAACTGATGCCGACAAGACTTGTAGAAATAACCGCTCCGATAAGTTCAGGTATCCAATGGCTTGAAGCTGTTTCTATCTGTGCACAATCACCCATAATATTGGTAGTCAGATCAGTCAGATTTTTCTTTCCAAAAAATGACAGTGGCAGCTTACGCAATGTTTCCGCGAGCGTTGTTCTTCTTCTGCCGCTTTCACGATATGTAGAAAGGAATGTAGCATTATACTGTATAAAATTCGTTACAGCTATAAGCAATATCACTCCCACACTTGCCACTGCATATATCCATATCCTGTCTGAAGTGAGATTCCTATCCAACAGATCTTTGATCAGCATATATAAAATACCTGATGACATC
>JAILGF010000031.1 GCA_024696945.1 Lachnospiraceae bacterium | reverse complement strand
GTTTTCATTTCGTTCCTCCATGTATCTAATCTGTTATTCTGTCTTATTCTGAGCTGCATCATTTAATACTTTTACAATAAACTCATCCCCGAGGTTCTTATCCATTTTCATTATCGTCTGTATGGTGATGAGCAGGCTGTTCTCGTCTATCCCTTTGAAAATGCAGTCCACGATTTTCTGGCTCTGCGGATCATTCTTTTCACAGAACTCCCTGCATTTATTGGTCAGATATATCCTCTGCTTCCTCTTATCCTTCTCGTCCGTTACCATCTTGATATAATCTTTTTTCTCCAGCTTTATCAGTATCTGCTTAACATTCTGATGTGAGCTTCCCATCACGTCCGAGAGATCGTTTATAGTTGGTGCTTCCTTGCAGATGTTTATGCATATTATCGCAAAAAACTGTTTCCATGTAATCTCCTGGAAGAAAGTGTCGGCAGCTGCTTGGTACCTGTTATCAAATGTACTCAGCAAGCCAAGCAAAAATGGCTGTGGCGGCATATTACCAAATTCTACATTTTTCATATTCATAGCTTCATTATAATTCATACTGGTTTTCCTCGATTTCGGGTAAAAATAATATGTAATATGTTACCTTTTGTCGATAATGTAACATATTACATATTATTTGTCAATATATTTTTTTTTTATTTTTATTCTCTTTTTTCCGTATCACTAATAATCTTATGCCAAGTACAAATACTGCACATCCAAGAACAATGAAGAATATCCATATCGGATTCCATAATGCGGACGTAGTATCAAACATGGCTGAAAGCAGCTTCTTCCAGATTTCAAGACCTATTGCTATAGCAAACAGATCAAACAGGACATAGGCTCCTCCAAAAACATATATCCAGCGCCATATGTAATTAGCTTTACGTTCACGTATGAATGTAACTATTCCAAGTATGCACAGACCGGCAAGCAGCCCCATCAGTATAAAATAGGTAACTCCCTTTTCCTCATATATTCCCATCCAAAAATCCGCATAGGATTGACGGTCAATAAGGGCCCATATCCTATGCATATGAAAAACTCCGAAAAATATAAAGAACCACGGTTCCCACGCAAATATACGCTTCATTTTCCATTCCCCTATTTCAAATTTTTTCTCTTCTATTTTGAATCATTTTAAAACGGTTTTCTAGCCAACTGCAAGTCTATGGTATCATAGATTGAGATTATTCCACCGTGCCGATTGATTGTCTCTTCTACCGGCATTTCACTTTCCCCTCTTATTTTATAGCCTCCAAGGCCTTCTTGACGCTACTCTTTTACGGTAATCTTATCCAGTTTGTCCTTTATGCGCCGCATAGCTTCTATATGCATGACCCAGTGACGTGAAAAAGGCATCAGAATAAGCCCTTTTATATCCTTATTACACCAGTAATCGATGAGCCAAATAGCCTTTTCATCTTCACTAATGCATTTGGTCTTTGCCAACTTCTTTTTCGTTTCGTCAGTATATTTCTTTTTTAAATCCTTATAGCTTAATTTTTTAAGAAGCCTATTTCCTGAATCCTTTACTGCCTTTGCATACTGATGAAGTTCCTTCACATTCAACTTCTTCGAAAATTCAGCTATCTCTTCACCTTCGAGTTCATTTCCGGTCGTGATAATCGGAGAGTTGATCTTATTAAGATAATCCTTTTTAAACAGTACCTGCTCATCCTCCATGATAATCTCATGGGCAACAATATCTTCTATCCTGTATATGTGCCATATAGAATATGCAAGAGTTTTGCTGTGATATCCGGTTGCTTTTGCAAACGGCATCTGATAAAAAGCCTCCTCGGGATATCCTTCTACGATTGATGTAATCTGCCCAAACATTTCTTCCCTGAATGCGATCAGTTTTTCTATAGCTTCCTTAAATGTTGCTTCCTTAGATATCAGTTTCTGAATTTCTTTGTTTTTCTCTGCCCAATCCTTATCCATAATAACCCCCCCTCTTTCATCATTTATCCATTCACAGCCACTGAATAAAAGCCGTCTTGTCAGTGCTGTTATATCCTGCCTTCTCATAGAAATGCAACGTCTCCGGTTTCTTTGATCCGGTAAGAAGCATCATCTTATAACAGTTTTCCTGTTCCGCAATCTTCCTTGCATAGTCCAGGCATTCCCCGGCGTACCCCTTTTTTCGATAATCCGCATGTGTTACGACATTTTCCACAAAAGCATATGGTCTGACGTTTCTTGTAAGATTCGGTATTATAACACATACACAAGATGAAATAATCTTTCCGTCTATCTCATTGACAAGTAAATGATGATTTGGATCTTCTACTATCTGATCCCATATCTTTTCAAGATGAGTATCATGTTCCGGAATACTCTCTTCATGCAAAAACAAATACAGACTCAATATAGCATCCAGATCTTCTTTTTTCGCTTCCCGCACCATATGAATGTCTCTCTCTTTCTATCTAATACCAAAGCTCTTATCACTGTTATGAATTATTACTTTCCAAAAAAATAATCTCAGATATAAATGCTAAAATAAAAATGTACAAAAATTATCAAATATAAATGTACAAGTTGTAGGTAACAGATATAATACAGGTATTACATTCCGGAGGTGATACCTGTGTTGATAAACATTAACACGCCAGTTAGTCTTTCAATAG
>JAILGF010000003.1 GCA_024696945.1 Lachnospiraceae bacterium | reverse complement strand
CGTCGGAATAGATGAACCTGAAAAAAAGGTTATTCTCGGAGAATGCAAGTTTAAAAACGAAGTAATAGACAAAGGAATCTATGAGGACTTAATGAACAGATCCGGGTTGATAGATAACCGGTATAAAGAAGTCCAGTATCTTTTTTTTTCTCTCGCAGGATATTCAAAATGGATCAAAGAAAATACAGATCCTTCCATGGTAAGTCTATTAACCTTGGACGATCTGTATAAGTGATTTTATGAATTTGAGGAAAGAAATATCAAGTCAAAATACATCTCAGTCAAGAGAAATAACTTTTATCGTGCTGAAAGAACCTTTTACAGTCTTACCGTCTTCTTTTAAGTATGCCTTGACCTTGAAACTATAAATGCCCTTACTTAAATTCTTTACGGTATAGTTTCTTGTTACGGTCCCATCTTTTTTCAAGGTTTTTATCTTTTTATACTTTGAATTGATATCCGATTTCATATAAATGAGATAACCTTCCGCATCGGATGTGCTATTAATCGTGATGTTTACTGCTGTCCCATTTTTAGCTTCACTAAGAGATATAACCGGTTTTGCCGGTTTGACCGAACCTGAAAGCTTTTGCCTGCCAACCGGTAAGAATAATCCAACCACCATTGAGAGTAAAACGATTGCAACCAAATATCCTTTTGTTTTCTTCATAATACGTCCCTCCTTATCTTTTCTTCTCTTCTTTTTCCTTTGCTTTGTTATACATTTTTAGCAAAACTGCGGACTGAGAGATGTACCGCAAGAGCTTTTGGACGGCCTCACTGGTTTTCAGATATCTGAACCAGTTGATATCGGCGGTCTCGTTTTCATCATCCGTGACAATATTCACCTTATCCCCATGGCACAGTTTCTCATACGGCTGCATCTGGGTAAGAGTATCGTTTAGAAGTGCGTATTTAAAATGGATTCCAATATCCGAGTGGATCATAAATGCGAAGTCCAGCACGGTAGCGCCTGCGTCAATAAAGAATGGAGCACCGTTTCTGGAAAAAACAGTGATTTTTTTATTATAGGTATCGGAAGGATCTGACATGTTGACGTTTGCAAAGGAGACATTATTGTACGATTCGATAATGTTCCCGACTTCATAACGGGCATATTCCTTCTCTGATTTGACAAAAAGCCTGAAATTATTTCCGAGCATATCCCTGATAAGCATGTAACGTGATTCGTTCCTTGTGGTCATCCGGGTGTCAAGCACATAGATTCCGCGGCTCATCAGGACATCCTCATAACATTTATAGAAAATATCGGTTGCCGTAACATTTTCTCTTTCATTTAAGAGATTGTTTTTTATTACAAGAGTCATGTCATACCATGCTACTTTATTCTTTTCCAACAACTTTTCAAAATCAGTATTTATATTTTTTGCCTGACTTATGACATATCTGTAAAGACTTGCCTTTGTACGCTTCTTCACAGCAAAGCTTACCACATATTTGCGGTAGTTATTTAGATCCGCAGGCGTTTCAAGGACTGTCGACGGACAAAATATCTCCTTGAAGATTTCTATCGTCTTATTCGCGCTGCATAAATATCCTTTTTTATACTCTGCGAACGCCTTCTCGATTATCTTTGTTTCCTCCGGATGAATTATAGGGAAACACAGTTCCTCAAGCTCGCTTTCAATTTTTTCTGCGCCTATTATTCCAGCCAAAGGAACCAGCATCTCCATGGTGTGCTTGGCTTTTTCAATCCTTTTGGCTTCGGGCAGGCCTTCTATGGTATGCAGATTATCCTCACGGTCGGCAAGCTTTACCATGACCGATGCATCATTTTTCGTGGAAAGCAGCTTAACATCGGTCAGTTTATGGACCTCATTCCTTGTAAGCTTATCATACGGAGGCTGTCTTTTATCTATCTTGGTCACACCGTCAACTATCCTTGCCACTTCTCCGCCGAACATATCTTCAATATCCGCCAGCGATACTTCATCCACATCCTCTACAATGTCATGCAGCAACGCCGCAATGATCCAGCTGCATTCACAGCCGGCGGATGCCAGCTTATATGCAACCCTTAACGGATGAAGGATAAAATTCTCACCGGTACCGCGTTTTACGTTTTTATGCTTTTCCTTCGCAAATTCATATGCTTTCTTAATACTCGCCTCAGGATAAATGGTATGATGCTTGGCAACAGCAGCCAAAACATCACCGATAGTCATGTATAACTGGTAATTGTTCATGTGCCTCTCTCCTCTCTTAGGTATATATCTCCTCAATTCCCAAAAATTTATGATTAACCCACAATTTTGAAGTAAGCTTCCATCATGGGTATTTGCTTATTGCACAAAAACGTGATACCTCTTTATAACAATTCCTCATCATCTATGTCTTCAGGTTTTGCGGTAATCCAATGATAAAATCCGTCATCATCAATGCTGCTGACCTTTGCGTATCGAAAAAGATTATGTTCCACGCTCTCCCTTATGAACATTTCCATATTTGCCCTTATTGTGATTGTTTTCTGGAGTTCGCTTATGTTCATATTTTCCGATTCGTCATCTATATATAGTTTTTTCATTATCTTTATCATTTCCGGGGCATATTTATCTGCCTTTATGATAGGAAATGACAATAAAAGGTTTCTGTGGATTTCTTCAACCGAACGTTCAATAGGTTTCCTTGAAATTGCAATATACTGTAGAGTCGGCATCTTATCTCTTCCTTTGGATACGGAATTGATAGTGCCTAAGCCGCCCACAAATCTGGGCTTGTTAGAATCAGGATTATAAAAGATAGCCAATGATTTTCCCGCGCGGGGATGTTCAAGTGAAATATATGCGTATTTTCCCAATATCTCAAAATCTCCGCTGCTTAATGTTTCTGTCCTGAAATCAGGACATTCTTCGGATATGCATTCCGGGATAAGATGGGGCTTATCCTGATGCATCTCAAATATCTTCCGTATGTTTGTCATCTCTTCTTTAGAGTCAATGTCGAGAGCCATCATACACTTATATGTAGAATTTGACACCGTACTTTTACTTTCAAATATGATCAATACACCAAACTTAAGGGACTCTTCCGGTGTACGCTCATCACGGGATTTATAACTGCTGTTATCAAGATAATAAACACTGTAAATTCCTTCAAACTTCACATAAGACTCCAACAGTTCCCTGTCTGCCTTACTCAAAAGCCTTTTCGGATCGTAATCTTCCGAATTAACTGTCATGAAATCATCAATGTTTATACCGTAATTATTCTTCATAGCTACAAAGAATTCAGCCGGTGGTATGGTCGGCTTTGACAGATTCAGATAATCATTGATGCTCGCTGTTGCTATCCCAAGCGTTTCGGCAAGCCCCTTCTGAGTTATGCTGTTCTGTTTTAGAAAATTCTGCAGATTCTCAGCAACTATCTTCTTTAGCTCCTGCTTGATCATAGCAGCCGTTGAACAGTCAGAAATGCTTTCTTCCATATGATTGTTTTCCTTCATAATAACACATCCTCTCTGTTGTAAAAAAAGATTGATCCTTCTGATTGCAAAAAATTTATGATGATATAATAGCATACGGCATCCCGAAAAACAATACCAAGATTATTAAAAAATTCGTAATTCCGAAAAAAAAAGCGAATCTTCCGATTCGCTTATCTTTCTTGTGTTTTGTTAAAGCAAAAATTGCTTCTGTTTAACTTTATAAGTCTAAAAATCATTAAAACATATCTGTAATTTACTAACCTTCATCATTTTTCGTAATTCCGAACATGTGACAATGGGGTCGGTTCTTTTTGTCACATTTTTTCTTTTGCCGTTCCGGGTGATGGTTTACCTTTCTACACCTTTTATTTCAGCATCTCCAAAATCTTCTCTTTGGGCTGCACGCCGACGCTCTTTCCGGCAACCTCACCGTTTTTTAATACTACAAGCGTAGGTATGCTCATTACGCCGTATTTCGTGGCAATATCTTCCTCATCGTCCACATTAACTTTACCGACCACTATATCTGAAGTTTCTTCCGCAATCTTGTCAACTATCGGCGAAAGCATCTTACAAGGGCCGCACCAGTCGGCGTAAAAATCTATGAGGACAGTTTTCCCGCTGTTTAATACTTGTTCA
>JAILGF010000005.1 GCA_024696945.1 Lachnospiraceae bacterium | reverse complement strand
AAACATATAACTGCGAGTACATTCTTCATAAAAGCCCCTCCTGGATGTTTAATTGATGTTTGTAGGTCTCTGCCTGATTCCTGTCGGTGAAGTATGGCCCTTTATATTGGATCGCGCCAGGATATCTTCCCTGCCTGGTATACCGCCCGACATTGTACTGTTTTTCTCCGTTCACATAACGAAGGAATACTCTCCACTTCTCAGCCATACTCAATCCCTTTGCCTTTCTTTGCCAGCTCCTTAAAGAACTCCTGAACGGCATCCTCGGGTGCCCTTGCTTTCCCTCCGGGCTTCATCTGGAAGAACGGACTGCCCTGCATGTGGTACAGCTGCCTTATAAACCATTCCGAGCAGCCATAATCTGCCTTAAGTTCCTTGGAGCCTATCATTCTTGCCATAGGTGCTCCTTTCTATCCTACTATTTGTTAGGATTATTGCGTACAGAAATGTACTGGATAGGGATGCCCGACAGTTCTGCCATCTTCTGAACATTCTCAAAAGACGGAGCAGTTCTTCCGGTCTCCCAGTAGCTTACGGTAATCTTGCCAACACCGAGAGCCTTCGCCCATTCTTCCTGGTTCATCCCTGCATTGACTCGTACCGCATCAAGATAGATTTTCATGTTTTCCATTACTGATCTCCTTTCGTGATATTAAATTTTACTCTTTGAGTATAATCCTAAATTTTGGGATTGTCAATACTATTTTTTAAGAATTTGTAAAAAAAGGTTGATTTTTGAAAAGTTTTGTCCGATAATTAAAATCGGAGGTGAATGTAAAAATGACAAACGAAGAGAGACTTAAGATATTCAGTGACAATCTGAACGCTAAAATTTCAGCCAGTGGCAAGCAGCAAAAAGATATAGCAGCAGCTCTTGACATTCCGGTGCAATCAATGAATAATTGGTGTAAGGGTAAAGCAATGCCCCGATGGAAGACCTTACAGGATCTTGCGGACTATTTTGAGTGTCCTGTGACCGATTTTGTTTATTCCAATGAGGAAATGAGCATATCATTCCAGATAGAGCGAGAAATGCGCCGTATGGATGATGCAAACCTAAAGGTATTATTGAGCTATGCAAAGTTCATTAACGAAGGGAGGAATAAGGATGGCTAAGTACACCAAGCAAAAAGACGGCCGCTACCGTACTACTTTAATGCTGGGCTATAAGCCGGACGGTAAGCCGATCAAGAAGTATATCAGCGGTCAGACCATTCGGGAACTTGAAGAAAAACTTTTAGAAGCTAAAAATGATCTTAATAACGGCATCATGATATCCGATACCACTCCGTTTGGATCATACGCAAGAAGATGGCTGGAAGTGTACAAGGCAAATAAGGGGATACAGACCTACAATATGTATCAGAACGCAATAAAGCACCTAAACAGCCTTGATCTTATTCCGGTCAAGAAAATCACCAGGTCAAACATTCAGGAGCTGATAAACGGCAATTCTGAGCATCCTCGGACCTGTGAGGTTATGCTGCTTACCCTTAAGCAGATATTCAAGTCAGCGGTCGAGGACGGCTTGATCCTGAAGACACCGTGTACCGGTATCGAGCTTCCCAGGCATATCAGGAATGAACGCAGGGCACTCACGGACGAAGAAAAGAACAAGCTGCGGTCCGCTGTCCTGCTGCCACAGGAACGTATCCTTCTTCTGCTCCTCTACGGTACCGGATGCAGACCTGCCGAGGCTTATGCACTTACCAGGCAGGATATCGACTTCAAGAAGGGCATTATAAGCATAAATAAGTCGGTCCAGTATGACGGTAACAGCCTTAGTTCCGTATCAGCTCCCAAAACGAATGCTTCCATACGCTCCGTAATCGTCTCAGAATCGATTTTAAGGGGCTTAAAACATCTGATTGATAAAATACCCACCGAGAACATATTAGGGGGCAATACGGGGCAGATAATGAACAAGACGAAGTATCAGACGATGTTCCGGCATATACTCCTTAAGGCTGGCTTAAAAGGCTCCGGTATCACCCAGTACACCTTCAGGCACAACTTCGTAACGGAATGCTACTATGCAGGGATAAGCCTTAAGGAATGTCAGAGACAGATGGGGCACAAGGACTATAAAATGATCCTGGAAGTCTACAGCCACTTGGACGAAGAAAAGGAGAACACCCGTTCCAAATTAGCCATCATGACGATGTAATTTCCGGCAACTTTTTTGGCAACTTTTCCGGCAACTTTTACCCCTCTGGCAACTCATTGGCAACTCGAAAAACAACTTTTTTCACATCAAAACAGAGCAGAACAGAGCATAAAAAAAGAACGCTGAACACCCATAAATACAAGGGTTTCAGCGTTTTTACTTTGTTTGAGCCACTCGGGACTCGAACCCGAGACAACTTGATTAAAAGTCACGACTTTAGCCTTATAAAACAAGGATTCTCAAAGGTTGTCGGCAACTCGCTGGCAACTCGCAGAATGAATCAGAACAAATGATAACAAGTCATTTATTTTTTTCGAGGTCCCCTATCCTGTGGTTCGCCACTTTCATCTGCTCCTCAAGGACCGGCACCCTTTTCGCAAAATTATTATGCTCTCTGACCTCTCGTGTCAGTTCTGTGATCTTGGTATCTGTTACCGCCTGGGCCTTCTCCAGCTCCGCCTTATATCTCTCCTGGTTGATTTCCATCTGGTGCAGCATCTTCTCGTTGTTTGCCCTGTTTGTGATTACAACAGCTATTAAGGAACCTAATGCGGTAATGAATGTACCTGCGAATCCTAACCATTCCATCTGTGTCAGCCCTCCCATTTAAACCCAAGTTTTTCTGCTGTTTTCTTGCCGATTGTACCTGTTTCATACTTTAAGCCGTTATCCTGCTTAAAGTTCTTGCTGGCTATCTCTGTATTCTTTCCAAAGACTCCATCGCAAACACCGGGATTATATCCCTTTTCGACTAACAGCTCCTGAGCGGTCTTTACATCATCACCCTTCATGTAAGGCTCTGTAAGCTTCAATTCGCGCTTTAAGATGGGCTTTTCTTCTACATCTATCCACCAGTCAGGTCTCGCAACTTTTACCCATTCACGCTTATAGAGATTAGTGAGTACAACACCATAGGCAGTACCTCTCGCTTCTATTACGGTATCATCACCGATATAGTAGCCGATATGTCCCAGGGAATCCGTGAATACAAAATCACCTATCTTAACAGCACTTAAAGTCTTTACCTTCTCAGGAATGGAATTATACATCTCTTTTGCCGTCATATCATACTTGAATACGCCCTGATCTATAAGCCACTTCATACCCAGGCCGGAGCAGTCAAAAGCAAGTAGGGTATTAATGTCTACGCCAGCTCTTAACTTCTTCTGCAAGAGGGTAAGTACGTTCTGGATCAGTTTGGGATCGTTTTTCTCCATAGCGCAAATCCTGTCGAGCAGGTCCGTGAACTTATGCCCCTGTGCTCCAAGTACATACATCATACCGAGGTTAGAGATAAGATAAGACTTAAACTCTGCAAATTCAACCTTCATTTTCGCCATGATCTGCCTCCTGTTCTTCTTTGGCTTCCTTCTTGCCTACCTGTGTGCCAAAATAAAAAGCTATTATTACGGTAAAAATGCTCATAAAATTATCAGCTGTTATGGTCCCCTTCAGGGATAATACTATAAATGTAGCCGTAAGCGCCAAGGTCACTAAGCTCTTTACGTCAATAAGTTTTGCTATTTTTTTAAGCATCCGGTACCTCCTCTCATGTATCCCATTTCTCCATTATCTTCTTTGTTTCGGTATCATCGTACAGCTTTTCTATCTCTTCAAGGCTTATGTATTCCGCAAGCTTGCTTGACAGCCTTTCCAGAGCTGCGGTCTGTATACTGATGATCTTTGATAAATCTTCTATGAGTTCTGTCAGTTCATCCATGTCTTACTCCGCAGCATCGAGTTCTTCCTGAAGATCGTTTATCCTGTCGCGGATTGCCTGGCGTTCTGCATGGAGTGCTTCGATGTCATAAGGTGAATCCATTCCCAGAAGTGTGTATTCCATATGTTTTGCTATCTTCCAGTCACCGATTGGTGAAGCTGTGGACGAGAGCATTGACTGAAGGTTCCTGATTTCCTGTTCTTTTTGTGCCCTTTCATCCAATAAAGGTATCATGTTTGTTTCGTTTTCATTTGTTTCGAGGTTTTCGTTTTCTTCCATGGTTTTTCTCCTTTCTTGTAATCAAACAGTCGGATAAAGAGTGCGTCCGTCTTTCTGATCTGTCTCTTATTATCGAATTTTAAATAATTACCGCGCCAGGTCTTATAACATTTGAGAGCATATTCGCGGGTCATCTTATCTGCCCGGTAAAGTTTCTGGAACTTCCGGAGCCTCCGTCTTTCGCGCCTGAAATTCTCACTTAATACTCTTTTTACTATCCGCCCGTTGTCCTTTAGCCTGTAGGCTATCTTAAGATATACAAATTCGCGGCTTAAAGGTATTGTTTTTATCTTTCTGGGGTTTAGATATAAACCGTATTCTCTGCATATCTTAAGGATACCTGCCGTCAGGCTGTTGAGGTTTTCTATGGTATCGGATATTATGTAAAAGTCATCATTGTATCTTGCGTAGTATCTGCATCCTCTCACGGTCTTAACGTAGTCATCGATCATTTTAGGATAATAAATACCTATCGTCTGTGATACCGGGCTTCCTATCCCTACGGATTTATGCAGCATCTTTTCTCCGGTACGCGCATCTTTTGGGATATCGATGTAATTAAGTGAATTGAATACTCCGTCCCTGCATCTGATGAACTCTTCTTCGGATAAAGGTGATAAATCAAATTCAAAGTGCTTAAAGTTTAACTTTAGAAAGTTAAACTCTTCATCGTTAAGCAGCGGTCTGAACAGTTCCAGTGCTTTATCATGCCGGATGTTATCATAAAATTTACTAAAATCAAATAATCGGATGTATCCTTTATTGCCATGCTCTTTATAAAATCTGTCAAGGTGTACGCAAAGCCTCTTCCTTGCGTGTGCCACGCCTCTGCCGGTGATACTGGCTGCATTGTCATATATTACTTTTGGAAGCACTTTCGGCAGCAGAACAAATTTTACGAAACATAGTAAGACCACGCGGTCATATATGTGATGGGACTTAATGAATCTTGTGTGCCCTCTTTCGCTCAGCTTAAACTCTATCACCGGTTTAAACCTGAATGTACCGTCCTGAAGCTCCCTGCTTACTTTAGTAAGGTTTTCCAAAAGGTTTATCTCGTATCTCTGTACGGATTCTTTCCAGTCAGTACCGGCTTTGGTACAGATAAAACTTTCATAAAGATGGTCAATGTTATAAAGATCTTCAAGTCCTTCACTCATTTTTAAAAACCAGGCGGGTTCTCAGCTGCATCGGACGTGTCCGGCAGCATCCCGCCCATATATTTCTCCTTTTCGGGATGGGTCCCGCTCTCCTTATCTCTGACATGCTACGGGATCTCTGCCCTATAGTGCAAGTCTTCATAATCGGACGGACGCCATTCGCGTTCGAAGCGCCGTTCGCGTTGGCGTTGCCGTTGTTGTTGGCATTCGCGAAGTTGGACGAAGAAGCCACGGCACGGAGCCACCAATTGGCGCGGTTATAGATCGGAACCCGTATCTTTCTGTTTAAATTGATTGTATACCTTATTTCCTGACTTCTTCCATTCCTT
>JAILGF010000002.1 GCA_024696945.1 Lachnospiraceae bacterium | reverse complement strand
CTTAAAAGATTTATGAAATGCGATCCCACTATTACTCCGTCGATTATATCCTTCATGGGTTCAACGTCCTTGGCGTCCCTTATTCCGAAACCCATCATAACGGGAATCTTTGAAATATTTTTTACGCTGCTTAAATAATCGATTATCTCGCGGTGGAAGCTGCCCGACTGTCCGGTAACTCCCATTGCCGATACGCAGTAAACAAAGCCTCTGGCTTTCTCAAGTATTTCGGGTATTCTATTTTTCGATACGGGTGAAACAAGCTGGATAAGTATTGTGGCGTCGCTTTGTTCAAGCGCCTTTAACAGGTCATCCTGCTCCTCGAAAGGAAGATCCGGTACTATGAGTCCGTCAACTCCGGCCTCATTACATTTCTTAACAAAAGCGTCTATCCCATAATTTACTATGGTGTTGTAATACATCATAAAAAGTATGGGCTGTTCACTTCCCTCTTTTCTTAATTCTTCCATAAGTGCAAAGGTCTTTTTAAGTGATGCTCCGGCCTGTATTGCCTCATAGGAAGCCTGCTGGATGACCGGACCGTCCGCTATCGGATCCGAAAACGGTATGCCCAGCTCTATAACGGAAGTATTTCCTTCCTGTGCCTTTATTATCTCTTTGGTGGCGTCCGTGTTCGGAAGCCCTGCTGTGATATATGTTATAACAGCTTTTTTATTCTGAGCTTTTAGCTCTTCCATCTTTTTCTCTATTCTGTTCAAGCTCATGATTTCTCCTTTTTGTCTTAGACTCCGGAATGACGTTCACTTTTTTCGCCTCTCCGGTACGGTTAGTCAATTATCAGTTTAAATATCCCTTGCCTGCAAGGTAATCCGAAATGGTATTTACATCCTTGTCGCCTCTGCCGGAAAGACAGATGATCATTGACTGATCCATGGTCATCTCCTTAGCTTTCTTAAGTGCATAAGCAACTGCATGAGCACTCTCTATGGCAGGGATGATTCCCTCAAGTCTTGTAAGCTCCATCAGTGCATCCATCGCCTCGGTATCGGTTATCGGTACGTATTTTGCACGGCCCGTATCATGGAGATATGCATGCTCCGGACCAACACCCGGATAATCAAGTCCTGCCGAGATCGAATGTGCAAGCTGGATGTTTCCGTCATCATCCTGTAAAAGATAGGATCTTGTTCCGTGTAATACTCCGGGACGTCCCTTAGCCATCGAAGCCGCATGCTCGTTTGTGTCAATGCCCTTTCCGGCTGCCTCTACTCCTATAAGCTCTACACCCGGCTCATCGATGAAATCGGCAAACATTCCGATCGAATTCGATCCGCCTCCGACACATGCCATAACGACATCAGGGAGCTTTCCTTCTGCTTCATAATGCTGTTTTTTTGCTTCACGGCTGATAACTGCCTGAAATTCCTTTACCATCTTCGGATAAGGATATGGTCCTATTGCGGAACCTATGATGTAAAAAGTATCTTCAGCTGTCTTTGCCCATGTACGTATTGCCTCGTTGGTTGCATCCTTTAAGGTATTGCTTCCCGATTCTACCGATACCACCTTTGCTCCGAGCATTTCCATTCTCATTACATTCAATGCCTGACGCTTGACATCTTCCTTTCCCATGTAAACGGTACATTCCATATTGAAGAGGGCTGCTCCGGTAGCTGCTGCAACGCCGTGCTGACCTGCGCCGGTCTCTGCTATTATCTTTTTCTTACCCATTCTTTTTGCAAGAAGCACCTGGCCTATTACATTATTTATCTTGTGTGCTCCCGTATGGTTCAGGTCTTCACGCTTAAGATAGATCTTTGTCCCGTATTTCTCGGTCAGCCTTTCCGCAAGATAAAGGGGAGTCTCACGACCTACATACTGCTTTAAGTAATAGTGATATGTTTTTATGAACTCCGGATCCTTTATCGCCTCCTCAAAGGCTTCGTCGATCTCCTGTAATGTGTTCATCAGCGATTCCGATACAAACTGTCCGCCGTATTCTCCATAATATGCTTTCTTGTTCATTTTCTGTTCCTTTCCGTTTGAATTTATTTCTGTAATAATCACTGTCAATGTCACCATAAAACGCTTTATGCATTCACTCGGTAACAAAGCCTCTGGCTGCTCTTACAAACTCTTCGACTTTTCTTCTGTCCTTCCCTTTTTCACCTTCCACTCCGGAACTAACATCCACAATGTCGGGACTGAATATCCTTATCCCTTCACTGACATTGCCGCTGTTAAGGCCTCCGGCAAGGATGAACTTTCTGCCCTCAAGGTTTTCCTTTAAAAAGTCGCTTATTTTTGAAGCTTCCGACCAGTCAAAGGTCTTACCGCTTCCGTAGTTGGGTGCGTCAAGTACAAGTCCTTCTGTTTTCTCCGATAGGCTTCGCCATCGTCTTCCGGTTCCGTTCGATGTCTCACTCCCGTCAGCTGTCTCATCCCCGTCCGGTTTTGAAAAGCTTTTTAAGTTTAACGCCTGCCAAACAGGTTTATTGACCAATCCAAGCACCTCTTCTTTTATCTCTCCATGGATCTGTATTATATCAAATCCTGTCGCATTAAATCTTGAAATCATTTGGGCATCCGGCGAAACCATTACCGCGACTTTCTTTATATCGGGTGAAAGATATTTAAATATCTTTTCCGCTTTTTCCAAAGAAATATTTCTCTTGCTTTTTTCAAAGAAAACAAATCCTGCGTAATCAACCTTGGACTCATTCAGGTATTCCGCTTCCTCCTCGGAGGTTATGCCGCATATCTTTATCTGCGGTACGATCGGCGCCCCTCGTTCGGTTTTGTCTCTTGTTATATCCTTCTGTTCCATATGTTCCTCAATATATTACCATAATTTTTCTTTAAGCTCATTAACGTTTTTTTCTGTTTAAGCTTTTCTCTTCGAGTTGTACTCAAATGCTCTTCCATAATTTAGCAAGTGCTTCCGGATCCTCAGCCTCCATAAATGCTCTTCCGATTAGGAATCCGTCAACGTTCAGGCTCTTTAAATATTTCACATCATCAACAGTCATTATACCGCTCTCCGATATAAACACCTTATCCTCAGGTATGTACTTTCTGAGCCTGCCCGTATTTTCAAGCGATATGCTGAAATCCTTCAGGTTCCTGTTATTGACTCCGATTATCATGGGATCGATCTTCATCGCGCGTTCAATCTCATATTCATCATGAGTCTCTACCAGAACCCCAAGCTTTAAACTCGTTGCCAGCTCGTAAAAGCTTTTCATTCTTGCTTCGTCCAGTATCGCGGTTATAAGCAGTACCGCATCGGCACCCGCTGCCTTTGCCTCATAGAACTGATACTCTTCTATCATAAAGTCTTTTCTTAAGATGGGCAATTCCGATTTCGATCTGATTTCCTTCAGGTAATCGATATTACCGTTGAAGTGGTCTTCTTCAGTAAGGCACGATATCGCATCCGCCGAATTATTGTATTTTTCGATCCTGTCATCAAGTCCTACCTTTGCTTCAATCTTTCCCAGACTCGGTGAAGCCTTCTTAAACTCAGCTATGATCGAGATTCCCTGTTTCTTCAGATTGTCATAAAAAAGTCCTTCAGGTCTTATCCCGTTCCTTAATGTCTCATCGGCAAGTCTTATCATCTCCTTTTCAGAGATTCTTGCCTTATGTTCAACCAGTCTTATCTTTTTGTCTTCAACAATTTTATCAAGTATCATTTTTTCTCCTTAAAACAAGAAACCGGCATATCCATAAAGAATATGCCGGGACAAATCTTTTTGATCTGCGGTGCCACCCTGCTTGATGCTATGCATCCACTTAACGCATACTCAGGCAGTTGTCATCTTGAAAGCATACCATCATATGCCGACTTTTTTTACGTAGAGTCCAGCTACGTCTCCCATACTCTGCTTAAAACATTTCTGTTTGCCCTCAGAAGTCCATTCATATCTGATATCAATACCGCATTCCCACCATCTGCAGCTCTCTGTGAAAGAATCTCAAATACTACTCACTCTTCCTCAACGGTTTTACGATTTTCTATATTAAAGCACTAAATTGGTAATTTGTCAACAACTTTTTTTGAAACTTTATATCTTTTCTTTATAAAACCTTTGCAGAACATAGAATGCCGGTTTCCTGTATTTTTTGTCCTCGGATAAAAGACCCTTTCTGTTGTAATACTTCTGGATACTGCTTGTCCTTCTGGGGCATCTGAAATCATACAATATCCAGGGAGTCATTCCTTTTATATAATCGATACTCCCAAGAACCTCCGTCTGCCTTTCATACACATATTCCTGGCACTCCTCTGTACCTTTGTCAGATATTGTGCCATGATGACCCGAAAGCGCATCCGCTCCAAATTCCGTGATTATCACCGGCTTGTCAGGATTACTGTTTTTCATCAGATCGGGAAGTGCCGAAAAATCGGGTGTATACCATCCGCAGTATTCATTTACGCCTATGATGTCCAGATACTCTGCCAGTCTGTCTGCTATCTTGTTTCCATCGCCATCTACCAGACACGCCGCCGAAACAAGCCTTGTCTTATCCATCGTATGAGCACAATCGGCCAGTCCTTTCATAAATGCCAGTCTCTCATCGGAATTCGCATTTTCGAATCCTACTGCCCCTGTGAGAAACCCGTGATTTTCAAGGTTCTTCATCCTTGAAAATCACGAGGTAACAGAAAGGTAATACAGATGCTCATGTTAGGGCGGTCTGTATTATTTTTTTGCTCTCATCTAACGATCTGTTATTAAAGTAATAGTATTTTTTGTTGTACGGATTTCGGTATGCCCCATCTGCAGTTCCACCAGTTTGTCATCAAATCCTGCATTAAGCAGATTCGTGGCATATGTCTTGCGAACTTTGTGCATGGGTCTAGGTTTTATGCCAAGTGTCTTACAGATAGCCCAACATTATATTCACATCCGACTAATTATTTCGAAAGCAAACAAAAAACGTACCCAAAAGGCATCGTAAATCTAAAAAGAACGCCTTCATCCCGCCCTGTCTTAAAATCACGGTATAATCTCCGTCAAGCTTCGCTTTTTGAAGGATACTAAGCCTATCCCTTCCATTTATCTGAGCCCATCCCGTCAACCCCGGCTTTATATCATTTGCACCATACTTATCCCGTTCAGCAATCAACCAATCCTGATTCCACAACGCAGGTCTTGGACCGACAAGGGAAATATTTCCAATAAAAACATCCCAGAACTGTGTAAGCTCATCCATACTGCTCTTTCTTAAAAATCTGCCCGGTTTAGTTGTATAACTGTCAGTACCCGTCATCATATGCGTAGGAACATCATGCGGTGAATCCGTTTTTATAGAGCGGATCTTATGTAACTTAAAGAACTGCTTATTTTTACCAACTCTTTTTTGTACAAATATGGCAGGTCCGAAGTCAGATATCTTTACAACTATACACAATACTATGATAAGCGGTGACAATACTATAAGTCCAATCAGAGAAATCAATATATCCAATCCGCGCTTAACATATCTCTCATATATACTTTGTTTGTACCTGTCACCTACTCCCATAGCACCTGTTCCATCTGCCGGAATGCTTTTACTTTGCAAGCCTTCCCCTTGACAGGATTTATCAACATACAAAGTGTATTGATGCCCACTC
>JAILGF010000216.1 GCA_024696945.1 Lachnospiraceae bacterium | reverse complement strand
ACATATATTTCGATGAAGACCGTCATCTGATTCTTTATAAACAAACCGATGAAAATCATTTATACCCGGATGACAATGAAATGGAAGCAGCACAGAAATTATGGAGTGAAGGCGAGTATTGCTTTACAATAAGAAATAAGTATGGCTTTGGAGTCTTTTTTGACTTCTTTCCTGCCATGAAAGGTTTCCAGTGTGTTGATGGATATTTTGATTTGTCCGACGAGGCTATACAGAGACTGAGCGAGATTCTGGAGAAAGGGGACAAATGAAAAAGATTTTGATTATATTATTAGCTATTATCGTTCTGTATTCAGCTTATGTGACAGTAGATTGTATAAGGCTGAGAAAGTCAGCATCATACACACCTCCTTTGATAACGCTGGTTGAAAACAAAACTGAAAATGAAGCAAAATATACCGGACTTGGATATTCTGTGGTGTATTATGTAGATTCCCATACTGATGAAAAAGGGAATGTCAATATAAAAGGACATGGAGCAGAATTTTGGCTGTTCGGATCGGTGAAAGTCTGGTACTGGGAAGAGTAAATATTTGAAATAAGCGACAGGGATCACACTTCTCTGTCGCTAATTTTTATGACAAAACTTAAACAAATCTTAATCTCTTACCACCTTTATTCTTAAAATGAATAGTGCTATACTATATATACAAGTTGCAGAGCTCGAAAGGAAATTGTTTTATGCATAAAATACTTATATGTGATGACGACAGGGATATTGTGAATGCACTTAAAATATATCTGTCAGACCCTGATTATACTTTTTATGAAGCCTTTGATGGTGAGCAGGCTGTGGCGATAGTTGAAAAAGAGAAAATTGATTTGGTGCTTCTTGACATTATGATGCCTAAAATGGATGGTATCACGGCAATGTCGATAATTCGTAAAAAACACAACATACCGATTATATTGCTGACGGCGAAAAGCGAGGATTCTGATATCGTTTTGGGGCTTAATGTTGGTGCGGATGATTATATTACGAAACCATTTAACCCGATAGAGGTTGGAGCCAGGGTTCGCTCACAGCTCAGGCGATATATTTATCTGGGTTCAAAGGAAAAGAAAGACGATATGTTGATAATAGGCGGAATTGAGTTGGATGACCGGGGGAAAAAAGTGACTGTAGATGGTAATGAAATATCACTTACTCCTAAAGAGTACGAGATACTAAAACTACTTATGACAGAACCGGGCAGGGTATTTTCACCAAAAGAAATATACGAGTTTGTATGGAAAGAGACTGCTTTTGGGGGGGAGAACACAGTTGCTGTACACATTCGTCATCTCCGCGAAAAGATAGAGATAGATCCGTCTAATCCAAGATATATCAAAGTGGTGTTCGGACAGGGGTATGGTATTGATGTGAAGTAAGATCTTTTTCTACCCTTAGGATGAAATAGTAACAAAAAGTTTAATAATAATGAAATAAGATTTAAGGAGCCTTCATAGTATGGGAAAAGACCAAAGCGCAGCTGACAATAAAATATATGAAACTTTAGACAGAATACCGGTTGTATTGAAACTAATTGCGTTTTTTGTACTGGATACCCTGATAAATCTTTTTTTGGTCGCATTTGCCAGAGAGATAAATAATTACACAACAAAAGATATGGACGGAATTATATTTTTGATCATAAAACCGGTCATTTTGTTGCTTATAGCAATTTATACAGGTATAAAAATAGATCATATAAGGCGTGGGGCGAAAATGATAGCTGATGGAAATTATAATTACAAAATTAATACCGTCTGTATGCTCCCGTCAATGGAAAGTCATGCAAGGGACATTAATAGAATTTCAGAAGGCATTTCCAAAGCTGTAGAAGCAAGGCTTAAGAGTGAAAAAATGAAAGTGGAGCTGATAACAAATGTATCTCACGATATAAAAACCCCTCTTACTTCTATAATAAACTACGCCGGTTTAATATGTAAAGAAGAGTGTGAGAATAAGGATCACCGGGAATATTCCGAAATACTCATTAAGCAGGCGGAAAGACTTAAAAAACTTTTGGAGGATCTGATCGAAGCATCAAAAGCATCGACAGGAAATCTGGAGGTTAAACTTGAACCCTGTGAAGCTTCAGTTTTTGTAACACAGGCAGCGGGTGAATTTGAAGAAAAACTGAGAGACGCAAATATAAGCCTTGTAGTCAAAAAGACTGATGTGCCGCTTACTATTATGGCTGATGGGAGAAGGATGTGGAGGATATTTGATAATCTCCTGAATAATATATGTAAATATTCCATGCCTAAAACCAGGGCATATATTAATCTTGAAAAGACGGAAAGCTTGAAAAATGGTAAAAAGCAAGATGTAGCACGCTTCGTATTTAAAAATACATCTAAGGAAGAACTTGATATATCAGAGGATGAGCTTGTGGAACGCTTTGTCCGTGGGGATTTGTCTCGAAACAGCGAAGGCAATGGCTTGGGATTATCCATAGCCAAAAGTATGGCTGAGCTCCAGGGTGGCAGCTTGAAGATAGAAATAGATGGGGATTTGTTCAAGGCGGTTCTGGATATTCCGCTTGCGTGATCGACATAAAAAGAAGTGAGAATAGTTACAATATTACTTTTTATAATTGGTCAAAAACTTTTCGACAGATATAAGTTTAAGTAGGGATAGGCGACAGGGATCAGTTCTCTGTCGCCAATTTTATCTTTAAGTGGGTAAAAAAGTGACTTAAAGATAAAATTAGAACTTGACTTTTTGGTCTATCGGTGATAGATTAGAGATTGTAAAGAAGATATGGTTTTAGTGCAGGAGGGTATCATGATGGACACAAGTATGCGTTTGGCGACAGCAGAGGAGAAGTTTGCAGATATCATCTGGGAGAATGAGCCGCTTCATTCCAGAGATCTCGTGAAACTCTGCGAGGAAAGACTTGAGTGGAAAAAGTCAACAACATACACTGTACTTAAAAAACTTTGTGACAGAGGGATATTCCAAAATGATGGCGGAATGGTGAGTTCACTTCTCTCAAAGGAGAAAGTTTTAAATATCCAGTCAACTCAATTTGTGGACAAAACCTTCAATGGATCCCTGCCTGCATTTATAGCAGCATTTACATCCGAGAAGAAGCTTAGTAAAAAGGACATAGCGGAGATAAAGAAAATGATAGAGGGAATCTGATATGACTGATATTTTCCTTTTTGTTCTTAATATGAGCCTTAATGCGTCCATTGTGGTATGCATGGTTATTCTATTAAGGGCGGTATCCGGAAAAGCACCCAAGTGGTTAAGGTGCGGTCTCTGGGTTTTGGTCGCCCTTAGGTTAGTGTGCCCGTTTTCGATTAAAGCAAGCTTCAGCATTCTGCCGGACACATCAGGATTATTTATCCGGGAAAGCATTCTTAATGAAGAAGAAAGCAGGAATGAAGGAAAACAGGGGATTGATGCAGTCGATATTTCTAAAATCGATTATCAAAGTAATATAAATGCGGAAAAAAGTACGGAAGAAAACACGGAAGAAAGCCGTGCTGTAGAAGAATATACAGATTTGGATTATAGAATAGATTCTTTAGAAACAGTAAGTAATAGTGATATCGGTATAATGATGGAAACGAATAGTTCATCACCATCAGTAGATACAAATGGCATTGAAATTGTAGCAGACCCTAAAACAGACACAAAGCCGATAACAGACGAACAATCCCAAACAAACGTTTTAGATATCCTTGCACATATATGGTTAGGCGTAAGCTTCATAATGCTCACCTACTATGTATTATCATACATAAGGTTGAAACGAAGACTGCTAAATGCAGTTCCTATTAGTTTATTTGATTACAAACTAAGTGCGGACTGCAGGAAGGTATATATTTCCGAAAATATACGTACACCTTTTGTTTTGGGAGTATTTAATCCGAAGATATATATCCCGAACGGTCTGGATGAAGAAACGCTTGGTTTTGTTCTGTCACATGAAAAGGGACATATTAAAAGAGGTGACAATGTCTGGAAACCGTTAGGGCTTACTATTCTGGCGCTTCATTGGTTTAATCCTTTGGTATGGATATCATATTATCTATTTGTTAAGGATGTGGAAGCTGCCTGCGATGAGGCGGTAATAAAGGATAAAACAAAGGAAGAGATAAAAGGTTATGCTATGGCACTTCTGACCTGCAGTATTTCTCAAAACAATCCGTTCCTGTGCTCGTTAGCATTTGGCGAAATATCAGTGAAGAAAAGAGTGAAGAATATCGCAGAGTACAGGAAGCCAAAGCTTAGGGCGATTATTTCATTAATACTTGTTTGTGTTTTAATTTCAGCATGTACAATGACGGATCCTAAGGCAGGAAATGAAAATATACTTGGAACTGCATTATCCGGTTTGGCAGGAGATAACACTTCGGATTCCGATGTAAATGATACTCAAGATAGCGATTGGAATGCTGTAAACACTAATGCAAGTGATGATGACCGGAATATCCGGAATAGTTTTAAAAGTGTAAATGATATTCGAATTACCAACAGCAATGAAATAGCCTACATTCTTGACGGAAAATTCGTTTTATATGAAGGACTTTATGATTATTCCGCTGAAACAGCTGAGGCTAAAAAAGAAAATATCCCGACAGATGGAAGTATCCGGCAGATAGCCGGTGATAATACGTTCATTACGGTAATAGATGATAAAGGCATGGTATATTCCACGTTCCCGTTGAGCCATGAAGATGTGCGGGGAGTAGAGAAAACACAGTATAGAGACTCCGCTATTCTTGGTGGCAACGTAGGAACAGGCAAAGTGGATTCTCTGATAGCTCAGGATCTTGAGTTGATGAAGGATGTATCCGACCTGCAATGCAGTTACGCTCGTACTTATATTTCAGTAGATAAATACGGAAGAGTGTTCAAGAATGGCAATAGAATTTATGCAGGTGAAAAGAAGGCTATCCAGGCAGTTCAGGGCTTTGAAAACAATATTACCATGATTTTACTGGAGGATGGTACCGTTATCACGCCGGATTATTATCCGTCAAAGAGTACATTGAATAAGTATAATAATTATCGGTTGTGGGAAAATGTTAAAGCACTGTATGGCGAAGGTGAGAATGTAATAGCCCTGCTTGAAGATGGAAGCATCCAGTGCTTAAAGAAGACAAATGAGTGGAAGGTTCAGACATGGACCGATATTGTAGATATATCTTGCAGGTATGGGAACATAGTTGGTTTGGATAGTTCCGGGCATGTTTATTATACAACAGAGAATGTGAAGCCCTTTAGGGAAGACACTGAAGTTCTTTCCTTAAAAGAAATCCAGGCTGAACTTGATTCCTGGGGGAATGTACTTGCCATAGATTGTAACTCTCAGTACATAGTGGGACTCACCGCAGAAGGAGTCAAAGTGTTAAACTTTTATAGATAAGAAAATTGAATAAATATTGATGAGATTTTGACAAAAGACAGACGGCGTTTTGCTGTCTGTTTTTTGTTTGCCTTCCCTTGTCATAAGTCAGCGTATGTCGTAAGGTGGCCCAAAGCCAATGGAATCTGATGACCCTAGAGTATTAGGGAAAGTATTGAAAAATAAAAAAAATGAGTTGACATTCTGGTCTATAAGTGATAGATTAAAATACAGATAGTCTATTACTAATAGACTGCATCTTTCTCCATGTACTGTCATTCCCAAGAAAGCGAGGAAACCACCATGAAAAAACAAAACCTTATAATTCTGCTTGTTATTTTGCTAGTATTTATTATGGCCGGCTGTAAATCTGACATTGACAATCCGTCGGATAGCCAAAACGGCGGCAAACCGGGTCAGGAAAATACAGATTCCTCCGGTATAACATCGGAAGAAAATCTTATTCTTTCTAACTTTAGCCCGGTAGAATCTTATTCTTCAAAGGGTATGTGTTATATAGATAATTGCATAGCTCATTTCTTTGATGCGGAAACAGGCACGGATATAGTATTGTGCTCGAAGCCAAACTGTCCGCATAAAAGAACAACCGAAGGAACCACAAATGCATGCGATGCATATCTTGGGTATGATGCCCGTACTCCATTTTTGACGGGTGACAGTATATATTTTATTACTTCGCGAGATAGTGATGCGGGATTGGCTTTCGATAAATATGTAGTCCGCACAGATCTTGACGGACGGAACAGAAAAGAACTTGTGAAATTAGAGGGAGTTCAGAGCATTCTCTGTTCGGAATATGATAACGGATATCTGGCCGCCTGTTACATGAACTCTATGGATCTTGACAAAAAAGAGTATTTCGAAGGAAGTGAAGGTGCCTTCTCATTTGGAAATAAAGAAAAAAGAGAATCAGGTATATATCTTGTAAATACAGCTACGAATGAGATAGAATTCATGGATTCTTTTTCGGAGCATTATGATTCGTATTGCTGGAACTGTGGATTTTATGATAATAAACTGTACTATCTGACATATTATACGCTTAATAAAATAGAGTTTTCCGATTATGAAGACCGGGATAAGTACTATGAAGATGTATCAAAGAACGCGGTTCAGCAGATTTATGAATATGATATAAAGACTAAAACAAAGACTATAATCTGGGAAGGCGGAAATGCTGAGAATATTTTCATTAATGGATATGGTTATATTTCAATAGAAGACGAAGAAAAGATAGTTTTCCTAAAGAGTGGCAAAGAAATAGCACGGTTTAGGCCTGATGAATTGTCGTTTGACGGCTGTAATCAGCATAATGCATTGAAATATGTTTATAACAATGCCATTTATATGGTAAATGGGAAAAATGTCTGGTACAAGGATATGAATACCGGTGATATTCAGTATGTTGCCGGTGGAAAGTTAAACGGAAAAGGCATTTACAGAATACATGCAATAATAGGGAAATGGATTTATTATCTTTATGAGGCTGACGGAAAACAATATGAATGCGTCACCGAAAAGGAAAGCTTTCTATCAGGGGATCTTTCGTCAGCGAAGATAATGATTACCCGAGATGCCCCTGTCCGTGTGGAGCCTGAAGATTCACAGAATGTAAATGATAATAATACGAAAAATGATATGCAAAACGGTAACTCCGAAAATCTTCTTGCATCTGAGCCCGAAGCAGACGAAAGCATGGATGATATAGATGAAAATACAATCGTCTGGGCTTTGATGCGGATAGGGGATGAAGCTGATAAGAGAACGGAACGGATAAACAAAAAGCTCAAGGAGGATGGGTATCCATATGAAATACTCATTCAGCAGCATGATACTTTAGAGGAAACATTAGATTACAGAAAGGCTATGATGAAAGCCGGTGCGGATGTGGTTTATACCGGTATGCCGAGCAGCCAGACCGATGAAACTGCTTGGGATCCTGCTTATGAGGCCATAATGAAGAATAAGCTTTTAAAGTTGGATGACTACCTTAAAGGCAGCAAGCTTTATGATATGATACCGGAAGAACTATGGGATTCTGTAAGAGTGGACGGGAGCATATATTGTATTCCAAACCCTGCACTTAGGAATTCATGCTTTTCGATAGTTTTTAAGAAGAGTGCTTATACGGAAGAGCAGCTACAAAATTTTGATGATACTATTGGGGGTCTGACCCCATTTATATCAGCTGAAAATAAGCTGTATTACGGGGATGATCGTTTTGTGAGTATGTATGGCATACATAGCAACACGTATGGTATATACTACACAGATGATGGTTTTGGAAATCTGACTGGTCTGGACGAATATGTGAACGGTCTGACGGCACTAAACAGTCTGGCTCAAGCCGGAATGGTAATAAACCCGCGCACAAAGGGATTTGAAGAATCAAAGGATGAATGGTCTGTGGCATTCTGTGATGATTTTTACACATCATTATTAAATGAAGACGATTATTACATTAGAACCTATCGTGGAATTGTCGAACCCGGATTTAATTCTTCGATAGCCATAAAGGCAAGCTCGCATAATCCGGACGGTGCGTTTAAAATGATAGAGCTGATAATGACGGATCCGGAATACGCAAAGCTCGCAGTTTATGGGGAGAATGTGATTCTAAAGGACGGATTTGCATACGATACCGAAAAAGAAAAATATGCGGTAGGCTACCTTAGCAGGCTTCAATTTGGCGTAAAGGAGCTGGTATATCCGGATAAGGATAGTTATCTTACACGCTTTGAGTCGATTGAAGCAAAGAAGAAATACTATGCAAGTAACTTTGACCCGGTAAATATGTCCACCCTTAAATATCCTGTGGAAATGTTAAAACTGCGGAGCCTGGCATACGATAACGAGACTATAATTTTCAAAAAGGATTTTTCAGAGAGGCTCAAGAAGTGGCAGCAGGAAACAGATGAAATTTTTTTAAGCCTTCCCCTTGAGGGGAAGGTGGCTGCAAAGCAGCCGGATGAGGTGACAAATGAAGCTATGTAGCGAATCAATCAGCAAGCAATATGGCACCAACAAAGCACTGACAGAATTTACATATGAATTTACTCCTGGGGTATATGGACTTTTGGGACCTAACGGAGCAGGAAAGTCAACACTTATGAATATCATGACCGATAACCTTAAACAAACATCCGGAAGGCTGACATTTGAAAAGACAGATATCCGCGAACTCGGGCGGGAATATCGGCGGCATTTAGGTTATGTTCCACAGCAACAGCAGATATTCCCGGGCTTTACCTTGCGACGCTTCCTGCTTTACATATCGGGGCTAAAGGGGCTCGATAAAAGAACTGCAGAAACACAGATATCAGACATAGTAAAAAAGGTAAATCTGGAGAATGTAATGGACAGGAAGCTTTCTGCCTTTTCAGGTGGCATGAAGCAGCGTGCAGTACTCGCTCAGGCACTGCTAGGCGAGCCAGCTATTATCATACTGGACGAGCCGACTGCAGGCCTTGATCCGAACGAGAGGATCAGGTTCAGAAACATAGTCTCGAAAATTGCATTCGACAGGATTGTGATTATAGCAACACATGTGGTTTCAGACATCCGGTTTATCGCCAATAAGGTGATCATCATGAACGGCGGAAGAATAGTGGCTGACGGAGCCCCATGGGAGCTGTGCGACAGAATAAAGGGTAAGGTCTTTGAAATCATAACGGACGAAGAAAACATATCGGATCTGGAAAAAAATTTTAAGGTCGGGGATATGGTGAAGGAGCGTGACGGAATACGCGTCCGTGTTGTGAGCGATACGGTACCTGAAGACTACGAGTATGTGGAAATGGAACCGAATCTCGAGGATGTGTACTTATATAGAGTCTGACATTCCGATGTCATTCTGAGCTATATCGCAGTTTGTGCAGCAAACTGCGATGTGGCGCGAAGAATCTTTTATTTTTGAGATAAAAGATCCTTCACTGCGTTCGGGATGACGGAAGTGCTGACTCTTGCATACAGTATGGTATGTTAGTTTATAGGATAAAGGGTGAAGTATGAGAATATTTAAAAACGAATTCATCCGTCTCCGGAAAACTCCGGGCATTATCATGACTCTTGTTATAGCCTGCTTTGTAACCTTTGGAGTCCTGAATATGAAATCAAGAGGAATGGTATTTTTAGTACAGGCACCGGACTACAAGGGGGCTTTTAAGGAAGTAACCGATATGGGTCCGGAAGCTGCACTTTCCATATACTCTGACAAAGAGTATGATGAAACGGATTTTAGCAGAGAGGCATTCTTAAACAAAACAATAAGGAGCGAACTGCAGGAGCAGGCATCATATGAGGATTACCTTACGGAAATAACTGATTCTGCAAAAAGGCTTACTTCCGTATCGATATTTGCCGACGAGGATAGCTTTTCATATAGGAATGCATTAAAAACGGCACAAGCATATGAAGAATTAAAAGGAAAAATCACCATAGAAACGGGACCGTCAAAAGGAATGGAGCTCTGGTCAGGGAATGGCGTCACAGGGATTATTATTATTTTAGTCCTTTTGATAATGATAAATGAGATGATTCTAAAGGATAGGGAGTCAGGACAGCTGAATCTTCTTTTTACCATGGACAAAGGACGTGGGATTCACGGCTTTATAAAAATACTGGTATGTGCATGTTCATCTTTTATTGTATCCTTCGTTATATCGGTAGCGGCATTTTTTACATGTGGATATATTTTTGGAACAGGAGATATTACCAGGTCGGTACAATCGGTAGTAGGACTAAAGGGATGTACTTTAACCACATCAGTACTTGGCTATATGCTGTTTTATTTCATAATGCTGTCATTAGCTACAACAGTTATGGGCATTATAATATTCCTGATAGCCTCAATATTAAAGTCATCTGTATTTGTTTACATGGGAGTGGCAGTAGTATTCGGAGTGGAAGCTGTTCTGTATTATCTTATAAGTGATAACAGTTATCTGGCATTCCTAAAGGAATTTAACTTTATATCGTTCCTAAATCCTAATCGGTATCTTTCTATTTATGGGAATGTAAGTATGTTCGGATATCCTGTAAACAGATTAACTTTTGTGATATGCTCGCTCGGACTCTTGACTCTTGCAGTTGTGCCTCTTGCAGTAAAGGCATATTCAAGGCAGACTACAGTAGTAGTTAAAAGAAATCTGCTTCAAGGCATATTGGCAAATGAAGAGAGCCCGGTACATCGTTTGATCAGTAAAATCAGACCGAAATCAATATCTGTTTTGGGTCATGAAACTTATAAGCTCCTGATTTGTGGAGGGACTTTGTGGATTATAGCTTTCTTTGCGGTATTTCAATTTATGAACTTCGAAGCAGAAAGGGAGTATTTTGAAAACGAGAACTCTATATATTACAAGAATTACGCCATAAAGTTCCAAGGAGAAATAACGGACGCAACCATGCGGGCGATAGAAGAGGAAAGAAAACGTTATACGGAGATAGAAAAGGAGCTTAAGAATATCCTTTTGGAGTCACCGCCGGAACTTGCAGGAGAAATATCAAAGCAGTATCAGGATAAACTTAAACCACGCATCGGCTTAGAGATTCTTTCATCAAGAATTCAGACATTACGCGAAAATGGCGGATATATAGTCTATGACACGGGCTACCGCTTCCTTACATTTGATCCATTGGCAAAGAGAAAGGAATTAACTTTGGCGATAACGGCCGGAATCATGCTGGTATTGGCGCTCACATATCTCTTTGCGGGAGATGACAGGCTTTATATGGATAGGGTGACTTCGGTGACGCTATATGGCAGAAGGTCCTTATATATAAAGAAAATCCTGCTTGGAAGCTTCGTGGCGCTTATTATTTACTGTCTCAATTATCTTCCATATTTTTTTGGTATCCTAAATGTATATGGTACCGCCGGTCTCAGTTATCCTGCCCAGTCAGTTGTAAACCTTGAAGGCACTATATTTGAAAAACTTGGGTTTTCAATAGGTGGTTGTATAGCTTTCTATATGGTGTTAAAGTATCTGATGATGATAGCGGAGCTTTTTTTGCTCAGCTGCATATCTCGGAAACTCAGGTCGCTTAGCCGCACAATAGTTACCGGGCTCGTTATTTTTGTTGGTCCGTTTCTTATTGCATATGTCCTAATTTGATACTTCAGCATTTTTATATAAACGTCCATGACCTAGTAATCTTATCCTTGGTGCAGACAACAATAATATCGGGATAAAACATTCCTTAAAAATGCGTCTTGACGCAAAAATAGGGAATAGAAATAAGGTACGGAAATTTAGGATATGGTAAAAATTCTAAAAAATTATAATTTGATAGAATATCCTGACATTTTATGGTATATTTAGGAAAATTAGATGTTAGATTTTTGAATAAAAGTTGTCATATATAGTATAGGACACAGATTACATGATACATGTTTATCTGTGCTAATAACTTGCAAGTTTGGATGACAGAATTTACTGCATCCGGATAGTCTGCGGTACAGGCTCACTGACTATCTATAATATGCCTGCTGTAAATGTACATTATGGAAGATACGGAAATAATCGAGATGTATTTCTCTCGTGATCAAAAAGCGGTTGAAGAGACTGAGAAAAAATATGGCGGATACTGCTTTGCGATTGCGGATAGGATTCTGGAAAACAGGGAAGACTCTGAGGAGTGTGTGAATGACACTCTGCTTTCAGCATGGAATTCTATACCACCACAGAGGCCAAAATTCTTGAGGATGTTTCTTGCGAAGCTTACCAGAAATAAAGCGTTGAATAGGATAAAGGCTGATACGGCAAAGAAGCGCGGTAATGGTGAGATTCCCTTGATTTACGAGGAACTTTCCGAATGTGTTGGCGATGGCCGGGATATCGAGTCAGAGCTTTTAGCAAAGGAACTTGGAAAAGTGGTTAAAACATTTGTATCCGGCCTTCCTGAGCGTGACGGCGATATCTTTGCACGCAGGTATTTCTTTATGGAATCGGTAAAAGAAATTGCTGAAGGTTATGGAATGACGCCTGCGAATGTCAGCGTGAACCTGAACAGGACTAGGGCCAAACTCAAAACCTTTCTTGATAATGAAGGGTATTTATGAAACTGTGGGATATTATCTAGAGGAAGGAAAAGAAATATATGAAAGAACAGGATTTATTAGACAGTATTTCTGAAATAGATGAGGAAGTATTGGAAAGAAGTGAGCACAATAAGCTGCAAAGCAGTAAAAGTAATGAGAATACGAATAATAATGGTATAAAGCACAGGATGCCATGGGAAATATTAATACCGATAGCGGCTTCGCTTGTATTAACGGTGGGGATAATTGTTTTCTTTGTGCACTCTGCAATCCAAGCAGGCAAAGAGAGAAATCATCTTGTAAATGAAAGCTCTAAAGGTATTATTCAGAATAATCCAGGCACCACATCTGCCGACCCTGATACTGTTTTAGAAACAGCATCCATAGAAAACAATGCTTCTGATGAAGGATTTAGTCTATTTAAAACCTACAAGGTATCCGCGGCAGAATATCCGGAAATGGTAAAGTATCCCGAATTTAATGATTATTTCATGGAAGATGGGACGTTTAATAATGAAGCATATAATAATGCAATCAATGAATGGTCCAATTCTCAACGAAAACAATGGAAGGCTGAGGATCCGGATGCTCTGGAGGCAGGGAGAAAATCTCTTCAAACGTTTATTACAAAGGGTATGAAATACTTCCTTAGCGAGCAGGATCATGAAAACAGGGTATATTCTCCTATAAATATATACATCGCTCTGGGAATGCTGGCTGAACTGACAAATGGGAATACAAGACAGCAGATTCTTGACGTATTGGAAGTGGAAAATGTAGAAGAGTTAAGAAAACAGGCTAAAACCATCTGGAATACAACGTATTTTGATGATGGAGCTGTAAAAAGAGTTCTTGCCTCATCAGTATGGATGCGGGATGACTTAAAATATAATAAGAAGACTCTTGATACTTTGGCAGAGAATTATTATGCTTCATCTTTCTCGGGTGATATGGGTTCGGACGAGTATTCAGCAGCTTTGCAGGCGTGGCTGAATGAACAGACAGATGGAATCTTGGACGAGCAGGTGAAAGATGTCAAGTTGAATCAGAGAGACATTATTGCTCTTGCGACTACCATTTGCTTCAGTGCAAAATGGTACAGGGAGTTTAAAAAAGAGGACACTAAGCAGGCTGTATTCCATGCTGCAACAGGGGATATCAAGCGTGATTTCATGAACCGGACTGAATATACAGGCAGATACTGCTGCGGAGAAAAATTTGGGGCAACTTACCAGTATTTTGGGAATAGTGGAGGAAGCATGCTGTATATTCTTCCGGATGAAGGTATTAGTGTATATGATCTGCTGGAAGACGAGCAGGTAATGAGTCTGATATATGATAATTATGACAACATAGAGGACAAGTACTTAAAGATTAATCTATCAGTTCCGAAATTTGATATTGCTTCTGACCAGGATATAGCGGACTGCATGAAGAAGCTTGGCATTACTGATGCATTTGATGAAATTAAAGCTGATTTTTCACCTCTTACTGATGAGACGGAAGAAATCTGGCTGGGAAGTGCAACTCATGGTGCGAGAGTAATAGCCGATGAAGAAGGAGTTAAAGCAGCGGCATTTACTGTGATGGAGCTTGCCGGCGGAGACTTGCCGCCTGAAGATGAAATGGATTTTGTGCTTGACCGTCCGTTCATGTTTGTTATTGAGTACGGTATTGGAACTCCTCTCTTTATCGGGATAGTTGAAAATCCGTAAGTTGGGCATAGAAGGAATGGCTATGTGTTACAACTTTCTCCGCATATTGCGCTAAAAAGTTTTATGAAAGATCCGGGGATTATCTCCGGATTTTTTATTGACCTTACAAAAATGTCATACCATTAATCTAAAATGTAACAAAAAAAGATGTTCATTAAATTATATTTATGATAATATAGGCAATGCAATGAAGTTGCGAAATACATAAAGAAAAAGGCAAGGTATAAAAAAGATGTCCATTTTGGAAGTTAAGAAATTACAGAAAATCTATACCACCCGACTTGGCGGACACAGCGTTAGGGCATTGGAGAATGTGAACTTTTCCGTTGAACAGGGTGAATATGTTGCGATAATGGGTGAGTCCGGAAGCGGAAAGACCACACTGCTCAATATCCTGGCGGCGCTCGACAGGCCGACGGCGGGAAGCGTTATGCTGGACGGGATGGAGCTTACGAAGGTTAAGGAAGGTGAGATGGCTGCTTTCAGAAGGAAGAATCTGGGATTTGTATTTCAGGAATTTAACCTTCTTGATACGTTCTCATTAAAGGACAACATCCTGCTTCCACTGGTACTCAGCCAATATCCGTTAAAGGAAATGATGGAAAGGCTTGAACCAGTGGCTAAGGCGTTTGGGATATCGGACATATTGGAGAAATATCCTTACGAGGTATCGGGCGGACAGAAACAGCGTGCCGCAGCGGCCAGAGCCATCATAACCCGGCCGAAGCTTCTGCTTGCTGATGAACCGACAGGTGCCCTTGATTCCAAATCAACCGACGGCATGCTGGAGGTTTTCGAGCAGATAAACAAAAACGGACAGACGATACTTATGGTCACACATTCCATAAAGGCAGCAAGTCATGCGGGCCGCGTTCTTTTTATAAAGGATGGAGAGGTATTCCATCAGCTGTACCGCGGCGATGCAGGTAATGAGGAGTTTTATCAGAAGATAACGGATTCATTGACGGTTATCATTAAAAACGAAACAGAAAGAAAAGAGCAAAAATGAAAAACTTCTATATAAAAACGGCGATTACGAATTTAAAAAAGAATCTCAAGCTTTATGTACCCCAGATTATTGCTTCCGCTGTGATGTTTGGGATTTTATACATTATGATCTCCCTGGCAGATGAAAGGGCGCTGGATGATTCCAGGGGCGGTAATTACATCGGGGCGTTCATGATAGTGGGCGTTTTGGTAATGGGTATTCTTTCTTTCATTATTATCTTTTATTCCAACAATTTTCTGATGAAAAGAAGGAAAAGGGAATACGGTCTGTACCATGTTCTGGGTCTTGATAAAAGGCATGTAATAAAGATCATGTTTTTTGAAAATGTAATCTCACATGGATTATCCATTATTCTCGGAATGATTATAGGAATGCTTTTCTATAGAATGTCCATCCTTTTAATAATGAAGATATATAACATGGAACTGGTTACGGGTATCAGCCTTATCAGTTTCACTGCCTTGATATTATCAGTATTGCTTTTCATGTTTATTTATCTCAGTACTTTTATCTTTAACTGCATATCGATAAAAAGGTTAAAGACCACGGAGCTTCTTGCAAGCAGTGCATATGGAGAGAAGGAACCTAAAGTAAAGTGGATACTCTTTGTTCTCGGACTTTTGACCTTGGGAAGCGGTTATTATATAGCGGTGACCATCCAAAAGCCTGTTGAAGCGCTGGCATTTTTCTTCCTTGCGGTAATCCTTGTTATTATCGGAACATATTTCCTGTTTACCGCCGGTTCCATCTTTATCTTAAAGCTGCTGAAGAAAAACAGCAGATTTTATTACAAGCCCAGAAACATGATTTCCGTATCCGGAATGCTTTACAGGATGAAGCAGAATGCCGCGGGACTTGCCTCGATCGCAATACTGGCTACAGGCGTGCTTATCATGATTGCCTCTACCGTAACATTATATGGGGGTATTGACAAGACTCTTAAGGACCAGTTCCCACATGACATGTATGTCAATATGTGGGAACTGTATGACAGGACGGAAGAACGCGAATATATGTATAAAGGCGGCCTGGATTATGATGAAATGAAAGAGAATTTAAGCGAGGCTTGCAACAGGCTTGGTCTTAGGCTTACAATGTTCGGAAAAGAAAAAACGCTGGAAGTGGCATACGTTCGGAACGGAAACAGTCTGGAATTATTCTCTGAAGATTTTATTAAGGACGAGTGGATACATAGGCATTTTGAAGATGATGAAACCTTTGTCATCACCTTTATCGATACGGACACGTATAAAATGATAACCGGTGAAAGCATTGAACTTTCAAATGATGAAATGGCTTTCGGAAAGCTCACAGGTTATGCTTGGAATCCCGACAGTATTAGGATAGCAGGACTTGAACTGAAAAATGTAAAAAAGCTGGAAAAAACACCCGTACATTCCGATATTACTGAGGTTGCCAAATGCTTTGTCATGGTAACCACCACAGAAAATCTTGAAAAAATCTATAACGAGCAATCGGAAAGATATGGCGAACAGAAATCTGAATATGAGGATAGATACTTTGCCGATATAGAGGGTGATGATGCAAAAAAGCAGGAACTTGAATCTACCCTTATTGAAGTGGCACAGGAACGGGAGACGGAAGAAGGAGTACTCATAAGGATTAATTCAAGAACGGAATGGGAAGAGCGGTCGGAGGCATACCAATTAAACGGAAGCCTTCTATTCCTGGGAATACTGCTGTCAATAGTATGCTTCTTTGCCACGGCGCTTATCATCTATTACAAGCAGATAACCGAAGGATATGATGACAGGAACCGTTTCCAGATAATGGAGAAGGTAGGACTTGCAAAGGATGAGATAAAAAGGACCATCCGTAGCCAGATACTTATGATATTCTTCATACCTTTGCTGGTTGCTGGAATCCATACCCTGATGGCTTATCCCATACTTTCAAAGATGATGAGCATGCTGACCACCACGGGAGCAAACATCTTCCTGATCTGTATCGGAATAGTATTTATAATCTTCTCAATAGTGTATATCTCCATATACAGCATAACCGCCAGGACATATTATAGGATAGTCAGTTGACAAACTCTGATCGAAATGCGATAATTACTTCGTAATTGATTTGGAAATAAGTATATAGCATACTAAAAATCATAAAAAACAAGGATTCAAAAAAATGAGCAAAAAAATAATGCTGGTCGAAGATGATCACGCACTGGCACAAGCGATAAAGGCAAGAGTAGAAACCTGGGGATATGAGGTATTTACCGTTAATGATTTCCAGCATGTGACAGATGAGTTTAAAGAAAAATCGCCCATGCTGGTACTTTTAGACATAAACCTGCCGTTCTTCAACGGATTTTACTGGTGCACGGAGATAAGAAGGCTTTCAAATGTACCGATAGTTTTCATTTCATCCGCGTCCGACAATATGAACATAGTAATGGCAATGAATATGGGAGGAGATGACTTTATAGCCAAACCCATAGACCTTGACGTCCTAATGGCAAAGCTTCAGGCGATATTCAGGCGTTCCTACAACATGAGTGTGGCTCCGAATGTACTGGAGCACAAGGGGGCTGTGCTTAATCTGAATGATGGGAACCTGGAATATAACGGGGAACAGATCGACCTTACCAAAAACGAGTTCAAAATACTTGGTACGCTGCTGGAGAAAAAGGGTACGATCGTCAGCCGTGACATGCTGATGACGAAGCTTTGGCAGGATGACTGTTATGTGGAAGAAAACACCTTGACGGTAAATGTTACAAGACTGCGGAAAAAGCTTGAAGCGGCCGGGCTTGCCGATTTCATAAAGACAAAGGTTGGACAGGGGTATATCATTGAGTGATCTAAAAACGGGTTTTCGAAAATTGATAGGCAGATTTTTAAAAGAAAAGCTGACGGTATTGATAATGGTTTTGGCATGCAATATCGTCATGCTTTCTGTTTTTTTATTGTACAGGCTCAATCTGGCGCCATTTATATATGCATTCATCCTTAACATGTTCTTATTGCTTTGCGTAGGTGGATTTTCATTTTACCATTATGCCGTAAGGCACAACGAACGGGTAAAAATAAAGGAAATGATATCAAACGGGGACTATCCCGAAAACGAACCGCTGACACTAATAGAGGAAGATTATAATGAAATAATCGAACTTCTCTATGAGCGGTGCAATTCCCTTACAAACGACTATAATTTCGCAATTCAGGACAGTAAGGATTATTTTTCCTTATGGGTACACCAGATAAAGACGCCCATTTCGGTACTGGATATGCTGATGAAGGACGATACGCAGGAAACAAGGGCCTGCAGGGTGGAATTGTTCAGGATAGAGCAGTATGTTGATATGGTGCTCAATTATTTCAGGCTTGGAAGTGAAAGCAAGGACTTAAAATTTGTGGAAGTTGGCCTGGATAAGGTAATAAAGGGCTGTATCAGAAAATATGCGCCACTCTTTATCAATAAGAAGCTTGCAATCAATTACGAGCCCACTGATAGAATGATACTTTCTGATGAGAAGTGGTTGTCCTTCATTATTGAACAGCTGATATCCAATGCGATAAAGTACACCAATGCCGGCTCCATAACGATTTCCGTAACGGACGGCGCCCTCAGCATATCCGATACGGGTATAGGAATTCAGGCGGAAGATCTGCCAAGGATATTTGAGAAGGGCTATACCGGATTTAATGGGAGAAGCGGAAGCAAGTCTTCGGGATTGGGGTTGTATCTTTGCAGTATGGCAGCAGAAAAGCTTTCACTCGACCTGTCCGTGAAGTCGGAACCGGGTAAGGGTTCTGAATTTACAATTCAATCAAAAAAGGACAAATAAAACCAAGAAATGGTTTTGAATGAGCCCTATGGCTTATGCAATTGTTCCTGCATAAGCCATAGGACTTTTTTGTATGGTTCCATCATTTGTGTATGGCGTTCACAGTTTTTTCACGATGTTTTCACTTTCCATACAGAAATTCCCTTTAAAATCTCTAAGCATAATATGTTTGTCCACAAGGGACAAGGACTTCTACGACTATTGTTCGCGGGAAATATAGGGGAAAAGAGGTGGGAGAATGGATTTTAGGCATGAAGTAAAGCATGAAATCAATTACATGGACATGCTTCAGATACGGCAACGGTTAAGTGCTGTAGCATATCCGGACCCGCATGCGGTTGATGGAAAGTATCTGATAAGAAGCCTGTATTTTGACAACCTGTATGATAAGGCGCTGATGGAAAAGGTTAACGGGTTGTCGAGGCGCGAAAAATTCAGGATTAGGTATTATAACGGTGACACTTCCGTCATACACCTGGAAAAGAAAAGCAAGATAGACCATCTAGGGAACAAACAGAGCGCACCGCTTTCAAAGGAAGAGGCGCAATCAATAGTAGACGGGAACATAGACTGGATGGCTGAATCCAAATTTCCGGTAGTCAGGGAACTGTATACGAAGATGAAAATACAGGGACTGCTTCCGAAAACCATAGTGGATTACACAAGGGAACCGTTCATATTCCCGGCCGGAAACGTCAGGGTTACTCTTGATTACAACATAAGAAGCGGGATGCTCTGTACAGACTTCCTAAATCCGGATTGTGTGACGATGCCGGTTTCGGAATCGATATTGTTGGAAGTCAAATGGGACGGCTTCCTTCCGGACATCATAAGAGATGTGGTAGCCCTTGAAGACAGGCGCGAGGGTGCATTTTCCAAATATGAAGCCTGCAGGATTTACGGATGAAAACCGAAGGCTGCTATAAGGCATGCAGAATAAATAAGGACAAAAAATCTAAAACAAAATATAAAAATAAAATTATAGGAGATAAAAACTATGACATTTCTAACAACAACATTCAGTGACATTTTTAAATCTAATTTCTTAGAGAACATTACCAGCGTTAGCGTGCTGGATATGATTATTTCAATAGTATTGGCATTTGGTATGGGCATGTTTATATTCCTGGTGTACAAGAAGACCTATTCGGGCGTTATGTACTCAGCCAGCTTTGGTACCACATTGGTAGCCCTTACCATGATAACCACGGTAGTTATTTTAGCAGTTACGAGTAATGTCGTTCTTTCCCTTGGTATGGTCGGCGCGCTTTCAATCGTACGATTCCGTACGGCAATAAAAGAACCACTTGATATTGCCTTCCTGTTTTGGTCAATAGCCGTAGGAATCGTACTGGCCGCCGGCATGATACCGCTTGCGGTTATCGGCAGTGTTGTAATCGGCATTATATTACTCGTTTTTGTAAACAGAAAATCACATTGCAATCCTTATATCGTGGTACTTCGTTGCAACGGACAGGATAGCGAGAACAAGGCAAAGGCCTTCCTTAACGGAAAAACCGAGAGATGCATCATTAAGAGCAAGACCGTTCAGAAGTGTTCCGTAGAAGTAAACATGGAAATCCGTTTGAAGGATGACAATACCGATTTTGTTAATGAACTCGCAGATATGGAAGGCGTACAGAGCGCAGTATTAGTAAGCTATAACGGCGACTATATGGCATAGTGATACGTGAATAGTATCACCATATCACAAAACGGAGGAACGACATATGTCAACACATAAACATTTTGATAAGATATGCGTGAGCATAGTTGCCGTTACACTGGTTCTGGCACTACTGTTCTGTAATGGCAAGGCCTTCGGTATCGAAACCAATGCCCGCACTCTTGGTTACGAGAACAGGCTTTTCGATAATTCAAAGGTCCATACCATAGAAATAGTTATCGATGATTGGGATGAATTTCTTGAAACTTGTGAAAGCGAAGTGTATTCGGTATGTAATGTTGTCATTGATGGTGAACTGATCAAAAAGGTCGGCATCAGGGGCAAGGGGAATACTTCACTCAGCTCGGTAAAAAATATGAACAGCAGTCGTTACAGTTTCAAGATTGAATTCGACCAGTACGACAAGACAAAGAGCTATTACGGACTTGATAAGCTCTGCCTTAATAATATAATTCAGGATAATACTTATATGAAGGATTATCTTGCCTATACCCTGATGGGTGAATTTGGCGTGGATGCTCCTCTGTGCAGCTTTGTTTATATCACCGTTAACGGCGAGGATTGGGGACTTTACCTGGCAGTAGAAGCTATAGAGGATTCCTTCCTTGAAAGAAATTACGGAAACGATTACGGGGAGCTTTACAAGCCCGACAGCATGAGCTTTGGCGGCGGCGGTCCAGGAAACGGCAAGGATTTCAGTATGACCGATTTCATAAACGAGAACTTCTCAACTGAGGATTCCGATGAAGCATCTGATGATGAGGATTCCGATGACGAAGGTTCTACGAGCTCAAGTGGTAATAGTTGGAGCGATATGTTCCCTTCCGTGGGCGGAAATTTTGATCCTTCGAATATTCCTAATATGGATTTCGGCGACATTGATATGTCGACACGTGGCGGCTTTGCCGGTGGCTTCGGCGGTTTCGGTGGCGGCGGTTTTGGAATGGGAAGTGACGATGTAAAGTTGAAATACATCGATGATGATCCCGACAGTTATTCCAATATATTTAATAACGCAAAGACAACCGTTAACAAGGCTGATAAGAACAGACTTGTCAGTTCTCTGAAGGCTTTGTCGGAGCAATCAGATATCGAGAATACCGTTGATGTGGATGAAGTTATAAGATATTTTGTGGTACACAACTTCCTTTGCAACGGTGACAGTTATACAGGCTCTATGATCCATAATTACTACCTTTATGAGAAGGACGGACAGCTCAGCATGATCCCTTGGGATTATAATCTGGCTTATGGTTCATTTAGTGGTGGAAACACTTCTTCTTCAGTAAATGCCGCAATAGATACACCTGTTTCGGGCGATATGAGCGACAGACCGATGATTTCCTGGATATTTGATATCGAGGAATATACCGAAATGTATCATGAATACTTCCAGGAGTTCCTGAATAGTGTTAACCTGACACAGATGATAGAAGATACGGCAGCACTGATAGATGAGTATGTTCAGAAGGATCCCACAAAGTTCTGTACATATGAAGAATATCTGACCGGCGTAGAGGCAATAAAGAAGTTCTGTGAGTTACGTGCAGAAGGCGTACAGGGACAGCTTAATGGAACAATCCCTTCAACATCATCAGGACAGAGTGCTGAAAGTTCATCGCTTATTGATACAACAGGGCTCAATACCTCAGACATGGGCTCCATGGGCAGCGGTGGCGGCTTTGGCGGCGGAAACAAGGGTGGCTTCGGCGGCAACATGCCGGAAGGCTTTGACCCGTCGCAGTTCGGTGGAAACGGCCAGGGAAGCTTCGGCGGTAACATGCCGGAAGACTTTGACCCGTCACAGTTCGGTGGAAACGGACAGGGCAACAATAGCAGTGAGAGACCTTCAACAGATAAATCCACAGATGAACAGGCCACTTCAGATTCTGCGGAAGCATCAAATACAGAATCAGGAAGACCTTCATCCGGTAAAACAGGATCGGATCGTTCATCCTCTGATAAGAGCGGATTTGATATGGGAAGTTTTTCAGGATTCAGCGGAAGCTCTTCAAATAATGATGCTACACAGTATATTCTGCTCGGTGTATCGGCCGCAATATTGCTGGTAGGAGTTTTAGTGGCTGCATTGTTTAAGAGAAGAAAGTAGATTTGATATTTAAAAAGCATTCAGATAATTAAATATAGAGTTAGCTGCTCGGGTTTGCAGACTAGGGCAGCTACTCTATTTTTTATTTTGTTCCGGACATTCTTTTATGAGCAAAATGTTAAGGCACTTTTACACATTGTTGATAGCATAGCAGGCAAGACTATTATGCATCAAAGAAAAGCAGTGAGATATAAAAGAAAATTTAAGATCTGTCAGAACGAGTATCTGATGGATCTTTTTTGGATATTGGGCCGGAATAAGTAAAAAAATTGGTTGATATTTATATAGGACTGTGTTACAATAACATAAAACAGCAAGATATAAAGCGTAAATTGCCTATAATCTGCGGAAACTACTCAAAACATTATGTTTCAGCAGAATATAAGCAAAAAGGAGTATAAAATGCATATTGTAGGACGAAAAGTTGAGCAAGATAAGCTTGAACAGTGCATATTATCTGGAAAACCGGAATTTGTTGT
>JAILGF010000199.1 GCA_024696945.1 Lachnospiraceae bacterium | reverse complement strand
TCAACCAAATTGTTTATGTTTCATACGCAATTCATATTAGAGCATACATCGAACATGTGTGCTCTTTTTATTTTTACTAATGTCAACCGCCAATAACCAAATTCATCTAATTTTTTCATTTACAATTAAGCGATGAGCAGTGTGGACAAGTTATATACATTCCAAAAGTAGAGACCTACTTCTAGTTATGCCCATTAGACCCACACCAAACAGCATTATTTCTTAGTATACATGCTAAAAATCAAGCTTTTACAAAAAAGCAGAAAGAAGGATACTATGATTAGTGCAGTAGAAAAAGGAATGGAGTTCGAGAAACATATTAAAGGGTTCATCGAAAAATGTGGAATGAAAGCAACAAGAACGAGCAAGTCTAATGTCTATGACCCAGAGTGTTACAAAGCTGGCTTTGATGGTGGCATAGACATAATCGCAGAGTTCGTGAACACTCAGAAGTACCAAAAATCAGTGATGTTCTACATTCAATGCAAGTGTCACAATTATCCGCTATCAAAGCAGGCTATATGTGAAGCCTATGCTGGAATGCACGCCAGACAGTCAGAAAGAAACAATAACTGTGCCGTTGTAATTACCACATCGGAAGTATCACAAGAAACAAGACTCTACGCAAAGTCATTAGGTGTTGAGTTGGTTACCAGAGATGAGTTTAGCATTGTTGACCAAGCTAGGAAAGGAATGCCTGTTGGGTATGGTAACTACGGTATCTTTATAAAAGCCTTACTGTATCTTATCACCAAAGATAATGCTTGGCTTGATTCTCTGCCTTACACTAAAAATGCCCTGTCATGTATCAGCACAACGGAAGATTATCTCAAACGCTGTAAAGTTGATTTTGACAAAGCACAAAGTTACTTAGATTCAGCAAATGCCCTTGAACGAAGAGCAGAACAAGAAAGACAGAAAGCTCTCGACATACAAAAGGTAGCCGTGCTACGCTCACTCCAACGTGAGCCAAAATCTTCATCTTTGGAGGACGGATAGGTTCAACTCATACTGTCAACCTATTAAAGTTCCTTGCTGACAATCAAAACTATGTTGACTTTATCAGTGGTATCAATAACCTCACCATAGAGCAGAAACAGATACTACACGATAGGCTGTCAAAAGAGTTAGCTATTTCGAATGATGTACAATATGTTTCAATGTCGGCTACATCAAGTACAGTCAGAACCATCATTAAACCAAGAACAATCTGTTCGTCAGATGTTCCACGCTCTAATATAGAGTGCTGTGTTCACTGTGGCTCACTATCTTATAAGAAGATAGGCAAGACTTCATCTGGTGCTCAAAGATTTTTATGCAAGGATTGTCATAAATCTTTTACGGAGAATTATGGTCTCATAACGCACCACACCCGTTTATCAGAATGGCAGTGGAAAGAAGCTATAAGAAGCACCATAAACGTGGAGTCAATAACTACACTGGCAAAGAATATGAACGTCAGCACTAAGACCGCTTGGCTATGTCGTATGAAAATCTACCAGTCCATAAAGAACATCTATGGGTATAATGATACTTTTAACAGCATAACAGAAGTTGACGGCAAGTATGAGCGTATATCTTTCAAAGGTCTCAAAGATAAAGCATACTTCTTAGACCGTCTTAACCGTATGCCAAGGCATCATAGAAGCCGTGAAGACCGTATAAAGTATCTTGGAGATAATTACAATAAGCTTTTCTGCTCTAAGCCTGGTTTATTGAAGCACCTCATATATGATACTGGCAAGCGTTTGAATGGTCAGTATGCCATTGATATTAACCATCAGCACGTATGTATCATTACCGCTATTGATAGGTCTAACAATATTTTCATAGCCCCATCTACTGCCGGTGTACCAAAGTCAAAAGATGTTTATGATCGCTTATCAAACAAAATATCAAGCGACGCTGTTCTTGTATCGGATAACCACGCAAGCTACCGCTACTTAGTCAAAAGGGATAACCTTGAACACATTGTTATTGACACTACTCTGCATACGAATAGCACTTTTTCGCTTGCAAGAGTCAATTCATTACATAGCTCTCTTGACAGGTTTTTACGTGGCAACGAATTTTTGCCTGCCACAAAATATCTGGACTTATACCTAATGATGTTCTGGTGGTTAGAGAAGAATAAAGATGAGCCGACAGTCAATCTCTGTGAGTCTTTATATAATCTCTTAATTGGCTATGTTCCGAATGTTACGAGGGCAAATATGCACCCAGTTACTATCACTAGGCTCAATGCAAGACAGCTTCCTATTGACTGCAAGGGTTACTACTAATTTTTATTGCTTTTTGGCTCAAATTATGCTACTATCTTGATATAATCAAATCTGACAGGAGTTCGTTATGCCAAGTGGAGCAATAATTCTTATTGTAATGGTTGCCATTATGTTGGTAGCCGCAATCATAGGTGCTATTGTTCATAGCACAACTGTAAGTTCACAACGCTCTAAGGTTGACAGTATCACCTTAGGAATGCCAGAACAACAAATGCTTTCTATTATGGGTTCTGGCTACAACAGAAGTTTACTCAAAAATAACCGTACTAAGTACGAATGGCGTTTTTCAAATGCTCATAGCACTGGTACTTCTTATAGGGGCATTAGTTCTCGTACATACTCGGGTGTTCGTAAAGTAGCAATTTACTGCAAAGACGGATATGTTGAAGAAGTTAAACCTTATAATGTTTGAAGGAGGTATATGCTATGTTCTCAGTTACCAAAAGAGCTGATAGTGTCAAACAGCCAAGGGGTGGCTATCTTAACCCATCATGGTTTGATGTTGATGTATTGAGTGATGGTATTACCCTAAATGATACAGAAAACGTAAATCCATCAATAGTAGGAACGGCTGTTGATTATCTTACAAGGTTTAATAATGGCAAAGATATTGTTGATGCCTTTGACGTTTCTCTTAGAGGTGCATTTAGAGCAGAAAGTGCAAAAGCTATAAAGAGTGCTGAAAAAGTCATAGAACCACTCTTAAAGGGTATCAAGGGTGTTGACGACACTTCTATTATAAGTGCTTGTAAGCTCGTTTATTTTGATGTATGGTTCAGAAACCCCATTGGTGCTATGGCTGCACAAAGCAATTATACAGATGTCAATCCTGATAAGGCTACTTGCCAAAACATCAGAACTATGATTAACAGAGCCACCGAATTTTTCAACATATATGGTAATATCACGTCTGACGGCTTTACTTTTGAGCCAGAAAAGCCAAATGATAAAGCCTACGAAAATATGATAAAGACAAAAGGCTCTTATGGTGGTTATACTTATATGGTTAGTAGTGGTGACGGTGATTTCCTTACTGCTGATACACTTTGGGATTTCAAGGTATCAAAGTCTAAACCTACAAGCAAGCATACCCTACAACTGCTTATGTACTGGATAATGGGTCAGCACTCTGGGCAAAAGAAATATAAAAATATCACAAGGATCGGTATTTTTAATCCTCGCCTTAATGTTGTTTATAAATACGATATGAAAAAAGTGCCAGCCGATTTAATTCAGCTAGTAGAGAAAGAAATAATTTGCTATCCGTAATATGAAAAAGACACCCAGCCTTGAAAGACTAGGTGTCTTAAATATTTTTAATGTATATATTATTCCTTAAACGATATCTTTACTTCACTGTCTGCCACACCAGCAAAATTCAGAAGCTTATTTATAAACCTTATTATGCCGTTTATATCAAGCTTAGTACCTAAGTATATGTCATATCCTTCTACGAGTTTGGCTGCTGGAACATCTGCCTTGTCACTTACCTTACAGCCTGTGTCCTTTCCAAAATCTTCACTGGTAAGTAAGTCTTTTCTCTTTATTTTACCACGATTTAGGAGTTCAGCTAAAACATCAACAAGCAACTGTGAACCATTCTCGTTGTCATATCTCTTGCCAAATATGGTAGCATAGTCCATCTTATGAAACTTCCAATCACCATCAGAGTAGTCGTTATAGACATACTCATGGTTTAACTTGATATTTGACACGTTCTTCTTGTTTTCTTCCATAGTCGCTTTCATTCTTGCACCAAGCGACATCTGTTTGTTGTCTGTCTTTTCTGCATGTTTTCCTTTCTTGAAGCCGTCAAACTCTTTCTCTATTTCAGCATACAAATACTCTGCGAGTACTGGCTTATCTAACCCAAGCAACCCACTTCTTTGTGCCAACGTTTCAAGTAGCCAAGAAGGCATGTTATTATTTCTAAGTGAATGTGCTAACTCTCTACATTCAGCAACATATCTTTCATACTGTACCATTTGTGATACATCAGCGTACTGTATTAAACTCTTGCTGTATGTGCTAAGTTTATCGAGTTCGTCATCTGTAGCCTCAGACAATCTGATTTTACAGTATGGCTCTAAGTCCATAACGTTCTCTTTCTCTGAATCAGTGAAAAACCAATAGTCATCACCGTTTGTAAGAATAGCTATGTGAACATCTGATACAGTAAAGTATCTAAATAATTGTGATACTTGCTTGTCCGATAATTGCACATCAAGCTGTTTACACTCTACAAGAGCTACTGGCTGATTATTTATCTGCAAAGCATAATCTACCTTTTCGCCCTTTTTAGTGCCAACATCTAGTGTAAACTCCGGTATTATATCCGATGAATACGGGTCATAGCCTAATGCCACGAGCATTGGCATAACAAACCACTGCTTAGTAGCTTCTTCTGTATCTGGTTTCGATGACTTTGCTTGAAGCTTTTTCTGTAATTCAACTACTGCTTTCTTATTAAAATCACCCATGTCTATACCACACCTTTCTATGAATAATATATTTTATACCACCTATAAAGCGAAGCTCTGTCTCGCTGTAAGTTAGCATACCTTAGCGTATTTGCAAAAATCAAAGCTTCTTTGGAAACTCCCCTTTGGTATCAAGGGTTATTTCTCTGTTCATTAAGTCAACTTGACGCACTTGATTTACTTTCTGCTTATCACTTTCTGGAACATTGTCCGTCATTATATCCCAGAGTTTATCTACTTTTTCTTGTGTTGATAAACCTTTGTTCTCTTGCAACCACCAAAACAACATCAAGGTTAAGTCCATATACTTAGTGTTGAATACCTTACCACGCTTGTTATCCATATAGCTTGATAGTGCATTATGTACCGCATTTACTTTTGCAAGACTGTATTTACCCTTACTATGCTTGCCTGCCTTAACTACTTCGTGCTTAGCACCAGTACCATACAGAACTCTGTTATAAGCGTTATGGTCGTCAGTTATCAAAACATTGTTCTTATCATAAACAAATCGAGGCTTTAACTTTTCTTTTGCCATAGCCTTTTCTAATCTGCCTACGCTTACTGGTTCTAAATACAGCTTACCGCTATTATCAACCAATGTCAGAATACACACTTGCTCGTTGCTGATACCACGTTTCATTTTGGGGTCATCTGCAAGCAGTTCATCAAGAAATGCTGGTTCTTCATTTAATAACTTATTGTATAGACCAGCATTTTGAAGCCAAGTAACCTTTTCAGCGTATGTATAGTGATGTCTCGGCATACGTCTTAATGTATATATAAAAAATTCGGGATCTCGTTTGCCTTTGAAAGCTGTTCTCGTATAATACTCGTCTGCCTGTGCTTGCCCTCTGAAAATATCACTGTATCCATATAAATTCATTATTGCTTGATTGACTTTCGTCTTTGCTAGCCAAACTGTCTTTGTCGAGCAACCAACATTCAGAGCTATCTTGGGAATTGAGAGTTCTTCAACAAAACCCCTTAGCATTTCTTTCCAAGTCCAATCGCTTAAATGAGTGTATTTTATACTGTAACCACTGGTATCAATCCAAGAAGCACCACAGTCTTTACATCTGAACCGAGGTGTGCCGTTAGCTGACTTGCCATTCTTTTTTATGCTGACGCTACCACATTTAATACAACAGCCAACATCAGTTGGAGTTGATGTTGGCTGTACTTTGGGTTCTTCTTTTATATTCTGTTGTAGTCTATTCAACAACTGCCTTTTTTCATCTTCGGACAGTGTTTCTATTATGGCTTGGAGTTCTTCATCGGAAAGAGCCATGTTATCACCTACCATTCTGTTGCGACTTCATCATTGTCGGCACCACCGCTCATAGCGTTCATAATAGAAGCCTGACGAGTTTCTTCATTATCTAATAAGTATTCAAACTTGTTTTCTTGCCAATTATAGAATTGAAGAAGTATTTTATTATCTTTAAGTACCTTATCATCAAATGAAAGTCTGCCAGCAAATTTATCTGTGTCTGCCATTCTGCCAGATAATGTATCTCCCCAAACTATATTGAGCTTCAAAATTCTATCGAGTTCGTTATTAAACTCTGAGTCTGGTGATTTTTCATACACGTGTTCATAGAAATTTGTTACAAGGTCTTTAATTCTCTGTCTTGCTCCCCATTTTTCTACAATGTTACTACGCTCAAAATCTACTGCATACACTGTTTTAACAGCCCACAGCAAGTCAATATTATTTCTATAACAAGCCGCAAGCTTTCTTCTTACTATGTCTATTAAAATGTTACCAGTGCCACATGCAGGCTCTAACACTGTCTTATATACTTCACTTATCTGTGTATCTACCATATTACACATGTCAACAACACACCAGTGAGGAGTAAACACTTCGCCATTATTCTCTGAACCACAGTTTCTGTCTGCCCACAAAGTATCCCTAGCAACCGAAAGGCTCTTAACAGCTACTTCATCTGCTTTATCTTTAATCTGATAGTTAACCATATTAACCCCCAAGATAATTATTTTTTATACTTTTAATCTCTTGGAGCTTAAAAATATGGCACTCTTAAACAACAAAAAGCACCCAACTTTTCGCTGGATGCTTACTTTTCAATACTTTATTCTATGTTTCAAATTTTATCTATTGCCAAAGCAATTCATGAAATGTATAATTATTAGTGATATTCACTGGACACTTTTAAGTAAAAAGGGAGTAAATAAAAAATCGAGAAAAAATAACAGGGACCGGTCAGACAACCCAGTCCCTGTTATTTTATTCATTCATATTTAAACATTCAAAACAATAACCGGCCGAACCCCAAAATATGTAAAAGTACGTGTTCCGTGCAGGTCTACAGCACCGTACTGATTTACGTATTCTGCATCCAGAATTCCATCACCTAGTGTTCTCAGCCAATATCCTGTAGATTTTTCTCCATATTCTGTCAGAAAACCTGATTGCCAAGCTCCTTTTGAAACAACATATTGTGATGGCGTGCTCCTTCGTTTCAACGAAGCTGTATCATAGCTCTTTTCATATCCATAGTCACCATTTATCATATCCTGTTCTGAAAGAATAAAAACTTTATCATCAGTACTATAGCCGGAATCGGTAGCATATTTTGAATTTTCTCTATTAGATATTGTGGTAGTTTTAATCATGCTTTTTTCTTTTTTGTTAAAAGCATTATCATAAAATGAACCATTAAGCCATTTCCTCAGCTTACAATCTTCCCATTTAACATTATCTCCCGGATCCCAGGGAAGATACTCGATTACATCCTTTGTAATAAGACAAACTTCGCTATTGGTCTTTGAAAGAACTATCCATTCAATATCTTCTTTTCCATTAAAGAAATCCGTATCCTGTTCATAAGAGCCAAAGTTGACAATATCACCAATCTTTACATTGAAAAAATTATATGAATCATTAAGACTCATAGTGCTATTATCTTTAATACTCAAGGTTTTTGCATTACAAAACTCACTGTAAACCGTTTTGCCTTTTTCTCTTCTATAAGAACGTACCTTTATTTCATAATGCCCCGGAGCAAGAGTTTTTGTATTCATAGGATCAAGCGAATATACCACAAAAGATCTTTTCTTGCTGCCATCCATAAAAACCGGAATAAGAGTATTTAGAGAATAATCTATTTCATATTCTGTATATAAATCCTCTAACCCACAATAGAAAATATTTACTTCATGGCCTTCAGCTTTTTTCGTCTTCCCGATAGTTACCTTAATTCCTGTTCCATCTTCTACAAGTTTAACAGAAATTTTGGGTGCCGCCACAGATGCGGCATCGACACTTTTCAGAGGTGTGAAAGGTATTAATGCTAATATCAAAAACAACAATGTTAGCAAGCGTAAAATTGGTTTAGTTTTTCTTAACATAAGTCAGTCTCCTTTAAAGTATAATATTTTTATGATCTAACGTCTTTTTTATGAAAAAAACGCAGTGATAAGTTTTACCAGTTCATCCTGGTCGGACGCGCCCATAAGCTCTCTTGCCGAATGCATGGCAAGGATCGGGACTCCGATATCCACCGTATACATTGGCAGATGCGATGAAATAATAGGACCTAATGTCCCACCTCCCGACATGTCGGAGTTGTTGACAAATTTCTTATACTTTATGCCGTATTTATCACAGAGCTGCTGGAGGCTTGCCACTGCTACACCATCATAGGTGTAACGCTGGTTTGCGGAAAGCTTTAGTGTCACTCCGTCACCCATACGCATATTGTTTACTGGATCGTATTTCTCACACTTTGCGGGATGAAGTGCATGCGCCACATCCACACTTAAGAGGAAGCCTTTCCTGATATCCATATCAAGACTTATTTCATCCTTACCGAAGCTTCTGTATATTTTCTTTAATATCACGCGTAAAAGTTCCGAATCGGCACCCTGCTTCGTCTCGGATCCGATTTCTTCATTGTCAAAGAGAGCAATTACATTTAATCCTGTTTCTCCGCCGGATCTGCCGGTCTTTTCATTATTTCCGGACGAGTCTGTCAACCCCTCCACAAGTGCTAAGCAGGATGTTATATTATCAAGTCTCGGTGAAGAAAGCATCTCACCGTCCATGCCTACAAACACAGGTTTTTCCGCATTGTATACTATAAGGTCAAAGTCAAGGATGTTTTCCTTTTTCTCCTTGATTTCCTTTGCCAGCATATCCATAAAATATGAATTCTTATCAAGCTTTCCATTCAACATGCCGAGCAGCGGGAGCATATCGTTCTGTTTAGAAAGCCTTACTCCGTCATTTACTTCATGATTATAATGAATCGCAAGGTTGGGTATAGTGAGTACGGAACGCTTAAAGTCAACCAGGACCTCACGCGGCGCATATATATCGTCACTCTTTAATAGTACGCGGCCTGCTATGGACAGAGGCCTGTCCAGCCAGGTATTAAGTATCGGGCCACCGTAAATCTCAGTGTTTACTCTTAAATATCCTCTCTGTTCAAACTCTGCTACGGGTTTTATATGCAAACAAGGGAAATCTGTGTGAGCAGCTGCTATATGGATCGAGCCGTTCTTTTTGTCAGAACTGTCGTTATGTTTTGCTGGAACATTAAAAGCAAACAATGAGGTCTTAAACGGGATCACGTAGTATTTCCCACCCTGCTCTATCTCCCAGTCTTCATTAAGCTGCAAGGCCTTGTATCCAGCTGCTTCTAAAAGCTTTCCTGACTCCTCCACAGTATGATAGGGTGAAACTGCTTTTTTTACAAAATCAGCAAGTCTCTTCGCTCCGTTATTCTTTGCAACCATATTATGCTCCCTTTTTACAAATTTTCAGGATATTTCTCCCGCGTGACTACAACACCGCTATCGGCTTTATACTCTATTAAAATTGAGTACTCCTGACTTGTATTTACAGAACCAATACCGGATACTACATTATTAATGCTTTCTTTTAATGCCGCTATGTCATGTTCATAACTGACTCCGTCGCTATTAATATATACATGGGTTTTCCCCACATCTTTTACGGCTTCAACTATTCTTGTATCCGTGGTTGCAACATAACAAGCATTAAAAAGCAGATTGTATGTTTCAGTATCCAGGTATTTATTTTGGATTCCTTTTTTTGTATCATCAGCCTGCTTTGCAGGTTCTTCCTTTCCGCATCCACCCAAAACAAAACAAACGATCAATAGTATAATAAGTGATTTTTTCATAGCTCCTCCTTACCTCCTTCCTGTAAGCTATCACCCTCACTATCCGTTCATAATTCTCCTGAGGGCGTGTCCTTGACCCCTTCATCACCTTTCTTTGGCCTGCCTTCAAGCTTAATATCCGTTTTTCTTATCGACCAGGTGCTTTAATTCTTTGCCGGAAATGAAATTTACAAGATCCTCACAGAACATCTCCACATTTCTGTTCAATGTATGTTCTAATGTAAGGTTGCCGGCTACATGCGGTGTTATCAGAAGGTTTTTTGTGGTCCACAGCCTGCTGTTTTCAGGTAATGGCTCTGTTCTGAACACATCAAGTGCTGCTCCGGCCAGTCTGCCACCGTCAAGCGCATCGGACAAAGCTTCCTCATCTATCGCCGAACCTCTGCCTACATTTACTATATATGCTCCTTCTGGAAGCAGTGCTATCCTCTCCTTTGAAAGGATATTCTCAGTCTCCTTTGTAGCCGGAAGGCTCATGACCAGCAGCTCTGTCTCAGGCAGTATCTTATCCAGCTCATCCACCTTCATTACTCTGTCAAAAGCTATATCATCACATTTTCCACTCCTGCAGATGCCTGTTATACTTTTAGGCTCAAACGCCTTTGCTCTGCGGGCAAAATTAGTCCCGATATCCCCTGTCCCGAGTATCGTGATCTTGCAGTCCTTCAATGATTTCTGAGGCTTGGGCAATGACCATTTCCGATTTAGAGAGCCGGCATAGTAATCGGTTATATTCCTCATCATCATAAGTGCCACTGCGATGATATGCTCAGCTATGGTCACTCCGTAAGCTCCGGCCGAATTGGTAAGCAGGCACTCTTCATTTGCAAAGCTGCCCGGCTTCATGAGATAATCCACGCCCGCTGACGGTACGCACAGCCACTTTAGATTTTTATTGGTCCTGGCATAGTTTACTCCAAAGCCGTATATGATCTCTGCGTCCTGCATCTCTGCGGTTATTTCATTCTCAGATCTGAAGAAATATACCTCTGAGCCTGTTTTTAAAGCCGCAGCTTCTATCAATGCCTTTTGTTTATCCTTTAACGCCGAACTGATCACCAGTATTTTCATATTATGTTATGCCTTTCTGTCCCCTTGTCAGGTTTCATCTGCTTCTAATTCCGTCAAAGTCACCTCGAAAACGCTTTCAGCGTTTCCTCGGTAACAAAACGATGCTCCGCATCTCATTTCAGTCGGGGCTTGAACCCCGCCTGAAACGAAGATTTCCCCCCACCTTCGCTACGCTAAGAGGTGGGGGATATCTTCTGTTTTGTTATATTTCTGTAAGGCTTTTATGAATATCCAAGCCAAAATCAGAAGAAGTGCACACTCTATTGCCACAAAGATCAACTCTTTTTTTTATTTATCACATCAATATACAGATCTGGATTCGTCATGTCTTCACTTATTATCATACTTACACATCGCTCACTTTGTTCATAGTCGACTCTTAAATTATACCACATAAACATCCAATATGCTATATTTTTTTGTAATACGGTCCACTGTCCTTGACTAATATGATATAATGAATATATCTAATTCGAAAGTACCTGTTGCTTCAAGACAGCACGGTTTATAGAACAATAAATAAAGGGGAAAAATATGTTTAGGGAATTGGTAAGAAAAAAACAGAAACTATCTGAAGAAGAATGCATAGATCTGCTCAAAAACGAACCTCGCGGTGTATTGTCCGTGCTCGGCGACGATGACTATCCATATGGCATGCCGATCAATCACTACTATTGCGAAGAAGATGGAAAACTATATTTTCACGGAGGCAAAACCGGTCATAAGATTGATGCGATCAAACGACACAACAAGGTTTCTTTCTGTGTGTATGACCAAGGCTTCCGCAAACCCGGTGAATGGGCATTAAACATTCGCAGCGTGGTAGTATTCGGCAAAATAGAAATCATAGAAGATATGGAAACGGTCATAAAAATCTCGCGACAGTTGAGCTATAAATTTACAAACGATGAAAAATATATCGAACACGAGATAACCAATTCCGGTACGAGGACACTAATGTTTGCGCTCGTACCGGAATGTATAACGGGCAAACTGGTAAACGAAGCTTAATACTGTCATAAAAACGGACCACTAACCCCGTCCCCCAGGTCCATCCCCCATTTAACCCGTAAGCAGGTTCAACTGTTCCTCAGTATATTTTTCACGGATCCTGCGGATTTCATCCTCCATCATCGAACTGATGGCATTATTATCAAGTTCCATATCCATACGTGCCGCAGTCGAATCATCGGCGAAGGTATTGAACTCTTCCTGTTTTGCCCACAAAATCTGCATTATACGTTCTTCAATCGTATTGGTACAAAGCAGTCTGTGCACCAGAACATTTCTGGTCTGTCCCATTCTGTATGCACGTGATATAGCCTGGCTTTCAACAGACGGTTTATACTGAGGTTCACAGATAACTACCACACTTGCAGACTGAATGTTAAGACCTGTACCACCCGATTGTATCTGTGCGGCAAGTACGCACCCGGGCGGCGCATTATCAAATTTGTCAATTATCTCCTGTCTTTTATCCGGAGGAACAGACCCGTTAATGATCCCTACACATGAAGGACCAAATATATCGGATACCTTCTGTAAGGTATCAAGGAAAAACGAGAATATCAGGATTTTCCTGCCGTCCTCGCGTGCCAGATCTACCAATTCCTTTAGTCTCAAAACTTTAGACGAAGTATTATGGAAATCAGGATTTCTCCATGATACACGTCTCGCATCCATAAAATTCCTGTTCATAATATCACGGATATACTGCCTCTCATCTTCGGGAGTCATATTGCACCACTCCTGCATCTGTATAAGCTCAGGCAGTTCGGCAAGAACATCTTCCCTTTTACGCCTGTAATATACAGGAGATATCTTTTCCTTAAAAGAATCGGCATAAGCCGTGGTACTGAAGCGTCGGGCTTCTTCGGCAACACGCGGCTGTAAACATCCGAGCAGCCTCAGCATCTCATCAACATTATTCTCTATCGGAGTACCGGTCATAAAAAGGATCCTGTCGGTATGTGTGCATATCTCCATCACATTTTTACTTCTTTTTGCGGATTCATTCTTCACATAGTGAGCTTCGTCAACTACCACCATTCCTATCCTGAACTCCGGTTCCATGTTAATGAGACCGGTCAGGGACTCATAATTCGTAACAGCGACACCACCCTTTTCTTTCCATTTGGCATATGCGAGTTCCTTAAGTGAAGCATGAATCTTTACAACACATAAATCACTCTTTGACTCAATCTCCCTGCACCAGTTTATGATAACGCTTGCGGGACATATTACCAGAAAATGAGTCATACCGATGTTTCGAAGATGTACCATGGCTGCAAGCGCCTGAATGGTTTTTCCGAGACCCATCTCATCTCCAAGCAATACCTTCTGTCTCTTAAGAATATACTTTACTCCCCATACCTGATAGCTTCTCAGCTGACATTTTAAACCGTTAAGATAAAGTGCGGTACCTTCCACTTCCTCCCTGATCTCTTCAGTTAATCCGTAACCGTCCCCGGAAAAACTAAAATGCTCCGGTACAAGATCCTCAAGTACATTATAAAATGATACAGAGTTGGTTGAGAAATCTTCCCATGCTTGAATATCCGAGATCGTACCGACAGTATGAAGTTCATCAGATATCGAGCCTGTATTAAGTTGCTTTAATTCCCACGAAAACTTTTGAAACGTATCTATAGCTTCCATCCTCTTGGCATCAGGTATAAAAAGCCATTTTACAGGATTTGATGCCCTGCGGATAATCTTAAGATTTCTTTCGGCATCCGCCGGGATACGGCTATCCAATTCATTACATCTTTCAAAACAGCCTTTTGCTCTCAAATATACGGCGACACTTCTTACAAGCTCAGTGTATTCCGTATTCCTGTCATCGGAATTAATACGGATTTTCACATTTCTCTTAATATCCGCTGCAATCCTCTGCGCTATGATTTTTGCTCTGGAAGCCATATTTTCTCCGATACCGTATACGGAAGCTAATCTGTACATATCCGCACGAAGAACATCAAAAACAGTCAGGAACCCGTTTTCTTTAAGAACTCCGGTACGGATGCCTGATTTGTCAGCATTGATCTCTTCTATAGGAATAGTTTTTAATATCTTAAGATACTCTTTTTCAGCAACAAGATCTACCGCTTTCCCGATATTGTCTGTTAAAGAGCCGTTCAGTTTTCGGCCTTCCTCCACAGTATTTCTTGCGAATTCCAAGCT
>JAILGF010000126.1 GCA_024696945.1 Lachnospiraceae bacterium | reverse complement strand
GCTCGCCATGATCCTGCAGAGTTCATCCGCAGCAGTCGGTATAATCCAGGCAGTAGCGGCCGCTACCGGCAACATTACCATGGCCGTCATCGCTCCCATGGTGATCGGTATCAGCATCGGTAAGCTTTTCCCTGTATTTTTGGCAAGCATAGGCACTAAGAAGGAAGCACAGCAGGTAGCACTCTCACAGCTGTTCATCAGTGCAGTGGGCGGTATACTCGGAATGCTCGTATTGTATTTTATCATAGTTCCGCTTAACCTCATCAACATGGATGCGGTCATGAACCGCGGTAACATAGCTGATTTCAATACCGGTTACAACATCATCGTCAGCCTGTTCTTCCTGCCGTGGTGTGCTCTGATCGCAAAGGTGGTAAAGACCATCCGCAAGGACACCAAGCCCAGCAAGATCGACCAGGAGCTCGCGATGCTCGATGTCATCTTTTTAAAGACCCCTTCCGTAGCGCTCGAGCAATGCCGCAAGGTTATAAACGGTATGGGTACCACCGTCATCGAGAATTACGGCATAGCAATGGATATGCATGAGGATTTCAACGAAAAGGAAGTGGATCTGTTAAACGAAAACGAACTGTTCCTCGATAAATCCGAAACCGTGCTGAACGATTACATGGTAAAGGTAAATGCCTGCCAGCTCCGTCCCGATGAGCAGAAGCTCGCGACTGAGATACTCCACTCCGTTATGGATTTCGAGCGTATGGGCGACCATTGTATAAAGCTCTATGATGTAGCCGAATACAACAGGAACGCTAAGATAGAATTTTCACCTATAGCCAAGAAAGAGCTGAGCATCTTAAGCGATGCGGTAGGCGAGATCATAAAGACGACCGTCGGCTCTCTTACTATGGACCTGCCCGAGATGGCTAAGAAGGTAGAGCCTCTCCGAGACGTGATCCAGATCATGAGCGAAAAGATAAGGGAACGCCATGTACACCGCCTGCAGAGCGGTCATTGTACGGTACAGAGCGGTATATCCCTCGTAGAATGTCTTACCAGTTTTGAAAGAATCTCCGCGTACTGCTCCAACGTAGCGCTCCACGTAATCGAGCGCCACAGCAATATTGAAGGCTTCGATATGCACGCGTATACTAAGGATATCAAGGCCAACAGTGAGGAGTATAAGAAGTTCCATACGGAGTATGAAGAGAAGTATGATAAGGTGCTGGATGAGACGAAGGCGATGTAAGAAGAATGATAAGGAAAAGTTACCGGGAGAGGCTTAATCCTCTCCCGGTTTTCTTTGCCCTTGACATGAATATAAATATCACATACAATGCAGGTAACAAAAGATGTCAGTTTAAAATGCCAAACAACTGATTGCGTCGGTATATGATCAGTTGTAAAACATACACTTCTTTATAATTTTTTAAAGTCAAATATTATTTTATCTAACTTATTTTCTCAAGCATTAATTCCCACATTATTAAAGGAATATCTTTATGTTTTATTATGCAACTAATTTTAGTTGCAGCAACGCCGTTTTTATGTTATAATATCATTACAAAGGAGAACTTAATGGGTCAAAAAGAAAAATTAATTGCAAAACTCAAATCCACCCCTAAAACATTTACCTTTGCTGATGCAGAATCTCTTCTAGGTTACCTGTCGTTTTACAGAAGCAATAAAGGCAAAACAAGCGGATCACGCATCATGTTTATTAGCGAAAAGTATAATACAAAAATATTGTTACACAAACCACATCCACGAAAAGAGTTGCTTGAATATCAAATAAAACTGCTAAAAGAACAATTAGAACAGGAGGGCCTGATATGAACAACATTATGAATTATAAAGGCTATGTCGGCAGTGTAGAGTTTTCCGAAGCTGATGGAATCTTCTATGGTAAAGTCCTCGGCATTCGTTCTCTCATCTCCTATGAGGGAACTAACGCACAAGAACTTGTAGCTGATTTTCACGGAGCCGTAGACGACTACCTTGCCTTGTGCGAAGAAGAAGGTACCACTCCCGAAACAGCATATAAGGGAAGCTTAAATGTCCGCTTTAAAAATGTAGAAACGCACAGAAGAGCTGCCATATATGCTCTTACCCACGACCAAAGCCTCAACAGTTTTATCGAAGAAGCTGTTGAAGAAAAACTGCAATTAGTGCATGCATAACATAATCCCTGCCTTATTCAACACTTGAATAAAGCAGGGATTTTATCATTTTCACGAAAGTATCTTCAATATTCCTTCCGGCTGGCGGTTGGCTTGAGCTATCATAGCCTGCGCCGCATTGTTCAGAATATCACTCTTAGCATATTCCATCATTTCCTTAGCCATATCGGTATCACGAATCCTCGATTCTGCTGCCTGGGTGTTCTCTGCGGTGTTCTGATCGACACTATATGCATGCTCAAGGCGGTTCTGGTAAGCACCGAATTTTGATCGTACCTCAGAAACCATCGCTATAGAATTATCTGCCATGGTAATAGTTGCTTGTGCAGTCTCCGCAGTATCAAATCTTGCTCCACTTATACCAATAATAGAATTTGAAAGCCCAGGCCATTTGATATCAATGCTCTGCCCCTCATTGGCTCCTGCCTGGATATGAAGAGTTTTTTGAGGTGGATTAACTTTTACCGTAAGATTAGTATTAGTTGCTATTCCACCTGATTTATCCGCCAAACTAAAGGTCCTTGTAGCTTTCCCGTCAGGTTTAATTGATACAACACAATTACTACTTTCTAATTTATTATCGAATTTTAATCTTAATTCAGCATTGTATCCATTAATCCCGCCTAGGAGCACTAAATCAACAACAGGTTCATTTTCTGTACGATATGATTTTGCCTGTCCTTTATAATCATGAATTATTATTGAGGTATCCGACGAACCCGTTTTAATAAATTCAGGACTCAAATACCCCATTATACATCTGTCAGCAGAATTATACGCTGCACATTGATAATTACACAAATCATATGTCCTTGCTACAACCCATCTTTTTGTATCCGAAATATAACGCTGGGTATCTGTATCCGTCTCTTCTGCTGCCCTAAAAGAACGGTTTTCTGTATCTTTTTCCGCGGATTCATCAGATGTTAATACATAATAATCAGAACCATTAACTATTCGGTATCCGTCTCCACTAGATGCATAGTTGACAATTGCCCCATTAGAATCTTTTTCTAATACATTAGAAATAACTGTTCTGGTTGCCTGACTGATCGCATATGTTAACTGAACATAACCTGTTTTTGTTTCATCCCCATCTTGATATGAAAAAGTCTCCGTAACTGTTCGGGTTCCTGCATCTGTATATTCCCCCATATTATCTGATTGAGTACTATAAGACGAACTGAAACCTTTATTAGCCAAGTATATAGACGATGTATTTGTTTCTCCTTCAACTATTTCATCATCCGGTACTGTAATACTATCATAAGTAAATTCCCCAGATAAAGGATTGGAATTCTCATCTAAAAAAACAGCTGACTGAAGTTCTCCAAAATGAGTAACGGTATATGTCGTAGTTGTTGACTCTTGTTTAACATACGCTTCCAATAAATCTCTTCTATTTTCATAATCATCCACTTTTCTATAATCTTGAAAGGTTCTATACACAGTAATATCCATGCTGTAATCAGGATCATCAGTGTCATAATCCCTTAAAAGCTGAGCTGCCTGAAATTCATGCCAGTCAAGATGTTCATATCCTCTAACGGTCACATTGTTATCTGATACGGTCACCGAGGCAATAGGAGCATGCACGGAACCCGCTTTTAGATCATTAGACAATTCAGCTATTACCTGTTCCTTAGATGTTTCATCCAGAGGAAAGCTAAACCCAACAGTTAATCCATCCGTCTGATAATCCGCGTTAGCACTATCTGTATATCTGTATGCCGCCCCTTTGGAACTAGATGCTAAAGTCACCGGATTTGCCCCTTCAGCTTCAGTTCCCCAATCGGCTATAGGAAATGCTTCACCCGAATTTACATTTGTAAAATCTTCCCATCTGGTCTTGGTATGATTCATCCCATCATTTCCGACCGTCTGCACCAATCCTACTCCGGTATCATCTGCTACTAAACGATAACTCCAAGCACCAATTAACCCTTTATTTTCATTTGTAACATCAAATGTCATACTATCACCGGATATTCTGACAGCTGAAGTTTTTGCTCCTCCTGAAGGCAATACTTCCCAATTATTATAAGAAGGACCATCTGTAGAAATCCCGTCCAGATTAAGTTTATTAATTATCTCTTCACGAGTGTCTTCAGGATCCACCTCAAAAGATATATACATACCATGATACGAAAATGAGTACGTATTGCCACTATAACTAATAGAGTCATCCCATTTCCCGGCATATAAATTATTTATCTTTATGCCTGTATTGTCCGCTTCAAATTTATATATGCGGCTTATTTCTGATGGTGAAGCCCCTGCTTTCAATTTAAGATATATTAATTCCCCATTATCATCTGTAAACTGTTTTTCCCAGTCTGTGCTTTGCGGTTCTGTTGGGGCACCTAATTCTTCCCAATTAAATCGTTTATTATTTATTATCACACCTGCAGCCGAAATTCCGTCAGCAGCATTAAAAAGTTCATAATCACTCGGAGTTCCTGCTACATCAGGTACATACGGAGCCCGGAATATCTTTATAGAATTATACTCTGCATCATTAAATACGCGTTTCATCTCTTCCTTTAATTGCTGAACTTCTTTATTGATACTTTTCCGATCATCATCTGTATTAGTATCATTACTTGCCTGTACAGCTAACTCACGTATTCTCTGAAGCATTGATTGCACTTCTTCAAGAGCACCATCTCCTGTCTGAACGAAACTGATTCCATCCTGAACATTTTGTGCTGCTCTTGTTAATCCACGTATCTGTCCACGCATTTTTTCAGAAATAGAAAGCCCTGCCGCATCATCCGCAGCCCTATTAATCCTATACCCGGAAGACAAGCGTTCTGTTGCCTTCTTTCTGCGTGCACCAGAAGTATTCGATTGTCGCTTAGCATTACCTGCCAAAAGATTATGTTGTATAATCATAAACGGACTCTCGCTTTTATTTATACTATATTATATATATCGGTATATATTCATAATATTATAACAAATTAAATAAAAAAACAACATTAAATAAATGTCAAGTAAAAGTCCCAGTTGAAAATATTGATAATTTAACACTTTTATGGTATACTTTTTAACAATAATACCCTTATGTCTTATGTTGAAGAATAAATACTGAATATACACATATTGAATGTAGGAGAATACCATGTTTAATCTCGATCAATTCATATCTGAATATGTTACCAAACGCCCGGAATCCATGTTCCTTCAGGATATTGAGGCTAACCGGGCTCTTCTCAGTGAAAGGATATGTAACAAATCTGTCCTTGTAATAGGTGGTGCAGGATCTATAGGTTCCTCATTCATAAAAGCGTTGCTCCCTTTCAAACCTAAAACACTTGTGGTAATCGATACCAACGAGAATGCATTAGCAGAGCTTACTAGAGACTTACGATCCTCTAAAGGCATGTTCGTTCCGGATGATTACATTCCATATCCCATGGACTTTGCATCTCCTGTTTTTGAGAAAATGTTCAGGAGCAGAGGAGGCTTTGATATAGTTGGAAACTTCTCCGCACATAAGCATGTACGTTCCGAAAAAGACATATATTCAGTAGAAGCACTTATCCGTAACAACGTATTACACGCTAAAAAACTGCTTGACCTGCTTACCGAATATCCGCCCGAAGAATACTTCTGTGTATCCACGGATAAAGC
>JAILGF010000119.1 GCA_024696945.1 Lachnospiraceae bacterium | reverse complement strand
AGATGGATGCATTTCATGTTAAAAAATAATCTTTCATTGGTTGCTCAAACCTTCTCCTTAGATAGTTGAATTTGAACCGGAACCCCTTGGTGTTTTGATACATCAAGGGGTTTTGGCAATCATGTATGAAGAATGAAACTTGTAAAAATATCTTGACTTTATGTAAGACTAGTGGTATAAGTATATAGGTTTGATATAGCTAACCGTGTAAAAAATTGTTTTGGTGTATATAGATATGGATATAATATTTTCTAAAAAAAACAAATATGATAAAGAAGTGAAAGGGCCGGAAGGCTCTTTTATTATATTGGTTATCAAAAAGAGGTTAATGTTAGCTAACAAAGGATAAAAGGAGGCAAAAAATGAACTCAAAGAAACTCACGGCAAAGGATTTTATTACAGTAGGTATTTTCACGGCGATTATTTTCGTAGTGGAATTTGCATGCGGAATGCTGGGATTCATACATCCGTATATTGTAGCATCTTATGTTGTGTTGATACCTATTGTAGGTTCTGTACCTATGATGCTGTTTTATACTAAGGTAGAAAAATTCGGAATGCTTACAATTATGTCCGTTCTCATTGCTATCATTATGTTTATAACAGGAATGGGATATCTCGGTGCCCCGCTGATCATATTGGCAGGAGTGATTGCGGATCTGATTGCCAAATCGGGAAATTATAAGAGTGTAAAGAAAACAGTGTTAAGTTATGGAGTATTTTGTCTCTGGATATGTGCCAATTATTTCCCCGTTATCATAACAGCGGATTCTTACAGACTGGATTTACTTGATGGCGGATATTCTGCAGAATACTGTGACAACCTGTTTAGCGTTATCAACGGAAAAACCATCGCTATATTGCTGATTCTGTGTTTTGTTTTTGGATGTATCAGTACATTTATCGGAAAAGCAGTAGTTAAAAAGCATTTTGAAAAGGCTGGAATCGTATAAATGAGAGTAAGACTTGACCCGCGTACTAAACTTTTTATGATTTTTGTTGTGTCTGTCATAGTCATGATGTCGGCCACCACTCCTGTTCTTTGGGCAATAAGAATAATAATGACGCTTGTGCCGATTATCCTTCTTATTACGGAAAAAAAGTATGCCAGTGCGATAAGGTTTTGCATTTTGTACACAGCGGCTTTATTGCTTACATTTTTCTTCCTGTCGGAGGAATCAACAGGAGTGATCAAGGCACTTCTTACCGGGTATTGTGCCATAATAGCTCAGTTTTTACCGGCAGTTATTACAGCATGGTATGTAGTGAGAACTACCAGGATTGACGAATTTATGTCAGCCATGCAAAAAATGCATATACCGGATGGTATAACCATTGCATTGGCTGTTGTTATGCGGTTTTTCCCGACTATTAAGGAAGAATATGCCCATATCAAAGACGCCATGCGTATGAGAGGGATCATGCTGGGTGGCGGCAATGCTGTCAAAATGATAGAATTCCGTATGATACCCTTGCTTTTTTCCTGTGTGAATATCGGAGATGAGCTTTCTGCAGCTGCCATAACCAGAGGTCTTGGCGGAAAGGTTAAAAGAACCAGTGTAGTGGTTCTTAAGCTGAGAGCGGCAGACTATCTGTTAATACTGGGATTCATTTTGGCTACTGTAGTATTTATTCTTTATAAATATGTATTATGATGAACGAAATGATTGAACTCAAGAATATAAGCTTTAAATATAAGGGGTCGGAGCAGGGACTCCTAAACGATGTATCCCTGACGATAAAAAAAGGAGAGACTATCCTTTTGTGCGGTGCATCAGGCTCAGGGAAGACCAGCATTATCAGATTAATAAACGGATTGATCCCACATTATTATCCGGGTGATCTAACCGGTGAAGTTAATGTTGCGGGGAAAGTAATAAAAGATACAGAACTGTATGAACTTGCCGGGACGGTCGGAACAGTGTTTCAAAATCCCAGAAGTCAGTTTTTTTCGGTAGATACCGATGGAGAAATCGTATTTGGTCCCGAAAACATCGGACTTGATCCTGCTGAAATAAAAAAACGCGGCGAAGATGTTGTGAGAGAAATGAAAATGGAAAATCTGCTCGGAAAAAGCATCTTCGACCTGTCAGGCGGAGAAAAGCAAAAGATAGCATGTGCTTCAGTCTCAGCTTTGCTTCCGGAGATTATACTGCTGGATGAACCTTCGTCAAATCTTGACTGGAATGCTATAGAGGAACTCAGACAATCCATCATCAGGTGGAAGGAACAGGGGAAAACCATAGTTATCTCAGAACACAGGCTTTGGTACTTAAAGGATCTGACCGATCGTGTCCTCTATATGGAACGGGGAGTAATAAAGTACGAATGGAGTGGACAGGAGTTTTCAGGTTTTGACAGTAAAAAAATAAATGAACTTAAATTACGCCCTACCGAAATGGAGGACAGCCTCATAGAAAAGTACCGTGACAAAAGTAACGGTGTTTTAGATGTCGGGGATGACGGGATTATTTTAAAGGACTTCTACTTTACTTACAATCGTAAACCCTATTTTTTCATAAAGAAAAAGTTATCGGAAAAGGATGCGGACATCCTCAGTCTGAATATTCCGAGGCTTGTTCTGCCAAAAGCTTCGGTGATAGGAATTGTCGGAAGAAACGGTACCGGTAAATCCACATTTTTACGATGTGTATGCGGACTCGAAAAAGACTGTACCGGGGTGATAGAAGCGGATGGCAGCGCATACAAAGGAAAGCAGAGATTAAAGTTTAGCTATATGGTGATGCAGGATGTTAATCACCAGTTGTTTACAGACAGTGTAGAATCTGAAGTTTTGCTCTCAATGGAAACCGAAGACAAGGAAAGGTGCGAAGAGATATTGGATAGTTTAGGAATTCTTGAATTCAAAAACAAACATCCTATGGCGTTGTCGGGTGGTCAAAAGCAGAGAGTGGCTATTGCATCAGCCATTGCGGCAAAGGCGAAGCTTCTGTTGTTTGATGAACCCACTTCGGGACTTGACTTCCTGCATATGGAAAAAGTCGCAGAGCTTCTAAAAGGTTTGGCTGCATCCGGTAAAACCGTACTTGTTTCAACACATGACAATGAATTGATTGAAAAATGCTGTGATCATGTACTGTGTATAAAAAAAGGACAGGTTGGGTATTTTGTGTGAATTAAGAAATATCTATATTGACTTATAGTTCTTTCGATGATATTATTATGCAGTAAGAGTTGACTAACCATACTGCAAAAAATGGAGCTATATGAGAAAGTATATAGATAATAAAAATCTTTACGACTTAATGAATGGCAGAAACTTAGGTTTAAAAGAAGTCGGAACCGCAGATATCTCAAGCCAAAAGTCCGACAGCGAAATTGTCTACTATCGTTGGGATTTGGAA
>JAILGF010000111.1 GCA_024696945.1 Lachnospiraceae bacterium | reverse complement strand
TACCGGTGGACTTGTAGCTCTCAATCTTATCAGAAAGCATGAGATTATAGACCTTACGGCAACAGCCAAAGGTCTTGGCAAACATGACGGCCTGTTCAGTTGTAGGATATAATCTGTATTTGATAGCTTTATTCATACCCTCATTATAGCAAACATTTGTTCGATTGTCAAGAGAAAACGCTTTCATCTCGGTAATTGAATTGCCGAGAATTCCCGCTTGATATCTTAAATACCATAATTATCATTATGGCAATAATATATTGGGCTGTAAGCAAGGAATATGGTACCTTCTTCTTAATGGGATGGAGCGGAAACAGACTTGTAAACGGTTTTCTTAAAGTAACGTTTTGCGCCTATAGACCATGGATAAGAGATCCACGCATTATTCCTTATGGAAATTCGATGACCACAGCTACGGGCTATTCGTTTCCAAGCGGACATACTATGAATGCCGAAACGGTATATGGCGGAGGATGCTTAAAAAAGGGATTGCCTAAATATCTTAGAATTGTTTTGGGAATATTAGTGGCCCTTATAGCTTTTAGCCGGATATACTTAGGAGTTCATACACCGCAGGATATATTGGTGGGAGCAGGTGCCGGAATACTGGTCATGTTTTTGACGATTTATCTTATGAACTGGATTAAGGACCATCCTGAAAAACAATGGTTAGTGTTATGCATCGGGATAATTCTTGCAGTAATAGTCGCGCTTTATGCAGGACTAAAAACATATCCTGTAGATTATGATGCCGAAGGGAATATCCTTGTTGACGGCAAAAAGATGATGAACGATACCTTTAAAGGAGTTGGGTATTGTATCGCATTTCTTATCGGATGGGTGCTGGAGTGTAGATTTGTTAAGTTTTCGACAGATATTCCGATAGTTCAAAGGATTGCACGTATTGTAATCGGTTTATTAGGGTATTATATTATCAACCTGATTATCAGCCCGCTTATCAAGGAATGCATCTCCGGCTCGGTCGGAACACTGATAACAAGCTTTTTACAGGTATTTTACGTGACGTTTCTTTTCCCTCTTAGTTGGAAAATAATAGAAAAAGAAAAACGGGATAAAACTTCCGCAAAAGGCATTGATATGTTATAATAGTTGGAAATAGCGAAACTAAAAGGAGAAAGATTTATGGCAGGAATCCAGATGGTTAAATATTCCGAAGGGGATATTATCCTTAAGGAGGATGAAGTAAACGACAATCTGTATAAGATTATAAAGGGGCATGCAGAGGTATATGTAGGATATGGCACAGAGCATGAAACCCTGATAAAGATAATCGGCGAACAGGCTTGCTTCGGGGAACTGGGAATGCTGCTGCATAAACCCTCGATATATACGATAGTGGCTTTCTCAGAAATTCTGGTAATGAAAATCCCGGAGGATTCATTTGAGGAGTTTGTAAAAAGCAATCATCAGGTAGTAATCAATATGCTGCGTAATACTACGGAAACAATGCTTACCTTCAAACTGCACATAGATCTTCTGTTAAAAGAGATTGAAAACGGCCAAAAGCCCGATGAAAAGACAATAAAGAGTGTTAAGCATCTTATGCGTGGTATTGGAATATACAAATCCATCGATGAAGCCATGATGGAACTGAAAAAGACCGGGAATGGTTCTCGGCCGCCAATACGTGGATAATAAATATAGCTCGGGAGTAAACTGCTTGAAAAAGTATTTAAGATGGAATAGATTAGGAGGAAAACGATATGTCAACACATGAAGAAAGACAGTGGGTATTTCAGGATACCATGAACTGGATCAACGAGGATGATGACCTTGCAAGGTCCATACCTTTTGCAAAGAAAAATACGATGGTGTATTATGAAGATGATTATCCGGACTTCGATTACTCTGCAACAAAGGATATGAAGATCACGGTATCCGGTGATAGAAGCTTTCAGGCCGCAATGAGGCTTCACAAGGAAAATCCCGATGCTAAGATTGCGGTTATGAATTTTGCAAACGCTTTTCATCCGGGAGGAGGAGTAAAGAGCGGTATGAGCGCCCAGGAGGAGTGCCTTTGTCGTACATCGACCCTTTATCCGTTGCTTGACCGTATGACACTCAGAAATACATACTATCAGCACCATTATGACCTTAATACTCCAAAGGCTACCGATTCACTTATATATACGGAAGGCGTAATAATCTGCAAGACTGATGAAGATATGCCCAAGAGAATGCCCAAGGAGGATTGGGTAACGGTTGACGTTATAACCATTGCGGCACCGGACCTTAGAACCAAATCCAATGCAAACATTCCTTTGGTTTCTAACGGGACTTATATGAACAATGCCGAGTTGTTTGGCTATCATGTAAAGCGTGCGATCCATATGCTGACATGTGCGGCTGCTAAGAAGGCTGACATATTGGTACTGGGTGCATTTGGGTGCGGAGCCTTCCAGAATGACCCGGAGGTTGTTGCAAGAGCATTTAAGACAGCTCTGCAGGAATTCCCCAAGGTATTTGAACAGATAGAATTTGCAGTTTACTGTCCTCCCGGAGGCAGCAGGAACTACGACGTATTTTCAAAGACTTTTAAGTAATAAAGATAGGAGACTGTCTCAGCTTGGAGCAGGGAACGCAAAAATGAGAAAAAAGAAATTTAAAGTAATTCTTGCAATACTTATCAGCTGTATGATAGTATGCACAAATTCAGGCTTTAATGCACTTGACGAAAATACTGCCATTTATGCAAAAAGCTCATCAACAAAACCCTATATAACCTTTTCTGAGAGAAATTGCGAGGTCGGGGACAAGTTTTATATAAAGCTTAAAGGAACCAAGACAAAAAGCTATACCATAGAGGATGAAACGGTTGCCACGGTAAGCAAAAAAGGAAAGGTTAAAACAAAACGTGCCGGAAAAACAAAGCTTACAATTATAGGAGCTGACGGAAAGAATTACACCTGCAAGATAAATGTTTATGATACAAACAGATGCAAGGATGCCGTAACAATAAAGAGCGAAAGCAGTAAGGCCACTGCAGCTATCAGGGCATCGGACGTACCGACTGAGGATTTCAGCGTCAGCAGGGGAATACTGGTTAACTTTAACAATATACTCTTTACGGATGGCACTCCAGAAGGCCTGGTTTACCTAAAGAAGGTCAAGGTAACAAGCAAACTGACATATAAGGACAGTGACTGCAGGCTGCAGGCAGAGGTTATTAAACCTCTCTCAAAAATGCTTGAAGCCGCATATGATGAAGGAAAGTTCAAATATACGATTATTGCCGGCGGAGGATATAGGGAATTTGCGACTCAGGACAGATACTGGCAGCGAAGACAGGCAATGTATCCGGGATATGCCGATGATCCGTATAATAACGGCGGTGTTATCTGTGTTCCGCCCGCAGCAAGCGAGCATCGAACAGGATTTGCGGTAGATTTTGACGCTACAAAGGAAGGCTTTGAGTGGCTGAAAGAAAACTGCTATAAATACGGCTTTATACACCGCTATGAAGGCGATAAAACCATATATACCGGTGTAATGGATGAAGACGAGCATTATTCCTACGTAGGTAAGGATATTGCCGCAACGTGTCATTATGAGGGGCTGTGTCTCGAGGAATATTACGAGAAATACGTAAACGTTGATGTTGTAACGGAGATTACCACACCGTTCATGAGAATGGACAGAGACGATCCGCAGGAATGGAAAACGGGGCTTGATAATCTGAGACTCGTTACAGGTAATCTCTATAAGTTCAAAAAGACAGATAAGAAATTCGAGATCGACAAGAATTTTGTTCCGACCAAAGAAGGACTTGATACATTAAATATTTCCGGCAGCGCACAGTTTTCGGTTCCGCAATTTAAGGAACTTACGGAAACCCTTAAGGCTTGTGCCGGAGAAAAGACGATATATATAATAGATCTGCGTCAGGAAAGCCATGTATTTGTAAATAAAGGGATACCTATTTCATGGTACGGGTCGAACAACTGGGCAAATGCCGGCTTGTCACTAAAAGAAATCGAAGCCGATGAAGCATCACGCTTCGGAAGCCTTTTGGGTAAGAAGATCAGTGTATATGGCAGGGATGGCGAAAAAGTCAAAAATGAAACCAGGATTACGATAAACAGCTTTATTACCGAAAAAGAACTGGTTGAAGGCGAAGGTTTTAATTATTTGAGGCTCCCCATTCAGGATCATACATGGCCGGATGCGGAAACAATCGATACATTCATAGATTTTGTTAAAAGCATTGATACCGATAATGTCTGGCTGCATTTCCACTGTCAGGCCGGTAAGGGGCGTACCGGGATCATGATGATGATCTATGACATGATGAAAAACCCGGACCTCCCGCTTAATGACATTGTTGTCAGACAGACAATGCTCGGGGGAGGATATCCGTTCTATGTGGAAAAAACGGAAACCAAAAAGCTTGCCTATCATAAGGAAAAAGCCAAAATGACTCCAATTATTTACGAATATATAAGGGATCAGCATGAGAGTAATTACGAAGTATCCTGGAGCAAGTGGCTTGAAAATTATCTTAATAATATTTCTTAGGAGAATATTAAACAGATGAGAGAAGAACTGAGAGCAAAATGCGAACTTTTGATTAAAAACAGAGATATAATAAGAGATTCTTTTAGGTTTGAGAAAGAACTGATGAGCATTGTGGCCGGTCTGATCTTTACGGGAGAGGACAGGGAGGCAGATGCCGAGAAGCTTAAGGAATGCAGGAAGATATTGAAAAAGAATACCGGAGTATTCTCAAAATTCAGGGATGAAGTGGAGCTTGCTCTTTTAAGCAAGATGGTTCTGTCAGACAATCCCGAGAAATATCTTAACGACGTAGTAACGGTTTATAAGGAGTTCGTTAAGAAAAAAATTCCGGACAATTCATATGTGATCCAGGCTGCGGCTCTTCTTTGCGAACAGGGAAGGATGGATTGTACGGATGCGGTGATCGAAAGATACAAGGAGCTGATGAAGCTCATGAACGATGAGCATCCGCTGATCACGTCTTCCGAGGATATTTCCTATGTAATGCTTCTGGCTCTTACCGACAGGAATATCAAGGTTATACTCAATGATATCGAGGAATGCATTACATATCTCAAGAAGACCTGCAAAATAGATGTGGGCTCTAACTCGACCCAAGGCTTGGGCGAAGTCCTTGCTCTGACCGACGGAGATATTAAATCCAAATGTGATAAGGTTTTTAGCATTTATAATTTATTTAAAGAAAAGAAGGAAAAATACGGGACCGATTGCGAATTCTCAGCTCTCGGATCTCTGGTTGACATTGATGCCGAGCCGGAAGTAATAGTGGAAGAAATACTTGAAGCCGATGCTTTCCTTGGGGAAAACAAGGGCTTCAAAGAATCAAAGGATTTTGACAGGAAAAAGAGAATGATGTTTGCAACGATACTTGTTGCGGAAAGCTACGGCAAGGATTCTCCGTCACTCAGCAATACCTTTATCAGCAATTCTCTGCAGATAATTAAGGCCCAGCAAACTGCCATGTGGATATCGCTGCTTTTAAACGCCTTACCTAGTATTATAGGCGGGCTGATGGTAAGCGGAGAGTCAGATGAGACCAAAGAAAATACCGAAAGGATAGATCAATGAAGAATTTCAAGATTTTTGCAATCCTGACAGCAGTGGTTCTGGTTGTGGGCAGTTTCTTTTCAGCCCTGCCTGTTTCCGCAGCTTCCGAAAGAACGATGCTGACGGTCGGATTCGATGCGGAATTTCCGCCTTACGGCTATCAGAATGATGAAGGCGAATATGTAGGCTTCGACCTCTCGCTGGCAGAAGAAGTGTGCAGGCGCCGCGGCTGGGAGCTTAAAAAGGTTCCCATCGAATGGGATCTTAAGGATATGGAATTGGATACAGGAGCCATAGATTGTATCTGGAACGGTTTTACTATAAACGGCAGAGAAAATGACTATACCTGGTCACTCCCGTATGTTGACAATTCCCAGGTTGCGGTTGTAAGAAGCGATTCGTCAATTAATAAGCTCTCCGATCTTGCAGGAAAAATTGTTGTTGTACAGACAGACAGTTCGGCACTCGCTGCTTTTACCGGTGAGGATGCCGAGCCTGAAAATATCGCTCTTGCAGAATCCTTTGCGGATCTTCAGCAGGTAGGTGACTACAACAGCGCATTCATGAATCTTGAAAGCGGCGCGGTCGATGCCGTATGTCTTGATATCGGTGTAGCCAATTATGAGATAGCCGCCAGAGGAAATAAATTCAAAATGCTTGATGAGAATATCTCATCCGAACAGTACGGAATAGGCTTCTTAAAGGGAAACACCGAGCTTCGCGATCAGGTTCAGGAAACACTTTTTGAAATGGTGGAGGATGGTGAGTTCTTAAGGATTGCAAAGGAATGGGAGCTTGAGGATTGTGTTTGTCTTTCGGACGACTCTGTAGCGGTTAAACAGACCGAAACTACCGAAAAGCCCTTCGGAGAAAAACTCTGGAACATATGTAAACAGCTTTTAAAGGGTGTAGGCGCTTCACTTGCGATATTCTTCCTGACACTTCTGTTTTCACTTCCGCTCGGTCTTATTATAGCTTTCGGAAGAATGAGTAAATTTAAGCCTTTGAGCATTTTGATCAAGGTATATATTTCAATACTGCGCGGAACGCCTCTTATGCTTCAGCTTATAGTCGTGTTCTTTGGCCCGTATTATCTGTTTAATATACAGACACCTCCCGGATATCGCTTTTATGCGGTCATCATCGGATTTACACTGAATTACGCGGCATATTTTGCAGAGATATACCGTTCGGGAATACAGGCAGTTCCGGTTGGACAGCATGAGGCCTGTGAAATCCTCGGATATTCAAAAACACAGAAGTTCTTTAAGATAGTATTTCCTCAGATGATAAAGAACATAATTCCTTCAATCACAAATGAGGTTATCACACTGGTAAAGGACACATCTCTCGCATTTGCCATATCCTATACGGAAATGTTCACTCTGGCAAAGCAGGTTGCGGCTGCACAGGCAACTATCTTGCCGCTGTTCGTTGCCGGATTGTGTTACTATGTATTTAATTTCATCGTGGCATTTGTAATGGAACGTATAGAGAAGAAGCTCAGTTATTTCAGATGATCGGAGTCGGACATGCATTGTGTCTGCGGAAAGGTATAAAATATGAATCTACTTGAAGTTAAAAATCTTAAAAAGAGTTTTGGCGATCTGGAGGTGCTTAAAAACATAAGCCTGACAGTTGAGGAGGGTGAGGTTGTTTCAATCCTCGGTCCTTCGGGCTCGGGAAAATCGACGTTCCTCCGCTGCATTTCAATGCTTGAAACAATAGACGGAGGCAGCATATCGTACTGCGGAAAGACAGCGGTTACTGAGCAGGAGGGGAAGCCTGTTTACGTATCAAAGGATGAGCTTAAGGAGATCAAGCGTTATTTCGGGCTTGTTTTCCAGAATTTCAATCTTTTTCCACATTATAGCGTTCTAAAGAATATTACGGATGCACCTATCCATGTTCTTAAAAGAAATAAGGATGAGGTTATGAAGGAGGCGGAGGTCCTTCTTAAGAAGATGGGACTTTCGGACAAGGGAAATAACTATCCCTATCAGCTTTCCGGCGGTCAGCAGCAGCGTGTTGCAATAGCCAGGGCACTTGCGATGAAACCAAGAATGCTTTTCTTTGATGAACCCACATCCGCACTCGATCCGGAGCTTACCGCTGAAATCCTTAAGGTGCTTAAGGAACTGGCTAAGGAAAGGATGACAATGCTTATAGTTACCCATGAGATTGATTTCGCGAGAAGCGTTTCGGATCAGGTTATCTTCATGGACGGAGGAGTTATCGTTGAACAGGGTGCTCCAAAGAATGTTATCGACAATCCTTCAAATGAGCGTACACGTGCATTCCTGAAAAAACTTGAACAATAAAAGATTTTGTCAAAAAAACAGAGGGGGATGATTTTTATGGCAGAAAATTTAATAACGGAGAGTGCAAAAAAACAGCTGGATTCGATCTTTGAATCGCTTTCCGTTGTTGCAGAGGATACCCATGTTTTTGTTTGTGACATGAGATATGATTACTCCAGATGGGATAAGAAGCTGGTGGAAACCTTCGGCTTGCCCGGGGAGTATATGTATGCCGCGGGAAATATCTGGGAAGAGCACATTCATCCGGACGACCGTAAGTCGTACAGTGATGGGATCAGCGCGATATTTGATGGCACTCAGAAAGGTCATGATATACAGTACCGTGCCCAAAAGCCTGACGGAGAATATGTTATCTGTACCTGCCGAGGGATAGCGGTCAGCGCTGAAGACGGGACTCCCGTATATTTTGGCGGCTCGATCCGAAATCACAGCCAGCGCAGCCATATAGACAAGCTGACCGGTCTTCGCAACCAATACGGGTTTTTTGACGATCTGAAAGGTTATATAAAGAATAAGATCCCTATACGTATAGGAATGGTCGGAATAGGTAAGCTTACCGAAATAAATGAAGTATATGGATATGATGTAGGAAATAAGATTCTTCAGACCTTCGGAAGATTTCTGATGGACAATGTGACAAACAGGGGAGGAACATACCGTCTGGACGGTTCGCGTTTTGCCATCATATCCACAGTTTTAAGCGATGAGGAGTTTAAAAAGTCTTATGAAGATATCCGGGCATATTTCCGAAAAGGAATAAACGTGCATGATAATGCTGACATAATAATCGAGCTTAACGCCGGAATGCTTTCGCTGGATGATTTTAACGTAGATGATCAGACTCTTTATTCCTGCCTTAATTTTGCATATGAGGAATCAAAATTAAATAAACATGGGGATCTTGTGACATTCCATAACGATCTTACCGGTGAAAACCGGAGAAGCCTTGAGATGCTCCATGTTATAAGAGCATCAATTACTCAGGATTTTAAGGGATTTTATCTTGTTTATCAGCCTGTAGTGGATGCCAAAACGGAAAAACTGATAGGTGCGGAAGCATTGCTTCGCTGGAAACATAAAGATTACGGTGTGGTACCTCCGGATCTGTTCATTCCGTTCCTTGAAAAAGATCCTCTGTTTCCGGTACTCGGGGAGTGGATTTTGGAAACGGCTTTAAAGGATGCACATAAAATATTGACATATGTTCCCGATGCGGTAATAAACGTTAACCTTTCATATGCTCAGCTTGAAAGGTCTGATTTTAAGGAGGTTGTATGGAGAACACTGCAGGATACGGGATTTTCTCCTAAGCAGCTGTGCTTAGAGATAACGGAGCGCTGTCGTCTGCTCGACATGGAGCTTTTGAGGAACATCATAGTTGCATTAAGAGCGGGAGGTGTCCATATAGCACTGGACGATTTCGGAACGGGCTTCTCATCCATCGGTCTTGTAAAGAGCCTGCCATTCGATACTATAAAGATTGACCGCAGCTTTGTTCAGCAGATCGAAGAGGATGAAAAAGAAAAGCAGCTCTTGACCAGCATTAAGGAAATGGCCGGTATTTACGGAGCAAAGGTATGCGTGGAAGGAATTGAAACGTCCGGAATGCGCGATATCATAAAGAATTTCAGCATTCATAGTTTCCAGGGCTATTTCTATTCAAAACCTATAACGATAGAAGAGCTTCTCAGCAAACTGAAAAGCGGCAGCGACTGCTTTTCAAAAGCATGATACATAAATATCAGAAGACTTTTACTTTGAGAGGTAGATAGATGAAGAGCAGAGGATTGATCGATAAGACATTGCATTTCCTTGTCCACAACAGCTTTATGTTTACTGTTGCGGTCATGGGACTGGTGCATCTGACTTTGTTGATAATAATGATTCTTGCCGATGTACCTCCGTTGTTGTATTTTAACATCCTCAGCGTTACGATCTATATTTTCGGCGTTCTGCTCTGTAAATTCGGAATTATTTTACCGGTTTACATAAGTATTGTCTTAGAAGTTGCCGTATATACAGTGATTGCTACTTATTATATCGGATGGGACAGCGGTTCGTACTGCTTCCTATGTTCAATAATACCGATAATTATCTATTTCGGATGCTTCCTGTTCAAAGGCTCAAAAAGATGGATCATCGTCGGAATCCTTGCAGTTGATTTTGCAATCTATATAACGCTGTATGTCCTGTTTAACGATGCAAAGCCTGTTTATGAATTATCTTCCGTAACAGAGGGAATTTTAATCGTATTTGCATCTTTTGCAGCGGTATTTGCCATAATCTTTTACAATACCATTTACATTTATTCCAGCGAGTTTGAGCGTAACAACCTTGAACGCATGAACAAGCAGCTGTCGGCGGATGCAAAGGAGGACGTGCTTACCAACCTGCTTAACCGACGCGGTTTCCTTCCCATGATGGAAGCAATGATGAAGGAAGAGATGACTAAGCATTTCTGCATAGCATTCTGTGATCTTGATAATTTCAAGCGCATAAACGATTCCTACGGTCACGACTGCGGAGACGAGGTTTTAAGGCATGTTACGAAGCTCATAAAGAACGAGATGGTCGGATGTCCAATATGCAGATGGGGCGGTGAGGAGATCGTAATACTTATGAAGGATTATGATTTCGCAGTTGCAAAGGAAAAGCTGGAATATATAAGAAAGCTTATTGAAACAAATCCCACGGTGTTCTTTAACAAGAGGATAAATGTGACCGTTACCATAGGACTTGAGGAAAACAGTGACAGATACTCGAATCCAGAAGAACTTATAAGAGTTGCCGACGAGCGTATGTATTACGGTAAGGAGCACGGGAAAAATATAGTAATCTATGAAGATGTCAGGAAAGAGTGATCAAATGAGAAAAATAATAAAATATTCATTCGGTTTTTGTTTATTGTTTGCCATACTGGCAGTTTTCGGATCGCAGCTCGTTCAAGCTGCCGACAAGCCCAAGGCCAGGGAGGACAAGGTTATAATATATACGGATGCGGATCCTTATGTGTTCCATTTCATAAATCTTGAAGACAACGCAAAGATAAAATTTAAGTCTTCAAATAAATCCGTTATAAAGATAAAGAATTCAAAGGCATATCCGGTGAAACAGGGAAAAGCCAAGGTTACCGCAACAATTAAACAGAACGGGAAAGAGTATAGCGTAAAGATCAGCTTTACGGTAAAGAAACCTGAAAAACAAAAAGCTAAGGATTATGACAAGCTGACCTCGGAAATGCTGAAAAGGCTTAAGAAAGATGCGATAAAGAAAACAAACGGTATTGCAATAGATAAGTCAGACCTCATGAGTACCAAGGAGGATCTTGACAGATTTGTATATGACAGCAGTCTTCAATATTCGAAATTCTACCTTTACGTAACCGATCTTTCAATAGTCCGTTCGGAAGAAGAATACATGGATATGTTTCCGTTTATCGGGAAACTGGAGTTCTCGGAGCTTACTTACTATAATAATTGTACCATGATAGTGGTCAATAAGGAGATTAAGGTAAGCTGGATGCATAAAGATGAGAGAGCAGTCGATACAGCTCTCACCGGTGGAGATACTTCATACCTGACAAAGGACGAGCTTAAGCTTTATAAAAAGGTTTTAAAAATTGCCAAGAAGCTAAAAAAATCCTCTGTATATGAAACCGTGAAGGCTATCCATGATTTTATTATCGATAACGCTGCTTATGAATATGATGATAGCAATGAAAACAGATATGACCTAAGTGAAGCACTCGGGGATGGAAACGTCAGATGCTCAGGCTATGCAAAAGCATTCTATTTCTTATGCAAGGCGAACGGGATTAACTGTCTGCTCGTTGACGGTTATCTGACTGAGGACAGTGACAGTAACAGTGACGGCTATCATGCATGGAATCTCGTGGAAATAAACCATAAATGGTACAATGTTGACGTAACCTTTGACGATTCATACGAAAACAAACCCGGACTTGAGGTTCCGACGTATAATTATTTCCTTGTTACTGATGAAGACATGAGCCGCGACCGCGTATGGGACGAAGAAAAATATCCCAAAGCCGTAAGTAAGGATCTGGGGCCGGTTTATTCCGAACTGGAAGAGTATCATCATGTTACCGGATCGGAAGAAGCAAAGGAATATTTAAAGGTGGTTGTGAAGAGATTTAAGGATTCAAATGATAAGGAATATATCCTAAAGATATATGAGACCACAGCCTCGGATGAAGCTTTTAAAACCATAAACTATTATCTTAATGATAATGTATATTGGAAGGATTGGGATTCAAAGAAAATGTCTGCCGGAGGACGGCGTTACCGGATCACTTTATACAAAAAATAGAAAAAATTTTCAAAAAAATAAAAAAGGACTTAAAAAAGATATATCTTTCTGTTATTATAGAATCATCAGAAAGATATATCTTTTTTTTGCAGGTGCCAAACAGACGTGTTTTAAGCAATAAACCTGCGGTGAGGAACAGATCATGAAATCAAATATATTACTTGTCGAGGACGACCCTAAGATCCGTGAGGCGATTATCGATTACTTCTCGGAGAAAGCACCGGATTATGAGATGGATATAGCCAAAACAGGACTTGAAGGCTTGGATAAGGTGGAAGAAAACACATATGATCTTATACTGCTGGACGTTATGCTCCCGCAGATGAGTGGCTTTGATCTGCTTGTTAAGATAAGGCGCAGCATGGATGTACCCGTTATATTCATGACGGCCAGGACAAGCGAAGAGGACAGGCTCTACGGATATGAACTTGGGTGTGATGACTATGTGTGCAAGCCCTTCTCATTGGCAGAGCTTTTAGCAAAGGTAAACGCGCTTATCAAGCGTTCAAAGGGAACCGTTCTTGATGATGTACTGACCTGTGGGGACATACAGCTTCATAAACGGGCTCTTACCGTAAAGGTTAAGGGAGAGCAGGTGGATCTGCCGCCAAAGGAACTGGCAATCCTGTCAATACTTATAGAGCGTCCGGGCTGGACGTTTTCAAGAGACACCTTGCTCGATCTTGCATGGGGCAAGGACTATTTCGGAAACGACAGAGTGGTGGATAACCATGTAAAGAAACTCCGTAAGAGCCTGGGTGAAGCAGGGGGACAGATTAAAACAGTGTTTGTAAAGGGTTATAAAATCATGGAGAGGTAGATCCTTTTAAAGCTGCTTTCAAAAATCAATCAAAGAACCGTCCCTCTGATCGAAAAAGGAGAAAACGATGTTAAGGAGATTTAGTAATTTCAAAAATAGAAAGCCTGTATTTTTTATGGTTCTGGGATACGTGCTTTTATGGGTAATCTGCTGCGCCTTCCATACAGAACTCATCGGAAAAAGGAAGTTTGAGGATTATAACGATGAATATACGAAAAAAGTTGAAGCGAGAATTCATAGCACTCTGGGGGATCTTCAGCAAAAGATGCTTTCACCGGATTTTAATTTAAGTGACGAAAAAACATATGTAGAATTCTCATATTATAAACTTCTGGCAGAGCTTTCAAATTTTACCGAAGGTAAGGTTTTTGCAGAAGGCAAGCTGGTAGCATATGATACAAACGGTATTAATTCCTATCAAGTCATCCCGGATGAAAACGTGAAATTATCATTTACCGCAGATGCGCAGGATAAAGTATTTTATCATGCAGTAAAAAAATCAGGCGGATGGGAATACTATTACTGTCCCATGAAATATTTTGAAAAAATAATAAAAGAAACATATGCCATAAAAGGAAGATCCGGAAACAGATGGAATCCTTTAAATCTGACATTTGTCGAGTGTTGGGATATATCCCTTATAGAGGCATATGTTAAGGGTGATGAATTCCGACCGGTTAAGGTTAAAGCTTACTATACCGGATATAATGAAGGCCCCGGTGGCACATTTATTGATTCTGATGAAAAAATCATTGATTGTTCCGATATAGAAATACCCGAAGGCTTTGAACCCATGAATTTATCAGATTACGAGCAGGAGGAATTCTACTGCCCAAATATAACAATCCCCGGTGACGAAAGAAGCTGGAATAATATTTCTTTTGCAGAAATGTTTTCTCTTGGGTCTCAAAAATATAATGAAGAATTTTTAGATATTTTTGAATTTTATTCTGATAGAATAGATCAAAACATACCTTTTTCAACCTATTATTTAGAATCAACATGTCAGGAATACCGTTTAGGAGGAGCGAAATACAAAGAACTTTCTGATTACAGTTACTCAAATAAACGCGGAACAACCGGAATTCCTATACCTTTCACGTTCCTTAACGGAGATGTGTTGCTTGCCATGAAGACCAATCTCTCGGCTTCGAATGGAGAAAGGATAAACATGTATTTTGTTTGTTATATTGAAGATTGTTTAAAGGAATATAGATCGGAGTTCTTTAAATCCATGATGTTGATTTACATCGGAATGTTCGTATTCTTTGCAATCCTTGTAATATATGGCTATAAGAGATTTTATTCCCTTCAGGGAAAGAACCGATTCCATAAGTCGCTCATCAATTCCATGGCACATGACTTAAAGTCCCCTCTTATGGTGGTTCAGGGCTTTAGTGAAAACCTTAAGGAAAACGTTCATACGGAAAAACGTGAGTATTATGCTGAACAGATCCTTGAAAACATAACCTATCTGAACAGTCTGATAGATAAGAATCTTGACTTCTCAAAGAAGAAGGATTTTGATTCGGCGGGAGAGGATACGGTTTATCTTTCCGGAATACTGAACAATACTTTAATGCGTTACAGAAAAAAGCTTGACGAGAAAAAACTTACCGTTACACGCATCGGAGATACCTCGATGAAGGGCGATCCCGACATCTTAGGACTTGTGACCGACAATCTGATAAATAACGCCATTAAATATACCATGGAGAACGAACAGATTGAGGTTATCGGAAAGTACAGATATTTCATTATAAGAAACAAGGCAGAGCTAAATTACTCCAAAAACCTGCAGAATCTCCTTGCACCCTTAGAGATGGCGGATGACAGCCGTACCGCGGGAAAAGGCACAGGTCTCGGTCTTTCCATAGCAAACGGCATAATCCAGGAGCGTGGCGGAAAAATTAAGCTCTCATATGATAAAAAGACAAAGATGTTTACATGCAAGGTAATTGTGAGAAAGTTTTTGTAAGAGGAGTTTTTGAATGGAAACGAAAAAGTTTATTTCGGACATACACTTAAATGATTATACGGCACAGTACGAGCACAAGCAGGCTTGCTTTTCGGATGCGGTATTTCTTGGAGGAAGAGACAGAATAAGCCTTAACGGAGCATGGAATTATGCGGTAGATCAGTATGATACTTGCTTACGGCAAAAATGGTTTCTGGAAATTTATAAGGACGGAAAAGGATTTTCTCTGCCCGTAGATTATTCATTTGATGAATGGCCCGTAATGGAGTTACCATGTTGTTGGAATACCGAGCAGAAGGAATATCTTCTCTATGAAGGAAGTACGGTATTTACCAGAACCTTTGAATATGAGCCAAAGGTTAACGAAGAAGTATATCTTCGTATAGGAGCTGTGAATTATATAGGGAGAGTGTTCCTAAACGGAAAGTATATCGGTATGCACCGGGGAGGCTCCACACCTGCCTTTTACAATATAACAGAAGAAATAAAGGAACATAACAGGATAATAATTGCTGCGGATTCTACAAGAAGACCGGAGCAGGTGCCAACGGAAAACACGGACTGGTTTAATTACGGCGGCATATACAGGGATATCGAGCTGATAACGGTTCCCAAGGTACATATAAAGGACTTCTTTATCGGCTTGGTACCTGACGGCAGCTTTAGGCATATACGGATCAAGGCTAAGGTATCTGACGAGGTTAACGGTACAGGCCTTCTTGAAATACCGGAGCTGAAAATAAACACTGAAATACCAGTTATTGGAGGACGGGCAGAAGCGGTAATAGAGGCCGATCCCGAGCTTTGGACACCGGACAATCCCAAACTGTACGATGTTTATTTTTCGTACCTTGAGGACAAGGTTTCGGACAGGGTGGGATTCAGAGAGATAAAGACAAGCGGAAGAGACATTCTGCTCAACGGAAAGCCTATATTCTTACGCGGTATCAGTGCTCATGAGGAAAGTGTTAAAAACGGAAAAGCGCTTACAGATGAGGAAAGGCGTGAGAACATACTTATTGCCAAAGAGCTGGGCTGTAATTATATGAGACTGGCGCATTATCCCCATCATGAAAATATGGCAAAGCTTGCAGATGAAATGGGGCTTCTTCTTTGGGAGGAGATTCCGGTATACTGGGCAATACGTTTTGACAGGGAAGAAACATATCAGGATGCGGAAAATCAGCTTAAGGAACTGATATTAAGGGACCGCAACAGGGCAAGCGTAATCATATGGTCCGTTGGAAATGAAAATGCAGATTCCGATGAAAGACTTAAGTTTATGAGCAGCCTGGCGGAGTGTGCAAGGGATCTTGATGATACCCGCCTTATTTCGGCGGCATGTCTTGTTGACGGCGAAAAAAACATGATAAGGGACAGGCTTGAGGCATACCTTGACGTTATTGGCTTAAACGAATACTGCGGATGGTATTCACCGGACTTTAATTCCCTTCCGGAGCTGATGAAAAACAGTAATCCCGATAAGCCTGTTATTATAACAGAATTTGGAGCTGATGCCCTGCAGGGGTATCACGGCACCTCAGAAGACAAAGGAACCGAGGAATGCCAGAAATATGTTTATGAGAAGCAGATAGAAACACTTAAGGATATCGACTATATTAAAGGCATGACACCCTGGATATTATATGATTTCCGCTGTCCAAGGCGCACAAGCCATATACAGAAGTATTATAACCGAAAAGGTCTTTTGTCAGAGGATAAGAAATATCGCAAGCCTGCGTTCTATGTGCTGCAGGAGTTTTATAACGGTTTACAATAAAAACTGTATGCTATCAAAAATTGCCTTAAAGTCAATTTTGCACTTACCGTTCCAGATATTTACAGAAATTTCATCTACAAAAGAGTATTCTTCCGGGAAAAGAGATTTCTCAAAAAAGTAAACGATAACCTTTTGTGTATCAGGAACAACCATCCAATATTCACGAACACCTGCATTTTTGTATTTTTTGAGCTTGCGGATGGTGTCATGATACCAATTAGATGGCGAAATAATTTCAATAATCAAGTCCGGAGCACCGAAAATCCTTTGCTTTGTAATTTTGTTCCTGTCGCATACCACAAAAACATCTGGTTCAACAATGGTTTTATCATCACAATCAAGCTGTACATCCATGGGGGCAATAAAAGGAATACAGTTTCCATTGTTTGAGGTTATATAACTCAATAGCATGGCTGAGAGCCTGAGACTTAGCTGCTGATGGATGGGAGTGGGTGAAGCCATATCATAAAAAGTACCATCTATCAATTCTACATGTGCGTCATCAGGTAGGGCCAGGTAATCGTTCAGAGTTTTATTTTGAAAACGGTTTAGGGCTAATGCACCTGATCCTTTTGTGACGGAGTATTCAGCTTCGGGTTCTTCAACCATGCTTATGGAAGAAATATCAGATTTAGTTTGTTCAAAAACTTTAGAGAGGGCCTCAAGCGTACTCCTTCTGGGAGCGGACGTGGTTCCACTAAGGACCTTTTGTATGGTGCTGACCGGGACTCCGGATTTTTGAGAAATATATTCGTTTGAGTAGCCAAACTCCTTTTTCTTTTGAAGTATTTCGCGGACTGTCATCGGATAACGTCCTCCTCATAATTTTCGAAGATAATGCACTAAAACACCATAAAAATGCAAAATAGTATTGTACATACAAAAATAATACCATAGCATAAGATGCAAGTCAATAATTATGTATTAAAAATACCATTAATTCGTCCCGACACAAAAAGTCCTATGACTTTCGCAAAATAAATTGCAAAAGTCATAGGACTTTTGCAGTAAACCTTCCCTTATACATTGTTTGGGATATTGATGATTACACATGAAAAAAGGATTGTATATCCCGACTGGGGTATATAATCCTTTTTAAAAGGGGGGAGAATTTATAATGTTATGAAAAAAGTGAACTGTCTTTGTTTTTGTGTGCTTATTATATAGCAGTTTTTTATAGTTTTAAAGAGTATTAAGAGCGGAATATGGTATTTTAATTAGTTTGGTTTGAAGAAGTAAACATAAAAAAAAGAAACGAGCACCCCGCTTGAGTCATAAGACTGTACGGTTACAAACCCATTTCCTTTAAAAGTATAATACTACACATTATTGAAAATGTCAATATTTTTGATGTTCTACAGATTGACAAATTATTTGGAACATGCTATTATAATTATACCGAGAGAAAATTCTCTCCCACAAAAATGTGGACATCTGCATAAGGAGTTTGCAGCGGTGACCTGGCATCGAAAAAAACTTTCCATGACGGCAGTGCCCGTGAAGGTCGGCCGATTATATCGGAATGCCTTCTATACACCGGATAGCTGAAAGGCTTATCAAAGTTGGGAAGCAACATTAAAACCAGATTTTTTAGAGGAGCAAAAAGTCCCCTGTTACTTGCCTAAGGGGACTTTTCTTTTAAAACTTTCATGATTTCAGAAGATGTTCAAGAGTTGCTATATAATGCAATTCGAATCTATGATACTCTTGCTGAAAATGATTATCTTATTATAGGACGAAAGAGTCTTCAGTATCCTATCGAATATTTCCCAATTAGACTTAAAAAAGAATATTTTTGGCATTTACTTGGTTGTAAGGCTAAGACTAATAGTGAACTTTTATATAATAAATGTAAAAGTAAGGAACCTATTGCGAATCTGTTAGATTACGCAAATGGTAGTGATGTAAAAAAATGTAAAGAAAAATACGATTCGTTTATTAAAGTTTTTGACTTTGTAAAAAACGCCAAGGAAATAAGAGTTTGTGATACAGAGAATACTCCTGATAGGTTTAATTTTATTTTAGCAATGGGTCATTTCAATGGAATAATAGGATATGATAGATATACAGAATCTGATATATACTACCCCAAATCCACTCAATCTAAATCACTAAGTGAATTTAATAGTAAAAATACAGCCAGGAAAATAATCATAATCATTAAGAAAAAGATCTCGGAAACGGAGTATTCTTTAGTTGTTTATGAGAATAAAAAAGATATTTTAAGATCTTTAGCACCTGAGATAAGTGAGAGATACAAAATGGTTATTGATAAGAAACTCATGAAAAGTGATTTGTAGTTTTTTATTGGCATTAAAGTTTCTGTATATGTTGTGAAAGCACATGGCATGAAAAATGAGCTGACATATCTCTTTGGTATGTACAGCTCATATTCATTAGGGAGATTTTATTATTATGAAAAAAGTCTTGCTAGCGTTTTCGGTTTCTTCAAATCGTCGCTTTCTTTAGTGTCGTTATCAGTCCGATGATAGCCAGTATCGGGAAGGTGAATACCACAAGTCCGGCGAATACCATTCCGATAAGGATAAGCGGAAGGAGTATCAAGAATGCCAGTACTTTTGTGATTCCCCAACAAGCTTTGACTGCAAATATCATCATTTTGAAGAATACTATAATTGATGCTATTGTAAAAAGGATAATCATAGCCGCCACCTCCTTGTCTGTGCTATTGTCTTTTGTTTTTGTTGCAGTTATTATAATACCGTTCTGTGGTGAGTTAAAGAGTTTTAACTGCAAAATAGGATATTCTAATTTGTTTTAATTTCGGCTGCTTTATCCCTTAGTTCTTGTGATATTTCTCTGAAGATACCCTGCTCTTTGTAGGTATCGTTCATTATATCTATTTCTTTTAGAAGTTCCGGACTCTTCGGATCATTTATCTCCACATACACGCTTAACAGGAAACTCATTACATCTATCTGCTTATCAAGATACCGAACAGCATCCGGGTACTTTTTGCAGATGGCGATTGCTTCTTCAAGTTTCTTTGTGGCATTCTCCATATCTTTGTGGAAGTACAGGCAGTTTGCGGTAGGTATGTAAATGATGTCTATAATCTCCAGTTCGGTAGGGAATACCTTATAAGCAATCTTTTTAGCCTTGTTTGTGAGAGCAATAGTCTTTTCAATATCTGGTTCTATCAGGGTGTAATACCAGGCACATATCATATCATAGTAGCAACGATTATCATTGTATTCCGATATGTTTAGCTTTTTCAGCATACAGTGAACCTTGCGCAGGAGAGTACCTGCTTCGGCTCCGCCATCGGGAGTGCTTCTGATGAGTATACTGGCAAGCCCTATGTAATAACCCATAAGGTATTTATTCTTAAGTTCATCTTTAGACTGTTCGGCCTCGTATATGGCATCGTCCATCTCGTTTATCAAGTTTATGATAGGCTCGGCTTCTTCCTCGTTGTAAGGAACATACTCTGCACAGCATATGTCATAGTAGCTGCAGCGGATATCGTGATATATGGCTTTTATGATGTGTCTTGGATGAAGCTTAGAGTATCGTTCGGCTTCTTTTGATATAGCATCAAGCCTTTCGATATTATCACAGCCGACATATACATCTGCCATATCTTTGTAGTATTGCATAACTGTGAGATCACTTAAGCCATTGATATCATCCCAGGACCAGCTACGGACAGTCTCAGCGATAACCGGATGGAGCCAGATGGAGCTGCCGGTCCTGAGCCAAGTCTCTTCATAGAGCCAGCCTTCTTTAGCAAGTTGGTGGATGATCTCCATATCAAGCTTTAAGATATCGCTGACCACAAAGCTGTCCAGTCCTCTTACGTCCATAAGTGACAGGGATTTGAGGATGATCTTAGCCTGAGACGACATATTCCCGGCATTGAACAGATCTGAAATGATATGACCTAGTGTTCCGTAAGCTTCCTCACCATCTTTGTAGTTGCTTATCTTATCGTTACTGAATCTTGAAAAGCCATTCTTTCGTATAAGCTCAAGAGCCTGCATAACATCTATGTGCCCTGCGGTAATCTGCCTTGCTATAAGTTCTATGGTAAGGGTATGGCCGTGTACGAGGTTTATTATTTCTTCAAACGCTGATTTCTCATCCTTTGTTATAGGACGTGACAGGTTTAGAGTTATAAGGTTATACAGCTTCTGCGTTTCTGATATGGCTTTGACTTCCATGGATGCGAAGCTGTTCTTGGGCGGTTCATTCCTTGAAGTGATGATGGTATCGTAGCCATATTCGAGGATTTGGCTCATATCTTTGCTGATACATCCAGAGAAATTGTCCAGTATGATAAGAACTCGCTTATCCGTGCAGATGTTTCGGAATACCGTTAACTTACGATTGAAGTATTCTTCTGATGTTTCATCCGACATTTTCCTTATGGTACTGATCTGGAGTTGACGGTCATCCGTTAATGTACGTACGATATCACCGGAATATTCGAGAAATACGATAACATCATACTCGGATTTATAACGATGGATATAGTTCTTGGCCAGTGTACTCTTACCGATTCCGCCTAAGCCATAGATAAAGAGGGTATGGTTATCCTTTAAGGTCTCTTTAATTACTCTGATCTCGTCATCCCTGCCAATGAAGGTGGGAGATACGGAAGGAAGTTTAGGTACTATGTATTCCTTCTGATTTATAGCGGATACAAGCTCTTCTAAGATAGATGATACCTGTGTCATATTTGCAAAACGATTGCTTGCAGAAGAGCGGATAGTACCACGGAACAGTTGGGTAAGCAGGGACTGTATATCGGGACGGTCTATATACTTGAGGTATTCTCTTTTGGCTTCGGCGAAAGGATACTTAGAGAATCCCCTGTGATCCTTGTCAGAAGAATGCTTACCAAAAACAATGTAGAATACAAGTTCTCCGATAGTATAAATATCAGCCGATGGTCCTATCTTTGATATTG
>JAILGF010000098.1 GCA_024696945.1 Lachnospiraceae bacterium | reverse complement strand
TGCTCTGCACTTGTATCAACTGGACTCTCAATGGGCAGAGCAGAAGATTTCTTTTCTGGCTTTTCCAATGTTTTCCTTCGACCTTTCTTGTGAGGTCTCAATGCATCAGGACCTGCTACACGAAAACGATTTACCCAGTTAGCAATCATGCTTGGATTAGTGATTCCTTCTTGTAGAGCTAAATCCTGATATGAGATTTCACTTGTAAATATAATTCTACAACAGAAAGCTTCTTTTCAAAAGAATATGTTTGGTTCTTACGGGAGCGAATTAGTCCCTCATCTCCGAATTTCTGGTAATTATGGACCCATTCTTCAATATTTCTTTGGGCGGTGACTCCGTAAGTTTTAGAAAGATATACATAACCGCCTTCCTCGTTTAAATAGGCTTTGACAACTTTCTTTTTGAATTCAAAAGAATACTTAGACATAAAAATACCGACCTCCAAATGTTAGATTTTCGGTCTAACTTTTGGGGGTCGGTACAGAAAATTCCAAAGGCTTCTCTTTGATCAGTATTTTTGTGCTGTTATGTAGGTTGGTTAATGGGTATTTTGGACATTAATAGCAAACTCAACGTCCGCTTTATGTTCAAGGGCATTAATTTCTTTAGGATTAGAAGCATCATCTTTAACCATATAAGCGTCAGTACCAATATAGAGGAAAATATTATTTGCACCGTTAAAATCGAAGTAGATAAATCCTTCAGGAACATCATAAATTGTATTTTCACTATTAATGGAATGAGGAAATATGTACCTTCCAGTTCCATCATGTTGTCTAAACAAGGTTACATATTCGTTAGATCCAAACTTTTCATCAAATGTATTCCAAGTTCGTGTGTCACCGTTTCCGTTTGCCACGGGAACCATCTTTTCAGTATAAGCCTGATATGATGCATCGTAGTTATAAGCGTATGCGCCTACAACACTGACAGTTTGATCTTCATTCAAAATAGTTTTAGGATTATTAAGTGTAACGGTATCAAATGGTAATATTGTATATATACCCGCATAATCTGTGCCGAGAAATTGACCTATTGTTGCTTCAGGAAGTACAGTTTGACGTGTCAGAGGGTAATAAACACTGCAATATTGGCCGCTGTGATCGGATTGATTGCCCACTCGCATGGGGATAATAAGACCACCGTAATATGCCCAGCCATAATTGCCAGATCCGACGATATCCATGATCATACCGGCTCTGTCAGGACTATAATACCCGGTTGCAGAAGGATGTCCATCCTCGTCAACCCCAGTTTCCAATGGTGTTGCTACCGAGAAATGATCGGACAATGTAAATACTCGTGCGAATCCATTATCCTCATCACCGGCTCCGTCAAAGTAGAAGCATGAGTACTTATAGCTTTCACCCTCTTTAGGTACAACAGTTACTATTGCAGGGCAATATTCGCCTGAAGCCTCAATGCTGTTTAATCCTCGAATGAAACCGCTAGACGAATCGTTAGACAAAGCGTATGCTACTGGTATATCTTCTAGCGGTTCTGAACTTGGACATTTAAGCCCCCGCATACTAATCGTTAATGTTTTTGTTTCTCGATCGTAGTTATATGTTTCTTCATCTAAGCCACTAATATTACCTTCTTGATTAAAGGATATTATATTAGTTAATAGATAATTCCTAAAACCTTCTGTCATATTTGTTGCATCAAGAGCAAGTCCGGCGAGACTTATTTCGTATCCTGAAACCTGAGGTACACCGGTAAGCTTGAGGCTATAGTTATTAATACAATTATGTTTGATATCATAACTTCCGGTCGATTCGTTGGGATATTCGGTATAAACAAGTTCTGCCTCTATCTGCGCAGGAGCGAAGATGGGGGTGATGGTAATGGGACCATTCCCAAAAACTGTGTACGCGAAATCATTAAAGCTGTTACCGAGAATCCAATTTTCAAGCGGAATCATGTTCATAATGCTTTCGTAAATTGTTTCAGACTGACCGTTTACAGTTCTCTGGGAAACTAAAGTGCAGGGATAAGCACGCTGTTCGTCACCATTAGCGTGAATAAAGTTATCATGACCGGACGCTGTATATCCGGTAAGTTTATAACCATTTACTCCTATAAACGGATATGATCCTAATATCGGATTACTTTGCAGCATTGAAGCATAAACGCTTGCGGGATCATCCGAAATGCCGGAATATCTCATAGACCCTTCTTTATGCCAGGGATAAACAATATCGTCCGGGGCATAGATGTAGTACTCTGATGAGGTATCACCTATAGGGGTATAATTAAAGGGCACATAAGTAAAATCTTTGCCGTGATTAAAGAGATCAAGCGGGCTTATGGCAAGCTTATAGCTTCCTAGACTTGCTTGCACATCGTATCCGGCAATAATAAACGGATTGTTTGCGCCCACGTTAAAGCTGTATGCTGTTCCGGAAGGAAGATGGTTAATCTGTTTAACGTCATCCCAAGAGAGGTCGAGCCACAACCAGTCGACATCCTGAACGGTAAAGACGAATTTTCCATCCATTCCGGTTTCGGTGAATGGGAATACATTAGCTTCACCGGCCTTAGACTCTTTAAACTCGATCTTTGCAGATTTTGGATATGTACTTACAAGTCCGTTTGATGACAATTTATAGCTGCATAAAAGATCTTTTTCGTAATCTTCATCGCCGTTTGAAATGGTAATCGGTGTATTCTTAAAACCAACCTGAGGTAATGTTAAAGCTTTTCCACAATAGACTGTAGACAGCTTATACAGGTTGTTGTATTCACCGTCAAGACCTTCTTTTGTTATTTTCCATTTCGGACCATTGTTATTTCGTCCTGCGGTCCGCTCATTCGTACCTTCCAGCTGAGGAAGTACAATAGGAGCATAATCTCCCTGCGCGTATAACTCAAATGTTTCATATAATGTTTCGCGGTATCTTTCGTCGGCAGAACCCTCTGAAGGAATATAGGCATAAAGATTACCGTCCGGAGAACCGCATCTGTCTGCAATAAGCATTTCTACAGGGGTAACAAAG
>JAILGF010000092.1 GCA_024696945.1 Lachnospiraceae bacterium | reverse complement strand
GAACTGCCGCTGCCGCCGAACACCGCCGAAGCCGTCTTCTGGGCCTCCTCAGCCGCCGCTTCTCCGTGAACCAGCTTCGTGACCTCATAGGCCAGGATCTTCTTGGCCTCATTGATTTCCTGATCCTTGAGAGAGCTCAAGCGGTTGACCTCCTCCATGGGAAGGAAGGTCAGGAGGGACAGGCACTTCTTCACATCTGCATCGTCCACATTTCTCCAGTACTGATAGAAGTCATAAGGAGAGGTCTTTTCCTTATCCAGCCACAGAGCACCGCCAGCAGTTTTACCCATCATACCAGTCGCAAAGCTCTTCCCAGATAAAGTCATAAACCTTCTGTGCTGCGATACCAAGCTCGAACTTCTCAAGGTCCTCGGTAACTTCCTTTGTTACGTCGTTCATCTTGGAAAGTATCCACTTATCGGCATCCTTTAACGAACTCTTTATCGAATCTATGGAAGCCTCGAAATCAACAACAATCCCTGCATCCTTCATCTGCTGCATGTTCATCATGATGAAACGTGAAGCATTCCATACCTTATTGGCGAAATTACGTGCTGCTTCTACTCTCGACCAGTAGAAACGCATATCGTTTCCGGGTGCGTTACCGGTAATGAGCATGAAACGAAGTGCATCTGCACCATACTTATCGATTACTTCAAGAGGATCGATGCCGTTTCCTAAGGACTTACTCATCTTCCTGCCCTGATCATCTCGTACAAGACCATGGAAAAGAACTGTATGGAAGGGTTTCTCTCCCATCTGCTCATATCCTGAGAATATCATACGGATAACCCAGAAGAAGATAATATCATAACCGGTTACAAGTACATCTGTAGGATAGAAATACTCAAGGTCCTTTGTCCTCTCGGGCCATCCAAGTGTCGAGAAAGGCCAGAGTGCAGAGCTGAACCAGGTATCCAAAGTATCGGGATCCTGTGTAAGATGAGCGCTTCCGCACTTAGGGCACTTAGCAGGAGCATCCTTTGATACTACGATCTCGCCACAGTCATCACAATAATAAGCAGGTATCCTGTGTCCCCACCAGAGCTGTCTCGATATACACCAGTCACGGATATTGTCGGTCCAGTTAAAGTAGGTCTTATCCATCCTTTCGGGTACGAGCTTGATATCGCCGGTCTTTACGCCGTTTACAGCAGGCTTGATCATCTCATCCATCTTAACGAACCACTGCTTCTTGATCATAGGTTCAACTGTTGAATGGCAGCGATAGCACGTACCTACGTTATGTGAATAGTCCTCGATACGAACAAGAAGTCCCATTTCGTCAAGTTCTTTAACGATCTGCTTTCTTGCCTCATAACGATCCATACCGGCAAACTTTCCGCCGTTCTCGTTGATGGTTGCATCGTCATTTAATATATTGATCTCGGGCAGGTTGTGACGCTTTCCTACCTCGAAGTCGTTAGGGTCATGAGCAGGAGTGATCTTAACTACACCGGTTCCGAAATCCTTTTCTACATAGCTGTCGGCTATGATCGGAATCTTCCTGTCAACGAAAGGAAGCCATACGTAGCCGCCAACTATATCCGAATATCTCTCATCATCAGGGTTAACCGCTATACCGGTATCACCGAGCATGGTTTCAGGACGGGTGGTAGCAAACTCCAGAAATCTGGTCTTTGATATGGATCCGTCAGCCTCGATGAAAGGATACTTGATGTGCCAGAAATGTCCCTGCTGCTCCTCATAATTAACCTCTGCATCGGAGATGGATGTCTGACAAACAGGACACCAGTTAACTATTCTTGAGCCCTTATAGATCCAGCCCTTATCATAAAGCTTTGTGAACACCTCGGTAACGGCCTTGTTACAGCCCTCATCCATGGTAAATCTCTCACGTTCCCAGTCACAGGATGAACCGAGTTTCTTCAACTGACTTACGATCCTTCCACCGTATTCCTTTTTCCAAGCCCATGCGCGCTCAAGGAATTTCTCACGTCCGAGTTCTTCCTTTGAAGTACCTTCTTTTTTAAGGGTTTCAACAATCTTTGCCTCGGTGGCTATGGAAGCATGGTCCGTACCGGGCTGCCAGAGTGCATTATATCCCTGCATACGCTTAAAACGGATAAGGATATCCTGCATAGTATTGTCAAGTGCGTGTCCCATGTGGAGCTGTCCAGTGATATTGGGGGGCGGGATCACGATGGTGAAAGGTTTCTTTGTTTCATCTACTTCAGCATGGAAGTATCTTTTCTCTACCCACTTTGAGTAGAGACGGTCTTCGATCTGTTTCGGATCGTAGGTTTTTGCCATTAATTCTTTCTCTGCCATATTCTCCTCCTTTTCAGCCTTCCCCTCGAGGGGAAGGTGGCACGAAGTGCCGGATGAGGTGGTGTTTCCAGGAGATAATATAGCTACCCCTTATATCCTTACTTTACACCTCATCAGTCAGCTTCGCTGACAGCTTCCCCTTGAGGGGAAGCCTTTGTTAAGTAGGTTCTTCTGATTTACATAGCAACCGTAAAACCTAATATAAAAACATAAGCCCCCACCGCATAAGGACGATGAGGGCTATCGTGATACCACCTTAATTCACCGGGGGAGCATGTAAGGATCAACTACCAACAAACTCGAACTCCGGTCTCATTTACGCAAGCTCTAACAAGCTGCTCGTCTGTAACGGGACTTCCCGTTGTTTCCTACTTTTTTCTCAGCATAATCCCTTCATATGCTATTCAACACAAGTATGAATAAGAAAATGCTTCATCTTTCAGAAACACCGCTCAGGAGCTACCTTCATTAAACTTTCATGAAACGGCCTTTCAGCCATGGACCGCTCTCTCTGACACTTCCGTTTAACTAATCCTCTCCGTCAACGCATTTCAAATATATGGACGAATTATAAAATAAAATTTCTTGATTGTCAACTGTTTTTTTAATTTATTCGCTTTCAACCGGAATTGCAGTGTCAAATATAAGGTCAGCAGCCTTGTTCAGCTTAACAAGCTCCTTAACATAAGTCTGTCCGTCCACACCGTTTAATTCTTCGAGTTTATCATAATACTCGTCAACCGTAGAGTATGAATATGATTTCATCTGGAGTGTTGCAAGCTCCTCAATTTCTTCATCGGTAATGGGAAATCTCTCTGCCTCAGCGATCGCAGAACGGGCATATTCATATTTTACGGAAAACTCTGCCTGTTCACGCAGCATTGTTTCATACTGATCGATAGGAAGCCCGTAATATGTATAATAGAAGCCGGCAGCATCCATTCCGTAGGTTCCCATGGTCATGCTGTTGTTGTATTCCTTAAGGCTGTTAAAGCCTCTCTCGATCTCGGGCTCCATGTCGATATTGTAGGTACAGTTTGCAATAAGCTTCCTTGCGATATCGTCTTCTTTCTGGATAAGTGCCTCTTCTTCTTTCTCTGACTTTATCTGGTTCCTGATATTTTCTTTATAATCTGCGACCGTAGTATATTTATTTGATGTCTTTTCAGTTATAAATTCATCGGTTGCCTCAGGGATCACATAAGTATAGATTCCTTTAAGTGTGATCTTAAACTGTGCAGGTTCTCCGGCAAGCTCAGGGTTATTGGGATATTCCTCGGGGAAAGTAACATCTATTATAAATTCTCCCTTGGAATGTCCGATAATTCCCTCTTCAAAACCCGGGATAAAGGTTCCGGAACCTATCTTTACCGAATTCCTGGATCCTGTGCCTCCTTCAAAGGCTACACCGTCCTGCATACCGACAAATTCGATATCAACAATATCTCCGTCCTCTACCACATCCCTGTCGGTGATTTCTACCTTGGATTTATAAGAGTCAAGATACTGGTTAAATTTCTCCTCAACCTCCTCATCACTGACTTCGGTAGATAAGGGAACGTAGGTAAGTCCTGTATACTGTCCGAGTGTAACGTCACCCGATTTATAACCGGTAATAAAGTTTTTTGAATAGTCCTCTTCCTTCTTGCCGCATGATGCAAGAGCTATGCATAGGATCAGTGCCAACACGGCCGTTATTACTTTTTTCATTACTTAAAAATTCCCTTCTGAATAAATACTTCGTTTAGTATGATACCATCAAACTGTGAAAAATCTGAGAATTTTACTCAACCTGATTAAAAATCTTTGCAAGAGGAGAATCCGAACTTAATATCAGAGTTTTCTCGCCCTTCATAGATTTCTTTGCAGCATCAAGTGCACGTACAAAGGTATAAAATTCTGCTCTGTCCTGTGTATTGTATACTTCAGATAGTATCCTCATGTACTCAGCTTCGCCTTCGGCAATGATCTTCTCAGCTTCTGCTTCGGCCTCGGATACACTTACAACTATCTCATTATCTGTCTTGGTACGGATCATCTTAGCATCGGACTCACCCGAAGCGGTATAAGAAGCTGCGATATTATTTCTTTCTGAGATCATACGCTCATAAACCGCTGCCTTGTTGTCGCTGGGGAGATCAAGATGTTTGGTTTCAACGGTAACAAAGGTGATACCGTACTGATCAACGCTGTTTCCGATATTAGCCATAATGCTCTGGCTCAGAGCACCGTCACGTGAGCTGATAACATCACTCTGGCTCATCGAGCTTATGATGTTTTTCATAGAGTTATAAACTATGGTGTTGATACGTCCCTCGGCATTCGTAATGTTTGTTAAGGTCTGTGTGAATTTAAGCGGATCCGTGATCCTCCAGAGAACGTAGCTGTCAACAACCATTGACTTTTTATCCTGAGTGATTACATCGGACTCAGTAAGGTCATAAAGCAGCATGGTCTTCGGAAGTGTATCCGTTGTCTGGATAAACGGGATTCTAAAGGAAAGTCCGGGATTCTTGATAATCCTTTCAACCTTGCCGAACTGCTTTATCAGGGTATATTCATTCTCCTTGGTAATTACTATCGAATTGCCGAGAACTATGATCGCGATCAGTAGAATTATGACTGCCGCAATAAGGGGAGTCTTTGATTTCGGCTGACGGATATGCTCAATATTGTCTTCCGCATTCTTAGCTTTCTCATCTATGTTTTCGTTCATTTTGATCAATATATCCTTTCTGTAAATATAACACCTAATATCAATTATTCACTTCAAACAGCGACTCTAAAGGAAGCAGCTTCTGGATATCTCCAGCGTCGGAACCGTCGATTATAACTTTAAGATCCGGAAGCAACTCCTCCATAGCCTCATAAAACATACGCTGCTTTGTTATAAGAGGATATTTTTTATATTCGTTGTAAATCTCATTAAACCTGGCTGCCTGTCCTTCTGCCTCATTTATCCTGGCTTCCTTAGTGGATTCGGCCTCCTTGAGTATCTGATCGACCTCAGCCTCAGCGGCAGGGATCTGTTCATTACGATATTTGTTGGCATTATTGACTGCGGTTTCCGCGCCCTGCTTTGCGGATTCAACGTTCATAAATGCTTCGATAACCTCTGCTGTAGGCGGTTCCGCATCCTGGATAGTAATGTTTATAAGTGAAATTCCTATGTCATGGTTCTCAAGATGTCTGCTGATCTTCTCACGGATATTGGCCTGGATCTCACTTTTTCCTGTGGTAATGACGCTGTCAACCGGGTAGGAACCTATCTCTGCCCTAATGCTTGACTGTGCTATGGTCTTTAAGATTGCCTCATAATTCTGCGAAGCATAGAGCGCCTTCACGGGATCCGTAACCCTGTATTCAATATAGAAATCAACGTTTACGAAGTTGAAATCCGAGGTGATCATCAGGGATTCGTCCTCTATTGCGTTATTGGTCTGTGCATCGTAGCCGATAGGGAACCCTTTTATGGTTGTATCGACCTTGGTTACCTGCTGAACAAACGGGATTTTGAAATGAAGTCCCGATTCTGTTACCGGAGAAGCGATTCCGAAGGTTGTTACCACCGCTGCTTCCTGCTCGTTTATGGTATAAAACGAGTTAAGGACCAGGATAGTGATAATAACGATAACCACGGCTCCCTTGATCAATCCGGCCGAATTTCCGATAGTCTGTTGATACTTTTTCTGCATTTTCTTTCCTCTTCCTTTATTTTATATTGTTAAACTATTTCAGTTTTCGGGTGTCATATCGGGGAAACGGAAAATTGCCGTTTCCTCCTCAGCGTCCATTGTCAATGTATATTTCTTAGTTACATAGCCCTGCTTTACGAGTTTTAACTCTATTGTTCCGATAGGCTTGGGGATTGTCAGGTTTCCGTTCGTTATCCTGCCCTTGTATATGTCATCAATGTATATCTCGGTTTCATCAGAGCAATAGATCGTCATCTCTCCGAAGGTTCCATCCGTATCCTCCATCGGATCGAAATCTCCGTTATCTCCGGTTATATCTATATCAACCTCTGTTTTTCCCGTTTTCCCGCCATTGCTGTCATCCGGACGGTCTCCGTCGATCACTTCGATGTTTTCGGAATCACCGGCATTACTTGTACTGTCAGGAATATCAATATTGTCATATCCGCTAAGATCCGGATTATCAGTTACCTTGTTATCATTCGATGCATCCTTCGGTGCATCGGTAACCGTTTCCGTAAAATTCTCGTATATTGCATCATCGGTTTCTTCCACAGGCGCCGGAGACAAGGCTATGCTCTTTGTAAGACCGTTTTTTCCAACCTCAATGCTTCCGCTATAGCCGGTATAGCCTCCCAATTCAACCTCTATCTCATGGTAACCCAAGGTAAGGCTCACCGGTCCGTTTAACTGTGTTTTTACTCCGTCGATATACAGAAGGCTTCCTGACGGCGTGATTTTAAAGTTAACCTCACCGTATTCTACCGGCTCCGGTCCGTATCCTTCAAGGTCAAAGCAGGTTTCACGATCATTCTCGATCTTGATCACGGCACTAGCTTCGCATCCTTTGTTTTCTACGTATATCTCATGCTCTCCTTCTGAGAGTACGAGCCGAAGGCCTTCCGTTACAGCAGTACTTTTTCCCAAGCCGTACCTTATCGTGCCTCCGATAAAGTCCTCATCGTTCTTTAGGGTAAGGTATCCATGTCCTGAAGTAACCTTTATAAGATATACAATATTGTCTATCCCATATATGTCGACCATATCCGTTCCGTCCAGCAGAAGGCTTTCCTTCTCAGCAAATTCACCGTTATTTAAAACCTTTACAGCATCGGTATACCGGTAAACGCTGCTTCCGATCTCAAGCTTTTTTAGCTCATGGTCAATGATCATATTGTTTATGTTTTTATATGTCCATACTTCATCCGAACCTATAAGAGATACCAGCTTTCCGTCGTCATCGCTGACAATGCGTGCAATATTGCCTTTTTTCAAAAGCGCAGCAGATATCACACGCCCGTTTCTGGTACGTATGTCGGAACCTCCCGTAAACACAAATGTCTTTTCCTCACCGCTTTCCAGATCTTCCGCTGACAGTGAGGACGAATCAAGATCCAGCGAAACGATCATCATCAACCGTCCGCGTTCTTCATTTTTTTCCTGCCCCTGCAGATTATCCTTTGATCCGCCGCTGCCCTTAGGTTCCTTCCCGGAATCCCCGCTCAACGCAAAGATGCAGGTAATTACAATAATTCCGACTGCAAGCAGGGAGAACAGAATGATTTTTTTCTTATAATTCTCAGTGCCCATATTTCCTTGCCACCTCAAGCAGATGCTCCCGTGTGTTCTTTCCGGGATCGATCAAAACGGTATCCAGCAGATAATCGAGAAGCATTCCAAGCTCCTTTCCCTCTGCGAGATGTTCTTTCATAAGGTCCCTGCCATTTATGGCAAGTGTTTTTAAAGAAAAGCATTCTTTTCTTTCTATTATTCCTTCTATCTCCGTTCTTAATGCGCTATATTCTTCTATATCCTCTTTCCTGTTCGACACGGAAGTGCAGAAATCAAGAAACAGAAAAACATTCTCGCAGCCCACCGCATTAAGAATCCTTCTTCCTGTAAGAGCCCGTTCCGGAATTTTACCAAAGCTTTCCGGAAGATTGTCAACAGTTCTCAAGAACAAGATAACCATATCGCGTGTCCGATTATCAAACTTAAGACGCTGCATAATTTCTTTCGCAATACAGCCAGGCTCTTTTTTTATGCATGCATTTTCAATAAAATATGTGAAAACCGACCATCTGACAAATGGGTCTGGCGGTGAGTTTTTTAGAGCCTTTTCAAGAGGACCTGTATTGCTTACGGATTCCAGTTCTCTAAGTATCACCCTGCTTATACCCATATTGTTAAGGAGACATATATGTTCCGGGTTTGTCGAGATCAGTATCTTTTCAAGCTCTGCTCTTATCCTTTCGGCACTGACCTTATCAAGATTTCCCGCAAGTTTAACCGCTGCCTCATATGTCAAGGGTTCTATAGAAAAACCAAGTACCGCTGCGAATCTGACTGCCCGCAATATCCTTAATGCATCTTCTCCGAAACGTTCCCCCGGAATTCCGACACACCTTATTATGCCGTTTTCAAGATCCCTTACTCCATCAAAAAGATCCTTTATGCCGTCAGTTTCATTATATACTAGTGCATTGATCGTAAAATCCCTACGCTTAAGGTCTTCATCAAGTGATGCAGTAAACGAAACCTCCTCCGGATGCCTTCCGTCCAGATATTCACCGTCTACACGGTATGTGGTAACTTCATATCCTGCTCCGTTCACAAGAACCGTTACGGTACCATGCTTTATTCCGGTATCAACGGTCCGAGGGAATATATTTTTCACTTCCTCGGGTAAAGCCGATGTGGTAACATCCCAATCCTTCGGAGTTTTTCCAAGAAGAGAGTCCCGCACACATCCGCCTACCGCGTATGCTTCATAGCCCGAAACCCTAAGCTTCTCTAGAATGAATTTCACATCCTGCGGAATATCTATATGAACCACGGAACCCCTCCTTTCTTTAGTCTGTTCTTATAAACTCTAATTAAATCTTATTAACTCTTGTATAAAAGAATGAAGTGATGTATAATATGTCGAACGCTCCTTTAGGAGCTTCGACACGGCTCCATCCTGCAAGGATGGAGTTACGTTAAATTGTTGTATACCTAAACCGACCCAAACACCGAGAAGTAGCAATTTTTCTTAAAAATTGCGAGATTCGAGGTGTTTGTAGGATTGCGATAGTTTCGCAGAAACGTAGCAATCCGTGGCATCATATTTCACCCAAAACACCGAGAAGAAGCAATTTTTCTTAAAAATTGCGAGATTATAACGAGGCCTCAAAATGAAAGAAACCGATAAAATATATAAACTTGCCACCCTCTACATGCTCTCGAAGGCGGATACCCCGATTTCGACCAATCACTTAAGCCTGTTCCTGCTAAAAAACAATTATACCGATTATTTCAACTTTCAGCAAGGACTCGGTGAGCTTGTAAACGACGGATGGGTGGATACGACCGAGGTTCACGGAAGAACCATGTATATCATTACTGATAACGGTTTAAAGGCCCTTTCTCTTTTAAGCAACGAGATCTCCAAAAACATGAAAAATGATATTGAAGATTATATCAAAGCAAATAAGGTTGCATTGCGTGAAAATTTCTCTGTTCAGTCAAAATATTATCCGTATGATCTGAACCAATACGTTTCAAATCTTACCATCGACGAAAACGGTAAACGTCTCCTTGAGATAAATATCTCCTCATCTAATGAAGATGACGCCGAAAGGATATGTACCAATTGGAAGAACTCCAGCGACGATGTTTACCCGATGCTTGTCGAAATGCTTATGAGACAGGCTCCGACATCATTTCATCCATAAGTGCCCATATATCATCCCTTCCCTGCTTTGTTTCAGCTGAGAACGGGATGATTTTTATTTCCGGATCTGCCTTAAGCACCTTTCTTATCACAGCAACATGATGCTGCACCTGTGATCTGCTTATCTTATCCGCCTTTGTTGCAATAATGACCGGTGAAAATCCGTTGGCTTTGACCCATTCAAACATGGTGATGTCATTTTCTCCGGGCTCATGTCTTATATCTACAAGAAGGAAAACCAGCTTCAGCACCTTTGAGGTCCTTAAGTATTTTTCTATCATTTTTCCCCATTTAGCCTTGATCTCCTTTGATACCTTAGCGTATCCGTATCCCGGAAGATCTACGCAGTAAAAGGCATTATTGACCTTATAATAGTTTATTGTCTGTGTTTTTCCCGGCTGTCCGGAGGTCCTGGCCAGATTTTTCCTCATCATAACGGCATTTATCAGAGAAGATTTGCCCACGTTTGATTTTCCCGAAAACGCAAACTCGGGAAGCGTATTTTTCGGAAGTACGCTGGTTACACCGCATACCGTTTCAAGCTCCGAATTCTTAATAACCATTTTGTACCTCCCACGTAAAAATTTTATCCGTAACAAAAACCCATCTTAGAGGATATCCTGTAAGATGGGCACTGTAATCTTTTATGAAACCTGCATTTTTCTGTTTGTCCTGATGCGGTGTACAGGCTTTCTCTTCTGTCCATCCGGGAGCAGGATAAGCTTGGGTTTTCCTTCACCCAAAACCGCTTCCTTGGTGACGATACATTTCGCAACCGACATATCCGAAGGCGCCTCATACATTGCATCCATCATGATGTTTTCACAAATTGACCTTAAGCCTCTGGCTCCGGTCTTTCTTTCGAAGGATTTCTTCGCTATGGCGCTTATGGCTTCATCCTCAAATTCAAGCTCAACGCCGTCAAGCTCGAAAAGCTTCTTATATTGCTTGGTAAGGGCATTTCTGGGCTTAACCAGTATATCCTTAAGAGCCTGCTCGTCCAGCATATCAAGAGCAGCGGTAACCGGTACACGTCCTATGAACTCCGGTATAAGGCCGAACTTAATAAGGTCCTCAGGGAGCACCTGTCTGAACATCTCTCCTATATCAAGATTCACGGAATCCTTTATTTCAGCATTGAATCCCATGGATTTCTTTCCGATCCTTCGCTCAATGATCTTCTCTAAGCCATCGAACGCACCGCCGCATATGAAAAGAATATTTGTGGTGTCTATCCTGATAAGCTCCTGATGAGGATGTTTTCTTCCCCCCTGAGGAGGTACCGAAGCCTCAGTCCCTTCAATAATCTTTAAAAGAGCCTGCTGAACTCCCTCTCCGGAAACATCACGGGTGATCGATACATTCTCGCTTTTCTTTGTAATCTTGTCTATCTCGTCGATATAAACTATGCCGTACTGAGCACGGCTGATATCATAGTCGGCTGCCTGTATGAGCTTAAGAAGAATATTCTCAACATCCTCGCCCACATATCCGGCCTCGGTTAACGTAGTTGCATCCGCAATGGCAAAAGGAACGTTAAGTATCTTAGCCAATGTCTGCGCAAGATATGTTTTTCCCGAGCCTGTTGAACCCATCATAAGGATATTGCTCTTCTGTAGCTCAACATCTGAGGAATCCTCACAAGTGAGGACACGCTTATAATGATTGTAAACAGCTACCGACAGAATCCTCTTGGCATCCTCCTGCCCGATGACGTATTCATCGAGGAACTGCTTGATCTCGACGGGCTTCAGAAGATTGATGTCCAGATTCTTGGAAGCCTCTCCCGGATAGCCGTCATCATCGTCATAAAATTCCTCGTCAAGTATGTCGGAGCAGATATTTACACATTCATCACAGATATAAGTATTGTCCAGTCCGGAAAACAGACGTCTTACCTGTTCCTGTCTTTTCCCGCAGAATGAACAGAAAATCCCTTTGTTACCTTTCTTATCGTCAATTGTTCTTGCCACAACCTAGCTCCATTCTAATATTTATCTATTGCTGATCACTTTATCGATAAGTCCGTATTCAAGAGCCTCTTCAGCGGACATATAGTTATCTCTGTCCGTATCCTTCTCGATAATCTCGATAGGCTTTCCTGTATTGGCTGCAAGCATTTCATTCAGTTTACGTTTTGTCTTTAAAATATTCTCGGCTACTATCTGAATCTCGGTAGCCTGTCCGCGCGCACCGCCGGACGGCTGATGGATCATGATTTCAGCATTGGGAAGTGCCATACGCTTGCCCTTAGTTCCGCCGGCAAGAAGGAATGCTCCCATGCTTGCCGCAAGACCTACGCATATGGTAGAAACGTCGCACTTAATATACTGCATGGTATCATAGATCGCAAAGCCTGCGGTAACGGATCCTCCGGGACTGTTAATGTAGAAATTGATGTCCTTATTGGGATCTTCCGACTCAAGGAACAGCATCTGTGCTACAATAAGCGATGCTGTTACATCATTAACCTCGTCAGAAAGGAAAATAATCCTGTCCTTTAACAATCTCGAATAAATATCGTACGAACGCTCTCCGCGGCTCGTCTGTTCTATAACATAAGGTACTAAACTCATTTTTACCTCCTCTTAAACCCCTAAAAAATCAGTCTTCTTTCTTTTCTTCTTCCTGCTTCTCAACCTCTACGGTATTTTCCCTGATAAACTCTGCAGCTTTGCCTACAGCGATATCCATCTTGAAGTTGTCAAGCTCCTTACCAACGATCATTTCCTTGATCTTATCCTTCTCCATCTTGTACTGCTCAGCAAGAGTGGTGAATTCCATATCTACTTCCTCAGGAGAAATCTCGATATTTTCAGCCTTTACAACAGCTTCAAGAACAAGTCTGGACTTGATCCTTGTAAGTGCCTGAGGCTTCATCTGATTGATAAACATCTTGGCATCCATTCCGGTGTATTTAAGATACTGCTCGAAAGGCATTCCCTGACCCTGGATACGCTGAGCGAATTCCTCTGCCATATGACGTGCCTCGTTATCAACCATAGCATCCGGAATATCCATCTCAGATGCTTCGATAAGCTTCTCAAGAGCCTCATCCTCTTTAGCCCTGTTGATCTCCTTCTGCTTGCTCTCAGCGAGCTTCTTCTTCATATCTTCCTTAAATTCTGCAAGTGTATCAAACTCAGATACTTCCTGTGCAAACTCATCATCAGCCTCGGGAAGCTCCTTGCGTGTGATGGCATTAATCTTGCACTTGAATACTGCAGGCTTTCCTGCAAGGTTTTCTGCATGATACTGCTCGGGAAAGGTAACATTGATATCCTTCTCATCACCGATGTTCATACCGATAAGCTGCTCTTCAAAGTTATCGATAAAGGTATGTGATCCGATAACAAGCTCTGCATTCTCAGCCTTGCCGCCCTCAAAAGGAACACCGTCAACACTGCCTTCGTAATCAAGCTTGATGATATCCTTATCGGCTACGGGCTGATCGTCGATAGTAATGCTTCTTGCATTCTGATCTCTTAACTTATCTATCTCGGCATCGATCTCAGAATCGGTTACTTCGATTTCTTTCTTAGTAACCTCGATGCCTTTGTATTCTCCGAGCTTTACTTCAGGTTTAACTGCAACCTTTGCGGTATAAACAAAGTCCTTGCCCTTCTCGATCTGGTCAAAATCAACCTCGGGTCTCGAAACAATATCAAGTCCGCTTTCCTCAGCTGCCTGTGAATATGTATCGTTGATCACGATGTCTGCGGCATCCTCATAGAATACCTCGGGTCCGTAAACCTTTTCTATAAGGGCAAGCGGTGCTTTTCCCTTTCTGAAGCCCTGAAGCTGTATTTTGTTCTTGTTTTTCTGGTAAGCCTGCTGATAAGCCTTTGCAAATACATCGGCTTCTACTTCCACGGTAAGCTTGTACATGTTCTTTCCTAAATCTTCGGTCTTGACGTTCATTTCGAGTTCCTCCTAAATTCTTTAAAACCTGTTTTCATCCTTTCAGGTTATTTAAGTTCACAATCTTTGTGATTATAACATGTTTTTTCGAAAAAGGCAAGCAGTATTTTTCAAACAGTAAACGGCTCTCAATCACATCGGATTGAGAGCCGTCCCAATGATCGAAACCGCTATCTGTTTTACTGTCCCATTGTAAGATGCTTCTCTACGAATTTGTCGATAAAGCCGATCTTTATGGTCTTCATGCTCAATGCAAACAGAGCAAGGAGTAAGAATAATACGTTCTTTAATACGCTTATGATATCTTTAAGGAATGCAATGATATTGCCTAAAGGACCCGTAGGAACGCTGCCCTTGAAAATACCTGCCGCATCATTAATGATTTCGAACAGATCGGGAATTGCATTTAAGAAAATGTTAAGGATCGAGAAGCAGAGAAGAAGAGCCATAGCTTTAACCACGGTTGCTCTCAGCCAATCATTTCCTTCAAAAATGAGTACGAATCCTACTGCTAAAGTCAAAGGAACATATCCTCCGAAAAGTGCGATAAGAAATGTGAATGCCGCATATGCACCTGCGGAAATACCGATTTTAGTCTTCATAATATTAGTCCTCCGTTAATTTGATTTTCAGATTACCAGCTTAGCCAATCGCTTAAACTTCCGATCCCTTTATGTGCTGAAAGAGGGATATTGTTGTAAATGATGTAAGCTATCATGGTCAGGAAAGCATAAGCTGAGATAATAATAACATTAAACCAGAATTTTTTACTCGATGTAACAGCATTTCCCTTTGTAAGTTTATTAAACAGTTCCGTAATCTGATAGAATACTACGCCGAGATAAATAAACATGAAGAATACTGCAAAATATACCGTAGCAAACTGGAATAACATCATCACTGCAAGGATACAATCCAGAAGAAGAGTATCCACACACATTGCTCCCAAAACCTTCATTGTCTTTGCTTCCGGGTTTTTAGCAAACAGGGAAATAAGAGCCGCTGCTCCGAATCTCATACCGCAGAACCAAAGTCCGCCAAGTGCTCCGAATCCTAAAGCAGGAAGGAATTCAATACCGCATGTTCCGAAAAGGAGGAATGTCAACGACCACCAAACAACTACAAAATAAAGTCCTCCAAGTACAAATACCGATCCCATGGGAAGCTTGCCGTCAAGAGCGTCCTGATTTGCGCCGGCAGGATCTTTAAATACCTTCGGGAACATCTTAAACGCTTCTCCAAATACATTCGGCCCTGCGGGTGCCTTTGGCACCGGGGGTTGTACGGGTGAAACCGGCTGTACGGGCTGCTGCGGTGCTGCCTGAGGAGCCTGCTGTGCGGGTACTGCCTGAGCTACCTGCTGTGGTACTTCCTGTACTGCCTGTTGTACGGGAGCTGCTGCCTGAGCTGCCTGCTGAGGAACCTCCTGTACTGCCTGTTGTATGGGAGCTGCTGCCTGAGCTACCTGCTGAGGGACCTCCTGTACTGCCTCCTGAACAGCGTCCGGAGCGTTACTAACAATATTTCCGTTTTCATCAAGCTTCTGACCACAGGAACAGATCCCGTTTTCGGGAATCTTCTTTCCACATAACGGACAAAATGCCATTTCTCTACCTCCAATCTTCCTTCTCACAAGTTCTTATCTGAACCGAAACGAACGTTATCCTTTCGGCATCGATATTTATACTACATAGACATCATAACATATTCTGTATTAAAAATAAAGGATTTTTAATAAAAATTTTATTTTTTAAAGAAATCGAAAGCAAAATCTGTCAATTTTTCTATATCAAGCTTACTTATAGGAATATTTTCTGTACTTTCCCCTTTAAAAAACTCTGCTATATATTCAATATTCCCATCTCCCCCGCAGATGGGTGACCAGGTTAATTTCCTTACCAAAAATCCGATACCTGCCATGGCGCGAAGAACGTTTTCGATTATCTCACGATGAAGCTTCTTGTCCGTCACCACTCCTTTATACCTTTTGGCTATACCGGCTCCGCATTCAAACTGAGGCTTGATAAGGGCTATAAGTATAAATTGCCGATTCCGATCACCCAGGTTTTTTAACGCCACGGGAAGTGAAATAAATGAAGCATCACACACCGCGAAGTCGATATCCGCATATTTTTCAAGAGTGAAATCCCTTATATCGGTATTTTCATAAAGCTCTACCCGGCTGTCCGTTCTTAAGTTCTTGTCCATTACATCGGTGCCGACATCTACGGCTATAACCTTCTTTGCACCCGCCCTTAACGAACAGTCGGTAAAGCCTCCTGTTGATGAACCGATGTCCAATACCGTTTTATCCTTAAAGTCCAATCCGAATTCCTTTATGGCTTTTTCAAGCTTTAAACCGCCGCGGGATACATATTTCATCACCTCGTTTTCAAGAAGGCTTATTTTGTCACCGGTTCCAACCTTGTAGCCTGTCTTTGTTATGGGATTGCCGTTAATAATGACGTAGCCTCCCCTTATCAGCTCCTGTGCCTTGGATCTGCTTTTTATTCCCATTTTTTCAACAAGCCATATGTCCAATCTGTTTTCCATGTATTTCGCCCTTCCTGTATAGTCAATGTCACCGTGAAAACGCTTTCGGCGTTCCCTCGGTAATACCTGCTTCTTTCACGAACCTCGATACTTCATATTTCCTTCCGAATCTTTCTTCTGCATGCAGTACAAACAATCTGTTCTTCGCCCTGGTCATTGCCACATAGAACATTCTCCGTTCCTCTTCTATCTCTTCACGGGTTCCCGCCTGCCTGTATGGAGTAAAGTCCTCACTGGCGTCTATTATAAATACCGTATCATATTCAGTCCCTTTTGCTGAATGAAAGGTCAGCAGGCTTACTCCTGTTCCCCTTTCCCTGTTTCTGTCTTTCTGCTTCTGCTTAAGCAGCATGGTATATTCTTCAATATGTGCTTTCCATGCTGTATATGTATCAAATCCGGCTGTAGAAGCTTCAATTTCTTCAAGTATTTCAAAAAGCGAGTCCGTATCAAGATTTCTTCCCGATGCATATTTTTTCAGGAAATCATCATATCCCACCGCTTTACGTATATATTTTACGGCGGCTGCCGGATTCAAGCGTTTTATCATACTAAGATCATACTTAAGCTTATCCAGTCTTTCAAGTACGTATGACTTTCCTCTGTTTTCCATATAAAGAACCGAAAGATCAAGGTTTTCCCTGCGCATCGTTTCCCTTGTGATATACCTCGCAGGTCTGTTTGCTATTGGCAGGAACAATCTTCTCCACTTTCCCGTTTCGTCCCGGTCCTTGTAATCCGCCAGTTCCATATAGGCAAAAATATTTTTGGCAATCCAGTGTTCATATATGTCGGAGACAGCATCTCTCACGGTAAACGGTATGTTTTTTGCCTTCAGTCCGGCTATCAGGGCTCCGGGCTGCATGTTCGTCCTGTATAGTACAGCCATCTCAGAATAATCTATACCCTTTGCATTAAGGTCCTCTATCATGTTTACAACATATCCGTATTCCTTTCGGATTTCAGGAAACGATCTAAACCGTATCAATCCCGGAGACAGCAACACTCTTCTTCCGGATTTCAGTTCTTTATTAAATCTCTTTTTATTTCTTTGTATAAGATTTAAGCCTGCAGTAACAATTTCTCCCATACACCTGTAATTGACGTTCAAGGTAATGGATTCATAGTTTTTTTCGGATTTGAAGTCCTTTCGGAATGCCATCATGATATCAGGTGACGCACCTCTGAACGAATATATGCTCTGGTCGTCATCCCCGACAATAAAAATATTATTCTTCGGAAATGCTATCTGTTTTATCAGATCATACTGCAAGGGACAGATATCCTGAAATTCGTCTATAAGAATATAATCGTAGATTTCCCTCCAGAAGTCAAGTACTTCAGGTCTGTCGGCAAAAAGCCTCCTGGTAAGCAGAAGCATATCGTCAAAATCTATCTTCCCTTCCTCTCTCAAAGTCCGTTCAAATTCCCTGAATATCACCCAAAAGCTTTCCTTATCCGTCGATGTCGGGCAATAATCCTTTCTCATCTCACCGCTGTTTTTTATACGGCTTATTTCTTCCGATATGTCTGAGATCAGGTCCTTTTCCCCATCAAAAGAAATCCCTGCGAACGAAGCCGCAGAAGTTAATATCCTGTATCTTTCTTCTTCAGTTAAAATGTTGGAATAATCGTAATGATATACTATCTTAAGTATTTTAAAGAATAAAGCATGGAAGGTTCCGAAGAACACTCCCTGATTTCCGTCGCTTAAAATCCTGTACCTTTCCTTCATCTCTTCCGCGGCGGTTCTGGTGAAAGTTATGACAAGTATCTTCTCCGGAGGAACATTGCGTTCCTCCGTAAGATACCTAATTCGATTGACTATTACGGTTGTTTTTCCCGAACCCGGTCCTGCCAGTACCATGCACGGACCTTTAAAATGTGAAACAGCCCTTGACTGTGCGTCGTTAAACCTCATCCGCATTCCTCACATTGCTGCTTCAAGTAAGCTTATACCCTTACGGATCCTATTCAGCGACTCCTCTTTTCCAAGGATCTCCATTATTTCATACGCTCCGCCCGGTGTCATCTGCTTGCCTGATACTGCAGTACGGAGTGGCCAGAGGGCAATTCCGTTCTTAATCTCTTTCTCCTCGACGTATTTCTGGACCAGTGCCTGGATACCGTCTATAGTGAAGTCATTAAGTGCCTCTAACCTTGGAAGAAGATCCTTTAGTGACTCTAACGAATTCTCCGAGTTTGTCTTCATCTTCTTGTGAGTATACATTTCGATGTCGTACTCAGGGAGTGCCTCGAAGAAATCAATCTTCTCTCCGATATCACAAAGTGTCTCTATACGGGTCTTAACAAGATCGGCTATCTTTTTCTTATCGTAAGGCTTGGTAACCACCTTATCAATGTAAGGAAGTGCCAGTTTGTAATACTTCTCGTTATCCATGGCCTTCAGGTATTCGCCGTTCATCCAGCGAAGCTTTACCATGTCAAATACTGAAGGAGCCTTATTGATATGTGTGTAATCAAACAGCTCAATGAGTTCATCCAGTGAGAATATCTCACGGTTGTCCGGACCGCTCCAGCCAAGAAGTGCTACGAAATTAACAATAGCCTCGGCTACAAAACCCTGCTCTATCAAGTCCTCAAATGATGAATGTCCGCTGCGCTTGGAAAGTTTCTGATGTTCCTCGTTAGTAATCAGAGGTAAATGTACATATGTAGGCTCCTCCCATCCAAATGCCTTATAAAGTCTTGTGTACTTAGGAGTGGATGTAATGTACTCATTACCTCTTACTACGTGGCTTATCTTCATCAGATGGTCATCCACTACATTTGCGAAATTGTATGTAGGGAAGCCGTCAGACTTGATAAGTATCTGATCGTCCATCTCGGAGTTATTGATCGTAACCTCTCCGTAGTTGGCATCGGTAAATGTAGTGGTGCCCTCTCTCGGTATGTTCTGTCTTATAACGAAAGGCTCACCGGCTGCAAGCTTAGCCTCAACCTCCTCTTTTGAGAGAGATAAGCAATGCTTGTCATAATGTGTGATGGTCTCGCCATTTACCTCAGTCTTAAGTGTCTCAAGTCTCTCTTTTGT
>JAILGF010000084.1 GCA_024696945.1 Lachnospiraceae bacterium | reverse complement strand
CTTAGTGGGCCATATGCCGTAACCGTTTTCATCGACGGTTTTTCCCGATGCAATTCCTATTTCATATGTCTCTCTTAACTCAGTAGCTGTATATACCGTTCCATCGGCTTTGGTAAGTATAAACTGACCTGTAGTAGCACCGCTCGGATCTTCCCAGGTTACATAGTCCACCTTGAATTTCGGTGCCCCATCTGCTTTCTCTGTCTTGGAGAATTTAAGTATAGTCGCCTTATCCGAAGGTTTCTTTCCTTTTTCATCCAGTTCATCCGTTATCGCAAAAGTCATACCCTTTGCAAGAAGCTTGGCAAACTGCGCATCTGTAAGCTTTGCATCGACTTTCTTCCACTTATTACCGCCGTCAACACTGTATGCCTTGTAGTCCATATCGGTTGTAAAGGTTTCTTTGGTCATGTTGATGTAGGTGGTCTCAACCTTTGTACCGGATGCGTTGTTTGCATATATGATTACATCCTCACGCTCGGTGTAATCGATTTCCTGGCCGGCTTTGCCGTAGATGCCGCTGCCGCTTGCTATTGTGAGTAACGCATCAGGATTTTCATTTATCTCAATATCACCAAATGCTTCAAAGCTATTATAAATAGCCTGTCCCCCAAGTTCAAAATTGCTGTAGCTTAATTTAATACAATCCGCAAGGTTTAAGGAAACCGGTTTCCCCGAAACCGTACCTGACAGCTTGAAGGTTATATAGTGAGCACTTGATGCAACAGGAGTAATCGTAAGTCCTCTGGATGTAATATCGTTTGAGACTGTATAGGCTACATCCTTTGCTTCAAGGTTAGTGGCATTTTTAAAATTCGCAAATGAATAATCTGAAATCTTTACAGTAAAATATTCTTCTATCATTTCGCCGCTTTTTACAACAATATCAGCGTCATCAATTTCAAGTTGTAAAGGTTTAATAACAATTAAACGCCCCTTGTCAGCAACCGCAGTCGTATACCCCTCTTCCTCTTCATATCCTGAAATATAGCTAAGCGGGACAAACCACGAAACGGTATATTCACCAACATTACTGAATTTACCACCAAATGACAGGTAATATGTATTTGCTACTCTTTTTTGCCAAGTATTAAGATTGCATCCAAGTATTCTAAACTGCATATCGGATACAGCTGCGTAAGGAGAATACAGGAAACCTGGTGCATTTGTGTTAAGTTCTCCATTTGTATTTGAAAATACATATTTATCTTCATTATCAGTCCATGCTTTTCCGCTCGTTGCAACCGGACTTTCCGCAAAATCTTTATTAAGAAGTCTCATAAATATACTCGGACCCGAATCAGAATCGCTGCTATAAGATCTACCGCCATCCGTATTCTTATAATTATATCCGGCATATACGATCATATCCTGTGTCTGTATTTGGAAATACGGTTTTTCATCAGTTTTTGAGGCGATGTTAAACGAAACACCTGAATTGGAACATAGTAGTACGCCATCGTTATATGAAGTTGGCGAAGTATTGGGAGATGCAATCACATATCCTAAAGGAATACTAAATGCAAATCCATTAGTACATCCATACTGCGGAACACCGGTAAGCTTTAATGTACATGTTGCATCACCTTTGCTAATTTTCTTAGCAGTCACTGCCTTGACCCCAACAGGAAGATAATTATAATTATTCTGGCCACTGGTCAAAGAATAATTACCACTAAACCATGACGAAACATCCGTACCGGAAGGTATATCCTTTTTGAACACCGCTTCAGAAAGAGTTATTGAAAACTCAAAATCAAAATTCGTCTCGCCTGCAGTTCCCGTCAGATCTGCCGCAGTAATCTCCGAACTAAAGGAAGCTGCTCCTTTCGCCTTCTTAGGAATAGGTATATTCCATTTTGCATTTGTGGCAGAAAATGCACAATTATATCCTGATCCGGTATAGTTTTTGAACATACCCGGTCTAAAATATACGTTTATGGTACTAATTGAAGGTGAAAGAGGTGTACCCGTCACTGTACAGGTTATTTTTTCTTCAGTAACTTCACTGATTATAACCTTTAACCCAAGAGGTATATACTGAGTCTCTTTAAAATCCAGTTCTCCGATACCGCCCCTTCTCCAATAGTATTTTGAAGGTTTAAGAGCTTTCATTCTGTCACTGTAAACAAAATAATCACTTATGTCCTTCCCGACATAAAGCATCTCTGTATTAAACTCACCGTTAGCAACAGTCAGTTCGATAGTCTGCTCCTCTATTGGTGTTCCGATGGTACCATCAATTGTAACTTCGGACACAGTTACAGTAGTGACGTCTGATGCTTTAACCCCGACTTCTGTCTCTCCAAACGGTGCAACATATACATTCGTCACCACCAGTGCCAGCGTCAGCAGTCCTACCACCAACAGCTTAAATACTCTTTCTTTTCCCTTTCTCATTTCTTTCATAAACCACCTTGTCCTTTCCGCCCACATCCTTGTGTGCTGTAGATTTTCAAAAAACACATAGATATCCTTAAAACATAAAACCAGTTATGTTTTATATCGGGTATTATATCAAAAAAATAACCCGAAAACATCGTTTTCGGGTTGAACGGTCGATTTTGGAGACCGAACGGTAAAGTACTCACGTTGCACTTCCAATAGTGATCACTCCGCTCTCAAATACATCCACGGTCTTATCAGCATGGGTGACTGCGATGAGGACACGTACCTTAGTTCCGTCAGCAGTTCCCTTGGGTGCTGTTACGGTGAATTTGCCATTTTTGTACGAGGCCTTAATCTTAGGCTTAGTAGAGGAATCCAGGCTGAACTTCTTTCCATTTGCTACCTGATAACCTTCACCCTCTTTAAGAGCTGTGGTCACATAAACCTTTATTTTGTCTGTGGGTGTGCCCGAAGCACTGCAGACAGCTTCTATCGCAAGCTCCTTATCAACTGCCTTCTCTGCTGCGGAATCCATCTGAACTGCGGTATCAAGCCCTGAGAAAGACTTAACCGCATTTGCGACCATAACGGTGATCGTGGCTTTCTTTCCGGATTCGTTACATACTACGTTTATCTTGACCTTCTTGACTTTTCCGTCTGATGGAGCCTTACTTAAGCTTATAGTAGCACTCTGCTTGTCTTCGGAAAGCGTGATATTAAGCAGGCCGTCTTTATCCGAAGATGCATCCCATTTAAATGTCGAATATGCCGAAATATCCGTTCCGTCAGCATTTACGAAGATGCTCTCTTCGTCGCCCATGTTCAGCATGATGCTCTTTACAGTACCGGTTTTTTCTCCCTTTGAAGTCTTTGTCAGGTACAACTTCTTAGGTGCTATACCTACTTTCACATCAAAGTATGCTGAAGCCTTAATCTCTTTCTTTTTATCTACCGCTGCGATCCAGACTCTGGCGATTCCTGCCTCTTTACCTGCTGAAACTGTTATATTACCTCCTTCAGCACTATTCTTAAAGGATGCTTTCGCCAGATTGCTTTTATTAGCCTTGCCCGAAGTGTATGCTCCGGATGCTTCCGTAACCGCAGTATCGGTAACGCTTACCACCCACTTGCAGCCCTCGGGAAGCTCTAACTTAAGGTCACTTAAAGCTTTAGCATATGTCTTGTTATAAACTGTTTTGGTACTGTCTGACTTATCTTTTATATCCTTGCCGTTAACCCAGATGTCGGGAGCGTCACTGGGATCAGAAGCAGTACCGTTACCCTGACCCTCATCTCCGTTTTCATCTTTAGGCGGATCAGGAAGTTTGTCAAGTATCTGATATTTTATATAAGTGTTCTTTTCAGAAAGTGATATATACTGATTACGACGGATCATGCTCACATTAAACTTCCCGTTTGCAAGTTTGCTTGCAGATATAACATCCAGCGGAATTCCGACGCTTAAGGTATATATATTTCTATAAGAAGATGTATTTAATTTTACCGGATTGCTGCCCGATATTTCTATATAATCTCCATACTCCGGAACAAACGTTCCATCTGTTGTCTTTAATCCAAGTGTAAGCATGGGGCTACGGTTACTAAGGAATTCCTGTAATAAATCCGGATTTTCCTTATACCACTCATCATTTTGAGCCCATTCAATCTCAGCCTCATAATCTTCTACTATCTGTACATAAACTGCCGAAGGGATATACACAAATATTTCAAACCATCCCGTACCTATTCCGTTAACGCCCGGCTTATATACACCTGTAAGAGTATTGGAAACAACCATCGGTTTATCTGTTTCCGAAAAAGCATCTGCCGACAAAACATTCCATACAGCATTTTCATTAAGCGTAGTAACCACGCCGCCGTTCAGTTTCTGCCAAGGTGCAGTGCTTCCGTCCGTCTTATTGAGTGCACTTAAAGGTATCGTAACGCGTATAGGATCAGTACTATCAGATTCCGGGTACAGATACTGCCACTTACCATCCTTAACCCTTGTGAAAACAACCTTGAGTGTCTTTGAATTCTTTTCGGCTGTTTCTTTTACTACAGCCTTAACAGCCTTGGGAAGATTTGTAAACCAGTCCGTAATATCTGTATTCTTCACAGCTATACCGTTCTTAAAAGCCGCTCCGTTCACAGTAATCTCGACACCTTCCCTGTCCATGAGTTTCTGCCACGCGATTCCGTTGATACTGCAGTCTGCAATCGATGCCGAAAGTCCTGAACATTTTGAAGTGGCAGGTGAAGCATCTCCGTAAATTGTCTGACCGATGGCATAAGCAGAACCTGTTGGCATCTTTATATCACACCATGAGCTTCCGTTATTAATCTGAACTTCAAAATCCGCCATAGAAGACTCTATAGTCAGATCTTCGTTGCTTATACTTACCGAAAGCACAAGACCATACTGCGTCCCATTTTTAATATCACCGTCTGTACGGATCTTATAATTTGAAATGGGCGAACCACCCTTTAGTCTTACTATATCATTTATAACCGCACCCGCAGTATAAGACTTTGATATCGTAATCTTTGGAACATATATTCCAAAAGACCTTTCTTCAATTCCGTATGTGTTTACATTTTTAACCTGCGCGGTTCCGTCTGTAACCTCAACGTACTTCACCGTTGCAACATTTCCATTAATAAATATGGGATCTCCGTCAGCCGTTTCGATAAAATCCCCATATGAGAGCTGTGCGATATTTTCCCCTCGTGAATTATTAAAAGCATACCCTGCATATGACGGGTCGGTTACTACAACTGTTAATTCCGAAGAAGAAGTTATAGAGTCACCACAACCTGTAAAGCCCCAATTAACCCACTGCCCACCGGGCTTTTGTTCAATGCTTTCAATGGTTGCATAATCATTCCCCTTAAGATTAAACTTTATTTTGTAGGTTCCTGCCTTTGTAGGAGTACCTTTTAAATAAACCAGCATATGGTCATGATAATTATCAACCTTGTTGCTTGGAAGACCACAAGCCTCTGCAGCATAAGCTTTCACTCCGGACGGAAGCCCGGTGAACCAGCCGGAAACATCCGTATTCTTAGACACGGTTGTCGGAGTTGTGAGGCTAAGCGCATAAACTACGTTATTGCTCTCTTCATCTACTCCGCCGATAACACCTGCCTCAAAGGTATTCTCTGATGTATCAGCCGTAAATCCGGTCTTCATTTCTATGGTTCTTTCGGAAATATAAGCTTTAGCACCGGTATCCGGGTCGCTTACAACAAAGTAAGCACCGTCATTTGCTCCGCTCCATACCCTTACGGAATGAGTGGTCATATCATTTTCCAACCACAGGCGCAGATGAGCTGCACCTGCAGTTTTAGCAGTACCCGTGAATTTACATGTAAAATAATTTTCACCTTCAACAAAACGTACTACTTCAACACGCAGATTGCTTCCGAATTTTTCGAGAGCATATCCGCACCACTGGGAAAACTTGGCGTCATATTGCACAAACCATCCTGCAATATTGGTTCCTGCCGCAAGTGTCTTTGCAAGCGTACAATTATGCAACCTTACAGTAACAAGGTTTTTCTGAACAGAAGCTCCAACCGTTGCTTCAACTCTTATATTTTCTATAGTCATTGACGGTGTAACATCATCACCTGAGATATTATATCTCAGATTCTGATTACAGATTGTTCCCGTAAATCCATATCCCTGCTCATTTTTAGCAGATCCGCTGCTTGATATATATCCTTTAGGTGCTTCCCAAACTATAAAGTCTGTCGACCCATGCTGCGGAGTGCCCGATATTTCAACAGTAAAGCTCGTATCACCCATTTTTACGGCCTTTTTCAGCTTTGCTGTTAAGCCCTTAGGAAGAAGTGCTGAAAGATACTGCTGGTCATGTTCATAATCTACATACCACTCATCAGACCTGAACCAATCGGATACATCCGTCCCGCTGCTCAGATTTACGATGAAATGTCCTCTAATCCCGAGTTCCAATGTGACAGGAGAAATCTTTGTTCCCTGCTTTCCCGAAAGTTTTATCGAAGAAGGCTTAAAAGTGTTCGTTGTTCCGCCATAACCGTTTCTTTCTATATTAAACTTTATGGAACCGTTAAGAGATATAGCTCCAAAATCCTCCTCCGGAATACTTGTATTGTAAGGAACCCCTGTAAAGCTAAGGTAGTGAGAAGCTGCAAACCATGGTGTTCCGGTTACAACGAAATGCCCGACCGTATCGCCGTTGTGAAGTGCCCCAACCGTTTTAAACGTAAGCCCCACCGGGGTAAGACCATACGCATTACTTGCTTCTTTTACTGAGCCCTTAAACCATGAAGTGACGTCGGCTCCATCAGAAAGATCGTTTTTAAGCTTGAACGTTCCATTATTCATCTCAATGGTAAAATAGTATGACTCCATAGTTGTTCCTACGCTGCCCGAAATATCGCCATCGCATGTAATGGTATAACGAACCCAGTGCGTTTCTGCCTTCGCACTATCAAAACAAGCCAAAACGACTCCTACAAAAGCTATCAGCAGCAAAGCGACGATTTTACCCATAGTCGTTGCTCTTAAGATTCTATTTTCTATTCTTCCGTTCATATAAGAACCTCCTTGTCCTGTCAGATCCCAATGATTGACCCATCTGAATATGGCACTATCACCCCCAAAAACGCCTTCAGCGTTTCCCCAGTTAACAAAACGATGATACTTATCTCATATTTTGTTATATCGGTAATTATATCAAAAAAACAACCCGAAACATAGCGTTCCGGGTTGAACGGTCGATTTGGAGGGTTGAACGGTAATCTTGATTTTTTTGATAAAAAAACAAACAATAATTCTTTCTAAAACGAAAGTAATTCGGGTAACTGTTTAAGAATCATGTTCATATTTTTCTTTGAAAGATAATACATATTCAGTTTACTCTTGTTGTACTTCATTTCTATCCCATCTGTAGTCTCAACAAGAAGAGCAGTATAGAACTGTTCCCAACTGTCATATTTCAAAGTATCGGCATAATCAGAAGTATTTTTGCACTTTTCATCAATTTCTTTACTGCTAAAGATTTCACTTGATAATATCAGATATTCGAAAGATTCAGGTGCATATACTTTAAAAAGCGGATTATAATATTTCATATATTGGATGATTTCTTCTATCTCAGATCCAAATGCTGCGCCATCTACTATAGCAAGATATTTTCGGTCCTCTACTTGAATTTTCTTAAGGGTATTTAAAACATTAGCTTTTCCACAAGCCGATATACACTCACACGAATTTGCAGCATTTTTCCAAAAAGAAAATCCTGAATTTGAGTCTTCCGTTATTATCACATCAGGTTTAAAACCATCAAATGACATACTGCTATATATTCTGAAAAACTCATTCTGCGTATACTCCCTGACAAGTTTTGCGTATCGTCCGCTTGTCCTTATGCCGTAAATCTCGGTAACGCTATATGGCAAGGCCGAAAGTTTTTCTCGTGTAACAATAACATAATAATTATCCGTTCGCCTAATAGTCTCAGCAAAATCAATCGACTTAACGAAACGGCTTTGCTCGTCAATAAATACTATAGAACCGGTAGTCCGTCTGATCTGATTTTCCCAGTCTTTACCATAAACAACTACAAGGGGCTTTTCACATTGAATGCTAATCCCGGTGTCTTCTTCCTCATTATACGCCCTTATCATTTCCACAAGCGTTGTCTTTCCGGTTGCGCTGTCCCCGCGGATAACGGTAATATTACGCTGTACCCTGAATGTATATTTTAGATATGCATTTTCTACAACAACATCAAAACTGCCTACCATAATCCAAACTCCCAATAAAATATTTATAAGAAATCAACAGCAGTATTTACCAGTTCCTTCATATTATGAACTATAAAATTACTATTTAAAACTTCTATCTCAAAACTATCTGCATCAAATTCCATTATGTGATGCAGATTTATTGTAATATCTTTATCTTCACCTAATTTCAGTATCCATTTTGCGCAATTATTCCCGCAATTTGATGCATTTATTATCCTTTCAGGAACGTATTTCATCAGGATGACGGCCTTCGTCCCGCCCGACAGTTTAGTAGGAGGAATCTGTCTGAGAACCGGACTCAAAATACACTCCGGTGACTGAACAATTGATTTATCGACATCATTTATTACCTCTTTTACAAATTCATCATCAAGCCAAGCGTATTGATATTGATTATTAAAATATGTTTCTACATTATGGAGAACATTATCTAAATCACCAAAATATATTTTCAGCATATAAACCTCTTTTATATTTTCAAATCTTGTGCAGCCTGTTAATGCTACTCTGAGCTTCATTATTCCATCTAAGTGTTCGATGCCTGCTAACCAAGACTTTATCATAAATATCATGATAAATCAAGTGGAAATCGGGTTCATCATTTATAACTCTTGGGGGATTATCTGTCAATATTTAAAGATAATTCCCCAAAACAACACTTTTTATGCATGTTTTGGGGAGTTTAATGCAATTTTGTATTTTTTCGATGAAAAATGATTAATCAGAGTGAGTAAACGTTCAATAGCTCACATTGCCGTTCCGACTGTGATCACTCCGCAAGCGTCACAATTCCAGCTGCATCTATACGGGCAAGTTCAACCAATGTTACCTTCTTGGTATAACTGTTGGTGAAGGCTGCTACGATGACTGCGGGTGCTCCGGCATCCTGACCGGCGGTCAGGTTCAGCTTCCCAGTCTTTGCATCATATTTTGCCTTAACCGTTGCTCCACCGTCAACTGACACCTTCTTACCGTCGCTGCTGAGCGTCACGGATGTTTTTCCGACATAAATCTTTATCTTATCAGTCGTGAATGCTATGTTTTCGATATGTGTTTCGGGAACCAAATTCAATGAAACCGTATCTTTTTTCATTTTAAGCTCATACTTATCCGAAGTTCCGGTAAGCGAGGCACCTGTTGCGGAGTTTCCGATAACAACGGTAAGGGAAGCCTTCTTGTTGCTCTCGTTACATACTATGTCCAGCTTCACCGAAACCGTCTTACTCTTCTCACGGTCATAATCCTTTGCCGTAAATGTGAAGAAGGGATTGCCGTCGTCATCCTGCTGTGCTTCGGTAATGCTCAGATATTTTCCCTGCTCGGTCTTTGCTGTCTTAACCGTATATGTACAGTCTTCGTCGGCCTTTCCGTCCTTTACAAAAGGTGAGATATACACCTTAACCGTATCTCCCACATCAGCCCCGAGCTTTTTAACCGCGTCATCTTTCGACTGCGAACCGGCCTTTTGTACAAGCGTAAGCTTAGAAGGCGCAGCAAGGATATCCACTCCGTATTCCTCATAGGTCATGCTGCCCGTATCACATACGTATACAAACACTTTTCCGGCCTTCTTGGCCGTAACTACTCCTTTGCCGTTTACGGAAGCACTTTTCGATTTTTCAACACCAAAGGAAACAGTATGCTTTGCAGGATCGAATTTTGGTACCAGTGCCGTATCAGAAACAAACCACACAAGCTTTCCGTTCTTTGTCTTTTTCTTGGAATCCGTCCATGTAGTCGCCTTGAGCGATGTGGTGATCGTATATGTTTTCTTTTCCTTGATACCGTTCTGCCAGATAACGGCATCAGCAGAAGATTCTCCCGTACCGACCGTTATGACGCATTCTGCGGAAAGAACCTTCTCTGCGCCCTTGAGGGTTGATGAATATACTATAGCCTTTAGTATGACTTTTCCGTCCTTAAGGCCTTTTAACAATGCACTCCTTCCGTCGGTCTTAAGCTTTACATATCTTTTTGCGGTATATCTGTCTTCGGGATCAAATGTCGATATTTCCCACAATATCCTGTCATCGCTGTCCTCAGCTATAATTGCAGTCAGTTCCGTTTCAGCATCAACGTCCAAGGAAAGCTCCGTTTTTTCAAAGGATATTTCTTTTGCAGGATTTGAGATAACCGGTGCAAGGAATCGCATAACATAACCGTACGGAGTCACACTGTAAGAATAAGTACCGGTAATCTTTTCTCCCGTTATATGAGGTGCAACATATTGGATGAAATTCCCCTCCTGTCCCTTAGGGAAGGCTGCATAAACATAATCACATTCCGGATATCTGTTTGCCAGTATCTCTGCCGCAAATGCTGCTCCGCTTTCTTCATCTATCCCGTCCGCTGTATAGCATTTAAACTTTCCGAAAAAAGAGTCTTCGATCTTATCTGCAAATGCCGGCAGATCGTACATCTCTTCTCTCCCCGAAGTATCGGGAGTATGATCCTTAGAGAAAAGAGATGACGGCATGAAGAAGTACGTGTATTTGGTATTGTTAAAGCCCAAAGGATCTTTTTCGTTCGGATCATCCCATGTAACATCACAAAGATACCACGCATCCCTGTATTTTACGGCATTCCATGCATGTGCTTCATTTTTCCCTTTGCCGACAATATATATGTTCGGAATTCGCGCAAGATTCAGCAGATATTCGAAAGTCTTGGCATAGCCTTCGCACACTACTCCGTCCCCGGTAAATACTCCGGCTATGGAATGAGCCCACATCGAATTCTCCGGCTGTCCACTTGCATCATAAGCATAATCAATATTTCCGATGATGATATCATGTGCCTTAAGAGCAGCATAGAACACATCCTTTTCGTTTTTAACCGCGTTTATCTCATCCACCCATGACTGTAAATTTTCCGCTATAGCTTCATCAGCTTTTTTCCTGGATGCATAGGTATAAAAATCCGATGCTACAGATAATATAACGCTACAGGAGTCCTCTCTCACTTTATATGAATACCCGCTTGATATCCAGTAATACTTGGGATTCGAATAATAGAACCTGGTCGCAGTCTCCAATAGAGTTTCCTTGGTAAAAGATTCACCATCGGCATAATTATATGTTATAGTTATCTCAGAGTTTTCAGCTGTCAGATCAGTCTTGTACAACTCACTTGCCATGAATTCTTCGCACTTTTCGCCAATGCTGTTGAACAGTTTTTTCTGCACTGCCGACAGACTTGCATATCCATATTCGTTTCCACCTGTACTCTCAAGGCTGTACAGTGACGAATCGGTATTGGCTATAAAGAAAGTGCTCTCATGTATTGCTTCGTCTTCCTGTTCCTCGATACTTGTCCCAACAGGGACAAGAGCAGGTTCTTCATCTGCCTTTGCTTCAACGTTTATGTAACATATGGTAAAAAGGAGTGTGAATATCAGTGCTCCAAATATCGATCTTATATTTTTCTTCATAAACACCTCCGTACGTTGGGTGGTCGTCGATATACTATAATACAATGATTTTTCCAGTCTTATAAATATGATATCGGTTGATTGGCAGGAAATGTTAAGACAGAAAATATAAATAGCAGAATACTTTACCCAAAATGGCTTCACAAATAAAAGAAGCCGCCCCGGTTCAACAAACCAAGCGGCTGTTCCTAAACTTTTGAGACCTATAATTAATTTCAAAGATTAATTGAAAGTTCATCCTTATACTTTTCCATAAGCTCCTTCATGTAATTGATATCCCTCACAGCTCTATCTGCGTCTTCGTTTCTCCCATTTTTCCAAAGATAATTCAAAAGGTTTGATGTGCACAATATTCCTTCTACACGACCTTCTTCTCGACCTTCTTCACGTCCTTCTATACGACCTTCTTCCCAACTTTCTTCTCTTTCCATCTCGATATGTTTTTCTTCATCATATTCTGTCAAAAACATCATCTTCACCTCCACTCTATTACCTTCCAAAAACTTCTTAAGCAGGAAGGATTCCGGCATCTCATCTAGAGCCTTGTCTGAATAATAATCTAAGTAGCAGAAGACAGCTATAGATCCACCACTCCTGCTTTTTGAATTGTTTAGGGAAAAGCAAGAGTGTATTTGAAAAATGTGCTCAAAAGTAAATAAAATAAAATCGTGTTTCAAACCGTAAAATAAACTAAAAATGTCGTTACTTCAAATCCTAACTCTATGCCTTTGATACAATCATAATACAATGCATAGAGGTTTTTGTCAAGAATAAAAATGGGTACATATCAAAAAAGAACCCCCGTAAGGCTTTTACACCTTTCGGGGGTCTGAATCATTTTAGATCACTGGCTGTTGGCTAACTATTATTAAGTAGCAACAACAATTGAGATTTCAATGTTAGCTTTTACCGTAATATCAGCTGAATATGTTTTTGTTTTTCCATCAAAAGTAGCTACTATATCATTAACAGTTACTCCAGTAGCACTAACATCATCTGCCAATGTTACAGTTACAGTAATCTTTGCATCTTCAGCGACCTTAGCACCATTAGCAACATTATCACCCTTAGCGTCCGTTACAGTATACGATTTAACATTTTCAAATGTTTCAGGAATAGTTACTGTAAATTCACCTGAACCGGATTCTTCGCCTGAATTAGAGCTTGTGCCTTCAGGAGCAGGTACAACCTTCCAAACGAGAGTCTTTGTCTTCTCACCTGAAGCGCCTGTTACTTCCTCTTCATATACCTGAGTCCAAGCATACTCTGAAGGTAACGAGGTATTCTTAACGCCCTTCTTTCTGATAAGAACATAAGTATTTCCATCCTTTGAAAGTATATTCTTTGTGCGTTTAGCAACAGTCGAATTAGCTTTTCCAATTTCAAGATCTTTCTTAAGATCAGTCCACTTTGCAGCTGAAAGATCAGTATTGTCCTTAGTAACTATCAGATACTGATAACCACCAGCTTTAACAGTATCACTGATTTTGGCATAAGTCTTATTCTTCTTTGCGTCAACATTCACTGTTAACTCACCTGAGAAGGAAGGAGCAACGGCAGGCTTAGTAAGTTCCAATGCAACACTTGCTGCACCGGCTGCCTTTTTGTTTGTAGCGGATTTTCTTGCAAAGACATATATCTTATCAGCATCCACTCCATCAAAAAGACTCATTGCATCAAAGCCAGAAATTTTGGTCTTAGTCTGTGTACCGTAAACATAATCTGCGGACGGTACTGTAAGACCACTAGCACTACCATCGACCTTATAAGGCAATATGGTAAACCATTCGCCAGAATCAGCAGTAGGCTCTGCGCTTCCCGAAACTGTAACTACTGTATAATCAAAACCGTTCTTAATGTTAATAGTTGCTTTTTCATAATTAACCTTAAGAGCTACAGCCTTCTGAAGTTTAACTTCACCTTTAATACTGTCTGAAGAACGCTTTTCGGAAGTTCCAACTACTTTGAACTGATATACAAGTTTCTTACCACGAGAAGCTACATCAGCAGCAACGACGGAACCAGTAAGCTCTGTAGCGGGTTTCCACTCGCCAAATACCTTACCCTTATCATCTGTAGAAGCACGATAAATGAGCTTATCTGCTGTTACAACTGTTTCTCCATCCTTCAAAGTAAAAGCAGCCTGATTATTTCCGGGCTTTATTTTATCATAGTCGAATGTAACCTTGCCTTTAACTTTATCATGTTTGTTAACTTTAAAGTTAGGCACATACTGTGTCTTTGCAGTAGCCGGAGTCTCTGTTGTGTAATAAACATATAAGTCACTAGTAGCTTTAGCATTAATAACTTCTTTGTTATCTAAAACAAGCACTGCCTTATACTCATCAGTAGTCTCACCGCTGTTGGCGGTTTTCTTCTCCAAAACAACGTTCTTAAATTTTGAAGCATTAACCTTGCCACCCTCAGCCTTCTTGAAAACAGTATAATAGACTGTTTTCTTCGAAGCAGCTGTAAGAACAATGGTATCTGTATTCGGATCGTAAGCAGCTGTAACATCACCGGATCCAGAACTTGTAGCCTTAACAGCTACGTCAACCTTTGCATCAGCACTAGAAATAACGAAACCACTAGTTGAAGAATACTCCCAACCTGCGCCGCTTGAAGACTGATTTCCAGCGTCAAATTCTACACCTTCAAGAGCTTCACCGCTTGTGGTCTTCATTCCGCTAAGTGCAGTCTCAGCAGAAATAACTACAGGAGCTTCAGCAGTAGCACCGCTTGTTGCAACTGTGTTTACATAAGTCTTACCATCTTTTGTTACCGAAAATGTAGCTGCATTTGCTCCTGTGTAGAAACAAGATACAACCAGTGCCAGTGATAAAAGACATGCTAACATGCCCTTCATAAGTTTAAAATGTTTCATATATTTACCTCCTTGTGTATATAAGCTATCCTGCCTGCGTCCATCCTTGAACATCAGACAATGAGATCTGTAATCTACCTACCGGTTCGGTGTACGGTTCCGTTCCTTAAGGTTTCATACATTGGACTTTGTGCGATCCATTCTTATGAGAAAGCACTTATCTCATTTATTTTCGTTATGAGTAAAGCTCCTCACATAAAACAGTCGCCAACGTGACACAGTATATCCATTACTGTCACCTGTGTTATATATCGGCACTGCATGCAGAAACCTTAACACTATATCCATAACTTTTTCATACTTTTTTCCTGTGAGTACGGCACATTCAAGAAATACGAATCCGTTACAGCTGTAGTATAAGGGGAAAAAGAAGTGCTGTGAGAGGACACTTCCAATTCAGTGCAATTATTTTATACCATTTAGATGCATTTGTCAAGGCTTTTTTCGGATTTTTCAGTCCGAATTGTGTTAATTGTGTATACAATTTATCTTTTCTATCTTGCAGCTGTGTATCTTATTCTCCATATCATAGTTTATTCCTACCAGTATAACATTTCCGCCATAATTTTTCAGCACATTATGATATCTGTTTTCTTTTATCTGCCGGATTGCCCCTTCTTTACTCTTGTTCCACTTAAGTTCAACTATCATGGCAGGAAGTGCCGATCTTCTCTTCGGGATGAATACCGTATCACATTCATCTATTACAAACACATATTTCCTGCCGGTGATTTCTGCACACTCAATAAAACAACTGATAATGCTGTCTTATTCCCATATGTGCCTCCCTCATAGTATTATCCTTTTTAGCCATAAAAAGCTAGTCAATCCTCATCTCACCTTCAGATGCATATAATTATCTGAGAATGAACGACTTTAGTACCATCGAATAACGTCATATATGGGTACATCATAACAATTCACATCTCCCACATCAAATATACATATTGAGTATACTATAAACATTTACTTGTGTAAAGGTTAAAAAAATATGCAGTCCGAAGACTGCATATTCTCACACTTACGATAGTAAGTACTACGCACTTTTTAGCATTATCTGAGGAGTGAAAGAACACCCTGTGTCTGCTGATTTGCCTGAGCCAGCATAGACTGACCAGCCTGCTGAAGAATGCTGCTCTTTGAGTACTTAACCATCTCATCAGCCATATTAACATCACGGATACGGCTTTCAGCTGCCTGTAAGTTCTCTGCAGTATTATCAGTATTAGCGATAGTGTGTTCAAGACGATTCTGCTTAGCACCAAGTAATGAACGTGACTCTGATACATAGTTAAGTGCATCATCCATAATCTTGATTGCTCCCTGCCATGCTTCATTAAGTCCATCTGCATTGTAATCTTCTGCATCGCCGGTAAGAGCTGAAGTATCTTCTAAAAGCCCTCCTACTGCTGCCATTGTCTCATTTTCACCAGTAGTTCTCATGTCAGAGATATTGAAAGTGATAACCTGTTCTGCTACTGCAAGATCTTCATTGCTCTTATTAGCTCCAACCTGAAGGGTAAGAGCATTCTCACCATCTTCTCCGTCGAAACTGCCATCAAGAAGCTTCATGGTATTGAACTCTGTAGAATTAGCAATACGATCGATTTCACCACTAAGTTCGGTCATTTCATCTGCGATAGCCTTACGGTCTGCATATACGTTGGTGTCGTTTGCACCCTGTACTGCAAGCTCTCTCATACGCTGAATAACTGAATGAATCTCGTTCATAGCGCCTTCAGCTGTCTGAATAAGGGAGATACCATCCTGAGCATTGGTCGAAGCCTGCTCAAGACCACGAATCTGTCCACGCATCTTTTCTGAAATCGAAAGACCTGCTGCGTCATCGCCTGCACGGTTTACTCTGTAACCGCTTGATAACTTCTCTGTTGACTTTGCTAAATTTGTGTTTGTTACGCCCAACTGTCTGTTTGTGTTAAGGGCTGCCATGTTGTGTTGTACTATCATAATTTTTCCTCCTTGAATGTGTAGTGGCTTCCTTGCCACATTTAATAGTTTTTTGTGATCGTCTGAGCCGTACTCTCATCTGATCGATGTACTGAGGTAACCCCTCAGCAGGTTTGTGGTAAATGTGCTTTCACTTTACTCACTTTTTATATCGGCAGGTTCGCTAAGTTTCTTAACCCCCCTGCTAATATTTTTTTATTTTTTTCAGGAACTTTTTTCTTTTTGCTCCCGACATTTATTATATCGGACTCAAACCCGGATTACTTAACCCCTGTTTTACATCTTTTTTTTATTTTTTACTTTTCCCGGTTAAAGAAATACGAGTCACCTTCCTGGTGACGGTTTGTCATATTCTTATAATATGCAGCCGCAGTTCTGGAGTTTGCTCTGAAATCCCTGACCTTTTGTTTGCCTTGAGACAAATGTATCTGGAGGCCTGTTTGATTTTTTGACTCAAGACTTTGCAGCTCCATAGATAATTCTGTCTGTTTCTTTATAAGTGCTTTTGTTTCTTCAATTTCTGCTTTATAATTGGCAGGATTTTCTTTTAATGCATCCTTTACTTTCTCATATATATCAAGGAAACCATCATCCAGCTTTAACAGGCTGTCAATATACTGCTGCTTTATATTAAGAGTCTTATCAAATTCGTCTGCATCAAACTCAGTCTCACGAATGAGCTCCGCCTGTTTTTCCGTTTCTGCCTTTATCTTTACAAGAAGGTCTTCCTTTTTCCTTAAAGATGATATCAATATATTTATATAAGTAAGTTTTTCTTCGTCCCTCATATCTTCTCCTATACATTTACAAAGCGGATACTTTTTGTTTATGTCAAACAGTAAGTGTCCGCTTTGTTATTAAATAATTTGCAGAAAACAAATTGGGGTTTACATAGATGCAGCCTTAGGAGTGCCTGCACTCACGTATCTGATCTGAGATGTTCCTGAAGGTGCACGGTTAAGTCTCATAACTTCTTTCCATGTATCTCTCATCTCACGGATATACTTTAATGCATCTTCCAGCACTTCTGCATCCTTGTGAATGTTAGCTTCAACAAGTCTTCTGTATATATAGTCATATACTCTATCAAAATCCTGTGCTACGGGATACTTGAAATCAAGTGTACATCTGAACTCAGTGATTATCTTCTGAGCTTTGATGATATTTGTATTTGCCTTTTCTATGTCATTCTTCTCAATAGCTCCGAGTGCTATATTACAAAACTTAATAGCTCCGTCGTAAAGCATAAGTGTAAGTTCAGCGGGTGATGCTGTCTGGATGGAATTGCTTTTATATACGTTAGCCATTGCTGCTGTCATATCATACCTCTTTCTTCGCTCCCGGCGATATACTCTTTTTTGTCCTACACCACATATATCGGACAAAAACCCAAATACCTTTATAGACAAAATAAAAAACTTCCGGACTTTTTTCCGAAAGTTTTTGTATAAAAACATACTGTTTTATATTTCTTTATCCCAAGAAACCGGCCAGCTGATTCTGTTGATTCTGAAGATTTGCCATCGCTTTCTCCATTGCTGAGAACTGTTTGTAATATCTGTCCTCAATATCTGTCAACTTTGTTTCCCATTTTTTTATCTGTTTCTCATAGTTTTCTGCCTGAGTTTTCATCTGCTTGTCATTATAGAAAGTAAGTGCTGACGAAATGTTTGATGCTGACATTTTATTTGACAATGTATCATAGAACTTATCCATAATACCTGACAAGGCTTTGCTTACCTTTTCAGGATCTTCCTCAAGCATTGCTTTCAGCTTATTAGTCTTATCCATAAACTGAGCATCATCCGAATCACCTTGTATATGAAGCATTCCACGTTCCGTATAATCACCGGTTACAATTCCAAAACTCGAAAGAGAAAAACTTTCACCATCTATTGTGACCGTCCCTTGCATTGAGGATCTAAACGCCGACATCAAACTATTAAGGGTTTCATCTTTTCTCAAAAGAGAATCTTTTATCTTATCTTCCCATAACTTAATCTGATCATCAGTCATATCTTTCTTCTGATCAGATGTAAGCATCGAATATCCCTTAGCAGAAGATGCATTGTACTTATTGTACATCTCATCCATCAACTCATTATAACTTTTAACAAAATCTTTTATCTTATCATATACCGCATCCACATCATTACTTACGGTAAGCTTTATACCATCTTCATTTGTAGTGCCGATAAGATCGAGTGTAAGACCGTTAACCTGAATTGTATTAGATCCTGAATTAATGATAGCACCATTCAGTTTAATGCTTGCATCAGAAGCGGCAACGATAGCCATTTCTCCGCTGTTTGCTGCATCCATACCGTTTTCGGCCATCTCTGCAGTTATGTTTTTAAGCCCAAGATTCTCTAAACCCTCTCCTGCCAGAGCATCCGACTCAATCGTAAACTTATTAGCTTCTCCGGTATCCTTTGCTGCGATGAAGAAACGTCCGCTTTTTACATCAAAATTTGCACTAAGCCCGGCTTCTTTCAATCTGTCAGTAAGATCGCCTATGGTGGTATCCGAATCTATAGTAATACTTGTTATGTTTTCCAGGTCTTTTCCGGTTTTTATCGTAATCGTCTGTCCGGAAGACATACCCGTATCCGTTAACAACGTAGACTGAGTATATCCGTTATCTTTTATATCTGCGCCTGTAACATACTCTGCCGAAGCAAGTTTACTAACAGATAAGGAATATGAACCTGCCACAGCACTTGAAGCCGATGCTTTCACTTTTGTTTCATCGGATGACACCGCTTTCTTAGTGAGATAACTGCCCTGGAACTTTAACGGCGAAAGTTTATCTGTATAAAAGGAATAAAGTTTCGAGTTCATCTCACTCCACTTTTCCTTTGTCCAGTCAAGTTTCTCCTTTTTTCCTTCAATGTTTGTCTTCTTTAGTGACTGGGCTGACATTAATTCTTTTATAATGGCATCCGTATCAAGTCCGGAAACCATACCGCTCATTCGTATAGGCATAATTCGACCTCCTTGTTCTTAAAACACTTCCCTGTTTACCTTTTCTCGTCAACTATTATGCCGGCCAGTTCCCACATCTTACTTATCATATCCAGGGTTTCCTCGGGCGGAATCTCACGTATGACTTCGTTCGTATCCTGATCAATGATTTTTACCGATATGCGCTTGGTTGCCTCATGATATGAGAACTCAGCATTTGCATGCCCGAAATATCCACGTGCTCGCTTGTTTGCCTGTTCGATAGCCGACTTTACTTCCTCTTCGGAAGGTTGCTTCCCGTTATCTCCCTTCACCTGACCTTCGGATGCAGAGCTGGGAGCCTTTACTGCTATATTGGTCAGAGCTTCCGACCCTGTTTTCACAACAGTTGAAGTTTCAACGGGAGCCGGCTGATAAGACTGAACCGGTTGATAGGACTGACTTGATCCAACAACTTCTATTCCCATATGTTTCTCCTTTCGTTAGGTATTCCTAAACATTGTACCGACGGTGAATAAGCACCGTCCACCTCCTTGTGCTACGATCAGGAAAATACTCCTGACTTGTACGAACCATCTTTTGTATACAAATACTTACTAAAGATTTTTCGTACAAAATACAAATAATCATACAGAAATAAAATCCGCATGATTATCTGCCTAAATCCTTTTAGTTATATTGGGATATACTAATGGGATTCTATTCTATTTTCTTTATCGGATGCTTCTCATTAAAACTTAACAGTAAAATATTAAATTTTAAATAATTTTTCGATAGTATCCCTGTCCACCTGATTCTCAGCTGCTTTTTTGTTTTCTTCCTGTATCTGAAGATATATCTCTTTTCTGAAGATAGCTACCGATTTCGGAGCGGTAACGCCTATTTTTACCTGATCGCCCTTTATCTCCAGAACGGTTACTTCTATGTCGTTGCCGAACATGATGGACTCATTCGTCTTCCTTGATAATGCGAGCATCAGCCTTCCTCCTTTTTCTTTCTGGCAGCCTCAAGCAGGTCATGGATCTTGAACTTTATCTCATAATCAGGATTTTCTGCAACTACCTGACTGCCCTTCATTGTTGTAGTATTGATGATAATAGGTGCCTTAAGGTTGATTGACATTGCCTTAATATCTGCCGGTACGGTTACGGTAACAAGCATAGAAATGGTTTCTTCACTCCACTCACCCAGATTCTCCAAGTACTCGTCATCAACTACAGGGTTATAATCGGGAACTATGGTTGTAGGGATCATAACCGGAAGTGCAAGAAGCTCCTCGTCTACACTCTGAAGCCACTGTATGTTGGGAATCTCGTCTGAACTGGAATCATAGAGAAGAACATATTTCTTA
>JAILGF010000072.1 GCA_024696945.1 Lachnospiraceae bacterium | reverse complement strand
AAGATGCTGCATATATTCCCTGTCTTCCTGAAAATGTTCCATAAGAAGTTTTTTCAGACCTTTTATCGGCTGATCCACTATGGCTGAAAATAACTCTGCTTTGTTTTCAAAGAAGAAATATAATGCACCGGTAGTTACTCCTGCTTTAGCACATATGCTCCGGAGTGATGCTTTATTATATCCTTTTTCTTTAAACTCTTTTTTTGCTGCCTCTATCAGAAGGGCTCTTTTTTCATATTCAACGTTTTCTTTCATATATTGTATTCTTGACAGATACTTCTCATCATAGACTGTTCTGTCGTAATGATTATCAGTCAAACTCTATCCTCTCAAAAAAATAGATAACAGTGTTACATAACGCTGTTATCTTATCACTGACTTATAATAATGTCAAGTACTTTTTTAAATTTTTTTATTCTGTTTAACCAAGTCCTACATCAAGGGCCATCATCATTACAAAACCTACTGCAAAACAGACTGTTCCGATATTGGAATGCTCACCTTCAGACATCTCAGGTATAAGCTCTTCTACCACTACATAAAACATTGCGCCGGCGGCGAAACTTAACAGATAGGGAAGCACAGGTAAAAAGAAGCCGGCGGCAAATATAGTAAGCAGCGCTCCTATTGGTTCTACTATACCTGACAGGGTACCATATACAAATGTCTTCCATTTTGGCATACCTTCAGCTACAAGAGGCATGGATACAATGGCTCCCTCCGGGAAATTCTGCAATGCTATACCAAGAGCCAGGGCCAATGCTCCACTCAAAGCTATCTCATTATTCCCGTACATCCAACCGGCATAGACAATTCCGACTGCCATCCCTTCAGGGAGATTATGCAGTGTAACCGCAAGCACCAATTTTGTAGTACGCTTAAGTCCCGACTTTGGTCCCTCTTCGCTCTTATCCAGATGCATATGGGGTATAATAATATCCAAGAACAAAAGGAACAGCATACCGATGATAAATCCTATCATAGCAGGAACAAATGACAGCTTTCCCATATCATCCGACTGCTCAAGTGCCGGCAGAAGCAAACTGAAAAACGATGCCGAGGTCATAACTCCTGCTGCAAATCCTCCCATTGCTTTTTTCAGTTTATCGTTCATTTCTCCTTTGAGAAAAAACACACAGGCTGCCCCCAGTGTAGTACCAAGGAATGGAATTAGGATACCTTCTATTATTTCTATTGACATAAGATCATCTCCAAATGATAATGTTGGTTAGGAATATCTAACTTTCTGCCTTTATTATATATATGCTTATATTTTTGTCAACATAATTTTGATTTAAAAAAGGAGCAGCAATCAATGCCGCTCCTTTTTTAGGATTTAAGGAAGATTCTATGTATTCAGGTATTTCAGCAAAATTATTCAACAGTAATAGTTTTAACATCCGAGAACTCACCATATACCTTGTTGCCGGCATAATCGATGCTAAATGCACGAACCTTTACGTAGTAAGTATTGCTCTTAAGCTTCTTTGTCTTGCCTGATGTTTTACCGGTTATGGTCTTGGTCTTTGCTTTCTTGAAATTGCTGTTTGTTGAATATACAATCTCATATCCTTCAGCGTTTTCTGAGGCCTTCCAAGATACGGATATTTTCTTGTTGCTCTTTACCTTTGTTTTGGAGATGCTAACAGCCTCAGGAGCTAAACCCTCATTATAGAAATAATTGATATCACCTTCTGATGAATGGAATGTGAGTGTACGCGTACCATCAATAACACTGATCTCGTAAGTAGCAGTCTTTGTGCCTTCATCCTCGCTTACTACGATATAAACACCCTTCTCTATTTCATCGTTCTTTTCGTTTGCGTAAGTGTAGAAAGGATATTGGCTGGCAAGCATATAGTCGCCGCTGCCTACCATATCAACATAGCTCTTACCAAAACCGGACTTGCTAAGCTGCATAATCATCGAAGCATTCTCATATCCGGGATAATCCTTTAAAAGAGAGGTGTCCATAGACCATACACCTGCCATGGATGATCTCTGTGCGATAGCTTCTGCTCCGCTCATGGGTGCTAAGTTTTCAACGACAAAGAGTGCGATAACCTTCTGGATCATTATCTCCTGAGGATCATCAAATGCATCTGCAGGGAATCCGGCACTAAGCCAATTCTTATATTTTCCTTCTGTTAATTTAAGAAGCTCTTCTTCGCTGCTTCCATATCTGAATTCAAGATGGTAAGTAGTAGCAGGTGTATCAGGGCACATAAAAATGTATGAGAACTCATCATTGTTACCGTCCTTGCTCTTGTAAAGGCATCCCTCATATCCCATTTCCTGTCCTTCAACAGTACCGGTAGCTGATGCATTTTTTACAAATTCATAATCATGAGTGATCTTTTTTCCATCGTTCTTAGTAAATGTAACCTTTGTGCCATTATCTCCGCCAAATGTTATCTTTGCAACATTCTCGGTATAACCACAGAAGAAGTCCTCACCTGCTTCATCGCCATAAGTAGTTGCTCCGATAGCCTGCTTCATTATGCCTACACACATATCAGCCATTGACTCACCAACTACAGCTGCGGTGTAATCATGCCAATAATGATCATACTCAGAATTAAAAATACCTCCTATAAAGAGAGGAACATATTCTCCTTTGACTTCATTTAAGAAATCCTCTCCTTTTATAGCCAGCTCTGCTGCAGGCTCATCCGCTTTTACTTTGGATGCAGGCATTTCAACAGTAAAAATGCCCAATGTAAGTACCAGTAACAGTACCATAAGATTTTTAAAAAAACCTTTCATAACTCTTTTGTTTTCCTTTCCTTTAAATATTTAAAAGGCCTGCTTAACAAGCCTTTTATAACAAGTTTATATTCGTTAGCCTATGCTAACCTATACTGATAAATTATCGACTGGACCCCTACCCCAAATATGGCTCAGGGCCAGCCGATATTTACAGTACTTTTAACAAACACTTTTTAGTTTATCATCCGATCGTCTCTTATCAAAGCTAAATAAGAAGTAATTGGGTCTCTAATCTAAAAAGTCTATTTTACAGTATGTTGGCGGCATACTGTTTCGAGGTTTGAAGGATTAACGATAAGTTTATTATCGAAAGATTACCAAAAAATGTTTGTTGGTTACCTTACGCTAACTGAATATATCACAATGTATTTTCCTTGTCAAGCACTTTTTATAATTTTTTTCACATTTTTTGTTTTTCCTGTTTAAAAATGCCTATATTTCCTTGACTTTTTATGGTTAGCGTGGTATAACTATACACGAGTTAGAATATACTAACTTTAATAGTATAAGATCCTTCACGTCGTTCAGGATGACAAATAAGTCAGAATGTCATATAGGAGAAATATTATCATGGGCAGGACTATGAAGATTTCAAAAGAAGATTATCTTGAAACAATCCTTGTCTGTACCAAAGAGCTTGGTGCATGCAGGGTTACGGACATTGCTGCCCATCTCGGTCATTCTAAAGCAAGTGTCAGTGTAGCGCTTTCCAAGCTGGAGAATGAAGGGCTGATAATAAAGGATGATTGGAGGATACTCCTCTCCGACTCCGGCAAAACCTCCGCCGAAAAGATATGGGAGCGGCATACTTTTTTTATTAAATGGTTCGAACATATCGGTATAGATAAGGAAACCGCAAAAGAAGATGCCTGCCTTATAGAGCACGCCATATCCGATACGACGTTTGAAAAGATCAAATCCCATTTAAGGATGTTGGATAAAAACATCTAATTTTTTTAACGCTGTGTTAGTTACAACTAACAAAAGTTAGTTTTTTGATGAGCAGTATATGGTGCTATACTATATGTAAGCCATATTATATTTGGCACATTTTTAGCCATAGCACAAGGAGGTTTTTATATGAACTGGAAGAAATTATGTACATTCGCAGGCGGTGTTCTTTTCGGAACAGCAGGAGTTGCCATTCTCTCTAGCAAGGACGCAAAAACAGTATATACCCATTGTACCGCAGCGGTTCTCCGCGGCAAGGACAGTGTAATGAAAACTGCAGCTACAATTAAAGAAAACTGCGGGGATATTCATGAGGATGCTGTAGATATTAACGAAAAGCGTTATGACAAGAAGAGAAAACAGGAATACGAAAAGGCTAAAGCTATAATCGAAAGTTACGAAGAACAGGAAGCGTAAACCCTATGAAATGCGTAGTATTACATGAATCAAGCAAGAAAATAAGGATAAAAATACCTTATCCGTATATGTCCATGCACAGAGCGGACCTCGTGGAATACTATATCCGTAACATCGATGTTGTAAAGGAAGTTTCCGTAGACGAAAGAACCGGCAATGCAGTTGTATCGTTTCTTAATTCTTCTGAGAAGGATAAGGACAGCTTGTTTTCTGCACTGTCGGTTTTCGATCCTTCAGATGAAAGGATTAAAGCACTCGTACCTGAAAACACCGGTAGGGAAATGAACCGTAAGTACGAGGAAAAACTATTCTTCTCCGTTACCGGGATGTTCATGAGAAAAATCTTCCTGCCTGCGCCTTTGGCAATAGCCAGAAGCATAGCAAAGAGCATACCCTATATAGTTAAGGGATTGTTTGCTCTTAAAAACGGTAAGCTGCAGGTTGAGACACTTGACGGTGTAGCTATAGCCACCTCGATCATCAGGAGAGATTTTGATACCGCTTCTTCCATTATGTTCCTGCTCAACATCGGAGAAACTCTCGAGGAATGGACACGTAAGAAGTCAATTAACGACCTCGCCCGTTCTATGTCCTTAAACATAGATACGGTATGGCTCAAAAATGACGGCAAGGAAATACAGGTCGGTGTAAATCAGGTACTTGCAGGTGATCATATAATAGTCAGGAATTCCGAGATAATACCTCTCGATGGCAAGGTTATCGAAGGTGAGATGACGGTAAATCAGTCCATTATGACAGGTGAATCCGAACCTGTAGTAAAGAGTCCGGGCGGTTATGTTTATGCGGGAACCGTAGTAGAAGAAGGCGAATGCATAATCGAAGTCACAAAGACAGCCGGCAGCGGTAAGTTTGACCAGATAGTGCGGATGATAGAAGAATCTGAAAAACTAAAATCCGACACAGAGGCTAAGGCATATCGTTTGGCTGATAAACTGGTACCCTACAGTCTTTTAGGTGCCGGTATTACATATCTGCTCACAAGAAATGCCACCAAGGCCCTTTCTTTCCTGATGGTTGACTATTCATGTGCCATGAAGCTGTCCATGCCGTTGGCAGTGCTTTCAGCCATAAAAGAATGCAGGGAGCACAGAATTTCCGTAAAGGGCGGAAAATTCATGGAGGCTATGGCAGAGGCTGACACTCTGGTATTTGATAAAACCGGGACTCTCACCCATGCCACTCCTACCCTTATGGATGTGGTAAGCTTCGAAGGCCGGGATCCCGATGAGATGCTGCGTATAGCTGCATGCCTTGAAGAGCATTATCCCCATTCCGTAGCTAATGCCATAGTAAAAGGAGCTAAGGACAAGGGACTAGATCACGATGAGCTTCATTCAAAGGTTGAGTACATTGTCGCGCACGGCATAAGCAGTTTCTTAGACGATGAGCGCGTAGTTATTGGCAGCTATCACTTTGTCATGGAGGATGAATGCTGTATAATCCCTGAAGACGAAGAATATAAACTGGATGAAATAAACAGAGAATATTCCAGAATATTTATGGCTATCGGCGGAAGGCTGGCTGCAGTGCTCTGCATCTTTGATCCGTTAAGGGATGAGGCTGCCGATGTTATAAAGCGTCTGCATGAGCTGGGCTTTAAGAAAATATGCATGATGACCGGTGATAACAAAAAGAATGCCGAAGCCGTAGCCGCAAAATTGAGTCTTGATGAATTTTGTGCCGAGGTGCTGCCGGAGGATAAAGCAGCATTCATCAAAAAAGAACATGAACAAGGGCACAAGGTTGTCATGATAGGTGACGGAGTAAACGATACTCCCGCTCTCTCTGAGGCGGATGTAGGTATAGCTATTCTCGACGGAGCTCCGATCGCCCGTGAGATAGCGGATATAACTATTGCTTCCGATGATCTGCATCAGCTTATCACTTTAAGGAAAATAAGTACGGCTCTTATGAAGAGGATAAAAGCGAATTACAGATTTATACTCGGTTTTAACTCAGCTCTTATCGCAGGAGGACTGTTCGGAGTTATGAATCCGGCATCTTCCGCGCTGCTTCATAACGGATCAACTATACTTACAGGACTAAAAAGCATGACTGATCTGCTGCCGGATACTAAAAATATATGACTTTTTAACAATCGTTTCTCTCCATAAAATAAATCGACCGGTTTCAAATGTTTTATTTGAAATCGGTCGATTCTTCATCGGATGCTGCCAACCACCATATTTTTTACAATTTTTATTACTTCCGACCTCATCACTTCATTATTCATGCCCTCGTGATGATGATATACGGTTTCGTGACAATAATTCTCAACTAATCCATAAATTATGTGGATCTTTTCTATGGGATTTTCAAGAATAATATTGTTTTTTTCAAGGAATGCACTTATTTTCTTCGTCATTGTCAGCTCAGAAGACTTGAAAATATCAGCAACTTCTTCATCTGCGTGCGCCATCATTTCAAGTTCCTCGTGAGCCTTTTGCGTCAATCTGTGGCTCTGAACTGTCAGAGTAATAAGCCTGTCCAGCATTCTTTCAATATCATTCAGGTCAATTTTAGCCGCATTTTCATCAGAAGAATCAAGAACGTCCATCATCGGAAAAAGAACCGAATCCGAAAACCGTATTAGGCCTTCGATAAAGATTTCCCTTTTATCCTTAAAATACTGATAAATAATCCCTGTAGATACGTCAGCTGCTTTTGCTATATCGGGTGTAGAAGTCTTAAAATACCCGTTTTCACACATTAATTCAAAGCCTTTTTCTATTATCCTGTCTCGTTTGGCTACTGCTTTTTCACTCTTTGGGATTCTTGTTTCAGGCACAGCTAACACCTACTTTCCTCATCAATCATTCGTTGCTCTTAAGGCTTGATACCATATCTATACTGTTTACTTTTCTTCCAAGGATCGCTGATACAACAAAGGATACAAGAAATGTTCCTGCTGCACCAAGCAGATAAGTAATGAAATAGATATGCGTATCTATGTCATATTTTTCATCTATACAGATTTTGAACAGCCAGGATGTAAGTCCTCTGCCTAAGGGTAATCCGATGATTATAGCTGCGATCGCTATCCAGTTATTCTGTTTGATAAAAATCCTTCTTATCTTCGAATCTTCAAATCCCAATACCTTTAAGGTAGAGAATTGATACTGCTTCTCACTGTAGGAAAGAATGCTCATACTGTAAATAATGATCACGCCAAGTAAGACAGCAACAAAGATTATGATAACAATCATCGATCTCATCATCTCAAGCATTCCTGAGATATTTTCCTTCAGGTTACTCTTATCCTGAACCAGTTCAACATTTGGAATATCCTTTTTATTTGATAAATCTATATTAGTATATATTGAATCCGGTATATAGTCAATACCCAGACTCTCTATATAGCTTCTGGTCGCCGTCACTCCCTGTGTCTGCGGATCCTTGTTGTAGCCAACAACCTTTGATTCATAATAATCCTTTGAACCATAGATGTGCCAGGTTATGGTATCTCCGATCTTGATATTCTCGTTTTCCCCGAGTTTATGAGTTATATAAACTCCGTCATCCCGGTCGAGTGTCATGAAATCATTATTTTTATCCACAAACCTCACATAATCCCCGGCATCATGAACAAATACAGTATTTGCTTCCCTGTTTCCGTCACTGTCCTTTATCTCTATGCCAAGAGTCTTGGACGTTTTGTCTCCGTATTCATCGGTTAAAACCTTTATCTCATCAGTTTTTATATCCTGCTTTAAGCTTAACCTATAACTGAAATTATACAGTTCTTCAAACTGAAGATCGATGAAATGATCGATACTGTTAAGCATTCCAAGTGCACAGACTATAAGTACGCAACAGCCTGTGATACCCACTATAGCTGTCAGGGTCCTTATTTTGTTTCTTATCACGTCCCTTATATTCCACTTTGTTGCAAACTTCATCTTCTTGAACACAGAAGTGGTTGTAAACCCTAACGTTCCGGATTTAACTTTAGGAAGTTCTATCCTCAAAGTTTCCGCAGGATTTTCCTTTAACTGTTTGCGGCATGTAAGATATGTAACAAATGAAATACCCAGAACAACAAGAGCTGCTACAAGATAGCTTAGAGGATTCATTACCGCTCCATCATTCGGGAGTTCAAAGAAGTCCATCTCAAGTCCCATAAACACAGAACCTATAAAGAACTTTCCTGCAAGTAGACCTAAGCAGGCACCGATAAGAGATACCCAGAAACCATACCCTATATAATGAAGCTGAACCTTCAGGTCAGAAAAGCCCAAAGCTTTTAATGTTCCTATCTGTATCCTCTGTTTTTTAATTACTCTCGTCATAGTAGTAATAACCGAAAGGATTGCGATAAAAAGGAATAATCCCGAGAAGATACCTACAAAACCTCTGCCTTCGTCAATTTCACCCTGATATGTCGAATACGAAAGTGAATCTTCTATTTTTATAATAGCCTGAGCACTTTCTATTTTATCTTCTATGCTGTTTTTAACAGAGTCAACATTTTCCTTTTCATCAACATCGACCATTATGTAGTTGAAAGGAATAAGCGTCTTGTAATCCAGATTGGGCATCAGAATATTCAGAATACTCTCGTTGGAGATACCTGCCTCTTTCATGATTATTTCTTTGATATAACTCTCAGAAATCTCATTTACCGAAAGAAATACAAAACCGAATGAGGAATGGTCAGGCAACAGGGCGGATTCATCCTTTATGTCATAGATATGGTCCGGAACCTGTATGGATCCTACTATTACTTCTTCAAGCTCCAGCGAATCATACTTAAATCTTATTTTGTCCCCGATTTTTAGACCGTTCTCACGCATGTACCACGAATCTACCCATACACCTTTGGTATTCGCATCAAAAGGAATACCCTCCTCTAAATAGAATTTTGATATTTCGTTCGACTCAATAAACGAAACAACAAATCCCTTATCATTATCATCACTGTTAATAGCATTAAAAACAAGCTTTCTTTCCGCATTCCGTACATGTGGAAGATCCTTTACCGTATCCAAGTCCTCAGTGGTAAAACCTGCTCCCATTACGTTCAGATCCTGCAGATTATTTTCTGAATAAAACTTGTCGGCAGCCGTTATCATTCCGTCCATGTATGCTTCTATGCCGGAATAAGCCATAACTCCTATCATTACCATAAGAAGTATCGTAATGAACTGTGATAAGTTCTTTCCGATCTCTCTGAAAAGCTTACGCTTCAGCATTACCACTCCACCTCCTCGATCTTTTTAGGTGAAGAGTTTAACTCATTACTGCGGATCTTACCGTTCTTTACTCGGATAACCCTGTCAGCTATTTCAGCGATCAAGCTGTTGTGAGTAACTATAACTACGGTATTCGCATCTTCTCCGCACTGTGCTTTCAAAAGTTTAAGCACCTCTACACCCGTCTGAGAATCAAGAGCGCCCGTCGGTTCATCACAAAGTAAAAGCAACGGATTTTTTGCTATTGCTCTGGCTATTGAAACTCTCTGCTGTTCACCGCCCGAAAGCTGATTCGGGAACTTCCCTGCATGAGCCTCAAGGCCGACACCCTTTAATACTTCCATCGCGGGCTTTGGTTTTTTTACTATATCATTGATCAGTTCAACATTCTCTAATACGGTCAGTGTAGGCAGTATATTATAAAACTGGAAAATAAAACCTATGTTTTCAGCTCTGTATTTCGTAAGTTCTTTGCTGGTAAGCTTCGAAATATCCTTACCGTCAATAATGATCTCCCCGGAAGTTGCTTTATCCATTCCGCCCAAAAGATTAAGTATTGTCGATTTTCCGGCACCGCTTGGTCCCAATATAACCACAAACTCGCCTTTGTTTATGCTGAAGCTGGCGCCGTTCAATGCATCAAAAGATTTCTCTCCTACTGTGTATGTTTTTTTTACGTTTCTGAAATTGATAAGTTCTTTCATAAAAGCCTCCGTTATATGTGAAATATATTTCATATCTCTTACGGTTGGAATTATAAAACCAAACTTTCCATTTGTCAACAATTATATGAAATATATTTCATATTTGTTGGTTTTGCACCACTTTTGTTGAAATCTACACTGGCGAAATAGTATAATATGCACAAAAAAAAGAACAGCCGGTAAAAGCTGTTCCGTTTCTGATCAATTATGAATGTTTCAGTTTTATCCCACCTGCTATGCAGCACAGAAGGAATGCAGCTGCATCGGTCGCTACTATGGTAGACCCGACCGGTGTTCCGGTCATTATGGATATAATAAGTCCCAAAACCGCACATACAACCGAAAATACAGCCGAAAATACAGTTACCTTCTTAAAGCTCTGGAATATCCTCATGGCTGAAAGTGCCGGGAATATGATAAGCGCCGAAATAAGTAGGGAGCCCACCAGATTCATGGCCAATACTATGATCACCGCTATGACCACTGCGATCAGGAAATTGTATGCATTGGTCCGTACTCCGGAGGCCTTTGAAAAACTCTCATCAAAAGTAACAGCAAAAATCTTGTTGTAAAACAGTATAAATATAGTGATAACCACAATCGACAGTATGATGCATAACACTACCTCCATGCTGTTAAGTGTAAGTATGGAGGTGGATCCGAACAGAGTACTACACACATCTCCCGAGATATTCGCAGATGTGGAAAATACATTCATAATAAGATATCCCAGGGCGAGTGCTCCGACCGAGATCATGGCAATGGCAGCATCGCCTTTTATCTTGGCATTCTGACCGGTCTTTAAAAGAAATACCGCACATATGACAGTCACCGGAAGTATCAGGAGCATGTTATTTGTAAGCTTCATGACCGTGGCTATCGCCATGGCTCCGAAAGCTACGTGGGACAATCCGTCACCTATGAACGAGTATCTTTTGAGTACCAGTGTCACTCCGAACAATGAAGAGCACAGTGATATCAACACTCCCACTATCAGAGCGTTTATGACCATAGGGTATTGCAGATATGTAAATAGCTTATCTAACATTGTGTCTTCCGCCTTCCTGACTCATTAAAAAGAATCTGCCCTCATCACTTTCCATGTATTCTTCCCTGCTGCCATAGAACAGGTTAGCGCCTATATGAAGAATATGGGTAGCGTATCTTACGGCTGCAGCTATATCATGAGAGATCATAATGATAGTGATACCTTCCCGGTTAAGTTCGTTTATCAGCTCATACATGTCGGCAGTCACCTTAGGATCAAGTCCCGATACAGGCTCATCAAGCAGGAGTACTTTTCTTGTGGCACATAATGCCCTCGCTAAAAGCACCCGCTGCTGCTGCCCTCCGGAAAGTTCACGGTAGCAGCTGTCGGCAAGCCCGGTTATTCCCATTCTCTCCATATTTTCTTCAGCCAGCTTCTTTTCTTCCTTGTTATAAAACGGACGGAAGCCTGCACGCGCCTGGCAGCCCGAAAGTACTATTTCCCTGACTGAAGCAGGGAAATCCCTTTGTACGACCGTTTGCTGGGGAAGATAGCCTATTTCGTTAGTCCGAAGTCCGTCTCCAAACAGTATTTCACCGCTTATCGGCTTTATCAGACCAAGCAGCGTTTTCATAAGTGTACTTTTTCCTGCACCGTTTTCACCTACTATGCACAGGTAATCCTGTTTATCAACTTTAAAGTTAATGGGATCGGTAATGGTTTTCTTTTCATAACCTACTTCCAGATTTTTCGCAATAATATATGACATTTGTTTTATCCTTTTTTTATATCTATAATATCATTAATAAACTGCTCATAGATACAAGTCCTTATTTACCAGCTTCCTGACATTCATCACATATTCCGTAGAAGACTGTCCTTTTTGGATCCATACGGAATTGGTGGTGTTCATATAGATGTGATTCTAATTCATTTATTTCATCACAGTGCATATGTATAAGCTTGCCGCACTTTTCACATTTACAGTGGAAGCAGGCGTCTTCACTGCAATGTTCTCCACCGGTATACTCAAAGCAGGCGGGACTGTTCATATCCACTATGTATTTATTGATGGTCCCTTCGTCTACTAGCTTTTCAAGCTGACGGTATATAGTTGCCTGCCCTATGCTTTCACCCTGAGCTTTAAAATAATCGTAAACATCAGATACTGTAATATGCTGTCCCTGTACTGTCTGCAGGTAATTCATTATTTTTTCACGCTGTTTTGTCTTATAAACTGATCTTTTTTCCAAAATGTGCCTCCAATAAAACTAACCACAATTTAAGAATCGTTATCAATTATAATATGTTTTTTTGTTTTGTCAAGTAATTTGAAAATAATTATCAAATTTGTTGACAAAGTATTTTTGTTGTGATAGAATCCATAACTATATTAAACCATAGAACGTTATATGAGAGGAGATGAGCTGAGTGAGTGATATAAGGAAACCGGTAAAATGTTTAGCTGAAGCTTTAGCTGTATTTTTTATTGTCATCACTCTGTTTTCTTCTGCATATATAATTATGGAAAGCGGTCATGAATGTGAAGGAGAAGACTGTCATATCTGTCATATGATAGAGGTGTGCGAAACTATAATTATGCATACCGGGGGCATTCTGATTACCTTTGGTGCTTTCCTTGTCTCAGGTCTGTCCATCATTCTTTTGGTAAACAGTCACAGATTATCTTACATTAATAATACTCTTATCAGCTTGAAGGTGCGTATCAACGATTGAAAAATCCCCTTTCTCAACTATATGAATTTAAATAATTTTGGGAGGCTTATTATAATGAAAAAATCTATAATGATAATAGTGGCCGTCATGCTGATGATCGGCTCTCTTTCTGCATGTTCAAATGCACAGAATACAAATGAAAAATCAGGAACAATAAATGGTAACTCTAAAGATAAAAATGATAGGATTAAGATTGTAACAACCATATTCCCTGAATATGATTGGGTGAGAACAATAATGGGACAAAAAGCAGATGAAGCTGATCTGACCATGCTTTTGGACAATGGTGTGGATCTTCACAGTTATCAGCCATCCATCGATGACATATTAAAAATATCCACATGTGATCTGTTCGTTTACGTTGGCGGAGAATCCGACAGTTGGGTTAAGGATGCTTTAAATCAGGCAACCAATAAAAACATGGAGGTTATAAATCTTTTGGAGGTTCTTGGAGACAAAGTCAAGAATGAGGAAATAGTGGAAGGCATGGAGCATGAACATGAACATGGAAAAGATGACCATGATGAAGACCATGATCACGATGAAGATGAAGACCATGATCACGATGAAGATGAAGATCATGAGCATGATGACCACGACCATGAGCATGAAGAAGAAGTGGATGAGCATGTTTGGCTTTCGCTTAATAACACTATAACAATTTGTGACGAGATTACAGAAAGAATTAAGAAAATTGATCCGTCAGGTTCGGATATTTATCAGGCTAATGTAAACACATATAAAGAAAAACTTTTAGATCTTGATGCGCAATATAAATTAGCAGTGGCTGAAGCAAATGTTAAAACACTTTTGTTTGGTGACAGATTTCCATTCAGATACCTGACTGATGATTATGGACTTAAATATTTTGCTGCTTTTACCGGATGTTCTGCAGAAACTGAAGCAAGCTTTGAAACAATTATTTTCCTTGCAGGAAAAGTAAACGAGCTGGGACTTAAAACTATCCTGACTATAGAAAGCAGCGATGGGAAAATTGCGGAAACAATTAAGAGCAATACCAATACCAAGGATCAGAAAATCCTTGTATTAAACTCTATGCAGGGGATCACTTCATCAGATATAAAGAACGGAAAAAGCTATCTTTCTGTAATGACTGAAAATCTGAATACTTTGAAGGAAGCACTGAAGTAAGTTTTAGAAAAAATCGTTTATAGATATTGAATAAAGGGTATAGCGAAAAAATGAAACGAATAGTTTATTTGGCACTTTGTATCGTGTTTTTAAGTTTAGTAACGGGATGCAATTCCGACGGTATTGTTTCACGTACAGGAAATCAGTCTTCTCAAGTGGAAAAAATAATAGAAGAGGCAGTTGAAAGTGAAAAGAAAGACCAGACGATAAAACTATCCGATGAGGTTCAGGTTCCTTCAGAATCTGATGCAGGTCTGCCCAAGATTACTATGGAAGCACAGGCAGTAATAACAAACGAGCCGGAAACAGTGATCAATGAGCAGAATGATACGTCAGATATGATAAATACTAATGATAAAGAAATTGACATAGACCTGACATCTCTTTCGAGTACCATGGTTTATTCGGAAGTTTACCATATGATGGTATCGCCCGAAGATTATATTGGAAAAAAGATTAAAATGGCCGGAAACTTAGGTATTTACCATGATGAGAGTCAGAATAAAAACTATTATGCATGTATCATACAGGATGCAACCGCGTGTTGTGCTCAGGGCATAGAGTTTGAATTGACAGACGAGTATACCTATCCTGAAGATTATCCGGAAGATGGCGCTTATTTATGCGTAGTTGGTATTTTTGATACGTATGAAGAAGGCCCCTATACTTATTGCACATTGCGAAATGCGGTATTAGAATAAAATAAATTTATACACCAAACAGTTCTAAAGTCATAAAGGAGCTGTGAAGAATGGGACAATTTTTAATCCCATTTTTTCACAGCCCCTTTTATATTGTTCTTCTGTCTTTAACTGATATATTCGCGTTTTATACCAAGCACCCTGTATCCTGTTTTAGTTATGATATCCTTCAATCTTTCATCGGATACCACATCATTGGTCAGGAACTCGGAAAGACCTGTAGCGTGTGAAGTTTTAAGCTTTTTTACACTCAGGTTCGACCTTATGGCATCATTTATATGGCTTTCACACATACCGCACATCATACCGTCTATCTCGATGGTTATTTTCTTTATTACGTTGCGGTCTTCTATCTGTATGGGAGCGGCACTCGTGTCAGACGTTGCCAGGTCAGAACTCCCACCTGATCTGGCAGTACTGTGACAGCTTCCGGCCATACCGCAACCGGAACAGCTTCCTCCACATGAGCAGGAGGATTTTCCGGATTTTTTATCCTTGATCATTTTATAGATTATCAGCCCTACTATTATAACCAGTACGGCCGAAACCGCTAATGTACCGGGATTCATATCGATCGGTTCTCCTCTCCATGATTGTTTTTCTGATTAACCTGCGATTACAAATGGTCTTTTATAATATTAACATTTGTCTATTTTTATTTCAACATAAATCAATGTCATCCTGAACGCATGGAAGGATTTTAAAGATTCTTCGCTGCGCTCAGAATGACACCTAATCCGGCACTTCGTGCCACCTTCCCCTCAAGGGGAAGGCTAATTCTTATGCTACCTTTTTAGTTTCGCCCTTATATTTTGCGGTTCTGATGTTTGCCTCTTTGTAAGGTCTGAACAGCATGTAACACATAAATGCGATAGCTGCGACAGAAACTATTACGCCGATAACATTTGCCTCGCCTGTGAACAATCCGCCGATATGCATGATACAAAGTGCTACAAGATATGCAAATCCACACTGATAACCGATTGCGAACCAGGTCCACTTAGGGCTGTTCATCTCACGCTTGATAGCTCCGATTGCTGCGAAGCAGGGTGCGCAAAGAAGGTTAAATACCAGGAATGACATACCTGCTATACCGGTAAATGCTGCACCGAGTGTATCGTATAAGTTTCCTGCACCACCGTAAAGAACACCCATGGTACCAACGATATTTTCCTTTGCGATAAGACCTGTGATCGAAGCAACAACTGCCTGCCAGTTGCCCCAACCGAGAGGTGAGAAGATCCATGCGATCGCATTACCGATCTTAGCCAGAATGCTGACATCGATTTCTTCCTCTGCAAGCATCCTGAAGCCATCCTCTGCCCAACCGAAGCCGCTTAAGAACCAGATAACAATCTGTGAAATAAGGATTACGGTTCCGGCCTTCTTAATAAAGCTCCATCCACGCTCCCACATGCTTCTAAGAACATTTCCGAGTGTGGGCATATGATATGCGGGAAGCTCCATAACGAAGGGAGCGGGCTCACCTGAAAACATCTTTGTCTTCTTTAACATTATACCGGAAATGATGATCGCTGCAAGTCCGATAAAGTAAGCACCTGTTGATACCCATGCCGATCCGCCGAAGATAGCACCTGCTACCATTGCGATGAAAGGAAGCTTAGCTCCGCAGGGGATAAATGTTGTAGTGATAATGGTCATCCTTCGGTCACGCTCATTTTCAATGGTACGCGAAGCCATGATACCGGGGATACCGCAACCTGTACCGATAAGGATCGGGATAAATGATTTTCCGGAAAGACCGAACTTTCTGAATACCCTGTCGAGTACGAATGCAATACGTGCCATATATCCGCATGCCTCAACAAATGCAAGCAGGAAGAAAAGCACGAGCATCTGAGGTACGAAACCAAGTACCGCACCTACACCGGCGATGATACCGTCAAGGATAAGGCTCTTTAACCAATCTGCACAGCCGATCTTATCGAGAAGACCTTCTACAAGCACAGGAACACCGGGTACCCATACGCCGTAGTTGGCAGGATCAACTCCGCCCTCGTACTTTTCAAACATCTCGATGGCACCGTCTACATCCTCCAGAGTTGCCGTTTCTTCGGTCACCTCCAAGGTTTCCTCATCTTCAAGCTCATATGTGAGCTCTACGGATTTATCTGAATAGTTAGCCATTAAAGCATTTAATTCATCAACTGCCACTGCAGCATCAAACTCTTCAGCTTCGCTATCCATAGCTTCTTCAGCTGCTGCGATGTCGAAACCGTCTTCATCTGCCTTTGCAAGGAAGCCTGCAAGGATGGCATCCGTATCACCATACTCTTCTTCTGCTTCCTCTGTAGCCCCACCGCCGATACCGAACAGATGCCAGCCGTCACCGAACAGGCCGTCATTTGCCCAGTCCGTAGCACTTGCTCCGACTGTAACCATAGCCAGATAGTAGATTGCGAACATAACTGCTGCAAATATGGGAAGTCCAAGCCATCTGTTGGTTACGATCTTATCGATCTTATCCGAGGTGGATAAGCCGCCTTTATTCTTTTTCTTATATGAAGCCTTTAAGATTTCGCCGATATATACATATCTCTCATTTGTGATGATCGATTCCGCATCATCGTCAAGTTCCTTCTCTGCTGCTTTAATATCGCTTTCGATATGCTTTAAATTAGCTTCGGAGATATTGATCTGTTCTAAGACTTTTTCATCTCTTTCAAAAATCTTTATAGCGTACCATCTCTGCTGATCCTCCGGCATGGAATGAAGAACTGCTTCCTCGATATGAGCGATAGCATGCTCTACAGGTCCTGAGAACGTATGCTGAGGGATGGTTCTGCCGTTCTTTGCAGCATTTATAGCCTCTTCTGCTGCCTCCATTATACCGTCACCCTTAAGAGCCGAGATTTCAACAATTTTGCAGCCCAGCTGTTTTGAAAGCTGCTTTGTATCTATCTTGTCGCCGTTTTTCTTGACCACATCCATCATGTTGATAGCAAGCACTACAGGAATACCGAGCTCAACGAGCTGTGTGGTAAGATACAGGTTACGCTCAAGGTTTGTACCGTCGATAATGTTAAGTATTGCGTCGGGACGCTCGCCTATCAGATAGTTTCTTGCTACTACTTCTTCCAAGGTATAAGGTGATAATGAGTAAATACCGGGAAGGTCTGTAATTGTCACACCATCATGCTTCTTTAATTTTCCTTCTTTTTTCTCGACAGTAACTCCGGGCCAGTTTCCTACAAACTGATTGGAGCCTGTCAGTGCGTTAAACAGGGTGGTTTTACCGCTGTTCGGATTGCCCGCAAGGGCTATTCTTATATCCATGTGCTGTACCTCTCTACAGGCTTGAAATGTTTTTATAAAACCAGATCCGCAGAATCGATAATGCGCCTGTCAAATTATCGGCGGAATCGTTACCCAAAGGTAACCGTAGTTTTTAATAAAAGATTCCTCGCATCACATCGTAGTTCGCCTTGCAAACTGCGATATAGCTCAGAATGACAATATTACATACACTCTATAAGTTCTGCATCTGCTTTTCTTAACGAAAGCTCATAGCCTCTTACTGTTATTTCTATGGGATCTCCCAAGGGTGCCACTTTGCGGACATATATCTCTATTCCCTTAGTTATTCCCATGTCCATAATCCTCTTCTTTATGGCTCCCTCTCCATGGAGCTTTTTCACCTTGGCGGTACCGCCGATCTCCACATCTCTCAGTGTTTTCATCTAGTTGCTGCTCCTTTCTGCATTTAAATATAAATTTTTGCAGCCATTTCCTTGCTGATGGCTACTCTGGATTCTTTTACGTTTACTATCAGGTTTCCGCCTATGGATGAAACAACTGTTGCATTTCCGCCGACTACAAAACCTAAGTTTTCAAGATGCTGCTTTACTTCAGGGCTTCCGCCTACTTTTTTTATTATGGATTCCTCTCCGGGATTCGCCAAACTTAACGGCATCATTATTACCTCCTTTTTTAGTTAGCCTCCACTTACTTCGTCTGTATTATAGTTAGTTGCTGATAACTTGTCAAGCGTTTTTTATAAAATTTTAAGAATTTCTATGTTTTTTCAAATTTTCTATATATTATGTTGACCTTTTTGTCTATATTTACTATAATCGAGATAAAGTTATAGTTTATTATATGGAGGCTGTTATGATATTATTAGAATCCGGTGAGATGTATCTTGAGACAATACTTGTACTTCAGCAAAGAAATACCAATGTAAGGTCTATAGACATAAGCGAAGAAATGAACTTTTCAAAGCCCAGCGTCAGCCGTGCCATAAAGCTTTTAAGGACTAATGGGTACATAAATGTAGATCCTAGCGGTTATATCACTTTTACCGATAAGGGTGAGAAAATAGCTAAGGATATTTATGAAAGACACCAGGTACTTACCGAAGGTCTGATCTACCTCGGCGTACCGGAGGATATAGCTTCAAAGGATGCCTGCAAGATTGAACATGATCTTAGCAAGGAAACCTTTGCCGCAATAAAAAAACATATGAAAAAGTTTAAGGACAGCAAAAAAAAACAGTAATAAACGTTCTGTTCGTATGCTGCGGCAACACTTGCCGTTCGACAATGGCACAAAGTGTTTTTATCCATATGTTAAAGAAAAGGGGATTGGCCGACAGATTTAAAGTCGATTCCGCAGGCACTGGTGTCAGGGAACCGGGGCGAAAGCCTCATTACAGGACCTTTATTTCATTAAAGGATAAGGGAATCCCTACAGTAGATCACAGGTCAAAGCAGTTAACAAATTGGGATTATGTGGATTTTGATTATCTGCTAGGAATGGACTCTTATAACATCCGTGATATGAAAAGCATCAGCGGAGGAGATCCCGAAGGTAAGATCCATCGTCTGTTGGATTTTTCAAAGTTCAAAAGAGACGTTGCAGATCCCTGTAATACGGATGATTATGAAACCACCTACAGGGATATAGTTCCGGGGCTTGAAGGTTTTTTGGATTATCTGGAAAAGCAGGGCATAATATAACCCGCCGAAAAAGCGGGTATCCATATATATCAGCTATTTAGCAGTTCTTTGTAGATCTCCTGCTTGGACACACCTCTGTCCTTAGCCGCTGCTTTCATGGCATCCTTTTTGTCAAGTCCCTGTCCCATATACATATTTACATGTTCTTCAACAGAGAGCTTCTGCCACTCGGCACGGCTCTCTTCTTTTATTTCCTTAAAGGAGCGGCCCTCTATCACTATGACACATTCGCCCTTAGGTTCATTTTCCGTAAAATAATTAAATGCTTCTTCTAAGGTTGTCTGAAAGATGGTTTCGTGTTTTTTGGTAAGCTCGCGGCAAACCGTAGCCTTCCTGTTTCCTAAGTATTCCTTAAGGTCTTCAAGGGTTTTTACAAGATGATGCGGGGCCTCGTACAGTATTATGGTACGTGTTTCTTCCTTAAGATTATCCAGTATTTCCCTGCGTTCTTTCTTGTCTGTCGGAAGAAACGCTTCAAAGGCAAAACGCCTGGTCGGAAGCCCCGATACGGTAAGTGCCGTAACACATGCGCATGCACCCGGAAGTGAGGTTACCGTAATTCCTGCTTCATGAGCCATCCTGACCAGATCCTCACCGGGGTCGGAGATCGCCGGAGTACCTGCATCTGTGATAAGCGCGATATTCTGTCCCTCAAGAAGCTTTTCCACAAGGGTATGCCCTTTATCTATTTTGTTATATTCATGATAACTGGTCATAGGTGTGTTGATCCCAAAATGGTTCAGAAGCTTAATGCTGTTCCGGGTATCCTCGGCAGCAATAAGATCCACTTCCTTTAAGGTTCTTAAAACCCTCATGGTTATGTCTTCAAGGTTTCCTATCGGAGTAGCACACAGATACAGTATTCCGGGCATGATCAGATCTCCTTGTATCAATACTTATTACTTATAATTTTTATCTGAAAGAATTTCCTGCAGCATCGGTATAACCGTATGCAGAAGCTGTTTTTACCGTGCTTAACGAAGGACTCAGCTTTGCTTCCGAGGTTATCCAGAGCTCGCTCTTGGTTCCGGGATTCGAGAAAGTATTTCCGCTTATTTCTCCGGAAATACCCGAGAATACAGCTACGGCTTTTCCGTCACTTTCTCCTTTACAGTTGTTTGTAAATGTGTTGCACGTTACCTTTATTTTTCCGTTCTTTAACTGCAGTGCATTTCCTGCGTTATCATATATAGAACAGTCAATTATCGTTGTGTCTGTATTTCCGTCAACAAACGCGCCGTTTGCTCCTCCGCCGAATATCTTACAGCTGTCCAGCTTAACGGTAGTATCGTTTCCGACATCTACGCCCTTTCCGCCGGAATACGATATCTCGGTTCCCTGGGCGCTGAAGCTTGAACCGTCATATATATTTACTCCCTTTGCGCCGCTCTTGGTTACGGATCCTCCGGCCATGACCACTTTACTGGAGGATGAAATATTAAGGCCATTTGATGCTGCTGAATCCACAACAACATTGTTAAGATTAAGAGAGGCTCCGCTCTGGATGGAAATTCCGTGCTGGGATGTCTTTGAGATCGTGCTGTCAGACAGGGTTAACGAAGATCCTATCACCGTGATACCGTTAAGCCCCGCATTCTTAATGCTGTTTCCGCTTCCGGAGGTTATCGAACTAGAATCGTACAGGCCGATACCGGATTTGTTTGTGCAGGGAATGCTGTTATTGCTTACGCTTACATTTTTACTCTCTTCCCTTAATGCAATTCCATTTTCGAAAGGAACCGAGCATTTTCCGGATATATTGTTGTCTGTTATCACAGCATCGCTTGATGACAAAAGCTTGATTGCATCCTCTGCAAATTTGGTTTCTTCGGTACCGAATGCTCCGTCATAGCGGTCGATGTTATTTCCCGTTATGGTTGCCGAATTGACGTATCTTAAATAGACTCCCGCCGATCCGCTGACTATGGTATTGTTCTTGATGGTTGCTTTTTTCATCGGATATGTTTCCGAACCATAGATAAAAATACCCATTGAATTTCCCGAATCCTTATCCTCAGCGGAAAGCTTCTGCGTCAGCTTTATGGTATTGTCCTGGATGGTCAGCTTGAATTCTCCTTTGGATACCTTCATCGCCTTAACGCCCTTATTTCTTTCAAGCTTTGTTTTTGAAGCCTTGGAATCGGTTTTCAGCTGAATGCCGCATCCCACATTTGTGATCTTGTTTCCTTTTATGGTCAGGTTTGTATAGTTATATCCATATACAGCTGCCTTATCAAGATCATGGAAATTGTTGTCTGTGATCTTAATGGTCTTGTGATAGATACCTTCTACCATCATGTGCGATCCGACAGCTCGGGAATAGTCATGGATATTGCAGCCTGTAATTGTTATTTTCTCACAGGGTGTGTCGTCATAAGGATCTCCGTAAGGAAGAATGCTCTCGCTATGGCAGACGTCAAGCTGGATTGCTTCCTTTTCCGTGTCGGAATCGGGAGCCTTAAATCCGTAGAATTCACAGTTCTTTACGGTACAGTTCTTTACACCGCCCAGCTCCAGCAGGTGAGACCCATAGCAGTTGCAGAGCGTAACGTCAAGGATCTTAAGCTTATTGGTATGGGCAAACATAAATACCGATCCGCCGGTCTTTTCATTGTAAAGAATGAATTCGGCATCCCAGGTTCCGCCCTGGACCGTTATATTTGAATTATCCGAGAATTTACCCTTCTTACCCTTAACGGCATGGAGCATATGAAGGATAGGGTCCTTAGGATTGGGGCTTTTCTTCATATAGGTTTTAGCGTCAAGCTTCAGATAGGTATTAGAACCGATTACCAGTGTTTTGTTTATATAATAGGTCCCTGCAGGCACCTTTACCATGGCCTGCTTTTTCTTGGTCCCTGCTTTTGCGGCTTCGTCAAGGGCTTTCTGGATTTCAGAAGTGGCATCCTGGCCGTCCTTAAGCTTTACTTCTATTACTTTAGCATATGAAGCTGCCTGAACCCTGACATTTTTCAAAAATACAAGACAGCCTGCAAGCAAGCATAGCGACAAAAACCAGCTTACCAAAGTCTTAATTTTTTTCACAAATTTCTGTTTTTGCATCCCGGGACCTCCTTTATATATTTCCGATTGAACATATTAAGCCTACGGATTTTATTTTATCATATTTTAGGCAATAATCAAGTTAAACAGCAAAAAGAATAGGGCAGCAGTACTTAAAACTCACTGCTGCCCTATCTATATAAACTTCAGGGGGTTAGTTATCAGAAATTGCTTGACATCATACGGATTACCAGGTCTGCTGCCTCGCCTCTGGTTATTGAAGCGTTGGGCTTAAATTTCTTACCCGACTTTGCTCCCATAATATCGAGGCCCTTGCAAAGTGCAACCGCACCGATGTTCTCCTTATCTATCTTCTTCTCATCGGAGTACCCTGTCTTAAAGATATCCATCTGAGCCAGCCTGTCGCCTCCCATTGCTGAGATTATAAGCTTACATGCTTCCTGACGGGTAACCTTGGTTTCGTCATCGGGAGTAAGCTCATCTGGATCTATCTCCTCGCCGTTCTCGTCGTAAGCCTTAGTTACATACGGACCATAATATCCATATGAGTTTCCTGCCAGAAGCTTTTCAAATTCAGTATTTGTGATCTTCTGATCGGGTTTGAACTCCTCGCCCTCGAAGCCGAGTCCCATATCTGCCAAAAGCTTTATTGAACGCTCATACTTTGTGCCGTTGATATCGGTATATTTATATGAGACGCCTGCAGGCTTGTATTCCTGTCCGTTCCAGCTAAGCTGCTTTCCTGTAAAAGCATCTACATAGTTAGGTGAAATTGCGGTTCTGTATACCAGACGTGCCTTAACTTCCCTGTCAACTCCGTAATACTTACCGGAATCCTCATACTTCGAAACCAGCTCATATACAAGGTCAAAACCGTCAAAGTTGATATATGCATCAAATGCCTGCTTTTCACTGATGGCTGTCTCGGGCTCAGGAAGTTCTGCGTCCGTCCATGTAAGATTATATCTGGTAACCTTACCGGTAACTGCTTCTACAGCACCTGAAATACCGTTTGCCGAGAACGGAATGTCCTTATAGTACCTCTTGTACTGCATTGAATATCCGCCGGTAGCGGTTGTGTCCTGATCATAATAACCGCTGTAGATCTCCCTATAAATATAAACCTTATCTTCATATGTATCAGCAAGCTTTACTGACTTAAACTCTTCGGGATCCGTTTCCTTTGCAAACTCTTCGAAAAGCTTCTCACACTGTTTCTTGCTGTAATTTGCAACGAACTTATCATCGCCCTCATCATCGTATGAGTAATAATCCCTTGTGCTTGCATAGAAGGAAATAAGCTTTCCGGTCTTTGCGTTTACGGATGCGGATGCAGATGCCCTGTACCATTCGCTGCTGTAATAATTATAGTTGTCATAGTCTACCGGGCGGTTATCCGAAAGGCTGATGCTCCAGTAATATTCTCCGTCCTGGAAGTATAGTCTGCATCTAGCAGTATTCAGGTTCTGATCGATATAAAGCTTTTTATTCTTCTTAATAAGATTAACTGCCTCTTCGCTGGTAAGGATATCCTTAACCTCATCGATCTTCTTTATTTCGTTGTCACTTAAACGTACGGTCTTTCCGTTTTCTGCCAAATATTCCTCATCGGCACTCTCAGTAGCTGCTGCGGTATTAAATCCGTCATCAAACTCGGAGCTGCTGCCCCAATATGTTCTTGTGGTATAAACCTTTCCGTTCTTTGCATCAACGGCTACATAGGTTATGTCAGGGTTGTATGCAAGGAAAACCTTTTCCTTTCCGTCGTCATCATAACCAAGCCTGTACTCAAGCTGCATTTTTACGGTATCATCAACCTTCTCGGCTGCCTTTTTCTCACCGATGGGCTTATCAACCTTGGGAATCTCTACCTCAAAATTCCAATTAAGGCTATAGGAAAGAACCTTTCCGTCCATTGCGTCCAAAGAAATGCTTACGGAATTGTCGTTCATGCGGATGCCGTTCTCAATACGGGTGAATCCGATGTAATAAGATTTTCTGTATGTCTGGTAGCTGCATCTTGTGATGTCAAGCTTGCCCTTGAGCCCGGGCTCTGCCTGATATATCCACTCCTCAGCCTTGGGAATGAGCTCCTCGCCGATATATGTGGGAAGCACGCTGTCCTGAGTATTGTAATTGTTTGAATACCTGCTGTAGCTCCAGATCCTTCCGTCTCCGTCAGCGGTAATGCTTATACTGTCCGTACTGTCTTCGGTATTCCAGTTAAAATAGAATCGACCTTTTCCGGAATACTCATTGTAGCTGTAATCGAACTCGGTGAATTCATCCCCGATATCGATCTTACTTTTTACCTCGATGAGAACTTCCTTCATCTTCTCTTCGGTAAGTGCATTTTCTGCTTCAACCGGAGCAAATCCGTTTAAAGACGAAAATGCCATTACCAAAATCAATAATGCTGCTAAAAACCTTTTCTTCATACTAACCTCCTGTCTTTGACCAAGCATTTTTCTGCATTTAAAAAGCCATTTCAAGTATTAGACGACAGATATTGTTTCCGGTTCCCGTTTTTTAAAAATTTTTTCATGAAAATTTTGGTGATTTTTTAAAGCTTGAAACCGGTTCCTATAAACTGGGCAACCGCCCTTCCTTCGCCGTCCGAGATATCCACATTTATAATCGAAGAACTCCTTCCGGTCTTCTTGACCAGGGCCTCTGCCTTTAGGATATTCCCTTTCGGTGCACCGAGGTAATTGATACTGACCTGCTGAGCCACGGTAGGTCTGTGTATATTGTTGGAAAGAACCGCAAAGGCAAAGTCTCCGAGAGTAAAGATCACGCCTCCCATTATTCCGCCGTTCGCATTGTGATGATGCTCATTTAAGGTCATGCTGCAGCATACCCTATCCTCTCCCAGCTCATCTATTACCATACCGTTTTCGGTAGCAAATATATCTCCTTTAAAATACTCCTGTGCTTCCTTCAAGCTGTTAAATGTTCTCATTTTTTTCTCCGTTCTTTTATTGTATAGATAAATCCACAAAATAAAACAAGGGTGTGTCTTCGAGAACAATCCCGTTGACACACCCATATTGTCCGTTATCATCAAAGAGTAATAACAACCGGCTCATCCGAATCTTCCATGAGGCTGACCTTTACGGTCTTTCCCTCTGCCGTTATTTCATACTCTCCCTTAAATCCGGTAAGTGTAGCTTCCCCGTTAGCGTCAGTCACAAGACCGCACTTTGTCTCCCATTCTCCGTGGATCAATCCCATAAGTGCATTATATACGGGTTTCTCCTGATTGTCAACCGTAAGGACTCCCGAAGGTGCCTTAAGCCACTTTCCGTCTGTCAGATCCCAGGTGGTGATAGCTTCTACCAAGGGATGTGCAAAGAGCTCCGTGTACATCTCTGAAGCTTCCCTTGCCTGTCTTTCAAGTCCGTCGGGTGTTGAAGGCCACTCATCCACCTGCCAGTCATTAAGGTCCTCTATATATGCGGGCATGATCTCACCCGAAATAAGAGTATTCTCCGTAAAGTGGATGGGAAGTCCGAAGTGCTCAAATCTTTCAAGAACCTGATGGATCTTTTCCTTGCCCCAGTAACCCTGATGCTGATGGCTCTGGATACCGATCGCTGAAATAGGTACACCCATCTCCAAAAGACCTTCGATAAGTATTTCATAGCTCTGTGAGGTGTTAAAATCATTGATAAGGAATGTAGCTGAAGGATTTTCTGCCTTTGCAGCCTCAAATACCTCCTTTACAAGCTTGAATCTTCCGAGTTCCTTACATATCCTGGTGATGGCATTGTCATACTTGTCAAATACGGGCATGATAACTACTTCGTTGATAACGTCCCACATATCAACAAGGCCCTTGAATGCACTAACGTCCCTATGGATACGGGCAAGCTGTTTTTCAAGTATTTCCTTATTTGAGTAATTCATAAGCCAGTCGGCACAAGCGGTATGCCAGCAGAGAGGATGTCCCTTTACCTTTATCCCGTTATCCTTTAACCACTTTGCCTCATCCATGGTCATTTTCTGATTGGGCTCGCCTTCCTTACGCTCATACATTCCCCAATAAAAAGGAATGGTTCCGTAATTAAACAGCTTCTTGAACTTCTCCATTCTTTCTATGGAGCTTGCCTTCATCTTCTTCATCATTTCAGGGTTTGCTCCCGGAAAAGGCAGTACCTCATCAGGCATAACAACACCCATTGTATCAAAAGCTCCGCATCCGAACAGGAATTTATGTGTCTTCTGCTCAGCCTTAATCTCTGTATTTTTCAGCAGATTTCCGGCTGCATCCTTTACTATAAGCTTAACTGTTGCTTTTCTGTGATCAAAACGTCCCATACTCTTCTCCTCTTCCTAATAATTAATTCTTCAACTAAAAGATTCTTCGCTCAAAATGACAAAAAATATGTCAATAAACAATAAAACCCCGGCGGGAATTCCCACCGAGGTTTATTATTTCATAAATTATATGATAAGTAAATAGTTTATCTTGCTCTAAAACTGTCAGATTATGCCCAAGGATCCTCTGCCTCAGGAATCCTGATATCTGCTAAGCACTGGATATCGTTAAGGAACCACTGATTTGTAGAAGGCTTCCTACGGAGTTTGATCTGTCTCTCAGTATCGGCACCGCTGCTCTTTACCCACATAATAGCCCAGTTCTCGGCATCAAATGAATAAGGATTCTCATATACCGTAATGGTGAAGGGTTCAGTAGGGATATAACCGTTCTTGGGTGATGTTCCTGCGAAGAACGAGAAAGGCTTATAATACTTTCCTGTCAGACGCTCTTTAAGCTGCTGCTTCTCTAAACCTGAAACACTCTCGGGTCCCTTTAAGAAATTAAGCATCTCGATAGTATTATTCTCATCTCTTTCATAGTTGCAAAGAACAAGAAGAACAAGGGCCGTGCTCTTAAAAGGTGAATCGAGGCAGCTCTCGGGGAAAGCCTGAAGCTCGGCTACGCTGTTGGGAATGCTGCTGAAGGTAAAGGTCTGTGAACTGTTCTTGCCCTTGCCTACACCGTCCTTATTTCCTCCCGTAGCATTGTAAAATGCATTATGTGTAGCATTGTTTACAGCACTGTTGGTGGACTGCTTTAAACTGGAAACTGCTGAATTCTTCAGATTGTCAAAAAAACCCATAATATACCTCCTAATAATTGAACCGATCTGTGATCCGTTCGCTTTCGACAGATTCATCATAACATGTGGATTTTTGTTCCACATCAACAATATTGTCGATGCAAATAAGGTTTAGTAATGTTAATAATCCCCCTTAAATGTCTGGGATCACCACTCCGCTCAGACGGGCGTGTATCGCCAGCTCCGTTCTCGTCTCAAATCCGGTTTTGTCAAGCATGTGGTTGATATGCGTCCTTACGGTGGAAAAACTGATATTAAGCTTCTCCGCTATCTCCTGATCGGGGCATCCGGTCGTAAGCACACGCAGCACCTCCAGCTCCCTGTCAGTAAATTCAGAGCTTTTTGCAAGCCCAAGCTTCACCGGAGGAGGAGAATCCGGATATACATTTTCTCCGGCCATTGTCCTATCCATAACGTTAAGCAGCTGGTCTTCCTCCGTTTCCTTGTACCAGAAGCTGTCGACTCCTATTTCCTTGGCCCTTTGCATAAAGCTTACCTCCGGCATGGAGGTCACCAGCAGGATTTTTATCTCAGGCTTGCTCTTCTTTATTTTTTCCGCTGCCTGAAGTCCGCTTATCCCGTCTGCCATTACTATATCCATAACGATCAGGTCTACCGGAAGTGTCAGTGCATAGATATCGGCCATCTTTGCAAGAGGGATGGCTTTTACAATACTGTAGCTTCCGCTTGCCTCAACCATCATCTCCATCAGCTTCCTTGAGGTATTCTGATCGTCAACGATCAATACGTTCCACATAAACAAGCTCCTATAGTTCCGATTATTATTTATACATTGTTGTCAGCTTATCGTCTTCAACCGTAAGGTTTATGGTTCCTCCGTTCTTCAGCCTTCCGAACAATATTTCATCCACAAAAAGCGGCTTAACCTCATTCCTTATGATACGGTCGATCTCCCTCGCTCCGAATTCGGGGCTTATGCCTTTGGAGCCTATCAGGGATTTAGCCTTTTCATCCACGATAAGCGTAATCTTCTTTTCCTTCAGCATATCCGCAAGCTCTTTAAGCTTCTTATCCACAACCAGGGCTGCCATACGGTCATCCATGCTGTTAAACACAACTATCCGGTTAAGTCTGTTGCGGAATTCCGGCTGGAAGATATTTTTAACCTCCTCGGTTATCACCTTTTCGTTCAGATTTTCCGAAACAAAGCCTATACCGGTTTTTCCCAGCCTGTTGGCTCCCGCATTGGAGGTCATGATGACCACCACGTTCCTAAAATCGGCCTTTCTTCCCTGGTTATCCGTCAGGGTTGCGTAATCCATAACCTGCAGCAGGATATTGTATATGTCGGCATGAGCTTTTTCTATTTCATCCAGAAGAAGCACAGATGAAGGATTTTTCCGAATGGCTTCAGTAAGCTGACCGCCCTCCTCGTAGCCGACATACCCGGCAGGTGCTCCTATAAGCTTTGCAACCGCATGCTTTTCCTCGTATTCACTCATGTCAAAGCGTATAAGCTTTACTCCGAGTTCCTCCGCAAGCGATTTTGCAACCTCTGTTTTTCCGACTCCCGTCGGGCCGACAAACAAGAGGCTTGCCAAGGGCTTATTGTCCTCCAAAAGGCCTGCCTTTGAAAACTTTACCGCATTAACCACCTGTGCTATTGCCTCATCCTGTCCGAAAACTCTGGCCTTAAGTCTTTCCTCCAAGGTCGCGAGCCCTGTAACCTCCTCTGTTTCAACGGTTTCCAAAGGAACCCGGCAGATTTTTGTAAGCACCGTATTAATTACGTCCTTATCGACGGTTCTCTGCCAATCCTCAATTCCGGAATCCGCTTTAGCATCACCGGCTTTTCCTTTTTTGGGCAGGAGATGCAGCTTTCTGTATGCTCCGGCCTCATCAATAAGGTCTATAGCCTTGTCCGGAAGGAACCTCTCGTTTATATGCTTCGCGCTCTGGGCCACCGCATATTCCAAAACCCCTTTGGCGTATATCACGCCATGGAACTCCTCGTAATTTTTCTTTAAGCCCTTTAGTATCTCTACTGTTTCCTCTTCACTCGGTTCCTTAATTTCCACATTCTGGAAGCGGCGCACAAGACTTTTGCTCTTCTCAAAATATTTCTTGTATTCCTCAAACGTAGTGGCTCCGATAAACCTTATATGCCCTCCGGAAAGATATGACTTAAGCATATTTGCGGCATCAAAGGATCCTTCGCCTACGGCTCCGGCTCCAAGTATATTGTGTATCTCATCAAGATAGACAATTGGCCGCTCTTCTTTTTCAATAGCACCCAGCACCTGTTTGAAGCGTTTCTCAAAATCTCCCCTGTACTGAGTTCCCGCCAGCATTCCGGCAAGATCCAGTTCATATACCTTACTTCCCCTAAGAGGTTCCGGAACTTTTCCTTCGTTTATAAGCTTTACAAGCCCATAAGTTATGGCTGTTTTTCCGACTCCGGGTTCTCCGATATGCAAAGGATTGTTTTTATCCTTCCTGCAAAGGATCTGGATAGTCCTCTCCAGCTCATCCTCTCTTCCTATCAAGGGATTAACCTTATCCACGGTATCATTCAGGCATGGAGCATACAGCTTTATATCCTTTCCGCTCGTCTTTCTTTTCTCCGTACCCTCGGGAGTTACATATATGCTTTCTGCCTCATCTTCTTCACCTTCGTCATCGTATTCCGCATCCTCTTCCGCATCCTCTTCGAGATAAGTCAGCTCCCTAAGGAGTTCTGCCTTACTCACATCCTGAGCCTGCATATAGTAAAGAGCAAAGCTATCCTTAAGAGAAAAGAAAGCATTGACCAGATGCGAGATCTTAACCTCTTCCTTCCCCGAGCTCATTGCACTGTGTGTCGCCAGATTTAGTAACATATTGGCATCAAAAGAAAAATCGACCCCATTCTCGTTATTGTTTCTGTCGATCTTTTCCATGTTATCCTCAATATACTTCGAAAGCTGTTCCGAAAGCTTCTCTATATCACCGTCACATTCCTCGTATGCATCAACAAACAGTTCGTTTTCACACATACAATACAGTATAGTTTCCGGAGTAACGTATTCATTTTTATTTTTCAGAGTATAATCCACGGCCTTTTGGACAATTTCCGTTGCTTCTTTTGATAAGATCATTGTTCAGGCCTCCTCTACCTTCATTCTAAAGGGATATCCCTGTTCCTTGGCCCGTGCCATTGCTTTATTGACCTTGGTTACCGCAATGTCATGGGAGTATGTTCCGACTATCGCGCTTCCGCTTTTGTGTACCGACATCATAAGCCTTTCCGCAGTTGCCGGATCCTTATGAAATATTTCTATAAGGATCTCCACAACAAATTCCATGGTCGTAAAATCATCGTTCAGCATTATTACATGATATCGCTTAGGCTCCTTAAGCTTTGTAACCGTTCTTTCTTTTGTCTCGCTCTTTGTCGGCATTTCCGATCCCCTCATTTTTCAAACTATAGTTTCTCTGATATCTTCCTATTTTACTCTACTTATAAGGTTAAGGCAACCATTTTTTTGTTTGCATTTCACATATATATGAAGTATAATCATTCCGGATTCAATAGTGTTAAGTCATATAGAATGGGACAAAAATGCAGTACAAGAATAAACGCACGGTTTTAATATATATGCTGGTATTCCTGTTGGTAAGCCTGACCGGAATGCTTTATTCTTCGCACGATTTTTTCGATAACTTTTCAAGGATATTCTACGGCGGGATCATAGTTGTCTGGGCCATGACGGTCTCAAGGCGTATCATCGAACCCCAGATCAAGGCCTTGCTGATAGAAAACGCAGTTCTTCTTTTACTGCTTATCCTGTTCCAGGCCCTCCGTTTCCAATTTGTCCAGGGAAACCAGACAGTACACCGGTTCATGTGGTACTGCTACTATATCCCGATCTGCTTTCTTCCCGTTATCTCACTTAAGCTTTCCCTTCGTTGCGGACGTTCCGAAAATATTATGATAAGCCCCAAATGGGATCTGATCATAATCCCTTCCATAATCCTATCCATCCTTATCCTTTCAAACGATAAGCACGGGCTGGCCTTCAGCTTTACAGATCCGGAGCATCTGGGCTATGACAGCTATTCCCACGGCCCTATTTACTATATAGCCATCTGCTGGATATCTCTTCTGATCATCGCCACGGTCGTTATAATCATAGTCCGTTTTGCAAGCAAGCCCGTCCGTAAGGATTCATGGGCTTACTACGTTGTCCTCGGAGTTTCGGCATATTTTCTCTTAACCGATTATTTCAATCTTTCTCCCGAAATTAACGGCATAAGGTTCCTGTCACCAATGGAAACCTTTTCAATTTTTATAGTCTGTGGGTGGGAAGCCTGCATCCAGACCTGTCTTCTTCCTTCAAACAGCGGATATCGGTATTTCTTTGAGAATTCAGGACTTTTGGCAAAAATTACCGATACGGAGGGAAAGGTCAGAATATCTTCAAAGGGCTCTGATTTCGAAAGTATCTCCGATACCGAAAACTATCATATTCTTGAAAAAGAGGTATGGGGCGGAAAACTGAGCTATGCAGAGGATATCTCCGAGATAACAAAGGCAAATCGCGAACTGGAGGAAATATCCGCCAGACTCCTCGAGGAAAACTCTATCCAGGAGGCAGAAATATCGCTAAAAGAAGACAGAGTCCAGGTTTCTGTAATGAACAGGCTGTATGATGATATCGCCGATTTTTCGACAGAAAAGATAAAGGAGATCGAGGATCTCTTAAATACCTCCGATGATGAACCCGGTTTCAAAAGGAATCTTGAAAAAGCCTGCGTACTTGCTTCCTATATAAAAAGGCGCGGTAACCTGTATATTTTGGGGGAAGAGAAGAAGGAGTATGATTTTGAAGATCTTTTCCTGTCATTTAAAGAATCCCTGGACTATTTTGCATTATCCGGATGCCGGACTCTGCTTACAAAAGAAAGAAGCCTACCTCTCGGAAAGGATATCGGACTTAAAGCTTATGACTGTCTTGAAAGCCTTTTGGAAAGGCTTTTCGGAAAAACCGGAAACATACTGATAAACCTCGATTCCTCCGAAAAAGGATTGGCTGTCCGTTTCATGTTTGACTGTGCTTGTCAGGAAGAGCTTCCGGAATTTGTAAGCAGTCTTGGTAAAAGATATCAAATTAAAACAGTTCTAAATCCGGAAAATGCCGGAACAGTAACCGCCTGCTTTGATTTCGGCGCCGGTACCGGCCAAAGGGAGGTGACTGTATAATGCTTTTATATGACCTTCCCGATCTTTCAAGAACAATACTTTTATGTACGGAGTTCCTTATTCTCTGGATCACGATGATGCTCCTGGCAGAAACCGTATATCAGAGAATGTACCGCGGTTTCAGCGTTTTCTTTTTCCTCATAGTAACCATTAACTATATTTTCTTCCAGCTGTGCCTTGAGGAAAAATACAAAATGAGCTTTTGGGCTGTCATTATATATATCCTGGGAATGATCGCCTTCAACTTCCTCCTTGTAAGGAAAGTTAACCGGTACCGGCATGAGAATTTTACCATTATCTCCGTCAAACAGGGACTCGATGCCATGGAGGAGGGCATCTGCTTCTATACGGAAAACGGCCTTCCCCAGTTCGTAAACAAAGCCATGAACCGAGAAAGCATAACCTTAACCGGCGGTACGATAAACGATGCTTCTGCCTTTTGGAGGCATCTGCGCCGAAAAGAAATAAGCCCCGGCTGTTCCATCATTTCCGATACCGACAATATTGTCATTGCCAAAACGCCGGACAGGGTCTGTGCCTTTTCAAACAGATCCATGGGTAAGGGCGGAGAACTCAAGGAAATGATAATGGTTGACATTACCTCCGAATACAGGACCTTCGAGGAGCTGCTTGAGAAAAACAGATCCTTGGAGCTTCAGCAGGAAAGACTTAAAGCCTATAACAGGGATGTTACAAGAGCCACTATCGAAAAGGAACTGCTTAACGCAAAGATCCACATCCATGACGAGCTCGGCGAAATCCTGATAGCTGCTAAAAGGTATCTGGGAACCGGAGACGTTGACAGGGAAACCATAAAGGAACTGTGGATGAATAACCTCAAGCTGCTTGGAATTGAACAGAAAAAAGAAGAGCAGGACGAATACGAAGAAATTTTTAAGGCTGCTTCGGACATAGGTATGAAAATCGAAATAAACGGTGTCCTTCCCGAAAACAACCCGGCAAAGGCTGTTACCGTTTCCGCCCTTCACGAATGCCTTACAAATACCTTCAGGCATGCCGAAGGGGATACCGTTTTTGCAGCGGTTGAAAGATCAGGCGAAAGCACCATGCTCACCTTTACAAACAACGGTAATCCACCAACCGGCCCTATAAAAGAGCTCGGAGGCCTGAAATCCTTAAGGAAGATAGCTGAAGAAGCAGGTTTTTCAATGGATATCGATACCGAGAACGGCTTTAGGCTGACCATTATAATACCTGAATAGAAAATAAAAAACAGAAACCCTTTTAGTCAAGGATTTCTGTTTTTCTTTTAACGGAGAAGGAGGGATTTGAACCCTCGCGCCGCGCAAACGACCTACACCCTTAGCAGGGGCGCCTCTTCGGCCTCTTGAGTACTTCTCCAGGTCCGAACTTAAAAGCTCAGTATTCTCTTTTCATTTTTCAACGCAAAGCCTATTCTATCAAAGAAAAAGACAGTTGTCAAGTTATTTTTTCTTCTTTCCGAAAAGCTTAAAGCTTCCCTTTTTCGGATTATTCTTATTCTTTGCGGCTTCCTGCTCCTGTTTAAACTGCTCATACTCACCGTCAAGATCAAAATCCTCAGCGGAGAAAACCTGACCTTCCACGGGTTCCTGATCCTGAATGACAGGCTTTGAACCTGATTGCCCTACGTTTATCTGCTTGTTCTTTTTATTGTGGCTTCGTCTGGTGGTAAAGGTTACTCCGGGGTTTTCTCCCGGACGGTTCACACGGATCACAGGCTCCGGAGCCTTAGGAGCCGGCGGGAACTCGTCGGAGGAATCCTTCTTGGAATCCTTTTTATCATTATCGGCACTTTTTGCCTCTTCCACAGTATGGGTTCTGCCGTTCCTTATATCATCCAGAAGCTGTGTATATGTATCGCTGTCACGAAGCTCCTGAAGCTGTTCCTTTAACTGATCACGATTTTCCTTAAGGCTTTCCTGTTTTTCATCCATTGCGGCCAGAAACTCAAGGTACTGCGATCTGATAGACTGCTTGGTATTCTCGATCAGTCCGTTTATCTCATCGATCATGGTATCGGCATAGGTAAGGGAAACTGCCTGGACGTCCTCTGCTCCGACCTTAGCCTTGGCAATTATCTCCGAAGCCTCTCTTTCTGTTTCAAGAATGGCCTTTTCCTTGGCGCGGGTGGTAGCTTCATACTGGTCAAGGACCTCGTACATTGCTTCGTTCAGTTCCTGAAGCAGAGCAAACAGCTCGGTTTTTGAAAGAATTACAAGGTCGGGAGAATTCTGGTAGGTTTCTCCTTTTGCAAACAAGATGTGTATCTGTTTACATATTTCTTCAACTCTTGTCGGCATGTCATTCTCCTTTTATCATATCTTGAATCGATATCCGGCTCCCCAGATGGTTTCGATATACTGAGGATTGCTGGTGCTGATCTCTATCTTTTCACGGATCTTCTTGATATGTACCGTAACGGTTGCAATATCTCCTATCAGATCGGCATCCCAGATCTCACTGAACAGCTCTTCCTTGGAAAATACCCTGTTGGGATGCTCGGCAAGGAAGGTCAGAAGATCGAATTCCTTTGTCGTAAACTGCTTTTCTTCATCGTTTACATATACACGTCTGGCAGTCTTATCTATCCTTAATCCTCTAATCTCGATAATCTCGTTGGACTTGCGTTCGCTGCCAACAAGTCTTTCGTAGCGGGCAAGATGAGCCTTAACACGGGCAACAAGCTCGCTGGGGCTGAAGGGTTTGGTCATATAGTCGTCTGCACCCAGGCCTAAACCGCGGATTTTATCAATGTCATCCTTTTTTGCGGAAACGATTATTATAGGAAGATCTTTATGCTCTCTTACGCTTTTACAGATCTCAAAGCCGTCGATACCGGGGAGCATCAGGTCAAGTATCATAAGACTGAAGTCTTCTTTTATAGCCTTTTCAAGTCCGGCTTCACCGGTATTGGCAATGACAACTTCAAATTCCGAAAGTTCAAGATAGTCCTTTTCAAGCTCTGCTATTTCATTTTCGTCTTCTATTATGAGAATTCTTTCTTTTTCCATTAATTCCAATCCTCCTATGGTTTCTTGATATAATCGGCATCTATTATTTCTCCGAGCTCAAGTGCTGCATTCTTCGATCCTTCCTTAAGGAGCGTAAAAGAAATACAGGTTCCCTTTCCCGGAATGCTTGTTGCCGATATCGTTCCGTTATGGTCCTCTATAATCTTCTTTGTAATGGCAAGCCCCAGACCCGAGCCTCCTTTTTTGGAGTTTCTTGAGGCATCCGCTCTATAGAATCTGTCAAAAATGAACGGGATATCCTTCTCATCAATTCCGCTTCCGTTATCCTGGACACTGATCTTTACCGTATCGTCATTATCCTCGGCAAGTATTACGATCGATCCGCTTTCCTTGTCCATATATTTTACGGAATTTCCGATCAGGTTGTTCATAACTCTCCGGAGCTGCTCTAGGTCTGCGATTATCCGCTGTCCATCTTTTAGCTTACTTATATAATCCAGGGTTACGTTTTTAACCTCAGTATCAAGTGACATTTCCTCTACACAGTCATTAAAGAAATCGTCTGCGTTAAATACCTTGAAATTGTATGGCACGATATTCGTATCGATCTTTGAGAAGAAGGAAAGCTCATCAACCAGGACCGTCATATCCGAGGCTTTTGTATAAATAGTCTTAAGATATTTTTCCTGCTTCTCCTTTGTATCTGCAACTCCGTCCAAAATACCTTCGGTATAACCCTTAATAGCGGTAAGAGGAGTCTTCAGATCATGTGATATATTGCTTATAAGCTCTATGGTATCCTGCTCGTACTGAAGTCTGGTATCTATCTGTTTTTTCAGCTGGATCCTCATTTCCTCGAAATCTTCGCAGAGCTGCTCGAGCTCATCGGTGGATTCGCTCTCCGTAGGAAGAGAGAAATCAAGGTCGCCGTCCTTTATCCTGTTTGTTGCGATCGTTAACAGGTTTAACGGTCTGATGATACTCCTGTAAAGCCAGACCACCAGGATCAGGTCCGTCAGTGCTATGATCAACACAAGGGTCAGTACCGCCTGAAGGTATGTAACCTGCATCATTCCTTCGCTTTTCGGTACATAAAATGCTGTATCCGGTCCCATTGTCTGCCTGGAAATAAAAATGATGGCAAAAAACATAAACAGAGGCAGGATAAGCAGCAAAATAAACGTAACAAGAAGTCTTTTCTTTAAATTCATTTATACGGCCTCAAAATAATCAATCATCCAGATGGCTCTTTGCTTCTTTTCTCTCTAAGGCTTCAAGCTCCCTAAGTTCTTTCATTTCATCGGGAGAGGCTGTCTTTTCATGATGCTTGCGGGCCTTAAACAGAAGGTCCGAAGCAGGATAGTCCTTAGCCTCACGGTCACCGTTGGAATCGGAAATGATAACCTTTACTATCTGTTTCAGCACATTGACGCTGTGTACTTCACCCTGAAGTCCGTCCTTTGTGGTTACCTTGTCTCCCGGATTGGGAAGCTGGCTGTTAAGATACTCGTATGCTTCCTCTTCATTGTTAAGGCAGCACATAAGTCTTCCACATGTGCCTGAAATCTTGGTGGGATTTAATGAAAGGTTCTGCTCCTTTGCCATCTTTATGGATACGGGACAGAAATCCGATAGATACGTAGCGCAGCACAGCGGCCTTCCGCAGATACCCAGACCTCCCAAGGCCTTTGTTTCATCCCTTACACCTATCTGGCGAAGCTCGATACGGGTTTTGAATACCGCTGCCAGATCTTTTACAAGCTCTCTAAAGTCTATTCTCCCGTCTGCTGTAAAGTAGAAAAGCACCTTGTTATTATCGAAGGTATATTCACATTCGATAAGCTTCATATCAAGGCCCCTGTTTGCTATCTTTTCAAGACAGATATTGAAGGCTTCCTTTTCCTTCTCCCTGTTGGCATCGTTTTTTTCCTTGTCCTTGTCTGTCGCCTTACGGATAACCGGTTTTAACGGCTGTACCACACAGGAATCCTCTACCTCACGGGGAGAAAGAACCACCGTGCCGAATTCCACACCTCTGGCCGTTTCTACTATAACATTATCCCCTTTTTCAAAATCCAGACCTATGGGATCGAAATAATAGATCTTTCCTACTCTTCTGAATCTTACACCTATAACTGTAATCATTTTAGTCCTCTCTATTTTTAATGTTCTCTCATCCTTAGAAGGAGAAGCTCTATGGCTGTATCGAAATTTACGTTTGCATTCAGGCGGTCTCGAACTGTGTAGAAGCTGTCAAGAATATTGCCCAAAGCTTCAAAACCGTATTTAGATGCCTGCCTTTTAATGATCATCATCTCATCCAAAAACACAAGACGGTTTGCATCCTGAGTGGCTTTAAACATAAGAACGTCCCTGAACCAAAGATGGAAAAGATCAAGATAAACGTTTATTTCAGCCTTTTTTGTTCCAAGGGATGCAACCATATCAAATACCGTGTCGGTTGAAACACTGTCAACGTCCCTCAAAAAAGCAAGGCTTTCGTTTTTGATCTGCTCAAAGTCCTCATTCTTTGCAAATTTAAGAGCCTGTCCGAGGCTTCCTCCGGAAAATGCTGCGCAGAGCTTAGCAAAATAGTCCGGAAGCTTCTCGGTTTTCATAAGATAGTCCGAAATAAGCTTTGTCTCCAGTGGCTTAAAGTTTAAGGTAACACACCTTGAAAGAATTGTCTGTAGGAATACTCCCGTATTGGTCGTGATAAGGATAATAACCGCATACTGGGGCGGCTCTTCCAGTGTTTTAAGCAATGCGTTCTGAGCCTGTTCGGTCATCCTCTCGGCTTCATCTATGATGTATATCTTAAAATTGCTGCTGAAGGGCTTGATGGAAATATCGTTTAATACGCTGTTTCTGATATCATCCACACCGATCCTTGTTTTTTCGTGAGTAACACGGACTATATCAGGATGTGTTTTTGAAGCTGACTGCATACAGGCCATACATTTACCGCACGGCTTTTGCACCGGATCTTCTGCCTCACAGCACAAAGCCGCAGCAAAACATTCGGCAACAGACTTACGTCCGGTTCCCTCTTCCCCGCAGAAAATATATGCATGATTCGGTCGGTTTTCGGATACGGCCTTCCGCAAATGCTCCTTTATACTCTTTAACCCCAGAATACCGTTGAAATCCAACATGTTACCACACCTCCCCCAAGTTTTAAGTCAGGATATCCAAAAGCAATCCCCTTATTTCATCAATACTGCTCATTATGAGCAGAGAATCCTGTTCATCCTTGATAAGCTCTTCTGCAAGAGCGTCCAGCTTTTCATCCACAAGCCTTATCATTCCGTATACACGGTGCCTTCCCCTTCTGTCCAGGAAATTCTCCCTGGAGAACTTGTGGGAACGATTAACTATCTCGTTCATAAAGTCTTTTATCAAGCTTCTGTATTTTCTCATGTCGGTTATGTCACGACGTTTTTTTATCTTTTCACCCTGTCCGGTTATTTCCTCCAACAGACCGGAAAGCTTTTCAGCCAGGGCGGCTTCTCCGATACTGCTTATAAGCGTAAACTTGAAGTTCCCGTCCGTCTGGGCGGGTGCCTTGGTCTGATCTATCTGATTTATGGGCTGAGCCTGATTGATCTTTATATCCATATCTGCCCCCCTCTGACTCTGAAACATAGGTCCATTTGGTCAAGTTGTCACTCACCTATGTCCTTTAGTATCTCTTCCGTACAGGTGTCAATATCTATGTTTTCGTAACGCTTCTCAATACCGATGGCATTGAGGTTTTCTTCCGCAAAATCCTTTTCGTCGGCAAGGAATCTCCTGCAAAGCTCGGCATACTTAGGATGCTCCTGACGGCGCTCGCGCTCCACTGCCCTTTGCAGCCTAAGACCGGATTCTACTTCTATATATATCGGCAAAACTTCGTCATTTCCAAAGGTCTTCTTTAAGGAAGCGCATCCTTCCGGCGTCATTATCAGAAGATAGTCAGCTCTTGAAAGGTCTATCTGACCGTCATTAGCCGTAAAATAGTACCAATCCCCATACACAGTATGGTAGCAGCGATATTCTATCACCTTGCCGTCCTGCTCCATCTGCTTAAATTCCGGAACGGAAACAAAATGGTATTCCACACCTTCTCTTTCTCCGCTCCTTATGGGACGTGTGGTATAAGGAACAATGGTTCTGAACCGATCGCCCGTTTTACCAAGTATATTTTTATATATGCTGTCCTTCCCGGAAGCACTCTTTCCCAATAAACAATAAATCTTTCCCATTGTATTAACCCAGCTTATAGATTGAACAGCTCTTTAAGTACCGGTACCAGAGTATCCGCAGCCTTCCTGTGTTCCGATTCGAGCGGATGGTAATTGGCCCCGTAGCCGACGGATGCATCCTGTTCAGGAAGACGGACCGTGGAAATACGTGTATCTCCGGTTTCTTCTATATAATTATCAACCGCAGAGCATATGACAGTAAACAGCCTGGTTCCCATAAGACCAAATGCACATACGATATACGCTTTTTCATTTAATCTGCGAATCGTTTTTAAAAAATCAATGTAAAGCAGGGCGAATTCCGCCTGCCTCTCTTTATCGTCACCGCAGTAGCTGTCATCATTGGTTCCGAGATTAAGCACAACAAGGTCCGGTACATATTTTGAAAAGTCCCACGGAATATCCTGTGTGGCAGGAATGCCTTCCATTCGGTCATAGCTGAGTCCCATCGATCTGTAAAACGTAGGTATCAGCTGCTCGTCATGTCGGATTTCGGGATTATCGGTATAACCGGAAATAATGCCGTAGCCGCTTATGGAGAACATGCTGTAGTCTATATCGAGATCTGAAGCGGTCTTATAAGCAAATCCCTTGGTAACGTCCTCGGTAGAGGTTTTAAAATCATGCAGCGGATTCGGATCATCCACCCCATACCCACAGGTTATGGAATCTCCGATAAATTCCACTTTTAATTCTTTCGCCGAGGTGGGCTTAACGGATTCTCCGTCTGATATTTCGAGGGGTCTGACCCCCATGATAGACATCGCACATTCCGAAAGCTTGATAATCCTTATAACAGAAGTTTTCGTCTCAGAGCTTTCGGCAATCCTTACAGACATCTCACCTGTGTTTAAGGCGAAGTCCCTTGTTCTTATGCCGTTTTCATAAATACCTATCCGGGCATAGTTTTCTTCGTTATCCGGAGTCCGGGCTGCTTCGCCGCCAATAAAGGTTACCGTAAGCCCCTTTCCGGTATATTCGAATTCAATACCCGAACCTGAAAGGGATAATAAAAGAGTATCGTTAAACAATACGCTTCTTCCTATATATTTAACAGAACTGTCAGTAATCCCGATTCTCATAAGCACCACCTTTAAACATACTACTCTGACTTTACTATATCATAAAAGAAACGGTTTGACAAATATTTTCTTATCCTATTGCAAAACAAGCTCTTTTTTCATATAATGTATATAGGGCAAAAGTTCCAAAAACTACCCGGGTCAATGTTTTGTTTTATGAAAGGAGAAGAGAAAAATGGGTTTATTTGACAAAGTTATGAGTTCAGCCAACGGTACGGTTTCAACGCCTATAGGCAGTCAGGATATGACTTTGAAGCCTGAATGGATGCAGGATCGCAGAATACAGCTTGCAGATCCCGCTCCCGAGTCACTTGAAGAGCTGAAGGCAGTTTGTGATGTACATGATCCCGGAAGCGTCGCCGCATACTGGGTTTATTCTGTTATGTGCCTTACTGCGGATTATGATATAGGAATGAGCATGATGAAATATCTGTTCGCCGACATTGAGCCCTTCGGAAGAGGTTTTACCGAGGGCGGCGGAGTAGGAAGGGCCGGCTGGGATCCCTATTTTAACGAAAGATTGAAGGATGACGAATATCGCTGGCTTCCCCGTGCATATTTCGACGGTTCGGTAGCTTCCAACGGTTTCCATCCCACACAGCCTCTTGCGGTAAAGCTTTATTTCAACAAGCCCAATACCGATACCATCAACGGTCAGACCTTAAAGCAGCTCGGCAGACTGAATATCGTTTACTATGTTCAGAGCAATGCAGCCGGCTTCAAGAATAACATCGAGCTCAGCCGTTTTGACGGAAGCGACCGTTTCTATGTAACTAAGGGAACCGCTTCAACAGGCCTGTTCTATGATCAGCGCGGCGGCCTTACCGCAGAAGCAAGATCAAAGCTGTGGACCTAAAAGATTTTTCCAAAAAGTTCTTGACTTTATGAAAAATATGTTATAGAATAGCGTTTAATATTTTATTCCCTGCCCCTGTACTAGGGGCAGGGAAACTGTCATTATAAGAAGGCTTTATCATGGTAAAGCGTTAACTCGAATATGGATGATAAAGCGATTATTCAATGGTATCTTAAAATTTTTCACATATAAAAGGAGGATGACATGGCTTACTTTTTTGAAGAACCTTCACACACTTTCAGCGAGTACCTTTTAGTTCCGGGATACACATCACCCGACTGCATCCCTGCAAATGTTTCACTCCGCACGCCCCTTGTAAAATTCAGAAAGGGCTCTGAGGAATCTCCTATTTCTCTTAACATTCCCTTGGTTTCAGCTATCATGCAGTCCGTATCAAACGATACCATGGCTATAGCACTGGCAAAGGAAGGCGGAATGTCATTTATCTATGGCTCTCAGTCAATTGAAGACGAAGCAGCCATGGTAGCAAAAGTAAAAGGTTACAAAGCAGGTTTTGTAGTAAGTGATTCAAATCTTAAAGAAGACGATACTCTTCAGGATGTTCTCGATCTCGTTGAAAAGAACGGACATAATACCATTGCAATAACAAGCGACGGTACCGCACACGGAAAGCTTCTCGGTATAGTTACCAGCCGTGATTACCGTGTAAGCCGTATGGAAACAACTCTTCAGGTAAAGAGTTTCATGACTCCTTTCGAAAGCCTTGTCACAGCTCCCGATACCACTACATTAAAGGAAGCAAACGATATCATCTGGGATAACAAGCTTAATTCCCTTCCTCTGATCGATGAAAACGGATGCCTTAAATATATGGTATTCCGTAAGGATTATTCTGAACATAAATCCAACCCCAACGAATTACTTGATTCAAAGAAAAGATATATGGTCGGCGCAGGTATTAATACCCTTGACTATGAGACGCGTGTTCCCGCTCTTGTTGAAGCCGGTGCAGATGTTCTCTGTATTGACTCCTCAGAAGGTTACACATGCTGGCAGGAAAAGACCCTTTCCTTCATCCGTGAGAAATTCGGTGACAGCGTAAAGGTCGGTGCTGGTAATGTTGTTGACCGCGACGGCTTCATGTTCCTTGCAAAAGCAGGTGCCGATTTCGTTAAGATCGGTATCGGCGGCGGATCGATCTGTATCACCCGTGAGCAGAAGGGTATCGGCCGCGGCCAGGCTACAGCAGTTATCGAGGTAGCTAAGGCACGTGACGAGTACTACAAAGAAACAGGAATCTACGTTCCGATCTGTGCAGACGGCGGTATCGTTCACGACTACCATATGACCTTAGCACTTGCTATGGGTGCAGACTTCATCATGCTCGGCCGTTACTTCGCTCGTTTCGATGAGAGCCCTACAAGCAAGCTCATGGTTAACGGACAGTATGTAAAAGAGTACTGGGGCGAGGGTTCCAACAGAGCACGTAACTGGCAGAGATACGACCTTGGCGGCAAGGCAAAGCTCAGCTTCGAGGAAGGTGTTGATTCATACGTAACTTATGCAGGTCCTCTGAAGGACAATGTTGCTAAGTCACTTTACAAAGTAAAGTCAACCATGTGCAACTGCGGTGTGCTTACCATCCCTGAGCTGCAGCGTGATGCTAAGATCACTCTTGTATCCGCAACCTCTATCGTTGAGGGTGGATATCACGATGTTATCCTCCACAACACTCCCGGCGGATCACAGCACTAAGATAAATTTTAAGGACTGGCCAAAACGGTCAGTCCTTATTTTTAATATATCGTCTTATTCATTTTGGCGTATTCGGCATACAGCTTCTGAGCCGGTTTCCTATCCGTAGGTATTATCTCAAGAACATCTTTATCCTGCATTTTATCATAAATGAAACGATAGATGAAATCATCCCTGAATCCGATCTCTTCTGCATCCTCCGGCATTCCGCAGACATATACCTTTTTGATATTTGCCCAGATTGCTGCGGATAAACACATAGGACACGGATATCCGGTTGCGTATAATTCACATCCCGACAGATCATAAGTTCCTAATTTCTGACACGCTTCTCGGATAGCCATAACCTCACCATGAGCAGTAGGGTCATTATTGGCTAAAACATGATTGCTGGATACCGAAATAACCTCACCGTCTTTAACAATAACCGCCCCAAACGGACCTCCGAGGTTTTCCTTCATTGTCTTTCTTGCTTCCTCAATCCCCAGCTTCATTATATCTTTGATAGTCGTCTTTTTTGGTTTTAATTTTTCCATCTAATATTTTCTCCAAAATTACTCTATAACTACTCTTGTTAAGACTATACCATATCTGTAGCGGAAACACAAGTAAAATGTACCGTTTAACCGTATAGTACCTGACATTCCAAACTAGGTGTACTACTGCCCTAATGATTTTGACAAAAATTATAACAAGTTATAAAATGAAGCTTGGCGTTTTAAAAAGAGTTATAAGAGGACTTATAAAAGGTATGTAAAAAAGGAGCTTTTATTATGTTACAGCATATAATTCACCCAATCCCTCCGGTATATGATAAAAACTCAGGAATATTGATACTTGGAAGTTTTCCTTCCGTAAAATCGAGAGAGGCCGGTTTCTTCTATGGACATCCGCAAAACCGATATTGGAAAGTGTTGGCAGGAGTTTTTAATGACTCCGTACCTACAACCATTCCGGAAAAAAGATCATTTCTCTTAAAACATCATATCGCAGCATGGGATGTCATAGCTTCCTGTGATATAGAGGGCTCCTCCGATGCGAGCATAAAAAATGCAGTCCCGAATGATCTAACGGCCATACTCGGAACTGCAGATATCAGACAGATTTTTACAAACGGCAAAACTGCCTATACTTTGTTTCAAAAGTACACTGCTCCCCTGATCCACAGGGACAGCATTTGTCTCCCCTCAACATCTCCCGCCAATGCGGCATGGACACTTGATAAATTGATAGAAGCATGGAAGGTTATCAATCGGGGTCTGACCCCATAATGGAATGGGGTCAGGCCCCTTCACAATGACATAATATGGTATAAATATGATTGACAAATGAGATATAATGGTATAAAATAGAAAAGGGAGGTGAACCAAATGACGATTAATGAAATGCTTGAGATAAAGAAGGAATATGGATTTTCCTATGAGTATATCTCAGAGAAATCCGGCGTACCGGCTAGTACAGTTCAAAAAGTTTTCTGTGGAACTACTACTTCACCAAGGAGAACCACTATAGAGGCTTTGCGAGAGGTGTTTGAACCATTAAAGTCCATGAAATCTGCAGTAACCACGACGAAAAAAAGAGAGTTAAATGATGGCGGTTACATGGATGACTGCATGGCTGATGATCTGAATATAAACTATGTTTGTGAAGAGCCAAAAGGGTTTATTACAAATGGGACGGGTGCCCTACAGCCTGACGACTATAAAAATAAGACCATAGATGATTACTATGCATTGCCCCCCGATATCAGAGTTGAATTGATAGACGGTGTATTCTATGATATGGCGTCGCCTGCAACAACTCATCAGAAGATAAGATTGTTTTTGGCAATGACGCTACAGGCTTTTATTGATGCTAACAATGGCTCATGTCAGACATATGCGGCTCCGACCGATGTCCAGCTCGATTGTGATGAGAAAACCATGGTGCAGCCGGATGTTTTTGTCCTGTGTGATGAAAACAAAGATGAAGAAAAATGTATTTTCGGTGCTCCGGACTTAGTCATAGAGATCCTTTCGCCTTCGACACGATATCATGATACTATGCGAAAACTGTATAAATACAGGAATGCAGGGGTAAGGGAGTATTGGATTGTCATGCCGAGAGAACTGAAGATCCGAGTATATTTCTTTGAAAAATCTGATACGCCGATAGAATACTCGTTTATGGACAAAATCCCCGTAGGTATATGGGAAGGCAGATGCAAGGTTGATTTTAGCAGGATATATGAGAAGATAAAAAAGAATCTTTATGATTAAAAATCTCTTGACAATTATAAATTTTTGTGAGATAAGTATATAAACTAAATTGATACCAAAGGCAATGAAGGGAAGAGTAAGCTGTAAGGATGTCCACAGAGAGTCCGCGTATGCTGAGAGCGGATGGCAAAGAGATGGCTGAAAATGGTCCCGGAGCTGCGGAGCCGAGGAAATATCTTAGGTTTCGACGGGTTCACCCGTTACAGTGAGGACTGTTGATGGACAGTTGCTAAGGCTTTTGCTGTGAAGCAGAAGTGAATTAAAGTGGTACCACGTGAGTCAGACTCTCGTCTTTAATTAAGACGGGAGTTATTTTTATTTTACAAGGAGGGAAAGCATATGAGCAGGAAACCTTATTACATCACAACAGCGATAGCTTACGCTTCGGGAGTTCCCCATATCGGGAATACATATGAGATAATACTTGCCGACAGTATCGCAAGATACAAAAGGCAGCAGGGTTATGACGTGTTCTTCCAGACGGGAACCGACGAACATGGATTGAAGATTGAAGAAAAAGCTGCTATCAAAGGAATCGAACCCAAGGAATATGTGGATATTATCGTAGGGAAAATAAAAGATATCTGTGATCACTTAAATATTTCCTATGATAATTTCATCCGGACCACGAATGAGTATCATGTGAGCCAGATGCAGAAAATATTTAAGAAGCTTTATGACCAGGGCGATATATATAAAGGAAAATATCAGGGAATGTACTGTACTCCGTGTGAATCCTTCTGGACCGAGTCACAGCTAAAGGACGGAAAATGTCCCGACTGCGGAAGGGAAGTGCATCCCGCAAGCGAAGAGGCATATTTTTTAAGATCGAGCAAATATGCCGACAGGCTTATAGAACATATCAACTCCCATCCGGAATTCATACAGCCTGTATCCAGAAAAAATGAGATGATGAACAATTTCCTTCTGCCCGGACTTCAGGATCTTTGTATATCAAGGACTACCGTAAAATGGGGTATTCCGGTTGATTTTGACGACAGGCATACCATCTTTGTATGGATGGATGCCTTGACTAATTATATCACAGGCTTAGGTTATAATGTGGATGGAAACAGTGATGAAAAATATGCGAAGTTCTGGCCTGCGGACCTTCATCTGATAGGAAAAGATATCATAAGATTCCATACCATTTACTGGCCGATATGGCTGATGGCTCTGGGAGAACCGCTTCCGAAGCAGATATTTGGACATCCCTGGCTCCTTCAGGGTGGTGAAAAGATGAGCAAGTCAAAGGGCAATGTAATCTATGCGGACGACCTAATCTCCCTTTTCGGCATCGATGTCGTAAGATATTTTGTACTTCACGAGATGCCTTTTGAAAATGACGGAGTGATCACTTGGGAGTTAGTTGTGGAACGGCTAAATTCCGACCTGGCAAATGTACTGGGGAATCTGGTGAACAGGACAATTTCCATGACAAACAAGTATTTCGATGGCATGGTTGAAAGAACAGGGGGCAAGGAGAGTATAGATGATGACCTGCTCTCAGTAGTTACCGGGATAAAGGCAGCGGTGGAGTCTGATATGGAAGGACTCCATGTGGCAGATGCCATTACAGAAATCTTTAATCTCTTCAAACGCTGTAACAAGTATATCGATGAGACCACCCCGTGGATATTGGCCAAGGATGAGGCTAAGAAAGACAGGCTGAAGGAGGTTTTATACAATCTGACAGAAAGTATCAGCATCGGTGCTGAACTGCTAAAAGCTTTTTTACCGGATACTTCGGAAAACATATTAAAGCAGTTGAATGTACCTTCAAGGGAATATGATACCTTAGGCGAGTTCGGGCTTTATCCTTCCGGGACCAAGGTTACCGAAAAAACTGAAATATTATTTGCCAGGATGGATATAAAAGAAGTCCTTGAAAAGGTTGAAGTTATAAAGGCTAAGCAGGCAGCCGAATATAATGCGGAGCAAGCAGAAATTGAAGCTTATAATGCCCAAAATGGGGTCTGACCCCACTAAATTGGGTCTGACCCCACTAAATTAAAGCCTCCCGGAAACAACATCCGGGAGGCTTTTTAAATGCCGATTAATTGTTAGTTTTTGAAGTAATTAGCAGCAGCCTTAAACATGTTGATCTCATAGTTTCCGGCTACGTTCTTGTACAGGCCCTTATCGTAACGCTCGGAGTGTCCCATCTTACCGAAGATCCTGCCATCAGGAGAGGTAATACCCTCAATTGCGAATGCAGAATTGTTCGGGTTAAACGCTATATCACTTGTAGGATTGCCTGCAAGGTCTACATACTGGGTAGCGATCTGTCCGTTTTCAGCGAGCTTCTTAATCTGAGCCTCATCACAGAAGAAACGTCCCTCACCATGTGAGATAGGAACATTGTAAATATCTCCAACCTTAGCCAGCGACAGCCAAGGAGACTTAGTTGAACAAATACGTGTGCGTACCTGCTTTGACTGGTGGCGGCCGATGGTGTTGAAGGTAAGTGTAGCGCTGTTCTCATCAGTTTCGATGATGTGACCGTAAGGCAGCAGGCCTGACTTTAAGAGTGCCTGGAAGCCGTTACAGATACCGCACATAAGTCCGTCGTTCTTGTATAGCAGGTTCTCAACAGCCTCAGTAACCTTGGGGTTACGAAGGAATGCAATGATGAACTTAGCTGAACCGTCGGGCTCGTCACCGCCGGAGAATCCGCCGGGAAGGAAGATTCCCTGAGCTGTTTTAGCAGCATCTGCAAAGTAATTAACGGAATCGGTAATCGCTTCAGCTGTCAGGTTCTTTATTACTATGATCTCAGGCTCAAATCCGGCATCCCTTGCAGCCTTTGCAGAATCAAACTCGCAGTTTGTTCCGGGGAATGCGGGGATAAGGATCTTAGGCTTAGCACCGTTAAGTGCGGGACCTGAGTAGCTGATCCTTGTAAAGTCCTTATTATAATCTAACTTTTCATAAGTCTTCTTCTCTACAGAAGCAGTCTCCATAGGGAATACGGGCTCTAATTTACCGTTATATACTTTCAGAAGATCATCAAGAGCAATCTTTTCATTTCCAAAGAAAATGGTTGCCTCTTCCTCTGTACGTCCTAAGATCCTTGCATTTTCGGTAAGCTCTGAAACAAGGTTCTTTCTCTCGATAGCATCACTTACTTCTATAATAAATGAACCGTAGCTGTATGAGAAGATATCCTTTTCGGTAATTGAATCTGCATATCTGAATCCGATGCTGTTACCGAAGCACATCTTCATAACAGCTTCTGCGATACCGCCGATGCCTGGAGTATACATAGCCTTGATGCCTGCCATCTGATTGCACTTGTGGATGATCTCGAAATTCTTCTTCATGGAATCGGGTGTAGGGATTCCGTTTTCATCTCTTTCGGGCTCTAAGAGGTAAACATTGTTTAAAGGAGCCTTGAATTCAGGTGAGATGATATTCCCGATTTTGGTTGTGGTTACTGCGAAGCTTACAAGTGTAGGAGGAACATCAAGCTTTTCAAAGGATCCGCTCATGGAGTCCTTTCCGCCGATGGCTGCTGCCTCGTAATCAAGCTGAGCCTTTAATGCTCCGAGCAGTGCACATAAAGGCTTGCCCCAGCGCTTGCTTTCCTTCATGGGCTTCTCAAAGAACTCCTGGAATGTAAGATATATATCCTTGTACTCAGCACCTGTAGCAATAAGCTTTGCAATGGACTCAGTAACTGCTAAATATGAACCATGATAAGGTGACTTCTCAGTGATGAAAGGATTGTAACCCCAGGACATGAGTGAACAGGTATTGGTATGCTTCTTCTCAACGGAAATCTTCTGAACCATAGTCTGGATAGGTGTTATCTGGTTCTTGCCGCCGAAAGGCATAAGCACTGTACCTGCACCGATGGTGGAGTCAAAACGCTCTGAAAGGCCCTGCTTTGAGCAGACATTAAGGTCGCCTGCAAGAGTATTATATTTTTCTGTAAATGATAACTTTTCAGGGTCCGCTGTTAAATCAACAGGCTTGATAGCAGGATTTGTCAGGCTCTCCTTTGTATAAAGAGGATAGGTCTTTTCAAAATCTGCCTTTGCAGCGGTTTCAATATTGATATGCTTTTCTGCACCGTTTGAATTAAGGAACTCACGTGAGATATCAACGATGGTAGCACCGTTCCAATGCATGCGTAAGCGCTTTTCCTCGGTAACGGTAGCAACATGAGTAGCTTCAAGGTTTTCAGCTGCACACAGAGCCATGAATTTCTCTTTATCCTCAGCGGCAACTACTACCGCCATTCTCTCCTGTGACTCGGAGATGGCAAGCTCTGTTCCGTCAAGACCGTCGTATTTCTTGGGTACTGCATTAAGGTCGATATCAAGACCGTCTGCAAGTTCGCCTATGGCAACGGATACTCCGCCGGCACCGAAGTCATTACAACGCTTGATAAGTCTGGAAGCTGTTTCGTTTCTGAAAAGCCTCTGAAGCTTTCTTTCCTCGGGAGCATTACCCTTCTGA
>JAILGF010000069.1 GCA_024696945.1 Lachnospiraceae bacterium | reverse complement strand
AGTTATGGTCAGGATGGCAGTTATATCCAGGTATTAAAAGGTGTCAGCACCGGTGTGGAAAAAGGGCAGATGTGTGTTATACAGGGCACCAGCGGTTCCGGGAAATCAACACTCCTTAATTGCATAGGAGGGCTTGACAATATGGATTCCGGCTCAGTAAAGGTGGATGGAAAGGAGATATTCGGGTTAACCCCCAAAAAACTTGCCGACTACAGAAGAGAAAGTCTTGGATTTATATTCCAGTTTTATAATCTTGTGCCCAATCTTACAGTAAGAGAAAATATCAGGATATGTGAATATATCTCACAGAATCCTCTGGATATGGATGAACTGCTTGAGACACTGGGACTTACCGAGCATCAGAATAAGTTCCCTTCACAGCTTTCGGGAGGACAGCAGCAGAGATGTGCCATAGCAAGAGCCTTGATAAAAAATCCAAAGCTTCTGCTGTGCGATGAGCCGACCGGAGCACTTGACTCAAAAACTTCAAGGGATATTCTTATGCTGCTTGAAAAGATAAATGCAAAGTATAATACAACAATGCTGATAGTAACCCATAACAATTCAATAAAAAATATGGTTCACAAAGTAATATTTCTAAAAGACGGCCTGATTACTAAGGATTACGAAAACGAAACCAGAGTGCCTGCGGCTGAACTGGAGGATCTGTAAAGTAAGATAGAGAATGAACAGATTATTATGTCATTCTGAGCGTAGCGAAGAATCTTGTAAATGGAGAAATAGACATGAATAGTGTTTTGAATAAAAGAATCCTTCGGGATTTAAAATCAAATGTTGGAAGATATTTGGCCTTGATGCTGATGATTATTTTAGGCATATATCTTGTAGTCAGCATAGTAGGATCTTCCGAGTTAGTGCTTATCGGTACGGAGGAAGCAAAAAGTAAAAACATGGTCGAGGACGGACAATTTTCCGTATTTATCCCATTGACTGACAGTGAGCTTGATAAGCTTTCGGATAAAGGTACTGTTATAGAGAGAATGTTTAGCTTTGATGCCGACAGCTCAAGCGGGTCAGTACTTAGAGTTTTTAAAACCAGAGAAAAGGTTGACCTGATCACACTTGATGAAGGAAGATTACCAAATGCAGAAAATACAGGTAATCATGAAGCAGTTATAGAAAAAAATCATGCATCAGTCAACAATATTAAAATTGGAGATACACTCTCTGTATCAGGGGTAAATGTAAAAATAGTGGGTATCGGTTCCGTACCCGACTATGATGCTGCATTAAAGACATTTGCCAGTCCGGCTGTAGATTCTGAAAAGTTTGGAGTTATATTCGTATCTGCGGATACATATGAGTACATAAGATCAATATCCGATAAAACCGAGAGTTATACATATGCTTTCAGGCTCGGAGAAGAAAGTGCTGATGATCTGAAAGAAAAAATAAAAGCTCTAGATTTTGATTATGAAAAAGTAGAAGACGAATATTTCCGCGAGACAATAGGCGAAGCTCTTGATAAGAAAAAGGAATTTAACGACGCTATTGAAAAACTATCAGATGGTACCGAAAAGGTAAAAAACGGAGCCGAAAAGATGAAAAATGGACTCGCTGCATTTGGTATGGATGATGGAGGTCTTTATGATGGTACGGTTGAACTCGATGATGGTATGAAAGAGTTTAAAACCGAGACAGAAAAACTGATAGATGAAGTATTTGAAGTAAAATTGGATAATCTGACGGAGTTCGTAAAAGCAGATGAAAACATCAGGATTGCAGCTGCAGCCGGTGATGTCATCATGGATAAGCGCGTAGGACTTGTGGCCGGTATCATAGTCCTCATATTGTTTGCATATGTAATATCAGTATTCATAGTCCATCAGATAGAGGGAGAACAGAGTGTTATAGGGGCCTTGTATTCCATGGGTGTTAAGAAAAACGACTTGCTCAGACATTATGTAATGCTTCCGACTATTATTTCATTCCTAGCCGGTGGTATTGGTTGCATATTGGCATTTACACCCATCGGCATAACCATGATGGCTCAGAGTACATATGATTATTTCTCAATACCTGAGTTTGATATGGTACATCCTGCATACCTTATACTGTATGGACTGGTACTGCCTCCTGTTATCTCATTGATAGTAAATCTGATAACCATAAACGGAAAATTGAACCGTACTGCTCTTTCATTGCTTAGAAATGAACAGAAGAATGGAAAATTAAAAGCATATAACCTTAAGATAAAGAGCTTTACAAAACTGTTTGCGGTAAGACAACTCCTTAGAGAGACAAGGTCAGCCATTATAATACTAATAGGTATGCTGATCACACTTATGGTAATTGTCCTTGGTATTAATACTTATGTATTGTGTTCAAATGTAAGGGATGATAATGTAAGGGATACAAAATATAACTATATGTATGTATTAAAATATCCTATGGAAACGCCTCCGGACAAAGCCGAAGCCTCATATCTGAAAAGTCTCTCCATAGATTGCGAAGGTTACAATCAGGATGTATCGGTGATCGGTATTGATGGCACAAGCAGGTACTTCGATGCCAATCCCGAGAAGGGGAAAAATAAGGCCGTGATCAATACTTCGCTTGTTCAGAGATATGGCTACAAAGTGGGAGACAAGATCACATTGGAAGACAAAACTATGGATCTGAATTATACATTTACCATTATCGGAATCAGTGATTATTCAGTGGGTTTCACCGTGTTTATGGATATCAGTTCCATGAGAGAGCTGTTTGGAGAGGATGAAGATTATATCAATGTTCTCTATTCAGATGAAAAGCTTGATATAGAAGAGGGCAGACTATATTCCGTAACCACAAAAGAGGATATAGAGCACTCCTCCGCAGTATTCCTTGATATCATGATGTCACTGACGGTAACACTTATCAGTGCGGGTATAGTTATCTGCTGTGTAGTTATGTACCTTATGATGGCGGTCATGATTGATAGATCTGCCATGGGTATTGCGCTGATTAAGATATTCGGATACCGTTCTAATGAAGTTAGAAAACTGTATCTGAATGGAAACACTGCCATAGTTGCTATAGGTGGGATAATAACAATTCCTCTGGCAAAACTGATAATCGATTCGATATATCCGTCGTTTATTGCGAACGTAGCCTGCTCTATGAACCTACATTATCCATGGATGTTATACGCCGGAATATATGTCGGACTTTTAGCAATATATTTTGCAGTTAATGCACTGCTTTTAAGAAAGATCAATAGAATCACTCCTGCAGAGATACTAAAAGATAGAGAGTAAAAAGAAAAATAGGTGAGATTACAAGATAATACGGCTTCGTACTATTGATAATACAAATCATTTTGTGTTAGCATAAACATACAGAGAAAAACTGTATTATTATCGGAGGAGGATAAAAAGTTTGAAGGAAATACCTTCAAACTTTCATCGGTGCCGCGGCAAGCACGTCACCGATGGGCACCATGCTTGCGCAAGGTACATATGATGACAAACCAGAATGATACTTACAAACTTTCTAATGGAGTTGAGATTCCGTGCATAGGATTTGGAATGTGGCAGACACCTGATGGGGACGTGGGTGTAAAGGCTGTTAAAAGCGCTATCGAAGCAGGCTATACTCACATTGATACAGCTCAGGCATACAGGAATGAGGACTGTGTAAAATATGGCATTAAAGAGAGTGGAGTAGACAGAAAGAAACTCTTTATCACTACAAAGCTTTGGAATAACAGTCATAGTTATGACCTCGTTATGAGTTCGTTTGAAGAATCCTTAAGACAACTGGGGACTGATTATGTAGATCTGTTCCTGATACATTGGCCTAATCCTGCACCTTTCAGGGATCATTGGGAGAAGGCAAATGCTGAAAGCTGGAAAGCCATGGAAGAGCTTTATGAGGCCGGAAAGATTCGTGCTATAGGCATAAGTAACTTCAGAAAGCATCATATTGAAGCACTCCTTAAAACTGCAAAGATTAAACCTATGGTAAATCAGATCAGGCTGTGTCCGGGTGAGACCCAGGATGAGACCGTTGAGTACTGCAGATCACAGGGGATGATTCTTGAAGCATATAGTCCTCTTGGAACAGGTAAGATATTTGATGTACCCGAGATGAAGAAGCTTGCAGATAAATATGGTAGGAGCATAGCTCAGATATGTATTCGCTGGAGCCTTCAGAGAGGGTATCTGCCTCTGCCGAAGTCGGTTACACCTTCAAGGATTGAGGAAAACCTTAAAGTATTTGATTTTGAACTTGAAGAAGCAGATGTACAGCTGATAGCAGGACTTACAGGCTGCGTAGGTCTGTCAGGAAACCCTGATACAATGCCATTTTAACATACTAAATATACTTAAATATATTATTATAAAGAGCCGAAAGGCTCTTTT
>JAILGF010000218.1 GCA_024696945.1 Lachnospiraceae bacterium | reverse complement strand
GAACATTATGAAATACAAAAAGAAAACAATATGGATATCAGTTGCAGCCGGTATAGTCGCAGTACTGTGCCTTGTATTCTTCCTGACACCAAAGGATGCAAATGCTGAAAGTGAGGTACTGGAAGAAGAACAGAATGAAATAGGATTGATTGAGGAAATTATTAATACTGATAATGATATCCCTGAGTCAAAACAGAAAAACGGATATGGCTTGGAGTTATACAAAGATTATTTTGATGAAAGTACCGGAAAACTCACATTGCCGGAAGGTGTAGAGCGTATTGAGGAGCGAGCTTTTTTAGGATGTACGCAGATAAAGGTCGTTGAACTTCCGTCTTCTGTAAAATCGATTGGAACAGATGCCTTTGAGTTATGCACTAATTTAAGACGAATAGATATGCCGGATGGACTGGTTGAGATAGGTAAATATGCGTTTAAGAGTTGTAGTTCACTGACATATGTGCTGTGTCCGTCAACTTTGGAAAAGATCGGAACACGTGCTTTTATGAATTGTAAGAGTTTGTTAAAGGTTACACTTTCAGAAAAAATTCTTGATTCCGGAGAAGGAATTGAAGATAATGCATTTTCAGGATGTTATTCATTGTTAGATGAATACAAGGAGCAAATACTTAGGATTAATCCCAAAGCATATCAGGTGGATGCTATTGATGCAACTTCAGATCTGACCAATGTTGAGTACAGCAGAAAGGAAAATGCTCCTGATAAGTTCCAGATGAGATTGGATAATCCTTATGATTCATTCTATGTAGTTATATATGCTATGGATGACGGAGATATTATCTGTGAAGATTATCATTGTTTCCCATATGAAGAAAAAGCCGACTATTTGGGTGAAAAGAAGAGATATAAACTATCTGATGACTGTAAGATAATAGTACAGGCAAAGGATGAAGCGAATAATGGAAAAATCTGTTATTTAGATAAAGAAGATTTAGCATACATTGCAAGAATGTATGGGTTTGTCAGACCTGACGGCAGGCATGAAAGTTATGTAAAATATGAGTATGTATATCCGTTCCTTTGCGTTATGGATCAGAATGGGGAAGTTCGTGCCTTAAGAGAATGCTACGACGTATTTGAGGTGTCCAAGAATCTGTATGATAAAGTAAAAAATGCAAACTATACTCCTGAACAGATTGAAGCCTTGGATATGAGGCTAAAACAAGAGGGTATTACAGAGTATGATATATGTAATGCAGAAGAGCTTAATACAAACAAAGCCGGACAAACATATGGAGATCCACTGCTTCACGCGGATTTAATCCCTGCAAAGGGTATAAATGGAAACTTAGGATATGTTAGCGAAGACGAATTGGCTCCGACACATAATACCATAGAAGAGGCTTTAGAATGGACCCAAAAAGTTGGAACAGGGCATATTATACCTTTGTATAACTGTGAAGGAGAAGTGATTGATGGGTTTGTGGCAGGTTTTGTAAGTGATGCGGAAGTAGAGGAGTACCGTGAGAAACTCAACAAAATGAAATAAAGTTAAGAAAAGACAAAAGGAGAAAGAAGGGCAGTTCTGTATAGCCAAAACATGGTGATGCGGAACTGCCCTTTGTCTTAACTTCTTTCCTGTAGAATATTTAGTAAAAATGAAACCGCGGCAGATATTTGTCGATATATATAGTGAGGACCTCAAAAAGACAGAGAGGACATAAAAATGTCTGATGATGAAATTGTAAAGCTGTATGCTGATAAAGATGAAAAGGCAATAGCAGCTACCAAGGAAAAATATCATAATTATCTGTATAAGATATCTATTCAGATATTAGGTAATCATGAGGATGCGGAAGAATGCCTGGACGATGTGTTTTTGGAGGCGTGGAATGCGGCATCAAATATCTATGAGGGATGTCTTCAGGCATTCCTGGTGAAACTGACTAAACGTATCAGCATAGACAGATTAAGAAACCGTAACCGCCAAAAACGGATTCCTGCCGAATGTATATCTTCATTGGAAGAAATCGAAGAAACCGTATTTGGAGGGGTAACGCCTGAGACAGAATTGGATAAGAAACTGTTGAATGGAGCTATTAACAGGTTCCTGGGCACACTTTCAAAGGAGAAGCGGAGTCTGTTTATAGGCCGGTACTATTATTATGATTCCTTAAAGGATGTAGCTGCTTATTGCGGAATCAGTGAAGGAAAGGCAAAAAGCACACTGTTCCGTCTCAGAAAGGAATTGAAGATCTTTTTGGAAAAGGAGGGTTTTGAGATATGAAGAAAGGAGATCTGCTGGACTTTATGGAGGATGTAGAAGACAGCTATCTGGAGGAGGTCGGTTCATTACGTATGAATAATGCAGGTAATTCAAGTGGCGAGAAAACCTATAACAGTAGGAAGGGGATTGTTATGAAATTGAATAAGTTTTCTATAGGTGTAGCAGTTTTGGCATTGATTGCAGGAATCGGGATAGGGGCATTGTTGTTCACTAAGCCAATAAAAGGTGATGAAGCAGCTGTAGAGTTAGTAGAAAAATATACTCCTGAAGGTGAAATCATCCTTCCTAAAGGAACACCTATGACAGGTGAAAATGCAATAATTGTTCCGAAAGAGAAATGGGAAGAGACAGGTTTGACTGATCCGGCAAAATATGAAGCAATTCCGGGAGGAATTAAAGAGATAGTCAAGATTGAAAAGTGGAATATTGAAACCGATT
>JAILGF010000183.1 GCA_024696945.1 Lachnospiraceae bacterium | reverse complement strand
ATCAAAAGCATATATCTGTTTTATCAAAACCTTTACATTATCACCTTTAACTATCTTTGTTCCGGTAAGAGGGATTCTGCCGATGATATTAGTTCCGCCAATATCTGCATGTACTTCATATCCGGAACCTCTAAAGTAGATACCTGTTACCACACCATCTTCCATAGAACTTTCAAAATCATGATGTTTATTATCGGTAAATTTATGTATTTCAACAAACTCGGGTCTGACAACAGCATTATGTTTTCCTTTTACATGCTCAAATCCTTTAAGCTTACTGTAGTGCTCTATTACATCTGACTGCCCGATGAATCTGGCTACGAATGGTGTAATAGGATTTAAATATATTTCTGAAGGACTACCAACCTGTTCAACTCTGCCTTTATTGGTTATAACAATTTCATCAGTAACCTCTATAGCTTCATCCTGATCATGGGTTACAAATATACTTGTAATACCGATCTTGTCTATCGTTTCTCGCAGCCAGGTTCTTAATTCTTTTCTTACTTTTGCATCTATGGCGGCAAAAGGCTCATCTAAGAGCAGTAGTTCGGGACTGGGTGCAAGTGCTCTCGCTAAAGCTATACGCTGTCTTTGCCCCCCGCTCAACTGATCAGGATACCTTTTCTCCACTCCCGGAAGTCCGACCAATTCCAATAATTCTTTAACTCTGTTTTTTATATACTCTTTTTCTTTTTTCTGTATTTTCAATCCGTAAGCAATATTATCAAATACTGTCAGATAAGGGAACAATGCGTAATTCTGAAAAACAAATCCTATACCTCTTTGATCCGGCGAAAGATCATTAACATTTTTCCCGTCTATAAATATATCGCCCGAATCCTGTTTTTCAAGTCCGGCAAGCATTCGCAATATTGTAGTTTTTCCACTGCCGCTCGGCCCCAGCAAGCCTATAAGCCTACCTTTCTCAATTCCAAAGCTTACATTATCGGAAGCCTTTACATCTCCAAATATTTTATTTATATTTTTTAGTTCAATATACATAGTCTGCAGTTCCTTTTCTTTTTTTACCCTGATCTTTCTTTCAAATATGTGTTGATAATACAATTAATTATATCTAATGTAAAATTCTTAGAATTGATGCATCGTTATCAATCTTATTGATAACAGAGTCCGGACAATAAACAAAGCCACCGGATTTCTCCGATGACTTCGTTTACATGTCATTTATAAGGTTTAGGAATTATAAGACTACTCTATTGGGCTCTATCATAGGGAAGCTTGCTTTTTCCCTGATATTAACCCCTGCATTTCTGATTATTTTAATTACCTCAGGAATATCCGTCTCAATCTCATCAAAGATTGCCTCGCTCCCTTTATCTACTATAAGCGGAAATTTATTTTCCGGAACAGTCACTATAGGAAGTTCCTCATCTGTAGCACCCTCATAGTATAGAAATGCTCCATAATATATGTGTACCGAAAACTCAGATACCTTCTTTACTTTTTTCCCCTTATATTCTGCCTCCCCATCCTTTAAGGGATCCACGACAATAAGGCGGAATTTCCTATTTTCATCTGCAATTGCATCACTGTTAATCACTATTCCCAGATAATCTAAAAGCATGCGAGGCGTAAGCTTTGCAACAAGGTCACCCTTTGCTATTATCCTTTTGTTACGATCATCCCGACTGTGTTTTCTTAAATCACTTGCCCCGCTCAGGTAGGCATTTCTCCACACACTTGATTCGGCACTGTACCCAAGCTGTTCAAATGCATCGGCTTCCAGTAAACGCGCATGTTCATTTTCGGGATCAGCGAAAACCACATACCCCGCGGCTTTAGCTGCCTCCTCATATCTGCCGTTGGCAAAATCTTCTTCGGCAATCTCTAAAACTTTTTCGGCAGATCCGACGTATCTCAAAAATAGTTTCGCCTCTTCCTCCTCTGTCAGGGGATTTATCTCATTTGGATCTCCGTTCCAAAAACCAAGATACTTAGTATATACCGCACGTGAGTTTATTTCTAAAGAGCCGTAATAAGGTCTGACATACCAGGCTTTCTTGAGTTTTTCGGGTATTTTTACAAGCTTTGCCGCCTGCTTTGCAGTTTTGCCTATATTGGCATATAAAAGTGTGCTGTCATGTATGATTTTATAAAGAGCTGCGTTGTTTCTGAGATAATCTACAACAGCAGTAGGACTATCAGAAGTATTCCTGTGATGATGATTATGTGCCTGAAAAACTACATCGGATTTTACACCATATTTCTCAAGTGCTATCTCTGTAAATCTCCACCATGCGGCCGCATCTCTTAATTGTGCTCCACGTATCGGATACAGATTATGGAGAGAACCTGAACAGTTTTCTGCAGCCCAGAAAGCACGATATTCCGGAAAATAATTATTCATCTCTGCAGGAGCTTCAGTTCCCGGTGTCAGTTGAAATTCAACATCCAAGCCATCAATATTTAATACCGTGTCTTCCTTAATAAATTCTGTTGGACGTATATATGAAAAGCGACTGCTACCACCCGGAATACCTATACCTGCAGAAACTTTTCCCGTTACGCCTGCCGGAATACCTACGCCAAATTGATATCTTGCACGTACGCTCATAGCAAATCCGGCAAAAACATTTTCCTTTACAGTTTCTTCATCGAATCCTACAGGCACTATTACAGGTATTTTCCCTTCTGAAATCTTACCTACTTTCTCCTCCTCTACAGCACCGGCGATTCCTCCAAAATGATCCCCGTGAGAATGGCTGATTATTATTGCCCTAATCCTGTCTTTTACAGGTTCATTTAGCGCTTTCTCAAGCAATTTGATGGAGTCAGCCGCTACCTCCGGAAATGAAGTAGTATCCAATACTATCCACCCGGTTTTACTCCTTACAACGGTAAAATTCGCAATGTCAAGTCCTCTGACCTGATATATCTTATCCTTTAACACTTCAAACACACCGGCAGCATAATTGGATTTTCCATTTATCCACAAACTTGGATTTACAGTATCTGCAGCTGTTTTTTGATCAAAAAATGAATATGTCGAATTATCAAATACTACTCTTCCATCATCCGATAATACCTTATAATCTGTCAAAGGGAGTATACAATCAGCATATGCAAGTTCCAGCTCACTGTTT
>JAILGF010000172.1 GCA_024696945.1 Lachnospiraceae bacterium | reverse complement strand
TCCTACCTGCGGAGCGGATATGGATTCCTGCATGGTACTCCGCTGCCACAAGCCGATCTTTTTACCTGAAGCGCTTATGATAGCAAGTCCGATAGTTATGACACCCATGCCTCCTATCTGGATGAGCATGAGGATCACCGCTTGGCCGAACATCGACCAATATGTCGCCGTATCCACCACCACAAGTCCTGTCACACAGGTGGCGGATACGGCGGTAAACATTGCATCGGAAAATGAAGTCATCTTTCCATGCACAGAAGATATCGGCAGCATCAAAAGCAGTGTTCCTATCATTATCATACATATGAAGCTTACGATAATGACCTGAAATGAGGACATATGTTTCCTGCCGCCGTTTGGTTTTTTAAACATTCTTTATACCCCTATGATTAACGATAGTCTGATTTTATCATAAAGGTAATAAAGGTGATGTTAAGATTGTGTATGACAGTGTTAAAATCGTGTTAAGATATCCGGTATCACGCATTTTGATAATATTTAGCCTGGGCATTCCACAGCTCGGCATATTTCCCGAAAGTATCTTTTAACAGACTCCCGTGATCGCCCTTCTGCACTATCTCTCCCTTGTCAAATACCGTGATCTCATCACAGAACCTGCAGGATGAAAGACGGTGGCTTATATATATGGCGGTTTTATCTTCCGTGATGGTACTGAAGTTCTTAAATACCTCTTCCTCCGCTTTAGGGTCAAGTGCCGCTGTGGGCTCATCGAGCACGATGATCGGAGAATCCTTATACAGGGCTCTTGCAAGCGCGATCTTCTGTGCTTCGCCACCGGATATCTGTACTCCTTTTTCAGATACCTCCTTATATAGATAGGTATATATTCCTTCGGGCATATTTTTAACTCTTTCAAATAATGATGCTTTATTTACGGAATCTAAAACTTTTTCTTCGTCCGGTTCGGTATCGGCAGCTATATTTTCTCCAAGCGGGAAAGCAAGAAGCTTAAAGTCCTGAAAGACAAAGGAAAATACCTTCAAATACTCCTTATAATCATAATCCCGGATATTCCGTCCGTTTAACAGGATCTCACCTTCGGTTGGGTCATACAGTCTGCACAATAACTTTATAAACGTGGTTTTCCCGGCTCCGTTTGCGCCTACGAAGGCCTGTTTTTTACCTGTTTTAAATTTCGTATTTATGTTTTTAAGCACGTAAGTTTTCGTACCCGGATATTTAAAGGATACGTTCTTAAATTCTATCTCGCATTCTTCTTTTAACATGTCTTTATCGATATGGACATGTCCTTCATTTTTCCTGTTCGGAAGATCAAGATATTCATAAAGATTATCAAGATGTTCGGTGTATATCTTATTTTCTGAAATAACATCAGAAAGGTTTCCGAAGCTTTTGATAAGCTTTATAAGTGCTCCGACATATTGTACGATGCTTCCGACCGCAAATGCGCCAAGTCCGGCTTTGGCAACTACAAGACAATAACAAATGCAGGCGCAGATCCCCCTAAGGGAAGTAAGTCTGCTTTGGCAGGAACTCATGGTTTTTAAATATCCGTTATCCTTCTCGTTGTTCTCCTGCAGCTTACACATCTCCCTGTCGGCGATCCTGTCCTGACGGTATATCCTTACGTCCTTTGCCCTCGACGTATCGGCATAGAGCTCATGTCCGTAAAACATAAAGGCTCTGTTAAACCATACGTTGCTATCAGTCCATTTTTCAAAGATCTTCTGTTCCTTAGACTTAAGCTTGGATGTGATGATACCTGACAATATGACAAGTACCGCCAGAAATGCTATCCAAAGGTATGAATCCATTACCGCATTCCCGGACTTTGATGTAAAGAACGAAACAGTCAGAGCGACGGATGCGGCGATCCCGATAAATACATTTACGAGACCCGTAGTATCCCATACCAGCTGTGCAAGTCCGTTTCCGAACATAAAGAGATTTTCTTCAGCTTTTTGTTTTTTCTTGTGTATTTCGGGATTTTCCAGATCCACAAAATCCATATCCATCTGCTTGTCAGAGAAAACCTTTTGGAAAAATATCCACATACGTGATTCTTTTTCACTTGCCTTTTTCTCCATGGCATTTTTGATCATCGAAAGGATAAATCCGATAGTGATGGTAAGGATGACATATATGGAAAGTCTCGTTATATTTCTGTCACCGCTTATCTCATTTATGATCCTTGCGGAAAACCAGATGGTTATAAACGGAGCTGTTGTGTCTGCTATGCTTGTTAACACTTTTGATCTGATAAGTCCCGGGCAGTATTCATTAAGTATCCTGTATCCGCGTCCGGTGTTTTCTATGCGTTTTTTAAGAGTCATTCGTCCTCACCTCTCATTTTCAGCTTTTGATGTATCAGGTATATTTTCTTCCGACGATATTCCACCGGCTCCATCCCGGTAATACTTTGCCTGAGTCTCGTACAGCTCGTAATATCTGCCTTTTTTACCTAAAAGCTCTTCGTGAGTTCCTTCCTCTAGTATTCTTCCGTCCTCGATCAGGATTATACGGTTGCAAAATCTGGTAGATGCCAATCTGTGAGAAATAAAAATCGTAGTCTTTCCCTTCGTCATTTCATTATAAGTCTCATACAAACGATTTTCGGATATGGGGTCAAGTGCAGCCGTCGGCTCATCAAGTACAACTACAGGTGAATTCCTGTACAGTGCTCTTGCAAGCAAAAGCTTTTGCTGCTCTCCTCCCGATAATGATATGCCATCGTCCCAGAAAGTCTTATCATACTTGGAATTTATACTTTTGTCGAGAGAGTCCGTCTTTTCTTTAAGTCCTGCCGCTTTCAGGCACTCCATAACTTTTTGACGGTCAACAGAACTACCGTCATTTTCGGCCACGATCTCAGATATAGTTACGGGAAGTATTGAGTGATCCTGCAGAACTGCTCCAAATATCTCATAATATTTATCACGGTTATATTCCCTGACATCTCTGCCATCGTAGCAGACTGTACCTTCACCGGGTTCGGTCAGCCCCATGATAAGCTTTACCATTGTAGTCTTTCCTGCTCCGTTAAGTCCCACTACAGCCAGATGCTCACCGGGAGCTATCTTAAGATTAAAGTCCTTTATTATATCATCACCATCCTCCGAATACCTGAAGCTTACATTTTTTAATTCAATAACTCTCGGATTTTTATCAGCCCTGATATCTTCACCGTCTTCTCTTTTATAAACTTCAGGATACTCTAAATAGGTTCTGAACCGGTTCATGGAAATATTTAATCTGCCAAGGACATTTATCTGGCCCAGTAAGCTTCCGAGCCAAGTCGAAAAACCCGCCACCACATTAAAATACAGCACGAATTCTGCCACGGAAATATCTCCCTTAAAAACCAGATATAACAGGTAAAGATAAACCACACCTTCCCTAATGAGTGACATACCGCTGTCCACTGCCGATACGCCGAACAGCTTTGCGGTATATCGTCCATACCATCTAAGAAGTCCCTCCATATACCTGTTATATCGTTTATCAAGCCAGACCTTCATGTTGTATAATCTTATGTCTTTTGCTGCAGCCGTATCATTTGAAGTCTCAATAATATACTGCATACCATGTTCATATCCGGTTTTTTCATCCATATTTTTTTCTGCCCATTTAAGTACCTTACGGTTTAGCAGAAAGCTCACCGATGTAGTAAAGCACAAAAACAGAATAACCCAGACATTAAGTGTAAAAAGGATACCTGCGAATGCCACAAACCCAAGAAAATTTGAAAAAAACATTATTATCGCATCATATGTCTGTATGAACCCGGAAAAGTTCCCGTTACAACTCGAAAAGCTCTCAGTCTGCAGCTCCCTGAAATGCTCATTTTCCTGATTCCTATAATCGGTAGTGAGCGCCTTTTTGGTTACTTTTCTTAAAAAGTGTGTGTTCATCTTAAACTTATTCCAATAGACCAGGCGCTCGAGATATTTCTGTATGGTCTGGGCTAAAGCAAGGCCCAAAGCCAAAGTGCCCGTTATGATCAATAATCTTTTTAGTCCCATTCCCTGCTCGATTTCTTCAATTATAACCTTCGGTAAAAAAGCAGTTATTATCGGTATAATGCAATTGGCCAGCACAACTCCCATACAGAGATAGGGGAGCTTTCTGCAGCCCTTTGCCGTTTCCTTCAGGCAGTAGGAAAGGTTTTGCGTAATTTTATATTTTCTATCCATATTGATTCCTCATCCTTTTATATTTTCCCATAAATAAAAAAGCCTGTCTTGTGCACACAAAACAGACTACGCAAATAAACCCTATATAAAAATATAAGGAAATACTCTATGCGTATTCAATGTTTAATGCACACCAAAATAAACCTGTGCAGCTACAGGCTTTCTGTGTTCATCAAAAACATTGTTATCTTATACGCATTACCAGCATTTCCGTACCTTTACCTTTCAAGTTTTTTCAGATAGAATACTATCATATCGTTCCGGTAATGTCAATTGTAATTTCCGTAAGACAAGGGTAAGTTTTGTACATGTCATCTACGGCATCGCAAATAATTGGCATAATGCATCGGTATTAGGAAAAAGTTTTTGCCTGAGTAATGTGACTATACCAGGAGCAGACTGTTTAGCTCTTTCGCCTAAGGCAACTGTTGTGCCCATACGCAGCAGGGCAAATGCTCCGATTTTTTTACTTATCATTTCCAATTTATCAGGATCTGTCGTTCCATAATAAGTAGAAAGCATTATTCCCCATACCTGTTTTGACATTTCATAATCAATACCGATAACTTCACGGGTAATATCAGGATTTTTCATACCACTTAAATACATAGTAAGAAAAGCACCGCCAATATCATAAATAGGATTGCCGCGGCTGATATCAGCCATATCTATAAGTATCAGCTCGCCGTCTGATTGAACCATAACGTTATTGGTATGGAAATCACCATGGATCATACCGGTTCCTTCCGGTATAGAATTGATCATTCTGATCATCTGATCTACTTCATCATCAGTAAAGAATTCTCCGGCCTTCCGGGCTCTGTCAAGATAAATCTGCTTGATATTCCCATAGCGTTCAGGATCAGCCTCAGTATTGTTTAGTGTCTTTAGGAGCACTCCAAGCTTAATGGAATATTCCTGTAATTTATCCGGGTGTTCCATGATATATTTGCTGACAGTCGTTGCACCTGCCATTTCGAATACCAGGCCATAACCATCCTCGGTCTCAACGATATCATAGGCTATAGCTGACGGCACACCATTAACAAAAGCGTTTTTTGCATACATGCGCTCT
>JAILGF010000129.1 GCA_024696945.1 Lachnospiraceae bacterium | reverse complement strand
TTCCTCGTTAGCTATCATTTGCTGTATTTCTTCATCAGTAGCCCATTTTACATCTACAGTCTCTGTCGGCTGTAAAACGATGTCTTTTATATCTACATCCTTCTTTAAAACGTAGATATCCTGGAAATAGTTTTTATGGGCGTAGGTAGCTATAAGTTTTAATTCATCTTCGGCTGCAGAAATACCTGTTTCTTCATAGAGCTCACGGACAGCGGATTTTGCGGTTGTTTCTCCGGCAAGAGTTCCGCCACCTGTAAACTCCCACTGATTACCGGCTTTTTTATCGGGATGTCTTTTTGTAGTCAGGAACTTTCCTTCCGAATTAACAACCCAGATCTCGCAGCAAACATAATACTCTCCGTCCTCAAACTTATCTCCCCTAAGATGAGTTCTGCCGAGAGGTTTTCTTTCTGAATCATATAAATCCCAATACTCCATATAATACCCCTTTACACATTAAGGACGCTCTCAACCGGTGCCTCGTAGATCCTGTCAAGTACCGGCTTTACGAAATCTCTTAAGAACTCCTCAACCTGTGATACGGAACGCCCTGTATACTTTGCAGGGTCAAGGTTTGCACGAAGCTCATCATCAGAGAGCTTGAAAGCGGGGTCAGCCGCGATACGGTCGATCAGGTCGCAGGGCTTGCCCTCGAGCTTAACGCCAGCGGCAGCAGCATGGGAGTGAACACGAAGCCTCTCATGAAGCTCCTGGCGGTCGCCGCCACGCTTAACGGACTCCATCATGATATTTTCTGTAGCCATGTAAGGCAGCTTTTCCATAACTCTGCGGGTGATAACCTTGTCATAAACAACAAGTCCTGAAGAAATGTTTATATAAATATTTAAGATTGCGTCAACTGCCAAGAATGCCTCAGCCACGCTGATCCTCTTGTTTGCGGAATCGTCCAAGGTTCTTTCAAACATCTGGGTAGCTGCAGTCATAGCCGGATTGAGTGAATCGATAATGACATATCTTGCCAGGGCATCGATACGCTCGCTTCTCATAGGATTTCTCTTATAAGGCATAGCGGACGAACCAATCTGGGTAGTTTCGAAAGGCTCCTCCATTTCCTCAAAGGATTGAAGGATTCTTAAGTCCTGAGTAAACTTGTATGCGCTCTGTGCAAATCCTGAAAGTACATTCAAGAAGAACGAATCAAGCTTTCTAGAATATGTCTGGCCGGAAACAGGCATGCATGCATCAAATCCAAGATCTGCTGCGATAAGTGCCTCGAGCTCCTTTACCTTTGCCTCGTCATTCTCGAAGAGCTCCATGAAGCTTGCCTGAGTACCGGTAGTACCCTTTGAACCGAGGAGCTTGAGTCTACCCATCTGGAATTCAAGGTTTTCAACATCCATCAACAGCTCATTGAGCCACAAGGTAGCACGCTTTCCTACAGTTGTTAACTGTGCGGGCTGAAGATGTGTATATGCTAAGCAGGGAAGAGCCTTATACTTTTCAGCAAACTCTGCAAGGTTCTTTATAACCTGGCCTGCCTTCTTAAGCACAAGCTTTGAAGCCTCCCTAAGCACGATAACATCAGTATTGTCCGTTACATAGCAGGAGGTAGCACCAAGATGAATGATGGGTTCTGCCTTCGGACACTGCTGTCCGTATGCGAAAACATGGGACATAACGTCGTGACGTACTATCTTCTCTCTTTCCTTTGCTACGTCAAAATTGATATCCGTAGCATGTGCCTCAAGCTCAGCTACCTGTTCATCTGTAATGTTGAGTCCTAATTTCTTTTCTGACTTTGCGAGTGAAATCCAGAGCTTTCTCCATGTACGGAATTTGAACTCCTCGCTGAAAATGTACTGCATATCATCGCTTGCATAACGTGTTGAAAGCGGGGATATATATTTTGTTCTGTCTTCGGACATTTTTGTTCTCCTTGTTTATTTAAAAGTATAGCCCTAAGCTGATTAAAGGCATTTTCATGCTTTGCCGCGGCCCATGATAGTTTTTAAAGGTATCTTTCCGTTAGAATCGTAATCCTCGAAAAGCTCTGCTGCTTTGTTTTTATCAAGGCAAAGCTTTTCAGCCACCATTTCACAAGCTTTAGGAAGGATCACCCATTCGGCCTGCACCATAACGCGCTTCTGTAAGGTCTCCGGAGTATCTCCGTCAAGCACGTCAACAGCTTTCTGTAAGATTATCTTTCCGCCGTCGGTAACCTCATTTACGTAATGCACAGTGGCTCCTGTAACCTTAACTCCATAATTGAGAGCAGCCTCATGAACATGCAGTCCGTAAAACCCGTCTCCGCAGAAGGAAGGGATGAGCGCGGGATGAACGTTAATAATCCTGTCCTCATAACGCTTGATAAAATCAGCCGAAAGGACAAGCATAAAGCCTGCAAGGACGATCATCTGAATATCGTATTTATCAAGTGCTTTTAACAGATCGGCCTCAAAAAAGTGCTTATCCTTATATGCTTTTCTCTCAATAACCACAGAAGGAATTCCTGCCTTTGCAGCTCTCTCCAATGCCATAACGCCCGGCTTGCTCGAAACTACCAGTGATAATTCGCCATGTGCCAGTTTTCCGGCTTTTTCCGAATCGATCAGTGCCTGAAGATTTGTGCCCCCGCCCGAAACGAGGACGGCAATTTTAGTTTTTCTCATGCATTTTCATCCTTTTTGTCAAGACAATTAAACAAGCTCTACTCCATCAATACCCTCAGCCAGTTCACCGATGGTATATGCATCAATATCATTTGCCTTAAGGCAGGCAATAGCCTTATCAACATCCTCGGGAGCTACGATAACACTCATGCCGACACCCATGTTATAAGTGTTGAACATATCATGCTCGTCAACCTTGCCCTCCTTAGCCAAAAGATCGAAAATAGGAAGAATACGGACATCTGCCTTCTTGATACGAGCTCCGAGCCCCTTCTTTATGCTTCTCGGGATATTTTCATAGAAGCCGCCACCGGTGATATGGGAAATACCCTTTACATTCACCTGATCGATAAGAGCCAGGATGGGCTTTACATAGATCTTGGTAGGAGTAAGAAGTGTCTCGCCCAGTCCCTTTCCGCCAAGCTCTGCTATAGGAAGGGTCAGGTTTGTGTGCTCAATATTAAATATCTTTCTTACAAGTGAAAATCCGTTTGAATGAACGCCTGTGGAAGGAAGGGCGATAACTACGTCTCCTGCCTTCTGAGTCGAAGTATTGATAACCTTCTCCTTATCCACGATTCCGACCGAGAAGCCTGCAAGATCGTACTCATCTGCCGGCATAAGACCGGGATGCTCGGCAGTTTCACCGCCTATCAGCGCACATCCTGCCTGAACGCAGCCTTCAGCAACACCTGAAACGATGGTCGCTATCTTTTCGGGATAGTTCTTTCCGCATGCAATATAATCCAGGAAAAACATGGGGCGTGCACCGCAGCATATGATATCGTTCACGCACATAGCTACACAGTCAATACCCACAGTATCATGCTTGTCCATAAGAAAAGCAATCTTTATCTTGGTTCCTACACCGTCAGTACCGCTGACAAGCACCGGCTCCTTCATTCCAGCCATATTCGGAACGAATAATCCTCCGAAACCGCCGATATCCGGAGTACTTTCGGATGTTTTAGTCCTGGCAATGCTGCTCTTCATTAGCTCCACTGCCTTGTAACCTGCCGTGATATCAACACCGGCTGCCTTGTAGCTCTCGCTGAAACTGTTGTTCATAGTATATCCCTTTCCGCAGACATGGTGTATGGTTTTTAGAAAACAAGACTTAGATTTCGGTGACGTGTCTGCTTCGCCTCCGACAAAAGATAAAAAATCCGCTAAAAGTACTTGTAATAAAACATCAAAAAGTTGTCATGGTTTAACCCATGGCAACTTCTGAATTTGCATTTAAAACTTTTTCCGCATTTGCCTTGCGCTCTGCGTCAAGCTTAGAAGCTAAGCCGTCATCACACAAGGATAAAATTTCTATAGCAAGCAAAGCGGCATTGGAAGCTCCGTCTATTCCGACTGTAGCTACAGGAATGCCTGAAGGCATCTGCACAGTAGAGAGAAGTGCGTCCATTCCGCCAAGAGATGATGCATTTATCGGTATCCCGATAACCGGAATGGTGGTGTTGGCTGCGATGGCTCCTGCAAGATGTGCAGCCATACCGGCAGCGGCTATAATAACCCCAAATCCGTTTTCTCTTGCATTAACAGAGAACTCCCTTGCCTCCAAGGGCGTTCTGTGTGCGGAGAATACATGAATCTCGTAGGGAACTTCAAATCTCTTTAAGATATCTACTGCCTTTTCAAGCTTGGGAAGATCGCTTTTACTCCCCATAATGATGCCGACTTTTTTCATTTTTTATGCCTCTTCCTACCTATATTATAATGTAAAAAACCACAGAAAAAAGACATGATAATATTAGCACATGAAGAGGCAAAATGTCAAATGATTTTTAAGCCACAATTCCGGCATATCGCTTGCTGTTTATGACCTCCATCATGATAGCGTAAGGTGAAAGGTTTCCGCCTGCTATCATTGAGAAAAGTCTGGGTGTACAGCCTGATACCAAAGCAACACCCTGCTCGTTCTGGGTTACGGGCTGCTGCCTGTTTCGGGAAGCAACGTTCCAGAACACTACCTGGGGCAGCTTGTAACCTGCTGCCTTGTATCTTGCTTTTGCGTTTTGGAAATTGGTCATATCCGCATTCCTTACGCAGGCATCAAACTCCATATCGGAGATGATGATAAGCTTTTTAGGTAGCTGTGACTGAGGTACATTGTTCTTTATGGCAGCATTTAATATGAGATCAAAGACCGCCTCGATATTGGTATTTGCAACTCTGGTAAAAGATGCAACGTACCTTAATCTGTCGGCAAAGGTCTCGCCCTTTATCTCTATAAGACGAGGATGCTCGGAAAACTCTATAAAGTGGTTTTTATATGCACCCTTGTTATGCTCTGCAAAATACAGGCCTAAGGAAAGTGCGACCGCTGCGGGAAGAGGCTTGCCCCAGCCGTACATTGAGCCAGAAGTATCCACTACTGCTAAAGCATCCTCTTTTGAACCGAAGTCAGGCATTGAAGCCCAGGTAGCATTAAGAACTGCCTGCTCCTCCTCAGAGATTTTTCTCATAAAGTTACGGTCCCTGTCCCACTCATTGTAGTCAAGGTAAGGCTCAACCAGCTCATAAGGATATACATTTTCTGCGTTAAGCACGGTTTTACCAGTGTTAACCGCAGCAAGGAAAGACATATATCTATCCCTGTCGTTACGGATAAAGGCCTGCTTGTATTTAAACATAGCCTTAGAAGGCTGCCTTGAGTAGTCAAAGCTGTAGTCCTTCTCTCTCAGGTTATTCTCTATGATGCTGATACGGGCTCTTAAGGCAGAAAGTGCCTTTCTGTATTCGGCCATGTTAAGACCTAAATACCCTGCTATCTTCCTAGCTGCCTTTTTTGCATCAGAAGAAGAGGTATTTACCGAAGGAAGCCACTTTGCAAGCAGTGAAACACCGTCGCCGATACCTAAAGCAGCCATATCCTCGTTAAACTGCTTCTTTATAAGCTCAAGCATAGCAGCCTCGCAAGGTGTGCCTAAAAGTACGAGCATATCGTCGTACCTACCGTACTCTGCTACTATGCCGAGATTCTTATTAACTGATTCAGGTGAGGTATTTGCCAGCCATTTTAATATAGTACGGAATACCTTTCTCTCGCCTAAACCGCCTCTGACATCCCTTGAAAAGAACAGAAGCTTCATAGCTATGTCCTTGTCCTCTGTGAAAGCGCGCATAAATCTCTCTGTGATCTCGTTCTCGCTCTCACGTCTTATAGCTCCTGCACATGCAAAAAAATCCAGGCAGTCGCTTCCTGTGGTAGAGAGGGTTACTGCACCATTCTCAGTATATGTTTTGTTTGCTTCTGATTTTAATATATTTAACATACCCTTGTCCTCTCTTTCTTCTTTCATAAGCTTTATTGCTCTGATCTTTTCTTTTGCTCTAAAATACTTTATCATCTTTATTACCCTTTACTTTCCAAAAAACAAGGCACCGTATGTGTTTGGGATTTGAACCCAATATCAGCCATTGCTGATCTCTAAACCTAACCACCAAAAAGAGCATAAACACTTGCTGTAGGTGCCTTTACCTTAAATACAAGACGCGTCTTTGTATTATTCTGACCATAAATAATTCTCCAAACAATTGCTGTCTGCGTCTTTACATGCGAGATTATAACTCCACCATAAAGATTTATCACGGAAAAAAAGCTGCGAACTCTCAAATCAAAAAGGCAACCCATTTTGGACTGCCTGATCTTTTTACTATTCTTTTACTTTTTCTTTGTTCCATTTCTCATTTAGCAATTTTAAATCTTCACTGATATAGTTATATATTATTCCTCTCAGTTTCAAAAAATCCATGTTTTTACAATTATCAATTTCCGATATGCTGTATTCTTCCAACAACATTGAAATCCATTTTTCTCTAATGCAATTCAATTCTTCTTTATGCTTTTCAAGAAATATTGAATATAAATTGTTCTTAAAAAACAGCTTAAAACAATCATTTCTATCGAAAGTATAACTACACGTCATTTGTAGCACCGGCATCATCTCTCTGGGGTATCTATTACCATCTTCGGATTTTTCTTTCCTGTCAAAGTACTCGAATTCATCACCCGGCCTCCATAAATTCCGCCAATCAAATTCATATTCTCCTTTAGATTTTTCGCCAAATACGTATTCCGTAATCAGCCACATCCATATAACACTATAGCGTTCCGGCATCCAAAGTTTCATATAATGTATTAACAGCTCGCTTTTATGCCAGCCGTCACAGCTCATAATGGTTCCCACGCCTATACCATTCCAGGAATGTACCAACCTTGCAATATAAGGATCCAATACTGAAGCAGAGGGCGTCCAAATCTTATCTGCTGTCTGAGTCTTAAAGTGTTCAAATAACATATTTGTAGACGTATCACAGAATACATATCCCACGGAATCTTTACAAAATAATTTTTTTCTCATCTCCTCAACGGCTTCAGGATCATCAGGATTTGTCAGGATTACCTCCTCTTTGGTTATAGATGTGATTTTCCACTCATATTCATCTATATCGGAAAAATTATTATCTATTTGTTTAGTACCGAATCCTCTTCTTAGTAAGATATCTCCTTTTCCCATTTTATCCCTCGTAAGCGTTTTTATTTCTCCAATATCTGTACTATTAATGATCTCTTGTTACAAAATTGACTTTTTCCCCTGCCAGCTGTTACCTCGTCTCTCTTGGTCCCCACATAACAACCACAAATTTGAATAAATGAATTTGTATACCGTATCTTGCTGTTAGTACTTTGCATCCTGATGGGTAACAAACCAATCCACAATCCATTCCGGTTTATCTGCCCCATACACTTCCATAACCTTCTTGGAAAAGACCCGGTATCCCTCAGATCTGATATATCCCATCCATTTACGCTGCAGGGATTTCAATGCTGTTTCAGCCTGATCATCAAAAATCTTTACACATTTACCAGTCTTAAGATTTCGGAAAATTGCCACCCTGTAATTCATTTTCCAAAGAGTCAGTATGCTTTTTCCTTCCTGTATTACAGGCTTTTTTTCTTCATTATCGGCTTTTACAGGTTCCGTCTTTGTATACCTGACCGGTTCGTCAGTTTCATATATATCAAGGAATTTTTCAGCATTTATAATTCTTCCGTAGGAAAACAGCATTTCCTCACCCGAATAATCTGCCTCCTGAAACTTTATAATTGCCGGCTGAACTTTTGAATCCACAACTTCTTCAAAAATTTGGGCAAATAGACTTACACTGTCTTTGTATGGACAATCATCAGAAAACAGTTTTTTCAGCATCTTGTACGGCTTAGACCATTTTCCTTTACCTTCTGCCCCGTCAAGACTGATCATTTCATCTTCATATTGTGTCACTAGGTTAAAAAGCCATACAACATTATACCCCAAATCGCAGAAAAAACGGTTCCTTTCATCAAATTCTTTCATGGTTAGATCTTCATTAAGAATTTCTAAAACCGTCTTTTCGGAAACTACTCCGGCCATATGCTTAATCCTGTCTTTGTTTTCCAGGACTATTTCCCTCTGGGAGTCATCAAACAGATTCTGCCACTCTGAAGCGAATTCGGACTGATCATAATTCCAGTCGTCTGTACACTGTACATGTTTCCCATGCGCAAAATGAGCTGATTTTATTACACCGTTTCTTAAGATCACACTATTGCCACAGAGGGGACAATAATACTTGTCCCCTCTTCTCGCATTTCTTGCGTGTATCTTATGCTTATCTTCGGTCAGCGAATAAATCATACCTCAGGTGTCCTCCTCATTTTTAATACCAAAAACATCCCAAAGAGTCATCTGTGTCGGATTATTAATAGGTTCTTTTTTCATTGAACTAACAGCCCGTTCTGTTATCCTGTCTTTTATAGGATCAATACTGTCACATAATATCGGAGATGAAGGGTCATACAAAGAATGTTTTTCTAATACTATATTCGGATTAAAATTTGCATAACAATACTTGCATCCGTTAAGACATGTATTGTAACTGCCAACTTCAATACTTGCCATACAGCCGCATTCAGGTCTCTGTCCGGTATCCTTTGCGCCTTTCAACCTATACCCAATAAGTTGCTCTATATGATCCTTGTCAATACATGCATTATGTGTTATTCCACAGAAGTCCAAATCTATTTTTTCGGCACATGTGGCAACAACCATACCGTTTTCATGAGCAATATCCGCAATTTTCTTTGCAAAACTATTTAATCTTTCCACATTTGGCTCATAACTATGGATTTCTTCCATGTTTTTCTTGATTTTTGCATAAAAATCAACAAAACTGATCACACATTTTTCTGTATATCCGTTCAGATACTCAGCATATTCACGAAAAGTTTCCAGATAATACTCCTCCTCATATTTATCCGTGAACACAATAGGATCAAATCTCCAGATCACACGCTTACTTCCGATTTTCTTCGACAGTTCACGAAATGCAGGAAGAATTATTGTTTTCTTATCCGGCACATTCTGTTCGATATCCCGCCCACACCCTGTAATAGAAAACTGAAAATAATACATGTAATCTTTCAGCTCATCAAGTCTGTTCATCATTGGTATAGGGTTTTTTGACCAAAAAACAATACAATCCACCACATCAGGGGAGATATTTATTTTACTCACCTGATGCTGGCTAAGAGGATTTCTTGTATATAAGTAACCTTCTTTGATTCTGTTGAAAAACCAATCCGAATAATAACTCGGAATATCTGTACGCCTACTGACACTTAAGATCATTTTATTTTCTCCTAAGTTTTAATATAACATATTTACAATAGTTAGCATGTTCTGTAGCCTTACAATAAGCACCATTTCCAAAAATTTTCACCGCAAAAGCATCCAAGAATTTAAGTGCTTCTGCAATTTTATCTGGCAATCTTACCTCTTTGTTTTTATAGAAGTCTAATTGTTTATATAAATCTTTAAACTGTGTTTCATATGGCATCTTTTGAATTTTTATATTTTCAGGTTCTTTGATATTCTTATCACTAATATATTTCTGAACAAATATAAAGTTCTTTAAATCGGAAAAATCATGTACAAGCTTATCAACTGTTTTATGATCAGTATCATAATTATCCTTTCTCAAAGAAATAATCATATATATTTCATTAATACTTTCATCTGTTTTTTCATCAATTTTCCTAATGGTTTCATAAAACGGAGCATCTTTATTATCTCCATTTATAAGTTCACTCATACTGTTAGGAAACATAATAACATTATATTTTATCTTATTCTGTTCATTTAAATATTTGACAATATCATCACATATAAATCTATCGTCATCCGTATTTTCACTTATACATATCATATTTCCCGATTTATTCCATTCTTCCCTATCTACCCCCGTATACCTTATTTTTATTTTGTTTTCATTAATACCTTCATTTTTTAACATAATATTTCTTTTAGCATAAAGTGCGCCAAGTGCATCAACCTTATACCCACAGCCAACTGATAAAATATTAAGTTCAATGCTGTCTTTACTGTTATTATCCTGGACATTTATTAGTTTTTCCAACAAATCATAATAAGCCATATAATATACAAACGTATATGCATACGCCATACGTAATATATATAAGTTTAATTTATCCTTTTTCCAATTATCTAGTGAGTTGTATATATTACTATTTTTCCCTGGATCTCTAAAATCCATTTTATAATTGCTTTGTATCTGTCTTGTAAAAATATCATAATATGAAACGCTTTTATGGTTTTCTTTTAATTTTTGTATTTTATCATCAGATAATGAGTCCTTTAGGCTTTTCGCTTTGTCTTTAGCAATAGAACCGTAACTTTCATGAGTAAAATCTTCATAAATACATTCTAAGTATCGAGCTAGACTATATATTCCCGTTCTTTTCCCACTTTCATCTTCCATAAAAAAACCTAATAATTCATATTCATCTTCCCCTATATTAGTATTATCATTTGTTTTTGCACACATAATATTTCCTCCTGATGTATTTTTCACTAATGTAATAAGTATATGAAACTGGCGTCATTTTTAAAACTATCATCCAAACATTTCATATGATAATAATCATATACAGTGTCTTCCGCTTCACAGCCTACAAACTCAAAACTATTTTTTCCTGCAGATCCGATAGGATTATCCGTTACTCGTGTAGTATTCGTGGGAAACCATGCGGCAATTTTATATACACCAACAATCCAATTTTTGTATGTAACAAGCGCATATTCAGCTTTTTTTGCATCATTCTGCTTTTTTTCACCTCGTAATGTCCAATCAGTTCTTGCTATTTCATACAGATCATGACCCGCCTCCCCGTTAAAATATTCATCATTCATCCTTAATACAATAACATTATGCTTAAGGTCATGCACCGAAATAACATTATTTTGAAAGCTGTCAATAATATCCTCTGTATCAACAAGACCTATGTCCGAAACAGGTGTTCCGAAACTTCTATTGGTTAAATCACTTATTCCCAATATTGAGATGCAGGCGGCTTCAATATCATACGCCTCTTTTTCTGACAGGTTTCTAGCCAGAATATGGATTATCGGCTCTTTTCCCCTGCTCTGAATCTCTTTTATCTTATCAGTTTTACCACACTCCTCCTGACATTTTAAATGATCAAAACACCTGTTATCTTTTCCTTTCCCAATATAAAATATTTTACCATCATCGGGATCGGAATATACATATACATAATAATTCATCCTCTCAGATAATCCCGTTGGAAATTTATTATGTCTCATAGCTTTACCCTCCCTCATATAATAGTAATACTACCTTTATATTTTACCAAATTTTTGGGACTTTTTCAACTTGAATTTATATGTTATCATAGTATTGTTCCGGCATACAGGGTAAACAGATGTCAAAAACATACTATGTTGACAGCGAGAACGTCGGGGACAGCTGTATCGACCTCATGGAAGAGGATGAATCCAGCCATTTCCACGTCTTCTACACTGAGCACTCGCCCCGCATTGATTACAAGCATATGCTGACCATAATGAATGCAAAACGGAAACCGGAGTCCCTTCAATGTGCTGAAGGGAACAACGCTCTGGATTTCCAGTTAGTTTCTTATCTCGGCTACCAGCTCCGCTCAAAGAAGATGTTAAAATACTTGGTGTCAGCCGAAGCGAGATCGATACCATCATCAACTGTATCGGTCCTGCTAATGTTACTTTCATACACCAGGTACTTGTACAATGCTCTGTTGTCACAAAATTGACATTTTTTCCTAAACTATTGGGGTTTTCAATTTAATCTTTTATGATATTCATTGTATCATTGGCTTTTTTCCCCATTTCTCATGCATAACTTTTTCAAATGACAGGTATCACATTTGCTCCCCTCACACCTCGGAAGCTGCGAACTGCGGATATCATTTGCAGCTTTCATTATTTTTCCTCTGACTACTTCTATCTCCTTTTTCTGTATCTTTTCCATAGCATTTTTTGATCCGTCCGGGAAATCCAAATTGTATATCATAAGGTAATCCGCCGGCTCTCCTGTCATTTCTTCATATCCCAATTCATATATTTTTAACTGCTCGGCATTTAAGCACTGTTCGGCATCCTTCCCGGCCGACTTCAGATCTACTATGGCTATTTTATCTTTTTCGTCGTTCTCTATCTTTCGGATTAAATCTATCCTTCCGTTTACGCTGATACCATCACCCATTTCAATATTTATATCAATTTCTGATGCTATCATTTTATCTGCATCCCGTTTATTCTGTTCCACATAAGACCATGCATTGCTTTTGGCTCCCTGTAATGCCCTTCGTAATTCTGGTTCGCTAGCAAAAGGAAGATATAATGCACCATTAACGATTCTGTCTACCTGCTCTCGTGTCAGTTCTTCTCCCGCAATCCATGCCTTATGGATATGCATCATTATCTCATGCAGCATTTTTCCGTATCCCATTTCGGTTACATACGGCTGAACAAATCCATAAAAGCAGGATAATTTGAACCTGTATGGACAATCAAAATAATTTGACAGCAGAGAAAAGTTTAGAACAATGGGAATTTTATGTTTCTCAATAAGAGGAAGGCGATCACAAGAATATTGTATCGAGTCATCGTATTGTGTCAGATAGCCTGAGCGTTCCACATCTGTCAGAAAATCTGATTTTATCTCGTTCTTATTGTTTTGTCTGTTATCCACATTTTCTCCGGTATCATACCAGTTACTATGTGTAAAGAACAGATATTTTTTTGCACGGGTAACTGCCACATAAAAAAGCTTTCTCTCAGCTTCCTCGCTCCCTTGGTATCCTTCATAATTAGGCAGCCATTCATTTGCTTGTTTATTATCTTGTTCTGCATACTTCTCAAGTGCGCTTATTGCATCAGTAATCTTTTTTCCCCCTGAGCTTTTTTTATCAGGAATTGCCGACTTGTTCTTACCCGGAACTATCGACTGTACCATTCCCGGAATAAAAACCGCCGTAAACTCCAATCCCTTTGATGCATGTATAGTCATTATGTTAACTGCGTCTGTTTTAATATACTTGTTGTCATCCTCGCCTTCAGGATATAGACCCTCTGCAACATACTTCAAGTGGCCAACAAAACGGGCTGATTTGTATTGTGCAAAATCCTTAAAAAACAATAATTCAAAATCAGCAATAACCTTACTGAATTTCCCTAAATTGTAAAGTACCGTCTCGGCTGCTGAATCCTCAGAATCTATAAACGCCATATGGCATATGAAATCCTGGAATATCTGCTGCATATTAAAATCGTTACCGTATTTTATATTTTGCCAATCTTTAGAAACGATATCCTCAATAGCATCGTCAATTCCTTCTGCCAGACCAGTTGCATTATAGAACCTTTCAATCTCCAACCAAGCGTTTTTCAATCTAAATTTGCCTATCTGAAGAGAGTCTGTTGTCAACCCGCTTTTGACATTGTTTTTAGAAGAGACGTTACTGTTTTTGAAAAAATAATTGTCATCGATAAACTTAAATAGTTCGCATGATGCTTTATACTCAGGCGTAGTCCAAAGGGTATTCAAGTCTTTAACAATGCAGGCTATACCGGCTTCCTTTAATTTCCCGGAGAATTTTTCCTGAAAATCAACGACTTCAATACCATAATGCACTCTTTTCCTTAATAAAATAGCAATTTCTGAGAGCGGAATCCCATTTTCTTTAAGCTGTTTTATCTGATTTATGATAAAATTGCTTTCCTGTTCGAAATTATCAAAGCATTTGTAAGTAGCATCACCTTTCTCGTATTCTAAAGAAGATTCAGGGACTTTCCCACATTTCATAAGTTTATGATTGGCGTCTTCAGCATGATTTTTAAGTATTGCTTTATTTGCTATATCAACAATAGCCTTTGTACTTCTGAAATCAGTATCCAGCTGAACTTTCTCCGCATGAAATCTGTCCACAAACTCAAGAATATTGCTCTCATCACTTCCACGAAACTGATATATAGTCTGATCCGCATCTCCCACAACACAAATATTTGTATTACCATATCTATCAAATAACTCTGCTAAATATTCCTGTGATGGATTAGTGTCCTGATATTCATCAATAGTGAGATATTTTACACGCTCAAAAACTTTATTTGCAAAATCTGATATTCTTCCGCCATTTGTATCAGAATCCGGATCAAGATATTCTATCATCTCACGGATTAACGAAGAAAAGTCAAAATATTTGTTTCTCTTTAAACAATCATTATATGACTTTAGGCAATTTTTTAAATCCTCACTCCAGCTGTCCCGATATTCCCTATTATAGTAATTAGTATTTAGCATTGTCATGAGATTTACATAAATATTGGCTTTTCGCGAGGCTTGATTCTTTAAGTTTGTTGCATTATCTATTAACGACCCTTTCAGTCCTGTAGGATCCCCTGTCCCATTTTTGCCTTTTGTTGAAAAATGTTCCATAAATATCTTTATCTGGACTTCATCCAACATAGAAAATTTGGCATATTCAGGCACATACTCCTGGAGCATTTTAAAGCAAAAAGAATCTATAGTTCCTATAAACATACCGGCAAATCCGATAGTGTTTCCAAGTAACTCCTGCCCTGCAGCAAATATCCTGGATCGTAATTCCTCTGCTGCTTTTCTGGTATATGTAATTGCAACGATATTCTCTGGCTTAACGCCATTAGCTATGAGATATATTATTCTCCTAGTTATGGTTCGTGTCTTGCCTGCTCCTGCACAGGCAATGATCTCAAGATTCCGGTCAATAATCTTAACGGCGTCTCTTTGCTCTTCAGTCAATCCGCTAAGTATAATTTCATCTTTTGACATTAAAAACTCCTTCTTTATAAAACAATCCATAAATGTTTTTGTTAAAACCTAAAAAATATCGATTTGTCATCACTTTGTACACGCCAATTTCTAATCGGGGTTCCTGTTGTTGAACTACAGTTTTCCGTAAATAAATATTTCGGCAGTCTGTGCATTTGTGGATTTCGTGTAAGCAACATTATTTCCCTATCCAAATAATCCTTATGAATATTATTATAAAATGTATTTTGTTTACTACTAATAATATATGTTGGTATATGTTTCATTTTGGGCCCATTATTAAAAGTACTATATGCTATCGGAGCTGAATGGTGTGGTACAACCAAACGATAAGCATTCTGTAGATTCATCTCGTTATCATGATGCGGCCAGGAAGCGTACGAGCAGTCTCCTGGAAGAAGCGCTCTATAAGTGCCATTAGTATAACTAGTCAAAATAGAGAGCATTATCCCTGTATCATTTATTTGATGATCATTCGAAGCATAACTTTGAGGGCCGGGTATACCTAACCCCTTGAAAATATCTATATTGTCATATCCAATTCTTCGAAGCAAATCCTGGTTATTATTTTTAAAAAAATCAATAATATATACTCCGGCATTTTTTAGATTTCTAAGCCTGGTCTCAACATCTTGTGGAGGTTTTCCGGGACAGATGATAAGTTTTGTTCGTGAACAATCTATTACTGTTACATTATTTTTTCCATTAAAAAGACTATAATGATCCCAATGCCAGTGTGAAAAAATAATAACATCCGGTTTTATGTTTGTCCTAATGTGATTTATCGTTGTCTGATATGTTGTTGGACTAAACCTTGTTCCACAATCAAACAGTATGCAACGTCCGCCTTTTTCTATTGTAATTGCGTTTCCATGTCCCACTTTATATACTGTCACTTTATAAGCAGTGTCATTATCACCTTCATCGTCTGCCTCATCATTATTGTCATCATTATTGTTATTGTCATCACCATTATCATCATTGTCATCTTCCAATAAGTCGTCTGGAAGATCTCCCGTAACCTGATTCCAATCATCCTCTGATGCTGCTTCTTTATCCTTAATTACAGACATGGTATCTGAATCTTCACTCTGCATATCTATAGGTACAAATACCATCTTTTTATTCTCGGTATCTTCCCCGTAACTCATAATATGACCTAAAACACCATGACGATAGTTATTATCACGGGGTTCATAAACCACTCCTTTTACCCAGCCATGATTTCTTCTGCACTTACTTTTTATGCTCTCACAAATTTCCTGATTTCCTTCCGTAACAACAAGAGTGTATCCATCCGGTAAGAATTGTTCATCGCGTTTTATATCGTTTTTCTTATATACTTCCAAAAAAAACAATATTCCCTCTATGTCCATATCTTCCTCTTCCATTGCATTTTCAAGTAAATATGCATATACCATCTCTTCGCCCATTTCATGCTCCTTTTATTATAACATTGTTATTTCTTTCATTATATATTAGTCTTCATACGATTACAAATTCTTTTTTATTTCAAGAATAAGTCAAATAATACGAATTGGATACAATTAATATACATATTTCATTTTTTCACGCCTCCGCCCCTTTATCCAGCGTGGCAAACTCTTCCAAATCCATAGTCCAATACTTTATCTTTTCCAGTACCTTGTAGTCCTTTCCACGGGTGAGGAGAATCAGCTTTGAATTGGAGAGTTTCTGCAGACATGAAGGGCTTCTGTTCATCCTAGATGCGAGGTACGTCATGGTTCTGGGGTCACTTCCACCGAAGAAAAGAGTGCTGTCACAGTTTTCTGCTATACTACATGCCCTAGCCTGTCCGTACATTCCTTCAAGCTGTGCAATATTTTGCAAAATCACACTGACGTATATCTCTCGGCTCCTGATCACCGATATAATCTTGTCAAAGTCCTCGATGAAGACATTTGAAGCGAAGTCATCCATCATTATCCTAACGGGGACCTTGAGTCTGCCATCAGGCTGGCTATCAGCTTCTTCACAGAGTTTCTGAAGCACTGTGGTATAGAATGTGTTTATCATGCTGTCCATACAGCGATCTGTATCGGAAACGTTCAGGAAAAGTACTATCTTTCTGCGTCCCAATTCAGCCAGTTCAAAACTGCCCGGTTTGTTGAACAATCTTCTGTATTCAGGTACAGTGAATGCTTCCAAAGCATTGCCTGTAAATCCGACAAGACATCCCCAAGTATTTTCTGGTATTATGCTCCCGCGCCATCCTTTGTATGCTTCATATGCAAAGCTGGTGATGTCTAAATTGGGATTATCATCAAAAAGCGGGATTATTGCATCTCCCTTGCCTTCCCTATACCTCAATCTGAATATTTCAGCCTGAACTAAAAGATCATGGTATACCTTTACTACACTGCCCATATGCTGCTCTTTTTTCGGAAACGTTTCCAAAACCAGAGCTATACAGCTTATAAGTATCTGACGCGGTGTCTTCACCCAGAATTTATCTCTTTCCGCATTGTCCGGCAGCATAATATTCACCAGTCTTCTGAGATCTGCCTTGTTATACGTTTCCTGTATATTCAGCATGCCCTCCATATCCCTGTATCTTTCCTTTTTTCTCCTTATGCTGTCAAGAGGGTTAAAAGTTTCTGATTTCTCAGGATTTACAAAATCCAGGACATGTACTTCAAAGCCTCTGGCCTCCAATTATAAATGCTAAAATAAAAATGTACAAAAATTATCAAATATAAATGTACAAGTTGTAGGTAACAGATATAATACAGGTATTACATTCCGGAGGTGATACCTGTGTTGATAAACATTAACACGCCAGTTAGTCTTTCAATA
>JAILGF010000054.1 GCA_024696945.1 Lachnospiraceae bacterium | reverse complement strand
TTTGTGAGTTATCTTAAACTGAGAAAGAAAACATCGGCATCTATCATTTTACATAATGAAGCTATAGAATTTGAAAAATCAAATGTGGACGATGGTAGCTTAAAGGACAAAAAAGAAATACCGTATTCTGTTTATACATGTGATGACATTGATTCACCTTTTATCCTTGGCCTATTCCGACCGAAGATTTTTATACCGTCAGGTATGGATCAGGTTAATCTGGAGAGCGTATATTCTCATGAGATGGCACATATACAGCGCAAGGATTTTCTGTGGAAACCTTTAGGATTTCTGATACTTACCGTATACTGGTTCAATCCTCTTATGTGGGTGGCGTATATACTTCTATGTAGGGATATAGAAGGAGCCTGCGATGAGAAAGTTATAAACAGTATGGACAGTGAAGGACGCGTGGCATATTCACAAGCACTGCTAAACTGTGGGACACATACCCGAAGGTTTTCGGTTTGCCCTCTTAGCTTCGGAGAAACCGGAGTTAAAAGCAGGGTAAAGTCGGTATTAAACTACAAAAAGCCAGCTTTTTGGATCATCGTCATGTCATTGATAGCCTGTGTTGTTATCGGGATATGTTTCCTGACAGATCCCAAAGATAATGTGAAGGGAGCCGGAGTGGACAATGGAAATGATAATACCAGTACCTTGGATGAAGATGTAACTACAAACAAATATGCTGCATTGATTTCAGACTATTATGCAAATGAGAACAATATATTGGGCATGAATTATACTGATGTTCATGAAAAGTATGGTGAACCAACAGGTTGCCTGAGTGGATTTTTTGGCGATATATATGATTATGGAAATGGCAGCCTGATATTGTATTATGATAGGGACACACAGACTGTAAACTATATAAAAAGGAATGTATCGACAGGAAATACCGGATATAATATTTTTAAATCAGTTCTATCAGGAAAAGAGCAGTTTTGTTATGTAGATGAAGGCAATAAGAAGATGGTCAGCGTGGATGACGTGCCATCGTTGTTCACGCCCGGAGATTCATATACTAAAATTTGGAGATACGCATTCTGCGACCTTGATTTTGATGGAATCGAGGAAGCAATTCTTGAAATATATGGCGTGGCAGGTGATTCTGGTGGAAAACTGATACTTCATCGTATGAATGATGAAATATACGGTTACAGAACAAACTATAGGACTCTCTTGAACCTGAAAGATGACGGAACATATCAATACTCTGCATGGGTACTTACTGATGAAGGATATGCACGTATTACATCTTTCTCCGAAGATGGTTTTGCGGAAGATAAATTTTCATATGCCAAAGGAGATTATGAAGGAGCAGATACTTTTGTAGTGCAGCATGAGCCGGTTACAGAGGGAGCATTTCTTGAAGAGTCTAAAAAGCAGAAAAGCAAAATTGATGAAAGCTGGTTTGAGTATACTAGAGAATTCTTTGAAGAACTGAATCCGACTACATCACCGGTCATGGAAACAGTATCTCCGGTATCAGAGATTGATGCCGATGGTAAATTAATATACAGTTACTCTACAGATTTATCTGAAGATGAAAATAATATACGCGGAAAAGTGTATATATGGAACGATGAAGGAGGGGATAATCATAATAATCTGTTGAATAATATTTTTATGTTAAGATTGTATAGTGATGGAAAAGCTACTTATTCTCAACCTATCTACAGCAGTCATGCTCCTTTTAATGTTACATGGGAAAATGAAAATAACACATTAGTCATTACAGAGGGCTCACAGGTCAATTATTTTGATATAGCTGATGGGGGTCTGAAGTTTAGGAAGGAAGGATCATCGGGATTTATGTTTTATGATATACCTGATGGCGCATTTTTAAAGTGGGAATATAATCTGACAGATGCTAAGGCAAAAAATAGTTAAAGGAAGGTATAAAACATGCATGAAATAGAATTAGGTTTAGTACAGGAGCGGTTCGCAGATCTGGTATGGGCGAATGAACCTGTAGCTTCGGGAGAATTGGTAAAACTTAGTGCAGAGGCATTTGGATGGAAGAAACCGACTACCTATACAGTATTAAGGAAACTATGTGAAAAAGGACTGCTCAAAAACGAAAACGGAATAGTATCCTCTGTGATATCGAGGGATGAATTTTACTCAAAACGTAGTGAACAGATTGTGACAGAGTCATATGGAGGCTCACTGCCGTCGTTTATAGCTGCGTTTATTTCGCGAAAGAAACTTAGTACAGAAGAAGCCCAAGAG
>JAILGF010000214.1 GCA_024696945.1 Lachnospiraceae bacterium | reverse complement strand
CGCCGACAATCAACTGATTTCTTTTATAATTCACCCATAAGCATATTTTTTCCATTTCGTAGACAAATTGCCATCTTTTATTGTAATCTTTTTCATAATTGCCAAAGAAATCATATTCAAAGAAGGCTTCCGCTGCCAGCTGAAAAACTTCTTTCAAATCTTCTTTTTTTGCTAATCTAAAAGTCATCATTTACAAACACTCCCAATCAAACTCCTTATGTCTGGGGAACACAGGACATATCCATGTCGCTATTTCTATCCCCCACAACGAACATCTTCAATCCCCCTGATCAATTCAACGATCATATCGTGAGTCGGCGTCTGAATGCCGTATTGTTTCCCTATCCTTTGAATACAACCGTTTAACGTATCAATTTCCGTCTTCTGACATTTCTCGATATCCTGCAAGGTTGATGCACGATGTGCAAATGTATCCGGTACAAGTTTACTGTAAAAAATATCCTGATACTCCTTCGCATTATTCCAAAATGTCTTATATCCTGCAGCATTCATCACGGCAAAGGTTTCTTCAATAAGCCTGTTCATAATGCCGACCAAATGCCCTGAAGCCGCCAGCTCACCATAGCTCATGTTCATGATTGCGCCTAACGGATTTAAGGTTGTGTTATAAAGCATCTTCGCCCACAGTGCCTGAATAAGCTCATCCGAAACCGCGGATGGTATACCCGAACCGCTTATAGCCTTAGCTAGTGCCTCAAGCCCTTTTGCATTTTCTCCGTGCAGTGAGCCAAGCAATATCGGAGCATTATGTACAGTAACCTTCGTTATCCAGGGGGCAGTCCTTTCAAAACCTGTTATTACCCTTGCATTGAAAACCTTTGAAGCCGGAAAATGCGCCAGATACGGCTCATCGTTTCCCCATCCGTTCTGAAACAGTACCATTTTCCCGTTTTTTTCATTTCGTCCCAATTTTCCTTCCTATTACCTACGAAGTATAATATAAATTTAACGCAAAAAGCACCGCAACCAAAGAGTTACGATGCCTTTATATCAATCATCAAATGCAACCGGCTGACATAGACAACATCCTTGTAATCCTTTAGTCCCTTTAGCGGCCAACTATATCACATTCTTCTTCCGGCAGGCTTATTATTTTATTCCTTATTTTTTTGGCAAGCACGAAGAAAACCAAAGCAAGAATATCCAATATCGCAGGTATTGAAGTAAGTGACTCTCCGGAGAACAGGAATCCGGCAACGTATCCGCCGACACTGAGAATTAATAAAATAGCCAACAAGATACCCTTACTCTTTCCCGAGCAGAATCGTCTGCACAGATAGAAGTACCATAAATCAAGCAATACATGGATTCCAAGAGTGGCATAAATATAATACTTGGGATCAACATCCAGTTTACCCGGCTTAATATACTCTTGTACTTTGCTCAACAGCTCAGGTACGAATTCCAATACCGGGACCAATACAATACCAACGATAAAAAATATCAGGTAAAGTACTGACAGACTCTTAAGGTTTTCCTTGTTCGTTTTTTTTCACAGCTGACTTCTCCTTTAAATAATTTTGTTATAACAAATTAAAGCATCGCCACCAAAGGGCAACGATGCTTTAATTACCAATCAAATATGGTGCAACTGGCAGAAATACGGAAACATCCTTTTAATCCTTTACTCCCTATAGTAGGTTTTGCGCCACACTCTTTCGAATGCTTTTATATATATTTATAGAAATAATTATAACTACAAACGCATATAAAGTCAATAACCATCTTCTTATATTTTTATTACTTTTTTAACACTGCTGCCAGATTTGCTGCCAGGGCCCTTGCGATGTCAACTATTGCTTCTGAGACTCCGACCTTTTCAACAATTAGATAATCAAGAAACGCGTCCCATGTCCCGTCATCAGTGGTTATAACGAGTTGCTTAAAAGTAAAAACTTTCGTTAATATATAAACTTGACAATACTATCTCACCATTGTAGAATTTTTATAAATCTATCTTCACTATACAAGGAATACAACCATAATGTTACTTAATGAATATCTTCGTCATAAATATGGATGCAAAGTATATAAACTCGCACTGAACGGCGGATTTACCTGCCCAAATAGGGACGGAACAATCGATACGAGAGGCTGTATTTTCTGTTCAGAGGGAGGAAGCGGAGAATTTACGCCTGATCCGAGGTTAAGTATTACGGAACAGATAGAGCGAGCTAAAGAAAAGGTTGCAAAGAAGATCGCAAATGGGAAATATATAGCATATTTTCAGGCTTTTACCGGGACCTATGCTCCTGTTGAAAGATTAAAAACTTTATATACAGAAGCCATTAATCATCCTGACGTTGTTGCATTATCCATAGCCACCAGACCGGATTGTCTTCCTGATGAAGTCCTTGACCTTTTGTCTGAATGCAATACTATTAAGCCGATATGGGTTGAACTTGGATTGCAGACTGTTCACGAAAAATCTGCCCGATATATTCGAAGAGGATATGAGCTTCCGATATATTCTGAAGCCGTAAAAAAGCTGCGTTCATTAAATATCGAAGTGATCACCCATGTGATAATAGGACTTCCGGGTGAAGCAAAAGAAGATATTCTTGACACTGTAAGATATGTCTGCGAATCAGGAGCTACCGGAATAAAGCTCCAATTACTTCATATATTAAAGGGAACCGATCTGGAAAAAGAATACCGCGAGGGAAAACTCCGCATCCTTTCAGAGGATGAATATATAGATATCCTAAAAGAATGTGTAAATGTCATCCCTGATAATATTGTAATCCACAGACTGACCGGTGACGGTGACAAAAAGCTTCTTGTTGCACCCCTCTGGAGTGCTGACAAGAAGCATGTCTGGAACCGTATTCAAAAGGAGGTTCTTTATCATATCTGAATTTCTACTTTTACGGATTCTTTTACCGATTTTTGGAATCTTATCCCGTCCTCCGGTGTACCAACAACTCCGCCGTAATGTACGGGGATTGCAACCGCAGGTTCTATGGTATTGACAAGGGCTGCTGCCTCTCCGGCATCCATAGTATATTTCCCACCTATGGGAACAAGCGCAACATCGCACCTTACGTTCTTTGCTTCGGGAATGGCATCCGTATCACCCGCAACATAGATACGTTTCCCAGCTGTCTTGATAATGTAGCCAACCCAGCCTGCCTCCTTCGGATGGAAGGGCTTGCCTATATTATAGGAAGGAACTGTTTCCAGCTCCAGACCATCAACATTTTTGGAAATCCCCGGTGTAACCGTAACGGTTTTAGCTACTAAAGCTGCTGCTTCCTTTGCTTTTGCTTCCATATTCTCAGGAACAACCAATGTAGTATTCTTGCAAGCCACTTTCTCGATAGATTCCGGAGAGAAGTGATCGAAATGATCATGTGTAATGAGGATAAATGCTGCGTCATGCGGCTCTTCCTTCATCTGGAAGGGATCAACATATACTTTTCCCTTTTCCGTTGCGATCCTTATACTGTTCTGAACAAATACCTTTATATTTTCTGTCATCTTATAAATACCTTCCCGCAGACATATGCATTCTTCGATACCGTATCTGCTGCAGTACCGATAAAAAAGGATTTAGCGGAACGTCTTCAGATACTCCTTATGCTCATCACTTACCCTATAGCTTTCTATCGCCTTCTGGATCGATTTCTTATGAACCCATTCATCCAGCTTTCTTTCTTCAATATATTTAACGCTCTCATCATATCTTTTTGCCAGAGCCGTCGCAAAGTACCATGCCAACATCATCTTGATATAGTAATCGTCGCCCTTGACCGAAGCTGCCAGTTCAAGATACTCTTCTTTAAAGTCATCCCCCAGAAATTCGTTCATAAGCATACGGATCCCGAACCTTGCTGTATAAACATGCTCTGAAGCTATCCATTTTTTTATGTATGTCAAGAGTTTCTCATGATTTTTCTTAAAGGACTTCGGTGTAGCCTGATCCGATACCGGCCAGCAATCCACATACGGAAGAAAGTTTTCCACAGCCATTATACACTCGTCAAAGTCTTTGATCAGGGAGATGATAAAGAAATGGATGAGGTTTTCTTCATAATATCTATGCGGAAGAGTCTTTAGAAATTCGTCCTTCCTGCCACTGTCAAATACTTTTTTTGCAATACTCCGCATCTGGGGAGTTTTGACCCCCAATATGGTTGAAGGATCTATATTGGGAACAAGCTTGGCTTGAAACTCCCTGTATTTATCATCTTTAACCTGAAGCAATTCTTCATATACCGTCATAGCTTTATCCCTCTGATTCAAATACAGGCATATAATCGATGGGGGCGTCAACGTTGACCGTCCTGCCTCCTTCAAATATTTCACCGATCGAAGTGAGCTTCCATGTTCCGGCAGGAAGGTAAACCTCACGTTTGAACTCATTCAGGTGCATAACAGGTGCTACCAGATATTTTGACCCGAACATGTACTGGTCCTGCATCTCCCAGCACTTTGGATCATCCGGGAACTCATAGAACATGGGACGGATAAGCGGCGAACCGTTTGTATGAGCTTCTTCGTACAGTGACTTGATATAGTCATGCAGCTCGATCCTTATATCGTAATACTTCTTCATTATGGCATAATTATCCTCGCCATAACTCCAGAGCTCATTGGGCTGTCCTGTGTGAAGATATCCGCCACCCCAGTCACGAGTGTCAAGAGGCGGGATATTGTAAGGGCCTCTGTCTCCGTGCATACGAAGCACTGCCGAATATACAGCGAACTGATACCAGCGAATGAGAAGCTGTCTGAAATCAGGATCGTTAACATCGTCTGTCATGAAGCCGCCGATATCGGTGGTCCACCAGGGAATACCGGCAAGACCCATATTGAGTCCGCACTGAAGCTGATCACGGAATGCTTCAAAGGTTGAAGGCACATCGCCTGACCATACTACGTTTCCGTATTTCTGTGAGCCGGCCCATGCGCATCTTAGGAGATTAACAACAGGCTTGCCGAGCTTGCTCATTTCATCATAGAATACCCTGCTGTACATCTGAGGATACATATTTGAAATTGAAAGAGCAGGACCGTCACAGTAACGGTAATTTTCAAAATCATATACTCCGTAATCGGGCTCGGAATTATCCAGCCAGAACGCATCGATCCCGAAATCGTAATAATTCTGCTTGCATTTCTCCCATACATATTTTCTGGTTTCGGGATTAAAAGGATCGATCTCTACACAGTCTCCTTGATAATCATAGGTCTGTGCGGCACCGCGTTCGGTCTTGATAAGCAGGCCCTTTTCCATCATGGGATAGAAGTTCTCACTCTTTCTGTCAACCGAAGGCCAAACCGAAACGATAACCTTGATGCCCATGGAATGAAGCTCATCTACCATAGCCTTGGGATCCGGCCAGTAGGTCTTGTCAAATTTCCAGTCTCCCTGTACGGTCCAGTGGAAGAAATCGATGACAATCTGGTCGATCTTTATTCCCTCTGCTTTGTACTTACGGGCAACCTCCAGAACCTCATCCTGAGTTCTGTAACGGAGCTTACACTGCCAGAGTCCCATAAGGTCTTCAGGGAACATGTCGGCACGTCCGGTTGCTCCGGTGTAGTTTTCAAGAATTTTCTTAGGAGTATCGGCTACGGTTATCCAGTAGTCCATTTCCTTTGTAGCACGTGCTATCCACTCATAATAGTTGTTTCCGAAAGTAACGCGGCCTACTGCAGGGTTATTCCATAAAAAGCCATACCCCAGAGATGAAACGGCAAACGGAACGGATATCTGTGAGTTGCGCTGTGCAAGCTCCAATACGCAGCCCTTGAGCTCCATATTCTCCTGCTGGTACTGACCCATACCAAACAGTTTCTCACCTTTGTTGCTTTCAAATTTTACATTAAGTAAGTACTCGCTGCCGCCAATGATACCCTTCCACTCACGGTTAACGATCTTAAGGCATCTGCTCTCCTTTGAAAGAGTTCCACCGTATGAACGGAAATATTCCCTTAAGATCATATTTCCGTCTTTATATAAGGTTATAACTCCTGCGAAATTAACAACCGCTTTTACACGGCCGTTTATTATTGTCGCAACCGGCTGCTTTGAAATGTTTCCGTCGCCAACCCAGAAATCTTCTTCGCCGATTATGATCTCAGCATTTCCTTTATCTATTTTCTCTGTAAGAGCCCAGTCTTTTCCGGTGAATTCATTTTGCATTGTTGCCCTGACTCTCAGCGAGTCATTTCCCCAGGGTTCGATCCTTAACTGTTCTCCGCTCTTGTAACAGACAAGTGCTCCGTTCTGATTTTCAAATGTCATTTGTTATATCCTCCTCCATATATATTGAGATTCTTCGGACTTCGTCTTCAGAATGACAATATCAAATGCTACGGTTAAAGTCAATGTAATTTATTGCTCAAAATATCATACCACATTCTTATAGAACCTGATCTCGAATCTGGCGCCGCCGTTCTTGCCGTTATCGGCTTTTATGGTTCCGTCAAGACCGGTGATTATCGTACGGCAAAGGGCAAGGCCTATGCCCACACTTTCCGAACCGGAATTCTTGCCTTTATAAAAACGCTCAAATATATGTGCTATATCATTCTTGTCAAAGCCTTTACCGGTATCTTCCACGGTAAGTACCGTATAAATAGCGTTCTCCTCAGCATTTATGGTTATCTTTCCGCCCTCTGGAGTATGTTCCATACAGTTTTTAACAATATTGCCCACCGCTTCGGCCAGCCAGTCCATATCTCCGATAAGACCTGCCCCGTTAGTATTGATCTCGAGCTTTATGTCACGAAGTTCCAACGGAATAAGGAGCGGGTCGCAGGATTTCTGAACAAGCTCCCTGACATCTATATGCTCTCTCTTAAAGGCAACGGTTCCGGCCTCGATCTTGGACATCTTAAGTAGTGTTTCCACCAGCCACTGCATACGTTCAAGCTGCTTTTTTATTCCCCTTATAAATCTGATCCTATCCTCATATGAAATATCCTCCTCCGAGAGCATTGAACATGAAAGGCGCATGGATGTGAGCGGGGTTCTCATCTGATGGAAAATATCCGCTATCGCATCCGTAAGGACCTGCTTTTCGTTCGTAAGAGTCGATGCCTGCTCCTTAAGCTTCAAGGTCATTTTTCTTATAGAGCTTGAAAGAATTGCCAGCTCGCCTTCTTCACATTCCGTAATAAGAAATCTGTCATTGGAATGAAGTATTTCATCAAGCTCCATGCTTAGCTGTTCCATCCGGTGGTATCTTTTCCGGGCGTCAATATATATGACTAGAAGTATCAGACCGCCTGCTGCCAGTACTATAAAGGCGGCAGGGAGTGAGAAAAATGCAACCGCTGCCACACTCGCCGCTACCAAAACGGTTATTATAATAAAAATAGAAAAAAATGATTTGTTTCTGAATATATTCATATTGCTTTATATCCCTGATCCTGTTTTGGGCTTAGTATCAATCCATGCGGTATCCTAAGCCGCGCATTGTTTTTATGATGATCGGATTCTGCGGATCCGTCTCGATTTTTTCCCTAAGACGCTTAATATATACCGTGAGAGTATTGTCATTAACAAAGTCCCCTCCGATATCCCATATATCCTCGAGGAGTTTATTTCTTGAAAGCAGGATCCCCTTGTTGTTTATAAAAACCGTAAGCAGTCTGTACTCTAAGGCAGAAAGCTCCACCGGCTCACCGTTTTTTGTGACCTGCCCCTTCTCAGTATCAACAAGTACTCCGTCTCCGAGCGAAAGCACCTTGGACACGCCTTCATATTGTCTTAAAACCCTCCTGATCCTTGAAATTAACTCACGTGGTCTGAACGGTTTAGCAATATAATCATCCGCCCCCATATCGAGCCCCTTGACCACACTCATTTCATCTGCCGATGCGGTCAGGAAAATAACCGGGATATTTCTCTTTTTTGCGGCATTGCATACTCCGAAGCCGTCGCCATCGGAAAGAGAAAGATCTACCAAAAGCATCTGCGGAGTATGTTTGTCAAGCACATCCTCAGCTTCCTTTTGTCCGGATGCCGTAAGAGTTTCAAAATGTTCACCCTTTAGATAATTCTGTAAGGCTTCTATAATGGCCTTATCATCTTCAACAAGTAATATCTGTGCCATATTGTTAACCTTCTTCCTCATAAAAACCGACCGGAGAAACGTCCTTCTGATCGATCCTTCGCTTCGCATCAAGCTCGATCCATTCGTCAAGTGTGAGCGGCGTATAATCCGAAAACATGCAGAAGCAGTTTATCATCTGACAGGGAATGACCCTTGTCCTATCCTCGGAAGGCAGCATTACATCGGTGTTTTTTGTTATATTAATGAATTTACCGACAAGTCTGTCGTCAAATGTATTATGCACATGTCCGAAAAGCATGTATGTTTTTGCATCGCCTTCCTTATTCAGTCTGTACTGTCCGTTGTAACAGAAAATGGGATAATGTGAAAGAACCACCTTCCGTTTATTGTCCTTCATTTCCTCATACGGCTTGATCCAATGAAAAAGCTTCTTGTCGAACTTCCTGTCATTTAAGAATCTGTCATGATTTCCTTCTATAAGGAATTTCCTTCCGTTTAGCCTTCTTAGGATCCCGTTGGTTTCCTCGCCCTTCCCTAGGGAAAAGTCCCCAAGGACCACGATATCATCATTTTGCCGGATGCGGGAATTCCATTTTTGTATCATGTATTCGTTCATTTCTTCCACGCTGCCGAATCCACGCTTATCCATCCTGGAATTCATGTTCCCGTGGAAGAAATGCAGGTCTGCTATATAGTATCTCATTTTAAATGGGGTCAGACCCCTAAAGGGAGTCTGACCCCTTATTGCCCCCTTATTGTCATTTATAATAATTATACTTTGACTAAGAAAAAAAGTAAAGGTAAAAAGGAATTCAAAGATAATATAATTTTAATAATTTGCCTATTGCATTCAATGTAGTTCTGTGGTATAGTGTATGTAGTTTTAATTACTACATTACAAGGTTTTTATTAACGGAGGGCGCCATGGTTAAGTTTGTTGCTGATTCTGCATGTGATCTAAAGGAGTATCCCGGCATCTGTTTTGAAACGGTTCCGCTTTCAATTTCCACCGATGAAAGATATTATACGGACGATGAAGGCCTTGATGTTCACGAGGTTCTGGACTATCTGTCAACCTATAATGACCGTTCCTATACGGCCTGCCCCTCTCTCGATGCCTGGATGAAGGCCTTTGAAGGTGCGGATGAAATATACTGCGTCACCATTACCAGCGGACTTTCCGGTACTTATTCGGGGGCCAACGTTGCCAGGGAACAGTATCTTGAAGCCCATCCCGACACTAAAATATATGTTATCGACTCCCTTTCCACCGGCCCCGGCATGGTCCTTCTGTTAGAGAAGCTTGCCGAATTAAAGAGTCAGGGAAAATCCTTTGAAGAGGTCTGTGCCGCAATAGAAAAATACCGTAAAAGACTTAAGCTCTATTTTTCACTTTCCTCTCTTCATAATCTGGCTCAGAATGGCCGTGTAAGTAAGCTTATTGCTTCAGCCATCGGTTTTATGAATATCAAGATCCTCGGTACCGCCAGCAAGGAAGGAACCATTGAACAGGTCGGAAAATGCCGCGGCAACAGCAGGATGATAGATAAGATCATAGAACAGTTAAAGGCAAACGGCTTTACAAAGGGTAAAATAAGAATCTGCCACGTCGAATGCCTTGAGTTTGCAAACGCCGTAGCAGAAAAAATCCGTTCCATATTTAATTGCAGTGATATTAAAATCGTTCCCGCAAGAGGATTATGCAGCTATTATGCCGAACGCGGCGGGATCATACTGGGGTGTGAGTGTTAGAAATTCAGGATCGATCTATGTCGAATGTTCCCGAATAGAACGTTTGACACGGCTCCAACGCGAAGCGTTGGGGTGAATTTTGTCGTAGAAATAACCCTATATAACTCTACGAAATTCTGAACAGGTAAAGTACAGTATCTGGTATTTTGCAGAAACCATGTCAAGGAATGATGTGACCCTTGACATTTTTTCGTCATCAAAATTGACAAACGGATCGTCCATTATAAGCATCGGGAGTTCATCTGGGTACATAGCATCTGCTAAGGAAATCCTTAGTACTATGCCTATAAGGTCCTTGATCCCGGTGCTGAAAAGACCCGTGTCACGCTGAAGTCCGGCTTCATCAATCGTTACCTTGGTGTTGGCATCGATATAAAATTTGTCAGCACTTTCACCTGTGATCATGGAATAATACTTTTTAAAGCCGGCTATAATAGGTCCAACATAACGCATTGTCATGTTTTCCTTTGCCCTTTCGAGGACCTTTTTTGCCATGGCTTTGCGATCAAATTCCAGTTTTTCTTCCTGTTGGATCTCTTTTAGGCGTCTTAACGTTTCCTTATTGTCTTCCCACTCGTCAATCTGTTCCCTAAGTGTATTTTTTCTTGCTTCATACTCCGGCAAAAGCGACCTGTTCTTTTCAAGCTCATCTTCTAAAAGCTGTCTTTCCTGCTCTACGTCATTCTCGTTAGGAAGATCTTCGTAATCCGTTTGTGAAAGGACTCCTTTGTTGCCCTTCTCATAATCCGACAATGCCCGTAATGCTTCCTTTTCCAAAACTAAAGCATCATAATAATCATCGGCCCTGTCTCTTAGCCTTAACAGCTGTGAATTAACATTTGTCTCCGCTTTCACACCTATCCCGTTTAGGAATCCTGTAATTCTATCCGATATATCTTTACATTCTCTGTCAAGCTTATCGTATGTGCTCTTTTTTTCAAGAAATTGATCGTAAGCATTTCTGGCATTCAGAAGGTTAAGTGTTTTTTCCTTTGATCTAGACTTTTCAAGCACGATCAACACTATTCCTATGCACAGTGCAGCACCCCCGGCAATTGCAAATGGGATGGAAGAAGTTATCAGTCCCGCCATACAAAGTCCACACCCTAAGACAGTAAGGACTATCCCCAGAATAAACATACTATTCATTCCGGCATCCTTTTCTGCGTTATGCAGTGTTTGCTTTAATTTCTCTTCTTCCTGGTGCTGGCTTTTAAAAGCATCCCTCTCAGCCTCCTTACGACCAAGCTCCGAGGAGAACTCAAGCATTCCGTCTATCTCATCCTTAGTCGGAACCTTGTCTTTAAAAAAGCTCCGGCATTCCTCTAATGCATCTGCTTTCGCTTTATGACCGTTTATAAGCATTTCCCGATGGTCCTTAATTGTTTTGACCGCCTTTGCTTCCGATATTTTTTTTAATACCAGCCCGTTTTCTTTAAGCTTTTCCCGGATTTCAACCTGTCTGCGGCGTAGATCATCCGTCATCCTCTCCAATTCTTCCAGATTCTTATATAGATCCTTCCCGTCCTTTACCAGTCTGTCGATGCCGGTAATCTCTCCCCTCCTTTTGCTTATGCTTCCGGTTTTTCTTGTCGGGGATAAGGAATTAAGACGGTCGTTCAGAACAGTCAGAGCTGCTTCATATCCCTTAAGGTCCTCTGAATCGTCCAGCAGTCTTCCGACTTTAGAGTTAATACTGTCGGTAACATTTGTTACCATATCATTCTGTCCTATGAAGATGGTTCTTAAAAATGACGCAGAATCTATACCGAACAGTTCCTCGCCTATTTTCGTGCCGTAGTCTGTTGAAATAACATTTGCGGGATAATCTCTCAGTTCGAATACATCCTCGGAATCAGTTCCTCCGAACACTCTTGTCAAAAGGTAACTCTTGCCTTTTGTCTCAAATACAAGTTTTCCTCCGAATACCCCGCCTTGCCACGGTCTGTATTTTTTGCGGTCGCTGTTCAGAATGCTTGCATTTTTTGCTCCCGTAAGTCCGTAAAACATTGCCCTGATAAAAGCTGCCAATGTGCTTTTACCCCAGCCGTTTTCATGAAAGATAACATTTAATCCCTGATCAAACTCGAAGGAAACGTCCGAGAGCTTTCCAAAATTTTCAATATGCGCGGATATCAGCCTCATTTCTTATGCCCTCCGTTTTTAGAGAGTATGGCGTCAATTCCGTATTTTATGACATACGGTTTATCCTCATCCGGGATTTCCGGATCTTCAAGAACACATCTGACGAACTCACCCTTTAGGGATCTGTCCAGCTTATAATCTTCATAGTTTACCTTTGGGCTTGTGCCATCCTCAAGCTTTGCAAAGAAAAAGCGTTCGCTGAACACTGCAAGGATATAGGCATCATCTCTTTCTCTTGAAATATCCGTATCTCCCACAAGAACGATCTTCAGCATATCGGTGTCCATGCAGTTCATCCTGCGCAGGCTCCTGTTTACTTCATCTATAACATCATCCGAGGTATCGCAGGAAGAGATGTCAGCTTCGGCAGTATAAAGCCTTCTCTGTGCGAAGGGAATAAAATCATGCGTCAAGGTACCGTTAACAGTATCGATGTCAAGAAGAACAAAGCCCTTTTCTCCGCATTCATCAAAGCCCCTGCCTTCAAGGCATCCGCTGTAGCAGTATATACCTCTGGCATCAAGCCTTTCTTCCTTAAATGTATGTATATGTCCCAATGCAAGATAGTCTATGCTTTTATTCTTTAGAGCTTTGATATTTACAAGCTCGGTTTTATCCTTTTTTGATGATACATTTTCACTCTCCTGTCCATGGAGCATGACAATGTTAAAGTTTTCACCGTCAAGGAGCAATGAGTTATAGAGCCTGCCTGAACCGTTTCCGCCAAGCTCCGCCCCGGTTATCGACACAGCTCCGTCAGCTTCGGAGTAGGTGGTCCATTCAGATCTGAACATATACAGGTTGGAAGGAAGATTTTCTTCATTGTCCAAAAAGTTATCGTTATCGTGATTCCCCTTCAGGTAGTAGAAATGAATATCGGGATGAGTTAAGAATACGTTTTTTACGGTATTCCTTACCGTGGCGGAAATATTTGACTTATCAAACATATCCCCACATATAAGAATAGCGGACACGCCGGTTTCAGAAGCATAATCGGCCATCCTAACAAAGGTGTTTAGTATTTCCCCCTTTCGGAGTTTTGCCTGTTCCTTTGTAAGATTGGCCTCCTGCTTCGAATCCAGATGCAGGTCCGCACAGTGAATTATCTTCATATTTATTATAGCCTCTTTTTAATCTCGGGGTGCGCTTCGTAATAATTCCTCTTGTCAATATACATCCTCTGATCGGCGTTTTTGAGCGCGTTGCGGACATTTCTGCAGCCCGATTCCACACACGCTCCTACGGCAAAAACAACATGGTCGTATTTTTTGCAGGCTTTCTTCAGTTCCTTAACCTTTTCGTCAAGTTCTTCTTCCGTGACTCCCAAAAGGATAACCGAGAATTCATCGCCTCCCGCACGGTATATGGCATCCGCCGGGAATACTTCCTCCAACGCTTTAGCGGCATTCTTCAGCAGATTGTCCCCCGCTCCGTGTCCAAACTCGTCATTTATAGTTTTTAGTCCGTTCAGGTCGGCGAATACCACTCCGACACTTTTTCCCTGTTCTCCGTTCTCACCGCTCAGTTTATCCACATAGTTATTCATCTCATTACGATTAAGAACGCCTGTAAGCATATCTTTGGAACTTAATATCTTCAAACGGTCAACCAACATGTGGTTGGCTATTTCGGATCCCAGTATGAAGGTTGTCAGTTCCAACGTTTCCTTGATCTTTGGCGTCTGCTCACCGTCAAAATTACAGGCCCATATATAACCTAAAAGTTGATCATTAAAATTCAACGGGAAAAGAACAATGTTCCTTACCCCGGTCTCAGTCAGGGAATCATACCAAAGCCTATCTTTTTCCTTGACGAACTCCATATCCTGCTCATTCTTGGCTATTATACAGTTGCTGCTTCCGATAAGATCTTCCCATGACTCAGCTATTCTGTAGAAATCATCCCCCAGTTCTCTGTCAGCAGGAAGCGGCTCGGCAATTTCACTAAAATCCTCACAAAGAACAGTGCACTTTTTCTCATAGCTATCCATCAGAAGTATCGTACAATACTGGGCCCTGCAGAGTTTTCTTATGTCAACGATAATGTCCCGCATAGTGGCACTAAAATCTGAAGTACCGCGAAGCTTTATACAGGTTTCAAGGACGGCGGATGCAAGTTCTGCAGACACCTTGGACATTCTCTCGGTATTGGCCTTAAAATTTACTTCCATGGTATACAGACAGTAGTAGATATTTCCATCGGAGGGTCCGACCGGCAGAAAGGTCATGTTGAACCATACTGGCATCTGGGGCGGCTTTACATATGAGTGCATACATTTCTTCCGGACTGCGCTCCTATAACAGAAATCCTCAAAGTTGAGGTCTCTCGGAACATAGTCCGTATAAATACTGTTGGGGATAAATTTATTATGGAACATCTGATAGTCCCCGGCAGGCCTCTCTATTGAATCCACATAAGCCTTGTTACCTGCAACTATCCTAAGAGCTGCAAAGGAGCCATCCTCCTTTACCTCTACCGACATAACACTCGAAGCAGCCTCTATTCCGTCAACCAGGTTTTGAAAATCCGTCATATATTATGCCCCCAAAATCATATACTGTTAATAACCGGCTTATTCGTTCTGATCATGCTTCAGCTTATTCTGTATAAAGGTCTTTAATTTTTCAGAAGCGGAGTCGATTTTTTCCGAAGTAAACCTGATGAGCGGTTTGCTTAACAGTTCAATACTGTATCTTCTTAGCAGTTCTATTATCGTGCAGCCCACAAAAACGATCGCAACCACGAGAATTGTATAAGGTATCAGCACATTGCTGTTCGAATAAGAGCCTAGTTTAAATATATCCTGCCATAACCACTTTCTGATACAATCGTTTTCATGGATCAGGAATACTCCGAACATTGCAGGTGAAATGAAATTTATAACACGCTTGTATCCGATATTCATCTTTAAAAATCCGATAAATATAATCAATCCGATAACGACCACCATGATGGATCGCTGGAATATAAATAAATACAGAGCATTTTCAGCCAAGAACGGGAATTTGGATCCCAATATATCGAAGGCAACTACCGAACCAAAGGTTAAAATTGAAAGTATTATAGATATTACTATGCATTTTGCTGCGGACCACTGGATCTTTACCTTATGGAGTCTTATAAAACCGGAAATTGAATAAATCAAAACAAAAAACAATAATTCATTACCCATAAAGTACTGTGTTGTAAAGGTAGGGATTACACACCAGCAGATTCCCGTAAGAAGCAGGAAACCGATATACTGTTTTTCATCAAGCGATTTCAGTAGCCTGTTAAGGAATGGAGATAAAATGTAAAGCAGCAAGTATGCAGTGGCAAACCACCATTTTTGAAAAATTACAGGGAAGCAATTCTTGATCAGATCCATTATTCCAAACGACCTGATTCCAAAGAGAACCAATACCAAAAATACGGGCAGGGAATAGAAAAATATCTGTAACCACAGTTTTACAACCTTAGCGGTCTTTATCTCATCTGCTTTTACAAGATAATAGCCGGAAATATAAATGAAGAGAACAACGCCTATTTTTCCGCCTATCTGGATAAACTGCACCCAAAGCTGATTTAGGCTTAATGAATCCGTCGCGTACTCAAATCCTCCCCAATATCCCAGATGATGGGCAATAATGCCGATCATTGCAAGTATTCGCAATAATTCAATGTTGGAATTTCTTAGGCTTGGTGCTCCTGTTTTTTCTACAGTTTTTTCATTTCCCATTGATACGTCCTCCGCTATGCTATCAGAACCACTTCATATTTAGTGATGAAGTTCATCTGTCAATAATTATATCATTCCAAATGCCCGTTATCAACTATTTTCTATTCTTCTTTTCATACTGATGTTTCTTTATTATATAAGCGATATATGCCATAACAATAGACATTATTATAACAAGTAAAGTATGGAAATACCCATATATAACGTTATCTGCCAGTGAAAGCCTTTCCGCAACTATCTTCAAAAACTGATCGACAAACATATGGTCAAGGTATATCCACAGCGACAGATTCTGTCCCATAAATGACAGAGGCTTTTTAAATATTATGCCGTCTTTTTTGTATGTAAAGGCGAACATAAACATTGCACACGAGATAATAAAGGAACTATAATGGAAATCCAGATATTGCCTGCTGAATATATATTCGGCAATCAAAACAGCGCCACCCAAAAACAGTAATACTATATTTTTTCCACAAGATACCTTTTCACGTATCGTTTTCTCATATCTTGAAAACAGCATTCCTGTCAAAACCAGTGGGAAGCCAAAGAGCAGTCCGTTACGGGTCAGGTACGCATATTGGCTGTAATCGATCATATTTTGCAGAATAAACCTTCCGACTATATGGACGGTAAGAAGGACGGCTACGGCCGCAATGCAAAAGGCACTACTGTATATGACCTTTGCTTTCCTTAACAGCACGATCAAAAGGTATGACCAGATTATACCGTAAAAATACCAGAATACTCCGTTAAACAAAGTACCGCAGAAGAACACCTTTATAGGATGGTTCAGGATCGACAAGCCGCTTATGAAGGAGCCAAAATCCTTATTATCGATAACGATATGTACAAACAGGCTCCACACGCCGTATAGCAGCTCCGCAATTATCAGCTTGATCAAAAGCTGTTTTACCTTGTGAAAAATCCATTCGTTGTTTTTGGAGTCCGTATAGTACCCCGTGATCATAAAGAAGATCGGAACAGCAAACTTGCACCCGTATATTATTGCATCACCAAGCATTCCCGGTGCCGGACAATGTGACAGGATGACGACTATACAGCATATTCCCTTTAGATAATCAAATCGCCAGTTTCTCATCCGTCTGCCTACAGGCTTCGGTTTAGCTTCAAGGTTTTCGGTATTTCTCTCGTTCTCTTCCATACATCCTCCAAAAATCATTCTGCAACTTCACTTCAGAACCCTTTAATCATTTCATCTATTTCTTCTTCATTTAAAACCTTAAACTTCTTATCCTTTATCGCATAAACCCTATTGCAGACATTCAGTACGGTGGGTCTATGGGTGGTGACTATACATGTCCTTGGATAATCATCCTTCATGATATTATTTAGAACCCTTCTTTCAGTTGCCACGTCAAGGGCCGATGTAGCCTCATCCAGAAGAAGGAGCGGCGACTTCCTGATAATGGCCCTGGCAATGGATAATCTTTGGGCCTGTCCTTCCGATATACCACCTCCACGCTCCTTTAGCTCGCTATCAATACCATTAGGCATCTTTTCCACGAACTCCTTGGCGCAGGCCATGTCAAGCGCGGCCCATATTTCCTCATCGGTCGCATCAGATTTGACAAATCGCATATTATCGGCTATAGTACCGGAGAGCATCGTATTTCCCTGGGGCACATATGAGAATAACTGACGAGCGGCCGCGTTAAGGGGAATGCTCTTTTCCTCCCTACCATCTTCCGTAGTAAAGTATTTGTCTCCGTAGAGAACCGCTTCACCATCCTTTTTATTTATCAATGCAAGTATAAGGCGCAGCATGGTGGTCTTTCCTTCGCCGGACGGTCCAACAAGTGCTATTGTTTCATGAGGTGCTGCATCTATAGATGCCCCACAGAATATTTCATTTCCATTTTTATATGAATAATCCATATCTTTAATACAAAGGGAAATGCCTGTATCCGCATTCTTCTCAGCAAATTCCTTTACATCAGATTCATTGCTGTAATCTTCCTTAGGAAGTTCTACCAGATCCATAAGCCTTTGTGCAGAGTTGGTAATATACAATGCACTGGGTACAAGGGACATCATACTGCTCATTGCGGAAGAAAGGGTTGACGACAAGGTTAAGAACATCGTCATGGTACCATATGTTATCGCCTCGCTCCATACCCTGTAAATTCCCCATCCGTACGCCGCATAAGAAATGATCAGTGAAATCAGGACGTTTATTAAAGTTATTCCGATATAACCCCTTTGAAACTTAAGCTTCATGGTTATATATTCTGCCTGCAGCTTATGAAGCCTTTTGATATATTCAGGAATCAGGCTAAAGGCCTTTACCGTCTGAATATTTGAAAAGGTTTCCTGATTAAATCCGTTTAACTGGGCCGACTGTCTGGAAGATTCCTGATTGGCATTCCGCATCTTCTTCATCATCTGTTTCGAAATAACAAATGAGAACGGGATGCTGATCATGGATATTACGGCAAAGGTCCAGTCACTGCTAACCATGACCACCAGTGCACTGATAAAACGTGTGGAGTATATAACTATATTCGGAAAAAACGTCAGGACTCCGGATGCCACAGCTGCAGAATCCGTATTCCATCTTGTCAAAAGGTCTCCGGTATGATAATCGGATAACGCCTCCCAATCCGCCATCAGAATTCCGCCGAAAATCTCTTCTTTTATTTCATTGCTTACCTTTAGGTTAATCTTTAGCGAAACGTACTCAGAAATCTGCCCTATCAATGTATTTAACAGGGTGATCATTATCAAGGAGGCAAACTGTGCCAGTACCGCACCCACTTTATGTCCGGTAATGATATCCACCATATCCCTTGAAACAAACCCCGATATCAATGCAACCAGTGTTCCTGAAAGGCCGATAACCGTATAAATTATCATATGCTTCCAATATCTCCTGGCATACCTCAAAACCCATTTAACCTGGCTTTTTAGTTCGGACATACGGCCTTCTTGAATTCTTTTTTTTATAAAACCCATCTTCCAACCCTAATAATAAAGGACTTCTATTTCTACGAACAGAAGCCCTTTAATTTATAATTGATTCTCTCTTAAACTGTAACAACAATATACCGTTTAGTCATATCTTCCCTGAACATTGGGAATATGCTCACAATAAGGAATCTGACTCAATTCAAACGTACAAGTTCCATCAGTACAGTAAATCTTTACATTAACGGTAAACGTGTCTGTAACAGGGTTGCCAGCATACGCATTTCCATGGCACCTACGTGTAAGCTCAAAGTTGCTTCCGGTTGCATCAAGTGTCAATTCAAATCTCGGTCCAATATCCACGCCGTTATCCCATACATGTTCCGAAGATGTCTGCGTCTGTCCAGGACGGACACGTACTCCTGCACATTCAATCTCCCTAACTGTTTCACCGAGTTGACCGGGCATAATTGAATATTTTGTAGTAGTCCAAAGTGAAATGTGCTCAACACATTGATGTTCGCCTTTAACTTCGTACTCGCTGTAGTTGTCACCGGGATTAGTGGTTACCGGCGTCAAAGTCCTAAGAGTATAAATCCAACAGTCTGATCCGCTACCGGTAGCATAAACACCTTCAGCCAGTTCTTCGTTATCAAAGATAACGGGACTTACATAGTTTTTCATCGCAATCTCTCCTCTTTTCTTTAAAAATCTGCCGTAAAAAACGGCTCCCCTCTTAGCTATATATAAAAATATAGTTCCCACTTGTAACACATGCACTATATCAAAAAAAGGAGTGATTGTCAATAAAATACTTATTAAATCTTTCTAATATATCAAATTTGTAAGAATTTTAGGGCTTCAATTCTTCTTCTAATAATTTGCTTTTTCTAAATTTTTATTTAAAAAGATTTAATCCCTTAACCAGTTTTCCACGTTTTCCGGCGCTTTCAAAGAGCTCTTTGCTCGAAATTGAACGAACCTTTCTGTTATTCCTTAAAAATCTGACAAGTGTTATGATCCAAAGTACCGGCCAAAACAGGAACACCTTCCCGGCCCTTGGAAAGTTTAAGTGCATCTGATGGTGGAACTCGCGAACATAATCCAAAATCCCGTTCCCTCTAAGAGCTACCATTCTACCTTTAGACTTTCCAAACTCCTCGGCATCCATAAGCTCATCCATAAACAATTCCGTTTCTTTTTCTACCTCTTCACGGTCCTTTCCGTTGGCAAACAGATCCATCCAAAGTACATTTTCGCGTTTAAGTCCAAGGTACTTTATACAGACTCTGGTTACCATGTCTGAGAAACCCTTTATACCGCTTTCTTTTACAAGGTTTAAGTAAGTCTCCCTATCCTTCTCTTTAAGTCCCCTATTCCATAGGACTACCCAGTCGCAAAGGAGTTTAACTCCAAAGCCGGCTCTTAGGAAATGCTGAAGCATATGCAAGATCAGTTCAAATGCATGGTAGGTATCTTCTAATACCGGGAGCTCAGTTCCCATAATGGTTTTTCTTACAGTTTTGCTTCTGCATTCGGGAACAAGTCTGTCAAGATAACCGTTTATCTTATTATTGTCAAACGGTTCGGCCAGCATGGTATGAACTTCTATCTCAAGACCTGTAGCGTCCTGCATGGAAATGTGGTGCAGTGAGTGCTGTTCTTTTTCTTTCTTGAAGCCCAGCTTTTCTATTTCCGCTACAGCTCTTTCCGCATCGCCCGGGTTGGTCAGCAAAATGTCAACATCTCCCGCTTTTCTTAATTCAGGTGTTGGATAATCTGCTGCTGCTGCCACTCCCTTCATTATACAAAATGGGATTCCGGCTTTTCTCAGCACCTTGTCGAGCCAGATATCTACGGTAAGCATCCTATAGTTGTTCTGGCAGATCAGTCTGGTATATTTAGTTATCTCCCTTTTAGTGGAGTCAGGAACACCTTCCAGCATATCTATTACATCGTACAGAAGGCATGCCACGCTGGTTTTTTGGGCATTTCTTGCAATCTCTGTCCATTCGGTTTCAGAGATTTTAGAAGTTATTAAACTTAATTCCTCTTTTATTTCATCCTGCGTTTTCCCGCCCGCATTAAGAGATGTCTTTAGGAGCAAAAGCAGGTAATCAAAGGTTTTCATACCATCCTACTCCTTATTACTTATTGGTATCCGAGGTTTTGGTATCCTCTTCAGCTTCATCCGGTTCCTTTATATCATTAATATCCTCCAGAGTAATACTTTCCATATTCTTCTCATAATTTTCAGGCCAGATAGGACTAGCATACTCTTCGGGTGAAACCATGACCGTAGGATCCATTGCTGCCAACTCATATAGATTTCTCTGATTCTGATGCAGATAGAAACAGATCAGATCGTCATCTTCATAATATATATGCATCTCATTCGGATACATGGCATTAAATCTCTGACACCATACATATATCTTGGAATTTAAAACGACTCTTTGCCATAGCAGTGCATATACCGATATCTTCTCTCGGAACTTACCAAAGAAAATATTGGCCATATCTTCATTTATGGTTTCTTTTCGAATATTATCTCCTATACTTTCAACACCGGATCCGTCGAATACGTTGTAGTATTTTGTATTCGAAGCCAGCCATTCAGGTCCTTCAGGGAAATGGTACTGACCTCTGCTTATCGCATTTTTCTCTACAAAGATAAATATATATTCCGTAGGGATGGTGTAGCTTACTAACTGACTTTCATTAATAAAGTGAACCAGTTCTTCGTGATATCCCCTGCCCATGATCTGGTACAGTTCGTCGGTAGACGACACTATGGTATATGATTCGTCCGGTAGTGAATTTACTATCTGCTTGGTCACCATAACGGTACTATTGTACCTGCTTAACTCATAGAATAAAAATCCATGGAAGTTTCCGGTTGCCCTGACCAATACATATGTAGCGATCACCAGTCCGGCTCCGATGCTGTCCTTAACCGCTTTAGGAATCCAGTGCTCCACAAATCCCATTACAAAATCAACGGGTATTACCAATGCGGGAAGGCCCATCATAAAGGTCATGCAAAAGATTCTATATACTTCGATCATGTAGGGGATACCCATCTGTTCACAACGCACATACAAATGTATAACCGAAGTTGCACCCGCAAATAACATATAGCCCAAAAATGGACTGGGCCCCGCCACCTTCTTCTTGACCTTATAATATATGGTCCTTACAATGTTCAAAGCCAAGCTTAGGAAGAACGATATAACAGTTATGTAGAAATATGTCAAGCCACGGTTTCTTTCATGTCCGCTGCCGGTAAAGCCCTTTTTCAGCATGCCAAGGAAGTTTTCTATATGCTGTATGATCCCCAGGCCTCCCGAAATCGCATTTTCATTTGTGATCAAAGTACTGGTCGCAACCACACCCAGGTTCATATTCTCATTATACGTTGTGGTTGCCACACTTTGGGCATCCGTTTTTTCGCTGTCGGTCTCACCGGTGCTTCCGGCATCATCCTGACCGTTTCCGGATGCGTTGTCTGAAGATCCTTGGGAATCACCATTCTCTTCTTGAGTTTCAGTATCCTGAGTTTCCGTTGTTGCAGCCTGGTTGTCATTCAGATGAATACCCATTACCGCCAAACCCCAGCGAAGTGAACCCTGAAGGGGTATTCCGCTTACAAAACAAACCGCCATCGGAAGTCCGGAAACCATTAGGCCCACGATGACAGAAACCGCCAACGGAACGAACTTTCTCGAGAAAATCTTATAAACAAGAACAAATGCGATACCTAAGCAAAGGAAGAAGGCAAAAAATGTGGTATAGAAATGTATGGTTATGGTTGAAGCCATACCCATCATGAAAAGGAAAAGGTTTTCGTCCTTAAAGCAAAGCGGTATCGGGATACTGACCGTTTTCTTTATAAACGGTATCCTTATCTGTTTCCTCTCTGCTTTCTTTTCTTCTTTAGTTTTCTTCTTTACTACACTGAAACGTAAAAATCTTATAAGGTATGCTGCACAGATAAACATGCCGGGATAGCCAAATTCCATAGGCATTCCCCACTGGATCCTGGCCAATGTGAATATCTGGTTACCACCGCATCCGTTTAAGGTAAGGAACAATAAAACCCCTATCAGTGCTGAATGTTTCCATCTAAAAAACTCTTTAAAGAAGATGTACATCGCCCCCATCATACCTATAACGTTGATGGATCCGGTAAAGATAACGCTGTTCCACAACGGAACGCCGAAAAGCAGGCATTCAGACCCCATAAAGAAATGCATGCCTTCAGGATAAATACCATGTGAAAAGATGGTTCCATCCGTAATATGATAGGTCCACATACAATGAACGTATACATCACCGCATCCCGGGGATAAGTCATGCAGCGGACTATAGGCGAAATAGACCAATCCAAATGTAAATACTATAAAAAGAACTATATATTCAATCCAATGTCCCTTCATAAACTCAAGGAACACTTTCCATACATCCTTTATTTTTTTCCTTATATATTTAAAAAGATCGGAAAACATACTTTTGGTACCATAAGTTCCACCAATAAAGTATTTGAAACGTTTGATAGTTTCCGGATCTATTTTCTTTCCTTTTACTAATGAATAGATAAAGGTTCCATAAAAAACAAGTCTATACAGCCACGGGTTAAGCAAATGCACCAAGCCCAGCCCTATACAGAACAGGTCAATGATGGCTATCATCACTACCCAACAGAATGCAAATCTGTATGATCTGGACTTTGTTTTTAGGTGTTTCCTAAAAACAACCGATGGCCATATAAACATTATAAAAATATAAGCTATCAGTACATGCAAGTACTGAAGGATCCAATAAAATGCTTCCACAATAATCCTCCGGGCCGCAGCCTATCTTTTTTTCACTTTAATCTCACCGATGTAAATCCTCCCTTTTACATCCGATGTCTTATTAGCGAACAGTATCCCGGTTTTATTATCCACTGTACGTGCCGAAACAAAGTATTTCCCCGGGATTTCAGAAATTGCGGTTCTTATTGTCAAAGATGCGCCCGGCTGACATTTATTGAGCCTTTCTGTAAAGACATATTCCGTTACATCTGTCCCATCTTCAATTTCAATAAACACTTCCGCTTCTCTGTAAATACATGCAAACCCTCTGTTATCTATAGTTATCTCCGCCCAACTGCCTTCTTTGCCGTGTGATAATTCCACGTTTTTAATCACAAATCTATATCCGAGATGCGCCTCTATATATTCAAAACAAGAATGCCCGTTCCATGGACCTTTGCCCTCATATACCTCGATTTTCCAACGGTCCAGCAGTTTCCTGTCATGATGTCTGTTAAGATACGTTATCTTTGATTTTTGTAATTCTTTAATATACTCCAAGGTACTGTGGGATGTCGCAAAGCCTTCTCCTAAAACAGCCTCTCCCCCAAAAGGCACTGCATCAGCTACATTCGACAGAAAATCAATTTCGTTTTCCCTGTTCCAAGGTGTTTCCCATAACACTGTATCTTTGTTATTAGGATCATAGGTTCCAAGATCGGATTCAGAACCAAACATTCCGTCATTAAAAACTCCAAGCCCCCTCGGATCTATCTCCATACCCGGAATCTGTCGTTGACGCAATATCCTCCACTGAACCGGTCTTCTTACTGCACGATATACCGAACCCACAAGCTTGGATTCAAAAATAAAGTTTAATTCCCTGAGTTTCTCTGTACTTAAAAACTTTGTGGAATGCATTTCTCCCCATCTTCCGACGAGAAGCCCCTGGTACAGGAATATCTTATCGCGATTCTTGTAAGCAATCTTTGCTACCTGTTCGGCATGGATAAGCACCTGATTATACGCAGAAGGTTCTCTTTCCATTCCTTTACCATGTGCATCATACGATACGCGCAGAATAATATCCTTTCCAAGATTGTGAAAGAATCCAAGAATTTCTTCAATTTTTGAGATCTCGGTTTTTCCAAGGTTTCTGTCGCGGCATCCGCCTATGTCTATCTGGATTAGAACAAGCTTATCTCCCGATCCCTGAGCTTTCTTCCTATCCAAAACAATTTCTTCGGCAATATTATAGATATGTATCTCAAACCAGCCTCTGAAATGATTTGCCAGAGGACTTAGGGATTCTTCCGGTTTCACCGGTACAAAGCCCTTTATTCTGCTAAGACTTTTTAACAGTTTTATCATCTATCACTCTCTTTTTTGTCTGCATGGAAAAACTTTATCCTTATCCATACTGCAACAATTGAGTAAACCATCCTGTTCATATATATAATGGGCTTAAGTCCCGAATGCATGCTGACACCCTCGGTTCTTAAGTGCATTTCCGCAGGTATCTCAATAATCTTAAATCCCAAAAGATGCATCTGAAGAATCATGTTTGCATCAGGATACTTATCGTCAAAATGATTGTACTGGCTGTAAAAATATACCGCTTTTTCACTTAATCCCTGAAGTCCCGTGGTAGGATCGGTTATTTTCAAGTGGCCGAACAGTCTGATAAGAAATCTGAAAAGCTTTATAGCCGTCTTCTTAGCAAAACCGACCTTATACTCAGGTGCTCCCTCAACAAATCTCGAACCGAGAACTATATCCGGTGTTTTACCGTTTTCATCCTCTGTTTTAAGTGCCATATAAAGTCTTTCAACATTTGACACATCGTGCTGTCCGTCGGCATCCATCTGGATAACATACTTGTAATGATTCCTGGCTGCATACTTATAACCCAGCTGCAGGCCGCCTCCGTATCCAAGATTAAAGATATGGGTGACTGCTTTGTATCCGCGTGAACGTACCAGCTTTCCCGTACCGTCGCTCGATGCATCATTCATAACAAGGAGATCTGCCCAATTTGTTATACCTGCTTCCTCTAACTTATCGAGCAATCCGCCAATGGTCTTTGCCTCGTTGTATGCCGGAATTATAATCAACAGCTCCTGTTTCTTTTTATCCAATCAGATCACCACCTTAGACATCAAATAATTTCTTTACTTCTTCCTGTCCGCGCTCATTGACCTTAAGAGCATTTTCTGCAAGATATCTACATTTTTCTTTATCATTTAACAGCTCAGTAATAGACTCTGCTATATCCTTTGATGTGAAATTACAGATAAGACCGTCTTTATCAGGTATTACCTGTTCCCTGTTTCCGCTGCAATCCGAAACTATAATAGGCTTACCAAGAATCTGCGCTTCCTGTATCGCAATGCTTTTGCCTTCATAGCGGCTGCAGTGTACATAAAAATCCGCCTGCTTCATATAAGGATACGGATTATCGACTGAACCTAAAAGCAGGAAGTCATCTTCAAGCCCAAGCTCCTTTATAAGAGCCTCGAGTTTTTCCCTTTGATCTCCTTCTCCGAGTACATACCAGCGGATCTTTTCCCCTCTGTCCTTAAGGATTTTACACGCTTTAATCGAAACCTCAAATGCCTTCTGTTTCATAAGGCGTCCGACCGTAAGGATCCTGGTCCCTTCAAAATTGTCGGTAAAACCTTCTCCCGTTTCAGACTTTTCCACAATTGCCTTATTGTTCAGCATGTTATGGAATATACCTGTTTTTTCTTTAAGTTCAGGATAAACCTTAACAAAAACATCCGTCACTTCTTGAGATACACCAAATATCCTGTCAAACTTTAAATAGCAATCCCTGTCCAGTTCGCGGCTATATCCCGCATTCTCATAATCGATGTGGATAAATGCTACCTTATGTTCGGCATTTACATGATCTGCCACATAATATGCTGCAGCGCCCTCAATGTATGCTATAGCGTAATCGAATTTTCTGTCTGTTCTTGATGCCGAGTCAGAAATTGCTCTCCAAAGAAGTTTATCTGCAAGTATGTTTTTCTTTTTGAGCATCTTTAAACCGTTTGATGCAAAATAGGGGGCGAGCTTAACTCCGTTAAAATCCTTAACAAGGGAATGGATAACCACATTTTTCAGATGCTTTCTGCCTTCAGAATCATGTACCGAGGAGCAGTCAATCTTTTTATTAACCAACTTTACTCCCTCGGGTATCTGTGAAAGCATCTCTCCCTGCCCTGTAAGGACATAAAGAAAGACTTTGTATTCTTCCTTATCTATACGACGAAGGAGCTCTAAAAGTGCAGTCTCTGCCCCCGCTCTTCCCATTGTATTTATAACAAATAATACGGTTTTCTTTTTCATTTCAGCCTTTCTTCAAGTTCCTTATCCCTTTCGGCAAGATCCTTTTTAAGTTCTATTATCTCCTGATTTAAAAGAGAAATATTCATAGCCATCTCTGTCTGTTTTCTCATGGTTTCGGATATATGTATGCTCGCAAGGATAAGACCGTAGAACATGCAGAAACCCACAAGGATCAGAAGCACCATACCGGCAGGACTCATATATTTTATCCACCCGTTAGGCCTTAATACAATTCCGCCAACAATAAAAATTATGGCCACAAACCCCCATGTTATGGCTACGGGTTCCGAAAGCTTTCTTTTAGCAAGAAGCCAGATATCCAGTATAAATATAAGAACACCGGCTACTATTACAATAATCTGAAGAAATAAGCCATAATCCATAAAGCTTCTCACTCCCTTTCATCGTCGTGGTAATCTCTTGAGTTAATAGATGCTCTGTTAAAAACAATGTTGCTCGGCTGTTCTTTTCCGGGCCCTCTGTCCAAAAGATTTCCGTTGCAGAAGATATGAACGTCAAGGTTCTTTTCAATATTACGCAATCTGAAATATGCTGCGGTAAATCCAACAAAAGCTCCGAAAACCAATCCTAAACCAAACCATATTGTCGGCAAGTGGCTTGAAACTATACTGCCCAACAACGTTGCGGCACAAAAAGCAAACGCAACTCCCATTGCACCGTTTAAGTCACTAAAATAGTACAGGAATATCAGTTCACCGTACATAAGGAACATAATAAAGTATCCTGCTGCCAGACAGGGATATATCTGAAGTATAACTCCTCCAAATCCGAACATCGGCATAAATATAATGAAAAGTAGATATACTATAACCGTCACAATAAACTGCAGACGAACAAGGTTCATTATCTCATGCTTCAGCTGTTCAAACATTCGATCCTTTGCATTCAATATGTCCATTCCACGTCCACCGATAACGGCTTCGGAATATCTTTTGTATCTTTCATGGAAATTCATTTCCATACGGGATATAAAGATAACGCTGGCGGATATATTTGTAAACATCGCAAGGCAAGTAGCCATATCATAAGTCGGCATACATACAAAGGAATCCGCAACAACCATCCTCATGTCCGTAGTCCAGAAAACAAAGTTATGAACATAAAGACCAAGAACATAAAGGAAGTTTGTTATAACCAACTGCCAGTATTTTTTGAAATAATGAAGTACTGCTCTGTAATTCCCGCTGTTATCACGGAAGTAGCTCCTAACAAGTGCCATTTCCAATGTTGCGGTAAGTGCAAAACCTGCATCAAGCCCTATCAGCATGGAAAGGGTTACCGACATTCCGAATACCTTGCAAAGTACAAACGAAAGAAGTACTGTCAGAACCATTCCGAACAAGCAATAAAGGGAAATGCGTCCATAGTCCTTACATATAGAAAGGTACAGCATGGAATAAAAAACCAGAACCAGCGCCATGAAACCGCAAAAACCTGCGAAAACAAATATCGGTGCTACCTTTCCAACCACAAGCTCCCATATGCAGAACGGAATTCCAAAAAGTGCTGAGAAAACTACATTCATTCCCAACCCTATATAATAGCACGGAAGGATATCCTCATAATGCTCCTCATATATTATATCGGACAAATATCTGGAAAGTATAGCATTAAAAGGTGATGCTGTAAGAAGTCCGAAAATAAATATGTAAAGAACGGTACATGCATACAGCTCTCTTGAAAAATAATCCAGCTTTGTAAAACCAAGCAGAAGCTGCATAATTATAACAGCAGCAATAACCAGTATCATAGGAGCAATGGTTATAATGGTACTGTAACCGAATCCGATAAGGTTTGTCGTGATGGTATTTTTACTGTATATTTTGTTTAACTTTACGCCTATACCGGCCATAATCAGCTCTCCTTAATATCCTCTGTCTCAACCAGTTCGTCTTCCCTATTAGGGAAATTAAACTTAAAAATCTTATTGTATAAATCCCTGTATGTCTGCTGCATCTGGCTGAGCTGGTATTTCGCCTTACAGCGCTCATATCCTATCTCACCCATCTTTATACGTTTTTCGGGGTTCCTGGCTATTTCTATCATTGCTTCGGCCAGTTCCTCAGTATTCATGATGTGCGTAAGAATACCGGCATCCCCCAAAGTATCATCACCTTCACCGTGGATCAATCCCTCACAGTTTCCTACGTCAGTTGCTATAACCGGCTTCTTAGCTGCAAAACCTTCAAGGATCGTAAGCGGTTGACCCTCGCTTATACTGGTAAGAATCGTTGTATCCATTCTTCCCATATAATCGGTAACATCTATTCTTCCGGTAAATATCACATCCTTTAGGTTCATTATCTCAACCATCTCGAAGCACTCATTTGCGTATTCCTCATCCTCATCGATAGGTCCCATTATCCAAAGCTTAAGATTTGGCATAATCTGTTTTGCAAAAGCGAACGCTCGGATCATGGTCTTTACATCCTTTATGGGTGCCACTCTCAAAATAGCTCCGATATTTACATAGCCCTCATCCTCCGGAGTTTTTCCGGGAATATTTGCAAATCTCTGCATGTCTATTCCATTTTGGGTGATCATTATCTTGCTTTCGTTACATCCAAGCTCTATCTGCAATTCCTTTGCATGTCCGTACAGACATGTAACAGTATCGGCTTTATTATATGCAAGTACAGCCATCTTTCTAAACTGGTCGATCCATATATTTTTATAAATACCTGCTACCCAGTTGGCCTTTATAAGCTCTTCCTCACGCTCTCTTGCATATATTCCGTGTTCGGAAACAATAAGCCCGCAATGGAATCTCGACTTAGCCATGCCTCCGAGCACTCCCGCATAACCTGTGGCAACGCAATGATATATATCTGCCTTCGGAATTGGTGTTTTTAGTATAAGGAACAACGGCAGATATATGGATCTCATTGTCCAGAGAAAATCCGAAAAGTTTATCTGCGTAAAGTTGTTCTCATAAAACTCCTGTACTATATGAAGGAAATCGGCTCCCATAAGAAGATCGTCTATAGCAAAATCCTTTTCAAAGAGCTTAAATACGTTGTCCCAATCGGGATCCTTGTTCATTATAATGCTTCGGAGCGCCCTATAATACTTCTCACTGAAATGAGTACGGCTTCCGACCTTGGGTTTCTTTCCCCAATCATAGTCACTAAGGTAAGATTCATAAACCGCAGTAACATTTTCCGGAAGTTCGTATGCGAACTTAGCACTTTGTGACCTGTCGGCTATTATCGAAAGTATCACAAATTCATGCTGCGGGAAGGCCTTTATCATACTGTGTACCCAGCCCGAAACTCCACCGACGACGTATGGATAACAGCCTTCGGCAACAAAACATATTTTCATTTCGTTCTCTCCAGAATTTTTAAATAATCAATCGAACGGTCCGTCATAATGGAATACTTCTTCGGACTCCTTAACAGTAATATATGTATCCCCGGGTTTTACTCTTAACAAGTAAGAATCCTTTTCAATACGTGTGAATTCAGCATTGTCGGATATATCTACTATTTCGGTATCATGAAGCCTTATTATGAAGAAGTTTTCATCGGCTCCGGACGAATGAAGTACTATAGTGTCTCCGTTACGCTCATCACTGTATTTAACGCTCAGCATCTTTCTGATCCTTGCATCGCTTTCCGAAATAGTTGTTGCATCAAAGATCATCCAGTCAGACCAGTACGATGTTACGTAACTGAAAACATGGTCAAAGAATATCTGCCACTCATCATCCTTTGACTCGGGCCATATAACCTGCCCCATATCAACAAGCACATTTGTGTATCCGAGTGAAGTAAGCAGACTCTTATACAAAAGATCGTTCTTAAAGGTATACTCATCTGCCTTGTTTGTTGCATACTGTAAGGTCACGTTTTCAGAACAGAACGAAATAGCCTGATTATTCTTTCTGTCGCTGCTTACAACGGTTCTTATATCAGTTTCATCATTCTCAAGGATATCTTTAAGCTCGTCCTTCCACTCTCTTATATACAAGCTTCTGAATCTGTAGTTGATCCCGGCATCCTGATAATATTTTCTGGTAAGATCTGCCTTTTCCTTAAGGGTTATATTTCCGTTATAATCAAGTGATTTTCCTGCTTCGGCATCAAGTTCCTTCATCTGCTGCAGATAGAACTTTGTTTCCGAAACACTGGTTTCTTCGTCGCTTGCATAATTATATCGGTCAGAAAGGAAGCAGGACATACAAAAATCACTTCTGGTGGCCATTGAAATGATTCCCGGCCAAGCAATATCTCTCTGGAATGCTTCTGCATCTCTAGAATAAATGGTCTTGAGTTTTTCCGAATTTTCAGAAGTAAGATAAGGGAAGTCTGCAAAAACTATGCTGTTTGCATTTACAACAGGGTAGATATAGTAATCATTTATATCATACAGCATAGAGTCCAGGAATCCTATACCCATCATTCCCTGAAGATAATCGCCGTTTACTGCATAGACAAACGTACCGTTGTAGTAGCTTCTCCAGATCATCTTAGGGAAATCATACGGATGAACCTTTTCCTCATCCATAACACCTACTATATAAGTCTTTGTTCCAAGACCCGTATCGTACCAAGCAATATCAAGGTCCAGATCTTCAAATTTCTTCTCTTCCGGTTTATTTTTGTTTACGGCATATACTGTTTCTCCGCCAAGAAGGAATCCTTTAAAAATCTGAACACCTTCAACATGGACTTGCGGTGATACAACCTTTGTTATACCGAGAAGCTTCTTTAGATTGTCATCCTTGTCAACATATTCCGCATCAGGCAGATCTCCAAAAATGATGCAGGCTCCCATATCGGTCAGCTTCATTATCTTATATGTTTTATGCAGCACATTTACTGTCTTAGGATCGATAACTATAGCCTGAAGCCCGGGAACCTCGGCAGGTTCAGGTATCTCTGAGAAAACCTCAAGTTCCTGTCTGGTATAGGTACACCACTGACGCACGGCATCTCCTACCTGGCCTTCGATATCTCCGATAAACCAGACCTTCTTGTCCGATTCGGTAACCGGCACATCCGATGCCTTAAGGTCAACCTCAATTACATGCTCATTCACGTCATACTGATTTCCCTGAGCCTTCATGACCAATGAAAATTGGAAGATGAAGAACAAGGTCGCCATCATCAGGAAGATGGCGAAGAAATCTCTTCTTGAAAGCATTTTTTAACCTCTCTAACCAAATACTCTTATGAGTTCCAGCGTTTCCTTATCGATAACTATGGGTGAAGCCTTAAGCTCATCGATACAATTGAAGAAGTCCTCCCTCCTGCCCTGGCTGAAGAATAGCTTCAGCTGACAGGTATAGGATGAAAGTGCCGAAGGACATAGTATCCTGGCACGTTCGCACCACTTCTCACATTTTTCATAATCTTCTATACCTAGGAGTCTCAAAGACACCGCCTCAAATCTTTCGGTAGTAAAACGGTCAGGTTCACCCATAAACAGGATTTCTCCCACGGCTTCCATAATGCCTACATAGTGCCTCTGTTCCATCTCGATGAAAACCTTCTGGCTAAGCACCTGATCCATATAGTCTATAAGGTTCGCACATCTCTGGTACTTGTCAGGTGCATCCTCAAGTATCTCTTTATATTCTTTGTCAACTGTCGTCCTGAAATTGTTCAATGCATCCTGAAGTACTGTGGCCGCATAATGCGCAGTCTCGGTATCTTCACTGTTTAATGCCAACGTGATCGAAGCAAGTGAATTCTTTATATCCGAGCTTACAACGCTCATCATAAGAGTTCTTAAGTCCTGTTTCTCCGTAATAGCAATGGCCTCTTCCAACGGGATCATGTTTCTTTCTTTGTCCTCTTCGGCCTTCATTTCGAACTTCGGGTGATCCTTTCCGAATATAACGTCTTCAAGGTCTACTGGTGCCGACATAAAAACCTTGTACCACAGATATGAAAGACCCACAAATATAAGTCCTACAACTGGGCATATCGCGATTACTACAGTCTTGATTATTACGCTTTTTTCTTTATTCAGCTTTACAACGGTATTGATAACGTAATAAAGAACTGCAGCTATTAAATTCAGGACTATGAGGGTTATTATCAGGATACCCTGTCCGGTCGTAGACATACTATACCATCCTCCACTATCTCCGAATCAATACCTATCTTTTCAAATCTCTTCATAACGAAGTCAGCATCAACCATGGTTGTATTTGCAAGAAGAACCCTTAAGCCTCCGTCTGAAATTCCCATGATATCGCTCTGTCTTAAGTGCTGATACAACTGATCGCTTACACCCTTAAGAGTACTGCCGTCCTTCATGTTTATCTTAACAAGCACGCATTCAGCCAATCCGTTCTTCTCTGCATTTTGGAATGCGTTTAAGAGAAGTCCGAATGCTTCAGGCTCAAGTACCTTTGTGCCCTCGATGTAACGCTTCTCCTGCAATGCCTGCAGATATCTGGTGGAACGAACTACCGCGCCCTTGATAAGTGCTGAGATAACTACCAGCTGGTTTGCCTGACCTAATGTCATGTTCTCCCAAGGCAGCGTCCAGATCATCAACATGATCAGAGGTCTTCCGTCATCGTCAAATATCATATTTGCCATCATAGGAAGGTTTTCTTCCATCTTCCTATTGATGAATACCTTTTTATTTGCAAGAACTTCGTACATCTCAGGGAACTGTTCCTTATACTTTACAGAGTTTCCGAGAACTCTGGCTTTCTTCGACGTTGCCGAGAACAATCTTGCATAATTGTCGTTAACTACGTTATAAATCGATACATCCTTGCTCTTAACCAGGTTTGAAAGCATATCGGCCGCATAGAAAAGAACCTCTTCGGGGCTTCGCTGATCAAGTGCTGACGTAATGCTGTAAATCTTTCCGACCGAATCGTTCTGGTTTACTATCTGGGTTTCAAGGGCATCCTTAACACGAACGTTGCTGGAGTTAATGTCCTTCATATCTCCGAGCTGTCCTGAAAGGAATTCCTTCTCCTCTTTGCTCTCACGTCTGAGCATTGTTATCTGGTCTCTCATGTAACCGACAACAAGTCCTAAAATGAATATCTGTGCGATCCATACATAGGTGTTTGTATCAAGCATAAGTTCAAATCCGGTCTGGTCATACATCTGCCTGAAGCAATAACCGATGGTAGCCAGAACCGCTGAGAATACCGCTTGCTGTTGACCGTATACAATGGCAAATATCAGTACATACAAAAGATAAAAATCAAGATTTGCAAAGTATTTGCTGTCTGCAGTCCTGTTGTTTATCATAAAGAAAGGAATAAATACTATAAGATTCTCAAGGAACGGGATCATGGCCTTAAGCAGCCACCCGCCCCTGTCAAATATTCTTTCGATAATACCCTTCTTCTTTTCTTCGTCATTCCAGAATGCAGGCTTATTAAGCTGCATTGTCCTAACTATCGTCTTAATAATATTCTGGTCATTGCAGTAGTACTGCTTCCCGAATTCATTAATGAATCTCTCATTTGAGAGTACTATCCTCTTCTTTTCTCCGGGTAGAGAAAGGATCTGAGTATCGGAACCGGCGTACTGCTTTATCATTTCCGCAATCTCAGGCTCTGCCTTTTCATTACACGAAGAAATATTATAAAGACTGAATGCATGCATATCCGCTACTGAAACACGATAAATAAATTCTACGGCATCGGTTTCATAAAGAAGAGAAAATCTGCTGTTTTCATTTACCGTGATCTTCTTTGAATCAAATGCTTCAAGACACATCTTTGAGCATTTGTCGCGGCATTCACTTCTTTTCTTGGGAATTCCGTATACATGATCGAGTCTCAAGGTCATGATATCCTTCTCACGGCTTACTCTGTAGCTTTCGCACATTTCTTCCGCCTGAGCCAGAAGCATGTTTCTGACGCCCATAGGTGTAGGGGGCATGTCCTCGGTCAGATTCTCATCGCTTCCAAGGCTGTATACTTCATCAGAAGAAAGATATACAAATCGGCCCTTGTTCTTCATCGCATAACTCATAAGTATGTTCATAAGTCCCGATGAATACTGAACGGCATCTGCTTCCTCATGCTTCCACTTGTAATTGGTATCGTATGCACCTAAGAATATGGTGAGATCCATGTTGATGCTTTCGAAAATCTCATTCAGGCAGGCACAGTCGTAAGGGAAGTTATATCTTTCAAAAACCTTCTGATACGGTGCTTTGTCCTGTCTGGTTCCTGTGAGAAGGTACACTCTGTGTCCTTCTTTTTTGAATTTGATGATAAGGCTGTTGATCAGGCTTCCTGATCCGCCTATGAGAAGTACGTTCACACTGCCTCCTTAAAATCCGGTGTATAACCAAAACTCTTCAGCTGCAGTTCAAAGCCAACAATGTCAGATAAAACATCCTCAGGCTTTGAACTGTATCTGCCCATCAGTATCTCTGCTATCTGCAGATTTGTCTTTCCGTCCTGCATCAGCTTAAATATTTCAGCCCCCATTTCATTCATGGCCAAGGGCTTTTTATAGCTGCCTGCGTCCTGTTCCATATCAAGCAACCAATAAAGTCCTGCCGCATGACGAAGCTGGAACCTTGTGTTCATATGACATCTCCTTTCCAAACTGCAATAATAATTACCTATTATAAATCGGTTTACCTCAAACTACTGTTGTATTATACACTTACAGTTGTTGATTTGTAAAGGCTTTTTTATAAGATGTAACTTTTGGTTAGTTTCTTTTTAAAAATTTTTTCTTTCCGAAGCGTTTTCTTTTTATTTTTCGCGTTTTAATTTTCTGACTATTTGATGTTATGGCTGTAATATTGCAACAATAAAATCAATGCAAAAAACCGTTGACAATTCCTGATTTGTGCATTTTTCACAAATCGCAAAAAAACATCGTTCATTTTGTCAATTTAAAAATCTAAAAAAAATATAAAATGCAGCTCCGGTTATCCACAAAAAACACGCTTATTTTTATATGTTTCTGACTTATAAACGATTTTATCCACTTTATCCACAAAAAATCACCACTTTTGTAGTATTAAAAAAAAGGCTGTCAAGCCGAAAATTTGTTTTGTCATTTGTGATAAATTTACAAAAAAAGAAAAAACTTGTTGACATATAAATCTTTTGAAAATGGTGTAAAATTTTAGAATATTTCCACAATTCTCTGAACGAAAAAAAGCCTGATCCGAGTATCAAGCTGCCAGATTATAAAAACATTTGACCAATAGGGTAAACCTGTGATATATTATATTTTGTCACTTAATCTTGAAGAAAGGATCTTCTCACTATGGAAAATAAACAGATTTACGATACCGTAATAGTCGGTGCCGGTCCTGCCGGAATGGCCGCTGCAATATATGCCGCCAGAGCAGAGTTATCTTTTTGCCTCATAGACCGTTCCTACGCTCCCGGTGGTCAGGTACTCTCCACTTACGAGGTCGATAATTATCCCGGTCTCCCCGGTCTTTCGGGAGGCGAACTGTCCGATGCCTTCAAAAAGCATTGCGATAAACTTGGTTGCAATTTTATAACCGCCGATATCACAGATATCACTCCCGGTCATATCGCTCCGAACGGATTCTTTAATGAAATCGATCCTCATACACAGGGACTCGATTCTATTAACGAGCTTCTGTATATGATAACAACAAACGAAGGTGATGCCTATCTGACCAAAACAATCATAGCCGCCACCGGTGCTTCTCATAAAAAAGCCGGAATCGAGGGTGAGGAAGAGTATGCCGGAATGGGCGTTTCTTATTGTGCTACATGCGATGGCGCGTTTTTCCGCAAGAAGGATGTGGCTGTTGTCGGCGGAGGAGATGTAGCTTTAGAGGATGCCATTTTCCTTTCGAGGCTCTGTAAGAAGGTTTATATAGTCCACCGACGTGATACCTTCAGGGCCGCCAAAAGTTTGGTAACCGCTGCTGATGCTATAGATAATATTGAATTTGTTTTTGACAGCGTATCAAAAAGAATTTCCGGTAATAATAATGTTGAGGAGCTTCTAATAAATAATGTTAAGACGTTCGGAGACAGAGTTCTTCCTGTTTCCGGTGTCTTCATAGCTATAGGCATCAAGCCGACTACCGAGCTGTTCCAGAATCTTGTTGCTTGTGATGAGGCCGGATATATAATAGCCGATGAATCGGGTAAAACTTCAATGCCCGGTATCTTTGCCGCAGGTGATATAAGAAAAAAGCCCTTGAGGCAGATCATTACAGCCGCGGCCGACGGTGCTAACTGCGTCACCAGTGTCGAGGGATATTTAACAAAATAATCCTCCATAAAGTAGTCCAAAAGTTCAAAAACAGGACGGCGTGTGCCGTCCTGTTTTAATAACAAAAAGAACTCCCCATTTCGGAGAGTTCTTCCTTATATATCATCAATATGTCTGTATCAAAGTACATCTACTTTGCGTACACCTGCGATAGCCTTGATGGCATCAACTGCTGCAGCAGCCGCATCCTTAGCATCGATAAGGCAGTAACCTACCTTGCCGCGCTTGCCGTCCTTAACTGCATTGATAACAAGACCAACACCGTTAACTGCTGTAACGATATCAGTAACAGTCTCAGCATCATAACGAACTGCGATTCTTACGCCCTGCTTTGCGCCAAGATCTACTCTGGGGTAATTTACTGAGTTGATGATATTTCCATTCTCTACAAAATCAACTACCTGCTTAACAGCCATAGCTGCACAGTTATCTTCTGCCTCTTCTGTGGATGCTCCAAGGTGAGGTATAGCGATAGCACCTGCCATATTTGCTGAAGCGGGATTCGGGAAATCTGTTACATACTTGCGAACCTTTCCGCTCTCGAGGGCTGCCTTCATAGCTTCATCATCTACCAGGAGGTCACGAGCCAAGTTAAGCACAATAACGCCGTCCTTCATAAGAGCGATCTTTTCAGCATTGATCATCTTCTTTGTGTTCTTCTCGGGATCAGGATCGTCGATAAGAGGTGTATGAACCGATATAAAATCAGAATTCTTGTAGATCTCGTCACGGCTTCCAACTATCTCGATAGCAGGATCAAGAGCAGCCTTAGCTGCATCGCTTAAGAAAGGATCGAATCCGATAACCTTCATTCCAAGTCCGAGTGCTGCGTTTCCAAGAGGTCCTCCGATTGCGCCAAGTCCGATGATACCAAGAGTCTTACCCTTGATCTCTGTTCCGGCAAACTTGCTCTTTCCTTTTTCTACAAGCTTAGCTACTGTCTCATCATCCTTTACGGTCTGTACCCAGTTGATTCCGCCTACGATGTCCCTAGAAGCAAGAAGCATTGCTGCTATAGCAAGTTCCTTAACTGCGTTAGCATTAGCACCGGGTGTATTGAATACTACGATATTCTCATCTGCGCAGCGGTCAAGCGGAATATTGTTTACGCCTGCGCCTGCACGTGCGATAGCCTTAAGGCTCTTCGGGAACTGCATCTCATGCATAACCGCTGAACGCACAAGCACGATATCAGCCTCATCAAAATTCTCTGTTACTGTATAATTGTCGGTAAGGTTAGCCATTCCGACAGGTGAAATCTTATTTAAGCAATTAACCTTGAACATGGTTCTTCTCCTTTTCAATTTATCTAATGTATGACAAATACTTTTTTCTGACTATTAAGCGTTCTTTGCTTCGTAGTCCTTTAAGAAATCAACAAGTGCCTGTACACCCTCGATAGGCATAGCGTTGTAAATGGAAGCGCGAAGTCCGCCAACGCTTCTGTGACCCTTAAGGTTGTCAAAGCCTGCTGCCTTTGTAGCTGCTACAACTGCTGCATCCTTATCAGCATCACCTGTTACAAAAGGAACATTCATAAGTGATCTGTATTCCTTCTCAACGGTACCCTTGAAGAGCTTGCTTGAATCAAGATAATCATAAAGGATTGCTGCCTTCTTCTTATTGATCTCGTTCATAGCCTCAAGTCCGCCGAGGCTCTTTAAATACTTAAATACCTTACCGCATACATAGATAGCCCAGCAGTTAGGTGTATTGTACATAGAACCGTTGTTTGCATGTGTATCGAATCTGCAGTATGTAGGAACAAATGCAGGAAGATCATCACGGATAAGATCCTCACGGATGATAACGATAGCAAGACCTGCAGGTCCTACATTCTTCTGTACACCGCCGTAGATAAGGCCGTACTTGGTTACATCTACAGGCTTGCTTAAGAACATAGAAGACTGATCGGCTACAAGAACTTTACCCTTTGTGTTAGGTAACTCCTTATATGTTGTTCCATGGATTGTCTCATTCTCACAGATATATACATAATCAGCATCATCATCTATGGGAAGATCGGAAACATCCGGGATATAGCTGTAATTCTTATCTTCACTGGAAGCGATAACATTTACCTTACCGTACTTCTTAGCCTCTGAAGCAGCCTTCTTTGACCATGCACCTGTAACGATGTAATCTGCTACGCCGTTCTTCATAAGGTTCATAGGGATCATAGCGAACTCTAATGTTGCACCGCCCTGTACAAAGAGAACCTTATAATTATCCGGGATACCCATAAGGTCACGAAGATCAGCCTCAGCCTCATCTATGATCTGCTGATAAACCTTGGAACGATGAGACATTTCCATAACGCTCATTCCACAGCCACGGTAATCAACTACCTCTTTTGCGATCTCCTCAAGTACGGGCAGGGGCATCATAGCGGGACCTGCTGAAAAATTGAAAACTCTTGCCATTTCTAATAATCCTCCTTATAATTTAAAGCAACCTTCTAATGTTGCAAAATGTACTACTTTCTTGCTGCCACACTTTTTCTACCATGTTGACTTTTTTGTCATATTGGCTTCTTGTCATGTTGGCTGTATCTGTCATCATAATATTCCTCTGTCATCCTAAGCGCAGCGAAGGATCTTTCGCCTGTATTAAGATTCTTCGGGCTTCGCCCTCAGAATGACGCTATTAATCAGATTGACACTATATAATTTTAAATAAAACTATATAAAACAAAAATAACCCCACATATGCAAGCGCATATATGGGGCGAAAAATCAAATAATCCGCGGTACCACCCAAATTATCATGAATCATGACATCTCTTTGACGATATAAAGGTCGTCTCCCTCCGACTCCTCGCCGGCAGCTCCGAAAGTGGAGTGATCCAAGCCCTTACTGCCTCGCACCAAACGGCAGCTCTCTGAAAAGTCCTTTTGAATCGTAGCTTTCATCATTGCTAAAACGTTACGGCTATCATACATCTATCCGAAAGAATTGTCAAGAACTTTTTTTATTTCTTACTTAAGGCTGATATACATAGCGGGACGGATTGCGGCGATGAAGTCCTCCGTATCCATCTTTATACCTTCGCGGTCAACCTGGCCGTCAGGATTTACAACCAATATATAGCTGCTGTCTACACCGGGTGTACGTGTCCACCAATAAACTGCGGGATTACCCTCAGCAGTGGGATGTTCCTTATCCTTCTTTTTTGTTTCCCATGCGTATGTACACTTACGCAGGAAATCAATCGCCATATAATCCTTGGCAAATCCGTATTTCTTGTTTGTCAGCTCAAATTGAGCAAGAAGGAACACCTTATCTTTCGTGTCATCACCGGCATCTGTTCCGTAATAATTGTTATCGTAGTTTGCGATCTTAACCTGCTGTATCATATTCTGCTCTTTTTCATTAAAAGCAAAGTTATAGAATGATTTATTCAGCCATTTACGTATCGTAGTATCCTTCCATGTGCCTATGTCTTTGTAATCCTTATTTACGGGAAGACTGTCAAGAGCGTACTTACTTACAACGAATATCCTGTCGCTCTTCTTCTCAAGGACTATCCATTCAATGGGTTCTTTGCCGTTTGTGTAATTCTTATCCTGCTCATATGTACCGAACTGGATCACATCACCCTTTTTGACATTTGAGAAATCATAAGAAGTCTTATAGCCTGTTTTCTCTTCTACACCCTTTAACTTAACCTTCTTCTCTTTACAGTAATCACTATATGTCTTTGAACCATACTTCTTATTATTATAGCAACGAACCTTCACCTTGTATGTTCCGGGTCGTAAATTCTTAAAGGTATACGATCTGGCCTTGGTTCCGCTTTTCTTAAGAACATAAGGGATTTCCGTATATTTGTTCTTCATATAGTTGGTATAGTACCCATGGGTATCATAGCTGACATAAGGACCGTAACCGGTGGTCAATCCGTAGTATTTGTACAGTTCCTTGCTTACCGGGTTGTTGTCACTGTACATCCACAGGATCTCATATCCGTCTGCGTCGGCAGTCTTTGAAATAGTAACCTTAATTGCGGTTCCGTTATTCACGCTTTTCACTTTAATGGACGGAGCCTTAAGCGATGCCTCGCCTGCTTTGGCCGGAACATTTGCAAAAAGTCCCGCAAATAACACTAATGCTAAACCTAAACTAAATAACTTTTTTACTGTTTTCATTATTCGTTTCGTCTCCTTTCGATATTTAAATACATACATTCGGTATTTTACCATAAATTACCTGAAAATTCAATAAAAATAAAACAGATACGAAAGTCACTTTCATATCTGTTTTAATCCATACATAAGTACTGCTTAACCGAAGTAAATGTTTACCTTGCCCATACCGTTATCAATCTTTGCGTCTATAAGCGGCGCGTTGGGATCTAAACTGCATTCACCGAATATATTAATAGAACCGAAGCCGTTATCCTGCTTTAGTTTGAATCTGTAAAAGGGAGGAATGTACACATCCACCTGTCCGAAACCGTTATCTATTTCAAGACGGGAGCCGTCGGCATCCACATAAACATTGTCATAATATACTATGCAGTTTCCAAACCCGTTATCTATCTTAACCTTTTTCAGGTTGCTTGAATGAAGGTACCTGACGAGCTTTCCGAAGCTGTTGTCTATAACCACGTTGTCTCCGTCATCATCCGGATATCCGTAGCCGTCCTGCATCGGCTCACCGTTTGAACGAAAGCCGGGTTGCTGTGCGAAGCGGTTTTGATCTATTTCCGTTCCCGTACCGCCGAACCCTCCGGGCTGTCCGGGTGCACCGTTCTGACCGCCGGCACCGCCTTGTCCTCCCGCTCCGCCGAATCCTCCGTTATTTATAAATCCGCGATTACGGCTACCGGTTATAGCCTTTTTCCTGTTTCCGAAAAGGATGGTCAGTCCTGCCGCTGTAATAGCTGATATACCCAATGCTTCAACCAATCCTATTCCCAAAAACATATCCCAGTAGCTGTACACCCTCTGAACAATAAACGCCAACGGCATTAATATCAGGAAAAAGTTTTTATGGCGAAGTCCGTCCAGAATAAGTACTACACAGATTCCCCCAAGTATAATCGTTGATATCGGGATGGACGGTATAATACCCATCTTTCTTCCGACAAGACCGCCTGCAAGAGCCAGCAGACCGACACCAAGCATTATTCTTCTAGCTTTCATTTGTTCAACCTCTTTTCTTCAAGCCTGTTCATAAGCTGCTTTAGATAATTCCTCGAAGCATACGCCTTTTTCACCGTTCCGGCGAATTCTATCTCCGACGGACCGGTTATATTCCTTTTTACCGACCTGATATTTGCTATATTTACAATTGACGATTTTGAAATCCTTATGAACGAGGATGGGAGCATCTCCTCCAATGTATACAGCCTTTCCTTTGCGGAGTATATTTCTTTTGCGGTATGTACCGCCAGGAAAGTATCCGTGGTCTCCAAAAAAAGTATTTCGTCCGGTGAAAGATACAGGACCGTATCTCCTTTATACACTTCAAGCTTTAGCTTGGAGCTGACTATTTCGGACAGCTGCTTTTGGAGCATCATAACTTCTTCGGAAAGGGTATTGCATCGGATGACAACCTCTTCTTCACTATCGTTTCGAGGATCTATTTCTACGCGTATTTTCATTCGAACATCTGTCTCCGATTTTGATGAGTTTACTATACTTTATAGTTTTTAAAATGTAAATAGCTTTTAGCCAAGAGGTTAATTTTGAGTCCTAAGAAGTAAAAAATCAATCAGTGGGGCGGATTCAGTCCCGCTGATTGATTTCTTCCATTATAGTACAAGATATGAAACCGCTTGTTTTATAACCTTTATTTCAGCCTCATTTTGAGCTTCGCTTTCCTCTCCGTCCAACGACCATGCACTCGGCTTATCAAAGGTAAATTTTGCTTCTTTGATCTTAGCCATTTTAATGCCATGGTCAACTGTGAGGTCATAAGCCTGTTTCAGGGCCTTGGGGCTCTTTCTTACCATTCCTACCGCATGGATCAGGGTCTTTATAAGCTTCAGAGGATTCTTGGGCCATATAACGAACATCAGCTCATCCTCTCCGTCATCCAGTGCAACGCCGCTTCCGGTTATTCCCCTAAAGCCTCCAACGGATTTTGCACTGACTACCATACCCAAAAGAAGATCGGCATCGATTTTCTTGTCGTCAGTATCGCTGATGATCGCAAATCCGTCCTGTTCGTCTAATCCCTTATACTTTATTTCGGCATGAACCTTTCTGGTTTTCAGGATATTTTTAGCTCCGTACATCAAGTAAGCTGCATGCCCAAAGGTATTCTTAAGCTTTTGGGGCGTAGCGTATGAAACATCTGAGAAAAGCCCGAATGCTGCGGTATATGTAATATATTTGCCGTTAAATGTTGCCACGTCACACTTAAAACATTCATCCATAAGGATGGCATTCATTGCCTTTTCTGCCGCATCGATCAATCCGCCGTTAAGTCCCAGAGAATATCCGAAATCGTTGGTTGAACCGGCAGGCATTATACCTATGGGAACATCATATCCCGTATCCAGTACTCCGCGCATCACTTCGTTCAGAGTTCCGTCTCCGCCTGCAGCTATTACATACAGTGAGTTCTTTCTGTCTGATACAACGGTATTCCCATAATACTTTTTTACAAACTTTCCGGCCGTTTCGTATGCATCATCCCTTCTCTTTGTAGCATGGAATAATGGATTAAGCCCTGCCTTAGTGTACATCTTCTTCACTTCAGGCATAATGCTTTTAATCTTTCCCTTTCCTGCCTTAGGGTTATAAATGATCAATATTTTTATATCGCTTAACATATCTCACTCCTCCAGATCCTTTAACCACAGCTCCACGGATGCGTCGCTCGGCATACGCCAGTCACCTCTCGGTGACAAAGTTACCGAACCGACCTTCGGGCCGTCCGGAAGACAGCTTCGTTTAAACTGCTGCCTGAAGAATCTCTTAAAGAAATTACTTGCCGCTTCCTTAACCTTCTCTACGGACAGCTCAGGATAAGCCCTCAATGCAAATGCCGCGCTGCGGGCCGGTTCAAAACCGTATCTTAACGTATAGAAGAGGAAGAAGTCGTTTAAGTCATATTTTCCTATCTTTTCTTCTGTCATCTGGGCTATCTGACCGTCAGCGGTAGGCGTCAGTTCGGGAGTAATCGGAGTATCGCAAATAGATAGAAGCACTTCTTTCAGTTCCTCGTTTCCGCATATCTCAGCATATGACCTGCATATGAATTTAACCAGTGTTTTGGGTACGGAGGTATTAACACCGTACATTGACATGTGGTCACCGTTGTAGGTGCACCATCCGAGAGCCAGCTCCGAAAGGTCACCCGTTCCCACAACCAGGGCATGCTTCATGTTTGCCGAGTCCATCAAAATGTAAGTCCGCATCCTGGCCTGTGCATTCTCATAAGCAACATCACCGTCTCCCTGATAGGTAAGCTCATGTCCAAGCTGAGTCAGATGAAGCTTAACGCCCTCAAGTATAGGGATTTCATGTATTTCATCCGCTAAAAGATCCATGAGCCTGTTTGCATTATTGTAAGTCAGCTCGGAAGTGTTACCCTCATTGGGCATGGTATATGCGATTATCCTTATTTCAGGAACAAGCTTCTTGGCTTCCGCACAAACTATCAATGCAAGAGTCGAATCAAGGCCTCCCGAAATACCTATCACAAGGTTTGAAATACCGGTTGAGCGAACCCTTGTTGCCAGTCCGTTGGCCTGGATCTGTAAGATCCTTCTGCAACGGGCATCCCTTGCACTGTTGTCTCCGGGCACGAAAGGATTTTTTGCTACAGGGTAATCAAATCTGTTAAGTATTTCCGCCAGTCCCCTGATATCGGTCTCATCCGCTCCCGCTGCCTGTATCCTTACCTTTATCCTTCTGTAGCTTGCTGTATTTTCAAAGGTGTTCTGTCTTCTTCTGTCATGCATGATACAGCCAAGATCGATCATAGCCTTATCAACATGAGGATAATCCGGGAATATCGATTCCGCAAAGATGCTTCCGTTCTGCGCTATGATGGAATGTCCGGAAAATACCAGGTCGGTACTGCTTTCAAAGGTTCCTGCCGAAGCGTAGATATATGCGCAGTAGCATGCACCGCTCTGCTGTGCAACAAGATTCCTTCTATATTCCTGTTTTCCGATCAGCTCATCCGATGCCGAAGGATTAACTATGATATTCGCACCTGCAAGTGCCGCATGAGTACTCGGCTTATCGGGAACCCAGAGGTCTTCACATATTTCAGCCCCGAGCACGGCTCCTGTAACAGGATCTTCCGCAAGCAGATCGGTTCCGAACGGAATATCTGCACCACCGATAACAACCGATCTTCCTTTTATATCCCTTCCCGATGCAAACCATCTGCATTCATAGAACTCTGAATAGTTAGGTACATATACCTTAGGTATAAGTGCCATAACCTTCCCCTGTGACAGGACAGCCGCACAATTATACAGATTGTTATCAAAACGTATAGGAACTCCGACTACCGCAGTTACTCCCGTATTTTGGGTTGCTCCTGCAATTTCCATAAGTGCCGTCTCGGCTTTTTCGAGAAGCAGGTCGCTAAGAAACAGATCGGCACAGGTGTATCCGGTAACAGACAGTTCGGGAAATACTATAACTCCGCAATCCGTCAGGTTACCTATCATTTTTATGATCTGTTCCGTATTATACTGTATATCTCCGACTTTGAGTTTAGGAACCGCCGCCGCAGTTAAGATCAATTTATTTTTCATAGATCAGAATTTATGCCTTTCATACATCCAGTTACACCTGGCAAGCTTATCCGAAAGTGCCCTTGTTGCCTCACCCTTAAGCATACGCCATTTCCAGTTCTCGCCGAAGGTAGAAGGAGCATTGAGTCTCGCCTCGGAACCGTGGTTCAATATATCCTGCATTGGAATTACTGCTAATCTGGCAGGGCTTCTGAGTGCCGCCCTTATAAATACCCATGCCGCTTCATCTTCCTTTACGTCACCGCATCCCAAGTACTCACCGATGTACTTCTTTTCCTCGTGGTTAAGATTCTTAAACCATCCCCTGGTGGTATCGTTGTCATGCGTTCCCGTATAGACCACGCAGTTCTCAATATGATTATGTGGAAGATAAATGCTCGGTGTATGCGGGTCAAACGCAAACTGAAGCACCTTCATCCCGGGGAACCCTGATTTCTTTAACAGCTTAATAACGGAATCCGTAAGGAATCCAAGGTCTTCGGCTATAATGTCCTTAGCACCCAGCTTTTTCTTTATCGCATCGAAAAGCTCGATACCGGGACCCTTTTTCCACTTACCGTGTTCAGCAGTCTTGTCCTTTGCGGGAATTGAATAATACTCGTCAAAGCCCCTGAAATGATCTACTCTTACTACATCATACAGCTCATAGCAATGGCTTATTCTGGAGATCCACCATGCAAAGCCGGATTCCTTATGAACCTTCCAGTTATAAAGAGGATTGCCCCAAAGCTGACCTGTTGCACAGAACGCATCGGGAGGGCAGCCTGCTACCGACTTGGGATTGCAGTTCTTATCAAACTCAAAGAGTTCGGTGTTTGCCCATGCATCAGAGCTGTCAAAGGCCACATATATCGGAATATCACCGATTATCTTGATCCCGTTCTTATTTGCATATGCCTTGAGCTTCGTCCATTGCTCCATGAATTTGAACTGATTAAACTTATAAAAGGCTATCTCGTCCTTGAATTTTTCCCTGTAGGTTTCAAGAGCCTCGGGATTTCTGGTCTTTATGTCCTTTTCCCATGAGGTCCAGCACGCTCCGTTCTGGGAATTCTTAATTGCTACAAAAAGAGCGTAATCGTCAAGCCAGTAGGAATTCTTCTCGCAAAAAGCCTTAAATTCCTTTGTATTTTGATGCTTACTCTTCTTAAATGCCTTTTTAAGGAGCTTAAGTCTTGTATTATACAGTTCTCCGTAATCAACATACTTAGGATTCTTGCCGCAGTCGGCCTCCTTACACTCTGCTTCCGTAAGCAGCTTCTCTTCGATCAATGCCTCAAGATCTATGAAATAAGGGTTCCCGGCAAAGGTTGAAATACTCTGGTAGGGGGAATCCCCATAGCCCGTAGGACCCAATGGTAAAATCTGCCAGTAATCAACACCTGCTGCCTTTAACCAATCGACAAAATCGTATGCTTCCTTTGAGAACCCGCCGATACCGTACTTTGTAGGCAAGCTTGCTATAGGAAGTAAAACTCCTGTGCTTCTCATTTTTCCTCCTGTAAAGATCCTTTATCTTAAGGGATCTTCCTCTGATCGTTTTTGATTTTTTAAAAGGGCCACCCCGTGCGAGATGACCCCATTTAATACATAAAACAATATCTTTAAGCACCCTCACATTACTCTGTATTGATTATCTTCTCTTTCCGAAGATTCTTAAGAGATATAAGAACAGATTGATGAAATCAAGGTAAAGCTCGAAAGCTCCGTTCATCGAAAGTGCAGTAATATTGCTTGCATCTGCAAAAGCTGTCTTTTCCTTGATCTTCTGAGTATCATATGCCGTAAGACCTACGAACACAGCTACACCGATAAACGATGCTACAAATCCGAGTGTATCGCTGTTAAGGAAAATATTGATGACTCCTACAAGGATAAGACCGATAAGTCCCATGAAGCAAAGGCTTCCTACTGAGGAAAGATCTTTCTTGCAAACCAGTCCGTAGAATGCAGTGATTGCAAACATAACCGCGGTAATAACGAACACCTTGATAACCGAGGTCTCAACGTATGCCATGCAGACTATACCGAGTGTAGCACCGTTGATAAACGAATATGCCGTAAGAAGAGTTGCCGAAAGAACAACATTATTCTTCTTTAATGCAATGTTTGAAATTATAACGATCGCTATTTCTGCTCCGAACAGCAACAGCAGATTCATGGGGTTGGTCACCATCCACTCCAATAATACATCTGAAGCTACCTTTGCTCCGATAGCGGTAATACCGAGTGCAACTACCATGTACAGGAAGGACTGTGCAACTACCTTCTGCTGAAGTGCCTGTGCTGCCTCACTGAACGCATTCGAAAAGCTTCCGAGGCCGTTCATGTAATTTCCGTTCCTTACATTGTTGTCGTATCCGTTGTATCCGTTATTGTAATTCTGCTGATAACCGTACGGATTCGGATTCTGCTGGTATCCGTTATTTTGGTATCCGTTAGCCTGATTCATGTTCTGGGGATATCCGTTCTGAGAATTGCCCTGCATATTATAGTTATTGTTCTGATAATTAGGCTCCATAATAGTCCCTTCGCCTTGCGGCTTCCTTTCCCGTCCTTCTTGTAAGGACGCTTTGATCATGACAATGTATACTGCCACAAAAAGCATTCTAACACAAATTAACGGAAAAATCAACAATATTACAGAATTTTCTTTCCGTAAAAAAGCCGCACGGGCGAACCGTGCGGCTGAATAATAATTTTAAAATTCTTCTCAAGCCTTGCCGTCTGAACCAAGAACGTTCTTGATCTTATGAGCAACCATTTCCTTAACAGCCTGACGAGCGGGCTTTAAGTACTGACGAGGATCGAAGTGTGAAGGATTCTCAGCGAAGTACTTTCTGATAGTACCTGT
>JAILGF010000181.1 GCA_024696945.1 Lachnospiraceae bacterium | reverse complement strand
TCCAACCCTGTCAAAAAGCGCGTTTTCCAAAACCTTTTCATTCTTTTCATAGTTGACTAATCTAACGGTCACATTCTGCTCGAAATTCTTGAAATCGATCACATTCTCAATGCAGTTTTCCGCATTTTTCTTATATTCTCCAAACAAGGAAACGATCTCCCCGGCAATATCTTCCAAAGGCCGCCCGTTTCTCCACTCCCTGTAAAAAAACTCAACATAAAAAACAGGCGCGATTTTCTCCTTGTCGTCATTTATAACTATGCCATTGTACTCTACGGAATTATTCTTCAGAACCGTTTTGTGCATAACACAAAAACCCTCTCCGAGTTTCCCCGAAAGGCTTTCAATAAGAGCGTTTACAAATTCTTCCAAAGTCATATTTTCTCCTTAAAAAGCGGAGGAAATATATAAGAAAACAGAAATATAATAAAACATTACTATATAAAACACATTTCTATTTTAGCATCCGGAATGGGATTTGTCAATAAAAGGCTACATAAGCTTTCTCAAAATTTTCTTGCTTTTCTATATATTCTATGTTAGATTTAAGACAGAAAGACAGTTAGTTAGATTGCAATCTAAAAGTGTAAGTAGTGTGTTTTAAGAGTGTGTTTATAAGTATAGTGTACGGTTTTTAAAATGTGTATTTTTTTGTTTTTTCTTGTATGTATTCCTCCTGCTAAATAAATACAAGCAGGGGAAGAATTAGCTCATAACTTCTCCTACTTTGAAAGGAGTATCTTAATGGGCGTAAAAGATATTGAACAAAAACAACTTGAAGATTATAACGATGTGTTTGCAGATATAGTCAATGTAAACATCTTTGGCGGCAAACAGGTCATAAAAGAAAGTGAACTGGAGAACACAAAGGATAAGACTCGTTTTAAAAGTACTGATGGGGTTATTACCGAACAAGAGCGGGATGTTGCCAAATGGTGGCGGCATTACGGGATAAGACTGGTTCTGATCGGATTAGAGAATCAGACAAAGATAGATCCACATATATGCTTCAGACTTTACGGGTATGATGGCGCTGCTTATAAGAGTCAGTATAAGGCAAAGAAGAAATATCCGGTTATAACTTTGGTTTTATATTTTGGTAACAAGCGCTGGAACAAGGCAAAATCTCTAACTGAATGCTTGAATGTTCCGGATGAACTTAAACCGTTTTTTAATGATTATAAGATGAATCTTATAGAAGTAGCTTGGCAGACTGATGAGCAAATTGCTATGTACAAAAGTGATTTCAAGATAATTGCAGATTATTTCGTACAGAAGCGTAAGAATTGCGGAAGATATTCGCCGAGCAAAGAAAAATTCTGCCATGTAGATGCAATACTTAAAACAATGTCAGCTTTAACGGGCGATGACAGATTTGAACAGATAATAAATGACAGACAGAAGGGGGAAAGGCAGGTGGACAATATGTGTAAGGTTCTTGATAAAGTAGAAAACCGTGGTATCCGCAAAGGAATGAAAGAAGGCAGACAAGAAGGTAGAAACGAGCTTAATGATTTATATAGTTATCTATATGATCAGGGAAGAGATGCTGATGTTAAAAAGGCATGCAAGGACGTGGAGTATCAAAACGAGTTGTTGGAAAAGTATAGGAGCATTAAAAAGCATCCTACACTTGGCGCTATCTAAATGTTTTAAGATTTAGAGAACATATGTATGACGATTGGGAGTAATCTGCATTTTTGATTATTACTAGAAGTTTAGGGAGAGTTGGTCATGATGGCTGACTCTCTTGTTCCATAAAAATATATGCAGTTCTTTAAGAAAAGTTGTTGATTTTCAAAAAGAAATTTTTGAGGAGGCCGATATGTCCGATAACAAGATGATCGTATTTAAGCCCGACACAGTGATACTTCGTGAGGGCGAAGTAAATGAGTTTATGTTCAAAATACTTAAAGGTCATGCCGAAGTTTATATAGGATACGGGACAAAGCATGAGAGTCTCCTCGGTATCTTGAGTGAGCAAGCATGTTTCGGTGAGTTCGGGCTATTGCTTAAGAAACCCGCAATCTACACTGTTATCGCTTTTGACGAAATCATAGCTTTTAGGATATCTGAGAAGGACATGGACGATTTCATCCTCGAAAACAGGAAGAATGTCCTCGATATAATGAAAAACATGGCAAACAGTATGTTTACCATGCGTTTTCAGATAGAAATGTTAATGAAGGATATTGAAGAATTTTCAAAATCCGGTAATATCAATCTTGATGAAAAGAGAGAAAATCTGCGGAGGAGCCTGCGCCAATACGCCATTGGTAACGCCTACGGTCACAGCTTTACTCCGACCGCGTCAGGCTTTAGCTTTGATAAGACTACATAAGCTTTTCGTCATATATCGCACGGCTTCCGCCCACGTATTTCGGCCTTCTTCTTGCACAGATTATCGGAGCCTCACCGATTTTTTTCAGTGAAATCCTCAAAGGAACAACAACACTCCTGATATGCATGCCGATCATGGTCCCGCCTATGTCGATGCCTGCATCGGCTTTAGCATTTATGGATTCAACAAGAACCGGATCCTTAAAGCGGTTGTAGCATTCTGTTGCGAAGGCTCCTCCAGCATGGTTCGGCTGAGGGATGGCATTTACCTGCTCGAACCCGAATTTCTCCATCGCTTCTCTCTCTACGACCAGCGCTCGGTTCAGATGCTCACAGCACTGTGCTGCTGCATATATCCCACGTTCGTTTAAGACAGGAATGATACCGTCATAGATTGCCTTTGCTGAATCCATGTTGGTAGCTGTTCCTATTTTGCTTCCGAGTACTTCGCTCGACGAACAGCCGATCACGAAAAGCATTCCTTTTTTTAATCCGGCTGCTTCTATGATCTCAATCGCCGCCTGTCTGCTCTGTTCGGTTATCTCGTTGAAATCCATTTCTAAAAAACCCTTTCTTTTTTATTTCAGTTCATCTCCATACGTCTGAATATCTTAAGCAGTCCGCCTTTAAAGCAGAGAAGAAGCGAACCTGCAACTCCCAGAAGTCCCTGTGCTATCTCATAAGGAAGCTTCATCATTGCATTTTCAAACGTTGCATATACAAAGGTCTTGCCCAATGTGTATCCGATCACCATGATGGCTGCACCGATAAGAGTGGCTGTGAGCGAAGCGACAAAGTATTTCTTATTGTCGGATTTCTTTACTTTGCTTACAAGAAGTGCTATTACCACAGCCTGGAGTCCGTGTGTTACCAGCGAAACAAACATGGGTGCCGGATAGAAAAGCATGTCTCCGAGGAACGATCCGATGCCGCCAACTACAAAGGCTGCCAGCGGATCGAGCAAAAGTGCCGCCGTGCATATGACCACGTCACATAAATATAAATGTCCGCCCGGAACCGGTATACTGAATATCGAACTGGACATCGCTATATTAAGTCCAAGAAAAACTGCCGTAAATGTTATCCAGCGTATCTTGCTTATATCTTTTAAACTTTTATTTCCCTGTGCTGTTGCCATAATGATTACTCCTTTTCATCCTATAGTGCTTTTGATTCATCAGACTTCTCTTTATATATGCTGCCTGCAGGCCTGCTATTATTTTTTGCCGTCTTTGAATGATAACAATTTACCACTGTTTTGGTATTATTAAAAGCACCAGATAAAAAGAATTTTATATAACCAGATTGGCTGCTTTGATCTTTCAGATCTTTCTTCGTCTTCTGTACCTCTTTGTGTTATGCGGCACAAGAGTTTTTGTAAGATTTTTCTTTCGTTCAATGAGCTCTTTACGCTTTTCGGGATCAGTCTCTTTCTCAAGTTTTTTATCTATCTCGCTTTTCCTGTATTCTTTAAGAACTTCTTTTACCTTGGAATAATCCCTTTCAAAAAGTATATCGCTCACCTGTTTCCTAAGAGTTTCTTCAGAAATTATCTCCGGCATGAGCTCGATTATCTTGTCGGCTGCGTGTACTCTGCTTAAACCTTTATATTTCGGCATCCTGTTCCAGCTTTGGATCTGAGCCAACTCAGGCCTCCACAGAAGCTCAAGCTTCCGCTTCCATTTCATCTTCGGATTCGGCTGCGGTGCTCTTAAGATATAAAAGTCAAATGCACCATCCACAATCTCAACGGTT
>JAILGF010000102.1 GCA_024696945.1 Lachnospiraceae bacterium | reverse complement strand
CAAGACGGTAATAACCATCAAGGTTTCCGAAGACAAGATCTATTATGGCGGTGAGCTCTGTGAGAGCATAGACGACCTTAAGGAAAGGATCACCGCTGACGATGCTGCCGGAGCAACCTTCGTCCTCGAGCAGGAGTATGCTATCAAGTCCGCCATGGACGATGTCAAAGCCCTCCTTGCGGAACTCGAGCAGTCCCTCGACATTAAGGTCAAATATCCGGAAAAGTAAAAGAGGCTTGCGTTTCGTTGTGGCAAAAAGGAAGATTGCAAAAAACTGCTATGAACACTTATACAATTGAGCGAATTCGTAAATTTACAAAAGATAGGGATTGGGATCAGTTTCACTCTCCGGCTAATCTTGCAAAAGCGATTTCTATTGAAAGTTCTGAACTCTTAGAATGCTTTCTTTGGGATGAAGAAAACTATGATTTGTCTTGTGTTAAAGAAGAATTAGCCGATGTTCTTGTGTATTGCAGGAATCTTCTTGATAAACTTGAGCTTGATGAGGATGAAATTATTAATGAAAAAATGTCTAAAAATGAAGCTAAGTACCCTATCGAGAAATCTAAGGGTTGCAATACAAAGTATGATAAGTTATAAGGAGCTCTTCCTATGATTATCTATGAAGATACGGTTGAAGAATTCTCAAGTGATGTTCGATTGAATCGCATCACAGATATTCTGTCGGAATCTCTTAAGGAAAAACATATTAGTGGCGGTAGTGAAAGTGAAATTAATTCATGGAATAACTCACTTCATTTTATGAAGGATGTTCTCGATTCTCCGTGTGTGCCCAAGGATTGTAGAGTGGCAGTGGAATATAACATTCCACAGACTTCAAAGCGTGTTGATTTTATGATTCTTGGATCTGATGCGGCCCACACAGATCATGTTGTAATAGTTGAATTGAAACAGTGGGCTAAGGTGGAGAAGGTTAATGATGTATTCAGACATTCTGTTATGTCTGATCTGAGGAAACACGAACCCGTAGCACATCCTTCATATCAGGCGTATACATATAAAAGTCTTATTATGAATTATGGAGGATTGGAGAATAATAATACGGATTCTATCAATCCTTGTGCTTATCTTCATAATATGTCGGAAGATTATCGCTCTGTGTTGGAAGATGATATTTACGCAGAATGGATTGCAGAAGCTCCGGTATTTCTGAAGAAAGATGTTATAAAACTTCAGGATTTCATCACCAAATATATAACAGCAAAATCTTCGGATGACCGGTTGCTGTATAAGATAGATTATGGAAGAATTAAACCTTCCAAGAGCCTTCAGGATTCCATCGATTCCATGCTATGCGGAAATAAAGAATTCGAAATGGTTGATGAGCAGGCTGTAGCGTATGATTTTATCATGAACGCCATAAAAAAAGCTCAGACCGATAATGAAAAACATGTTTTGATAATTGAAGGCGGACCTGGAACCGGTAAATCTGTATTGGCTGTAAATGTTCTTGCTGATTCTATTTGTAAGCTTGGACTGAATGCTTCTTATATAACTAAGAATTCTGCACCTCGAAATTGTTATCAGGCACTTCTTGCCAAAGGTAATTCCAAGAAGATGGTGGATCTGAAACTTGCATTCAGATCACCTCATTCGCTCCCCTTTGTACCTCAAAATGGAATAGACGTCGGAATATTCGATGAAGCTCATAGAATGCAGAAAAAACCCTATATGTACAAGGGCGAAGATATGCTGAAGGATGCAATTAAAGCATCGAAGGTCGCTGTGTTCTTTGTTGATGAGGATCAGAGAGTAACAGTTAATGACTGTTATTCTGCTGACATTATCAGAAGATATGCTGAAGAATGCGGAGCGGTTATTGATACAAAGGATAATTTTGTTCTTGAATCCCAATTCAGATGTAACGGAAGTGATGGATATATTGCTTTTCTGGATGATGCACTTGAATTGAAATCTACAGCTAATAAAACCATTGATCAGAAAGATTTTGATTTCAGGGTATATGACGCTCCTGAAGCCATGCGAGAAGCACTTAGAACATTTAATGAAGTTCGTAATAAAGCACGTATGTGCGCGGGGTATTGTTACGATTGGAATGTTAAGAATAAGCGTGGTGATTGGGATATAGTTATTGAAAATTTCCAGGCTAAATGGAATCTTGAGAATGACAATGTTTTTGCAATAAATCCGGATTCCTTTGAACAGGTAGGGTGCATTCATACTGTTCAGGGTATGGAATTTGATTATATAGGTGTCATCATTGGGAAAGATCTTATTTATAGGGATGGACACGTGTGCACGGATAAGACAGCTATTTCCAAAGACGACCACACAAGTAAGATTAAAACATGTAAGGATGTTGCATTAGCAGATCATCTTATAAGGAATACATACAAAGTATTGCTCACAAGAGGACAGAAGGGATGCTTTGTATATTGTGAGGATAAGGCATTAAGAGACTATTTTAAGGATAAAATACTGGAGTAGGGATATCTAATGGACCATTTTGCAGTAATAGATACTGAAACTACCTGGAGCGGTGCACTTATGACAGCAGGTGTTCTTATAGTGGAAACAGGTTCGTTTAAGGTGGTGGCTTCCAATTATTATATAGCAGCAGATACTCTTGCAGAAGGCGGATTATACAGTCATGAAGTTCATATGAAGGATCTTACCGAGACGGTGACTACATCTGCGGATATCGGACCCGAGATCCATAAGTATCTGACAAAGCATAATGTCAAAACTATTCTGGCCTATAATGCAGGCTTTGACAGAAATTGTTTATCATATCTTCGTTCATACAGATGGTGTGATATTATGCGGCTTGCTGCATACAAGCAGTATAACTCCGCTATTCCGGAAAATGCCGAATGCTGCAAAACAGGTAAGCTTAAGAGAGGATACGGAGTTGAACCCATCCTTAGGATGCTTGGCAAGGATATGTATTATGAGACACATAATGCACTGATTGATGCAATGGATGAACTTGAGATAGTAAGACTTCTGGGGCATCCTGTTGATATGTATCCGGAGATTTAAGGAAGCATATGAATTTGGCTTGTATAATTGACTAGGAGACATGGGTGTACAAGACTTTAGATTATTATGACAATAATGCCCAGAAGTTTGTATCCGGAACTTTGGATGTAGAGTTTACTGAGACTCAGGATAAGTTTCTATCATATCTGCCTGAGAGTGGGATGATACTTGATTTCGGATGCGGTTCCGGAAGAGATACTAGATATTTCCTTTCGAATGGTTATAAGGTTGATGCAGTAGATGGATCCGAAACTCTATGTAAGATTGCTGCCGAAAACACCGGAATCAAAGTTCGACAGATGCTGTTCTCTCAATTGGATGAACGTGAGAAGTATGATGGTATTTGGGCGTGTGCTTCAGTTCTTCATCTGACTAAAGATGAGCTCCGAACTGTGTTGAACAAGATGATTCGTGCTGTTAAGCCAAACGGTTACATCTACATATCATTTAAATATGGAGAATTTGAAGGGTATCGCGGCGAAAGGTATTTCACAGATTTCACGGAAAACACTTTTAATAGCTTGCTGACAGGTTTTTCGGGAATTAAGTTGATAGATGAATGGATTTCATCAGATGTTCGTCCTGGCAGAGGTGATGAAAAATGGCTGAATATAATCCTTCAGAAGTCGATTACATTCTGACTTTAGACGAAAAATACCATAATACTTTGGATATAGAAGGATTTTCACATATGATGAAGGATCCTTCTTATTGCTATAAGTTTTATTGGCTTGAAGGGATAGTCAGACTTCTTTCGGAAGGCGTTCAGAGCACTACCTTTAATTCGGTTATTAATGAAATGATTGCCAGTGCCTGGTATTCTGTCAGGGAGTTTCATATTCATCTAAGCGGGTTGCAGGCGGACGGACAGGTTAGAGATGGACTTGAGCGTGCCATTCTAGCATTGACTGAATTAAGTGATCTGCCATCAAATGCTTCACGAGTTGAGATTTTAAATGCGATAAAGAAATATGATTCTGAACTAAAGACAGCTAAAGAACAACTTACAAATATGGTTCCTTATCGTGCATTATCCGGTTTCTTTGAGGATAAAGAATCTGATATCCCATGGGGGAGCGTTAAAAGAATCACAGCATATATAGAGTTTGTCAACAAAAAAGTTGTTCCGCTTCCATATACACTTGGGGAATCAAGTAAACTTAGTAAGGAGATCTTTTTCAATCCGGCTTGGGCGGAGATGATACGTGACAACACAGTATCTATTTTGGGCTGGATCAATTACGAAAAGGTAAAGTGGTTGCAGAATAATAACCCTGAGGTTCCGGGACTCGTGTATAAACTGGCACCAATGGATGAAAAGATCCGAAAACTAAACAATGTCCGCAAACTTTGGGAAGGAGTATTGGAACTTACTGAAGTGAGGGATGTATTCACTGGAAAAGAAATATTATCTAAGAAGTATGATGTGGATCACTTCATTCCCTGGTCTTTTGTAATGAATGATGAATTATGGAATCTGATGCCGATGGATTCTTCTTTAAATTCTGCTAAGAGTAACAGACTTCCTAAATGGGATCCTTTCTTTGAGAGATTTGCTGATAATCAGTACCTGCTTTATGGATTGATACATAAACGTGAAGGTATCCATAAATTGTACGTTGATTGTTATAAGGATAATCTACATTCAATTTGGGCGGGTCAGGAACTATACAGAAAAGGTAATTCTCGTGATAAGTTTTATCGCATTCTCGAAAACAATATGCATCCGGTCTATGAATCTGCCAGAAGACAAGGCTATGAGATTTGGCAAATATAAAAGGGGCTGTAAAGAAGGCCGTGGTCCTCAATAGTATTTGGGTCAATCTTTAGTAGTTGACGATGGAGTGATAACTTGCATAATCTGTTAGTCAGACTCTTCGGATATCATGTTGATATGTATCCGGATATTTAGTTTAGTAAGTTTTTGGGGTGAAGTAATGGAAGGCGTTAATCAGATATTGACCAATTTCTATAGTAATGTTGCAATATCAATCATTAAGATATTATTCTTATTTCTTCTTTTTTGGATCATATGGTTTTTGATCAAAGCAATTCCATACAGATGCAGTACATATTATAAATCTACTCATAAGCCTTTTATTTCTATGTTTTTTAACACAGGAGCATATGGTGAGTATTTGACTTATAAATGTCTGCGCAAATATGAAGAAAAAGGTGCAAAATTTCTGTTTAATTGCTATGTCCCCAAGGATAATGAGGAAACGTCCGAAATAGATGTGATGATGATCTACAGATCCGGTATTTATGTGTTTGAAAGCAAGAATTATAGCGGATGGATTTTTGGATCGGAGTCCGGAAAGATGTGGACTCAAACACTTCCTAACGGAAGAACTTCCCGAAAAGAAAAATTTTATAATCCCATAATGCAGAATAAAACACATATTAAATGGCTCAAGAAGAGAGTTAAAGAAACTGATCCTCTTCACAGTATTGTGGTCTTTTCTCAGAGATGTGAGTTGAAGAAACTCGATATAAATAGTAGTGATATATCTGTAATAAAAAGAGATGCCCTTCCTAGAGTGGTAAAGGAAATCGATGAGAGAATCGGATTGTGCTTGGATGAGGAGCAAATAAACAGGATATATGATGAGTTATATCCTTTTACACAAGTGGATGGAGATGTTAAAGAAGCCCATATAGAATACATTGAAACGAAATACAAGTCGTTTGAAGGACCTGCTGAGAATACAGCAAATAAATCGGAACTGATTGGCGAAAGTGTTCGTGAGAATGTATGCCCGAAGTGCGGAGGAGAACTTGTTCTGAGGACTGCTAAGAAAGGCAAAAATGCCGGGAATAAATTTTATGGATGCTCAAATTATCCTAAATGTCGTTACATGAAAACTTTCAGTGAATAATAATTATCTTGTTAATGGAGGAATAAACCATGCCTTTTATCAATTCTAAAGTTAGTGTAAAGATCACCGAAGAGCAGGAGAAGGAGCTTAAGTCTAGACTCGGAGAGGCTATAGCCCTGATTCCCGGAAAGAGTGAAAGCTGGCTTATGACTGGATTTGAAGATGAGTATCATCTATATTTCAGGGGAGATAACAGTCAGCCTGTTGCATTCATTGAGGTGAGTGTATACGGATCTGCCAATAGCGGTGCTTTTTCTAAGCTGACTGCGGAGATGACGAAGATCTTCGGTGATGTTCTGGGTATTGCTGCCGATCATATTTATGTTAAGTATTCCGCTACATCCGACTGGGGATGGAACGGCAATAATTTCTGATATATGAAGAAGACATTTATAACTGCCTCGAAAATATTTATACTTCTCGGTGCACTTTCGATGTATGCTATGCAGATCGCAGTGTTATTGCCTTTGAGATTTGCACTCAGGGGTGAATCCGGCACGGATATAGGCGGAGGGTTTGTTCTTGCGTGCATATTATTTTGCGGTTTGTTTGGGATCATAGGCCTGATACTTGCGATAATTGCGGGAGTCAGGAAGGAAGCTCCGGCAACGGTGTTTTCCATGGTGCTCAAGTTCATGATGATCCCTTTCTTTATCCTGAATTTCCTTTTCTGGGTATTTCTTTTCCTGGGGACGCTTAATCCCTTCCTGATAGTTGCTACTCCGTTCGTTGCACTGATAGGAGGATTCCTTACTTATCTTGTTGTTCTTATGACAAGTCTTCCTGATGTGATCTTTACTTTGATCGAATTGAGATTATACAAGGGATGTCCCAAGAAGCTTTTTGTTCTGGGAATAGTATTCAGCTTTTTCTTCGTTCTTGATGTGGTGGGGGCGGTCATTCTTCACATAGCATATAAAAAGGCAGAAAGGTATAGGTATTATCCTGGCTGGGAAGGTCAGAACCAAGTGATGCCTTTATGATGGAGGGAATCTGCAGTGGTATTTTTTGAAGAGGATCAATTTGTCTCAAAGCCGCCTGTTTCGTTCCTTTTTGGAAAGACGGTCAAAGTAAGGTATGCGGATATCGAGAGGATCGAGTTTGTCGACGGTGGTGACGTTTTCTTTTACCTGAGTAACGGCAAGTGTAAGAAGGTGTCCGATCCGGGCATTGTTATGTACTACGCCGAATTCGGCGATATGATCAGGAAATACAGGATCCCTTATAAGATGAATGCTGATGAAGTCGGAGATGCTACCATCGAGACCGTAAGGGAAAGGGCGGCTGTGTGCAAGGAAAGCGCCTCCGCATATCTGAACCGTTCTGTTAAGGAAAAGCTGGGGACCGAATATGAATTCGAAGTCAGGATCTCAGAGAGGATCATAGGCACTGTGCTTGAGTTCAGGCTTCTTAAGAACGGGGTGCTTGCGAAGGAACTTAATGAAAATGAGGGTCTTGACGGAGACCCGATCGTTGATGAGATGGATATCGCATTCCTTTACGAGTGGGAACCTGTGAGCGAAACCGGAACTTACCTTTTATTGGAGGAAGCGAAGGACAGCGCCGCCTGCGAGAAATACCTGGAAGATGACGTGCTGGGATTTTTCTATGCCCAGTTTAATGACGGAGAGGTTAAGGATATATGATAAGGGAAGCTGTTTACGAAGATCTGGACGGGATGCTGGAACTGTATCTGCACCTGCATGAGACCTCGGTACCGGAGCATGATGACAATCTGGCTAGGATGTGGAACAAGATGATCTCGGATCCCGATTACCACATCGTGGTTAAGGAGATAGCCGGGAAGATCGTATCGTCCTGTTCATGCATCATCATTCCGAATCTCACTCATAATGTAAGGCCGTTTGCTCTGGTCGAATATGTGGTTACGCATGCTGACTACCGGGGTAAGGGCTATGCTACGGACTGCCTTAATTATGCTAAGGAGATAGCAAAGTGTGAAAACTGCTACAAGATCATGCTCATGACCGGCTCCAAGAGGCCCGAAACGCTGAGGTTTTATGAAAATGCCGGATACAGCAGCGCAGATAAGACGGGATTTAACCAAAAGCTGTAATTATACGGAGATTTTTGTGACGCAGGCCCATAAGCCTGCGTCTTATTTATTGTGAGGGGATGAATTGTCCAAAAACAGGCGGTTTTGTGGTAAAATACTAATGTTGGCCCGAAGGTCAAATAATTATTTCTGAAAGGGAAAGAGAATGGCTTACGATACTAACCAGTCCAAGGTAACACAGGAAGAATTTGAATACAGCCGCGAGATGATCGGAAAGCTGGCA
>JAILGF010000030.1 GCA_024696945.1 Lachnospiraceae bacterium | reverse complement strand
TTTAAGGACAATTTGAGAGATAAAAAACATAATAATATGAAAGGAAAAGACAGTTCAGTAGCCTTGTGGAGATAATCTACAAGGCTTTTTATATATTAGGGTTTTCTTATCTCTTTTTTATTGACACTAAATAAGATATATGATAATATACTATATAGAAAAAGCAGTTTTCTGTATAGTTTTTTAGAAAGAAGGTGAACCTATGTCAGCATCAGAAGCAGTAATTAATAATAATGGTGAGACTCTTTATGGATATCTTGTAAGAAACTATGTAAAAAAAGGTGAGCCGATATTTGTTTCTGAAGTAAATGAAAAGTTAAGAGCAGATTTAAAGCAGAGTTTTAAGAAACTTTCTGATATTGGTAAGTTAAAAAGATTCCAGAAGGGTATCTATTATCTTCCTTATAAAAATATATTAGGTCTTGAAGGTAATCTTGACCGTGAGGAATACCTTAAGAAGAAATATCTTGACAATGGTGATATACAAGGCTACATTACAGGATTTACGCTTGTTAACAGAGCAGGGTTAACCACTCAGGTTCCGGCAGTGTTGGAAATAAGATCTAACGCGGCTACGACGGAACAGAGAAAAGTAGAGATAAATAAAAGGAACATCATAGTATATAAGCCTTATGTACATATTACGAAGGAGAACAAAGATATACTGCAATTCCTTGACTTAATGCGCTGTATTGGTGACTATAACGAATTTTATGACGAGGATAAAGATTATTATATCAATCGTCTAAACAGATATATAGAAGATAAGCACATTGACCTGAAGCAATTGGATAAATACATACCTTATTATCCGGATAAGGTGCTTCGTAACCTATATTTAGGGGGATTATATGGCATACTGGTATAAGGATAAAAAAGAAGAATGGCGGGAGTTTATCTCTCTTATCTCTCAGGAAACCGGACAGGATAATCTTATGATAGAAAAAGATACCATTCAGTCCATCCTTCTTGATAAATTATTTGCTTCAAACGAAAGTCTTGTTTTTAAGGGCGGAACATCCTTGTCAAAGGGATATAGCATTATTGATAGGTTTTCTGAAGATATAGACATAACCTGTTCAGTAAAGCCTACACAGAAGGAAAAGAAAACTCTTTATAAGGTCTTACTTGATATAGCCGAAGAATATGGCTTTGAACTCGAAAAGGGTACGGATAATATATGGGAACGTTCTGACTTCTGCCGATATCCCTTTCTGTATGACTCATTATTTGATGAGCAGAAGCAGTCTCTAAAGGTTGAGACTGTGTTTAGACAGATATCTTATCCTGTGGATAAGATAACGGTAAGCAGTATAGTATCTAAATTCTGCAAAGAGAAGAATCTTGATATGCCGATAAATTTTCCATCAGCGGATATAATCATAAGTGTTCAGTCCTTAGAAAGAACTTTTATAGATAAAGTATTTGCCATCTGTGATTATTATATAGGAAATAATGTTACAAGGAACTCTCGACACTTATATGACATAGCAAAACTGATAAAAGTTATAGATATGGACAAGGATTATTCTGAGCTTATAGCGGAAGTAAGGGCAGATCGAGACAACCCTAAATATAAGAATTATTCTGCACAGGAACAATATAATATTACAGATCTTCTTAAGGAGATCATTTCAAAGGAAGTTTTCAGGGCAGACTATGAAAATCTGACACTTAAGCTTTTATATTCTCCTATGGGCTATGAAGAAGCTGTTAAGAATGGCATACAGATAGTGGCTGATAAAGACATGTTTGGGAAACAGTTAGATAAACTTTGAACTTGCGGAGGATGACATGAGAGTCAGATAATACACAGAAAAGGATTTACCTGATATCATCAGAATATGGAATGAAGTTGTAGAAGAAGGCATTGCCTTTCCGCAGGAAGATGTCCTGGATATGGAAAGAGGCGCAGCGTTTTTTGCTTCCCAGAGTTTTACCGGAGTTGCTGAGGAAGAAGGAAAGATATACGGGCTGTATATCCTTCATCCGAACAATGTAGGCAGATGCGGGCATATATGTAATGCCAGTTATGCAGTTTCATCAGAAGCACGAGGCAGGCATATCGACGAAAAGCTGGTGACGGATTGTCTTATAAAATGGAAAGAGCTTGGGTTCAGGGTTAGGCTGCGGAAAATGTGAAACGCTTTGTCCGATGCATAATATAACCGTGAAAGATCAAAAAGCGGTTTCCGGCGATCGGTGTACAATGTGTTACAGATGTATCAATAAATGTCCTAAACAGGCGATAACCTTGCTTGGGAAAAAAGTGCATGAACAGTGCGGTATTGAGAAATACTGCGATGTTAATAAACTAAACTGAACAATATACTTTATTGACAAAAAAACTTCTCCTTTGTTAAAATGAACTAAAGTTTTAACAGAGGAGATTTTTTATGAATTCACTTTGGGGATTTATTATTACATCGGTCGGGGTGGCAGGCGTAGCAGGAGCATTATATCTGGTCTGGACCATCACCAAATTTCCCGGTATAAAGAAGATAACAAAAAATAAAAGAGTACCGAAATTCCTGCTGTCTTTAGCAATTCTGGCAGCGTGCTTCGGGATGGTGTGCCTTACCATGTCCATGATAAATGCAGTGATCGTCCTGATACATTTCATGCTTTTCAGGTTGATATTCGGCATAGCCGGGTTTATAATTAAGAAGACCCGTAAGAAGGAAAGCAGCTTTTACTGGCAGGGCTGGTGTGCTTTCGGATTGTGTTTTGTATACCTTGCGGTCGGATATTTTCTGTGCAATCACGTATTTGTGACCACGTATGATATCGAGACCGACAAAGCGGTAGGAAATCTTAAGATTGTCATGTTTGCGGATTCACATGTCGGGACCACATTTGACGGAGATGGATTTGCTGAGCAGATGGAAAGGATCAATGCCGAAAAGCCCGACCTGGTGCTGATATGCGGCGATCTGGTGGATGACGGTACCGACAAGGAAAACATGCAGAAAACATGTGATGCCCTGAGCAGTATCAATGCCACTTACGGTGTTTGGTACGTGTACGGAAACCATGACAAGGGTTATTACGGGAACAAAAGAGGGTATTCACCTTCGACATTTGAATACAGCTTACTTTTAAGCAAGGTCCATGTCTTAGAGGATAAAGTCCGTGAGATCGCGGGTAACATCGTGATAGTCGGCAGGGCTGACGCATCTAACCGTGGAAGGAAGAGCATCGAAGATCTTACAAAGGACATTGATCCCGATAAATTCATAATAGTTCTTAACCATCAGCCGACCGATTATGATAATGAGGCGGCTACCAATGCGGATCTTGTACTTTCCGGACATACACACGGCGGGCAGTTTTTCCCGTTCACGCTGTTCGGCAATTCCTTCGGAGGCAATGACCGTGCTTACGGCCGCGAGACCAGGAACGGGACGGATTTTATAGTGACCAGCGGTATAGCCGACTGGGAGCTGAAGTTTAAGACCGGTACCAAGTCGGAGTATGTAGTGATCAATGTTAAAGGAAAGTAAGGAGTATAACTAATTATGGGAATAGAAGATTTCATCAGCAGTGGTATGGACAGACTTGACATGCAGCTAAAGTTTACCGCAGAGATAGATAAGATGACCTCGGTACTCCGCCGTACCATGCTTTTGGATAAAAGCAGAAGGGAAAATGACGCAGAGCACTCTTGGCACATAGCTGTTATGGCCCTTTTATTTGAGGAATATGCGAGTGAGCCCGTGGATATCGGACATGCCATAAAGATGTGCGTGGTACATGACCTGATAGAGATATATGCAGGGGATACTTTTGCATATGACGTGGAAGGAAATAAGAGTAAAGCCGATCGTGAGGAAAAGGCAGCAGACAGGCTGTTTGCATTACTGCCCGAAGAACAGGGAGCTTATATAAGAGCTTTGTGGGAAGAGTTTGACGGGATGGAGACAGCGGACTCAAAGTATGCAGCATGTCTTGACAGACTTCAGCCGTTTTTCCACAATACATTAACCGAAGGCCACACCTGGGTTGAAAGCGGGACAACTGACAGGGCAGCAGTGGAAAAAAGGATGTCGGTAGTTAAAAAATTCATGCCTTCGGTTTATCCGTGGGTTGAGAAAAATATAGATAATGCAATTGCAAAGGGCTGGTTAAAGCCATAAGATTTTTCGCTTCACGAAGAAGCTAAAACATTCGGAAAAGGGAAGAGAAGAAAAAATGGGGTACGTTGACATTAACGAAAAAATCAAACTTTTTAATGAAGAATACGGTCAGGGCGAAAACTATATTCTGTCCGCACAGGTAGGATTTTATCCTAAGGGGATGCAGCAGAAGCTGGCAGAGATGGGATATCATGTATACTGCATAACACTCCGCGGATTTGCTCCGTCATCTTATGTGGAGGAAGACTACGGGGAGGACTGGTACAATGTATTTGCCGATGATGTGGTAAGAGTGGCAGATGCTTTAGGCATCGGAAAGTTCATATACATGGGAGCATCCCACGGCGCCGGTGTCGGCTGGCATCTGATGCTCCGTCATCAGGAGAGGGTCGAGGCTTTTATAGCAGTAGTGGCAGGTCCCCACAGCCTTAAGGAAGGCACCATGTCATACCGCCAGTTATTAGAGCAGGGTATCATCAAGTGCCCGCCGCCCTTTGATCCCGAGATTGATAACGATCCCGCGAGAGCATTAAGACGTAAGATCAGGGCCGATCACATCAGTAAAAACAACACGCCTCCCGACCCGAGAGAGAAAGCTATAGATTACGGAAGACCTCTCATGGGACTCAAAACCGAGGAGAGACTCTGCGAGGAACTGAAGAAGATTACGGTGCCCACTCTTCTTATCGGTGGTACGGAAGATCCCATCAGCAAAATGGAGCTTATGATGCGTACCGCAGAATGCCTGCCTCACTGCAAGCTGGTGGTATATTCAAACTGCGGCCACAATATCGATACCGACATCATCGAGGAGGTCACCGATGAGGCCGACAGGTTTATAAAAAACTCCAGAGCAAACGAAGGCCACTGGTACATGAAAGTGAATGAAAAATAAAGAGATAGTGAATAACGGAATCTTCATAGTAAGGTTCCGTTATTCTGTTATTGATCGGGGAGCTTTTGTTTTCTGAACTGTTCCATCCGATAAAATATCTATTATGTATTCACTGCCCAATTTGGAGCGAACTTTATAATCTTTATAATCAAAGATACACTTTTCTATTTCTGTGCAAAACGGATCATCCTCGGATACTTCCTTAGAATCCAGATATATTACAGTTCCGTCTGTTGAAAAAGAAATCTTATAAGTATGCCCTTCTTGAAGTATTTTTGTAACTTCTTTGGAAAAAACGGCAATCTGTGCAGCTTCAGTAAGACTGCTATAACTCATACTATCATCAGCTATTCTTGTTCTTTCAATAATACTCAGTTCCTTTATATCCAGGGATTCAATATACTTAACTATCACTTCTTCTGCTTCTTTTTCCGCCTTTTGAAAATCCTCGTCTGAGTATCCGTTTTTCAATTTTTCGGACTCTTCAGGAGTCATTTTTTTAAATACTGCTTTGCCGGAGCCCAAAATGCCTGAACCGGAAAGAGAGATTTCATTGTTTTCATATCTGTATCTGTCTTTTTTCTTTGATTCAGGATCTATAAAATATTTCTCATCATATGAAAATGTTAAAACCTCATCCGTTCCGATCATTTTCAAGGATGCGGTTCCATCCTTTTCGATGGTTAATGTGGCATAGAAAATACCGTGTTTTTCATATATATTAAAGAAGTCTTCGTCTCTTCGGGATTCATCACGGGTATCAATACATATAAGTTTATAATCCCCCGGGAATTCATCCTCTTTGCTGCATCCTAAAGCCATCATTGCCACTAAGATACAGACCAGTACTGCAAATAGTTTTTTCTCTGTTGTCATGCTCATCACCTCATGTATTTTTCAAGACCCAAAACATTTCTGTTCTATATTATATCAATGGCAGGAGTATAAAACAATAATATTTTGCGGAGATTTAATTGCAGCCCGAATTGCAATAAAATCCTTTTAATTTGCAACAACAATTGCTTTATTCTTTTTATGAATTTGGTATAATAATATCATATATAAATATTCCTTGCATTTTCAACAACTCTATGATATAGTAATGCTTACATGAATCTAGACTATTCATGCATTATTGCCCACCATTTTGGTTAAGCCCATACGGACAGGCGGGGCGTTTGCCGCGGGTGGCGAAAGGCCA
>JAILGF010000203.1 GCA_024696945.1 Lachnospiraceae bacterium | reverse complement strand
TATGGCGGTTTATATTCTTACCGGTAAATGCCACAGTTTCTTTATTAAGAGTTTCAGTCCAGCCAGTAAATGTATAGTTGACAAACTGTTTCGGAGCAGGAGGTGTAGCGTCTCCACCTGCTTCGACATACTGGACAGGCTGATATTTCGTATAATTGACACCTTCACGATAAGTAACGAGATAAGGGCCGCCTTCCTTCATCTCATCACCGTCCATGGTGTAATAAGTGAAGTCAACAGTATTATCATTCTTTATCGTTGCAACAACGCCCTTGCCCTGAACCCAAGCGCTGCCGCCATCTGCATTAGTATACTCAGCGTCAGAAATGCATCCAGCGGAAAGGTATGTAAAGTTTATTTTAACTTTGTTGCCATTATTATCAATAACAATATCGCTGCCCTTACGGATAACACGGTCATAATTTTCGTCGAAATCGGAATGATTATGTCCCCAAATAAGATATATATTCTTACCGGATTCATTAAGCGCATTAACTACCGCAGAAGCATTTCCGGCAAGGCGGTCACCCCAGAAATGCAGCGGGAAATGAACAAGAATGAATATCGGTATGTCATTAGGAGCTGTAGAAAGATAAGATTTGAGCGAGGCAATATCTTCAGCGCTGTACCCCGAGCTCATCTTGTCTGCTATAGCGCCGGCTCCAAGACAATAGATTTCATATCTATCGGTATCCATTGCTTTACCGACACGATAAAAACGGTCTATAGTATTATTTTTGCCCCATCCATTAATGCTTTTTTTGATGTCCACTCCAGTATTATTAATATAATCTCTTTCTCTGGTGCCATAGTTTGCCATGAATTTTCCGCCAGCAACAGGATACCATTCATGATTACCAAAGGTATATATAACATTTCCTATATTTGTAGGAGTAGCTGTTGCTTCGCCTGCATTATTCTTTTTCATGTCTTGATTATCATCCATATAATCAAGAATAGCCTGAACATTATTCCAATACACTGAATCTTTGCTTGAATATGCGCTGCCCATGTCACCGCAGAATCCCATAGCGTCGATATAGGGTATTTTTTCTTCTACGGCTTCAAGCCACTTCTTCAAGTTGATTTCGGCATAACCGGTGTCGTAATGAACGTCTGAAACGAAAGCAAGCGAGACGTTTCCTTCGTCAGCTTGTGCGCTTCGTACTATTGGAGCGTTATTGGTTCCATCGGGCAGGAACTGCGGTTCATCAAACGACAATGGACAATCTATTGAATACAGCTCAAACGTAGCAGCTTCTCCAATGTCCTTAGCATCAATCTGCACGAATTTAGTTCCGTCAAACTTCAACGAATACATATCTTCATGCATTAGGATTTTACCGTTTTTAAATCTGAAAGTACGAGAAAGTCCTTGATATACGCCAAAACCGCCGCCTGCGTATACATACATATAATCATAATAGCCCGCCGTTCTGGTACTCTCAAATTTCTTATATGTCTGTATTGCATCGTTTTTACGGACATACCATTTTAACTCATCATCCGTAACTGTAGCTGTATCACCAGAAATGCAATCAGTTATGTCTTTTCCTAACAAAGAAGAAGACCCATTGCATCTAATTGCATATTTCTTTCCTTCAAATTCGGTTACGATGACATAAAGATCGTCTTTTACAAAGCCATCTGCTTTTGTAAAGTTATTATAATCTGTAATTAAGCTGCTGTCTTTAGTAACTCTTACACAAGAAATAGCGTCAGCGATTCCCGGATTATCAGAATCAAATACAACATACCAAAATCCTTCTTTGGGTATAGTAATCTTAATTTTTCCCTCTGCATCTGATTTTTTATCAAGTATTGTTAAATCATTTAAAGACGTACCATACTTTACTACAACATTAGCCAAAGGATGCTCGCCATTGTCCCAATATTTGCCTACGAACTCAGTTTCAGTATTTTCGTATATCAAGGGTCTAAAGGGAGTTACATAGCCTGTCTTATTAGATGTAGCACTTATATAATAACTCTTTCCGGGAACAAGGTTTGTGTTTGTAGAAACAGGATCATTATTTCCAGCTTCCATGAGATAAGAGCCATTTTCAATGGTACTTCCCCAAACCCATGTAAATGCACCGGAATCATTTTGTTTAACATGAACGCCTTTTCCTTCAACGTCCCCAATAGTCACGTTATGATATTCGCTTTCGTGAACACGATAAAGAAGCTGATCAACCGTCAAATTCTCACCATTTGCATAAATCGGAAATTCAACAATAGGTTCTCCTGAACGTCCTACTGCGACGCCGGAATCCGTCTGAATCGTGATATACACGTGATCTTTATCGCGAAGATCAGTCGGTGAAGACGGAGTCGCCGTCTGCGTCTGCAATACTGGCTCGTCGGGCGCGGCCGCTATCGCTGCGTTGCCCATCATTGAGAAAATGAGGGCAAAAACGAGCAGGAATGCTAATAGCTTGTTTTGTTTCTTCATTTGATTCCACCCTTTTGTT
>JAILGF010000173.1 GCA_024696945.1 Lachnospiraceae bacterium | reverse complement strand
GAACCCTCAACTTTCTGCTTGCAAAGCAGACGCTCTCCCATTGAACTACGACCCCATAATCGGCAGGATAGGACTTGAACCTACAACGCCCGAAGGCAACGGTTTTACAGACCGCCGTGTTACCAATTACACAACCTGCCGGAAAACTCATAATAATAGTAATAATCTACATCTTCCATATTCTTTTTCTCCTTTCATGTTTTTGGGCCATGCCCAGTGCCAGTGTCGAACTGGCTCCTACGGATTTTCAGTCCATCGCTTCTACCGAGTTAGCTTACTGGGCGTATTTATATAAATATACCCCTTGCTAAATCGGATCCTTGTATCCTTAACAGATACTGCGTCACTGTAACCTTTTATAGAAAGGTTACTCCAATAAATTCTCATTATATTTTCATTCCTTTTCTTATTCTCAGATATGAGTGCCTGTTTCATATCCGAGTAACGGCCCCAATAGGACTTGAACCTATAACCTTTGCGTTAACAGCGCACTGCTCTACCGATTGAGCTATAAGGCCAAAAAATTTCATAAAAATAACCGCCTATGTTTTTATCCATAGACGGTTTAAGGTCATTCTTCTATTATGTCAGACCGATGTCAGTCTGACAGAAACCCTTCGGTGCTGCCATGTCGAAAGTCTTTTGACCTTTGGCATACCATTTTGCCGTCTAAGTCTGTGCCTATTCCACTTATACTCTTTTTCATAATTTTTCTCTGTAAAGGCCGGGAAACTATATTCCATTTTTGATATCTTCGCCGAATCAAGGCATAATGAACTAAGCATATCTTCATATGCGGGGGATATCGCCTTCTCTATGCGATCTTGATGATTGGTTGTATTTAGGGCCTGATGCCTTCTCAGCGCAAACATTTTTGTTCACCATATCCTTTCTTCAGATTTTAAAAATTTAGATCTTTTTATTTTTTACATTAATTTTTAATTTTCAAAATTATATAACAAAAAAGAAGTGCTCATCTCATAACTGATAACAATAACTGTATAAACAGCTTTATTATGATCAGATATCGGACAGGCACTTCCTTCATCTGCAAAGGACTATATCACATATTTTTTTATTTGTCAACAACTTTTTTAAAATTTTTAAATTTTTAAATTGTCTCAGGAAGTTTTCCATTCCAGTTCTGATAATAATAGTATTTCTCAAGTCCGGGATACTTAGTCATCTGCTCACCGATATTGGAAAGAATAGCAGCGTCTTTCTTGCCTGCATATTCTGCAGCATCGGCACCGATCTGCTGAACTTCAGCATCTGCTTTTGCTGCAAGCACTGCTGAATCTGCATTTGCCTGAGCCTGGATTACCTGACGCTCTGCTGCTGCATTCGCCTCAATGATGGCCTGCTCCTGCTCAGTCTGTGCACGGAGTTTGTTCTGCTCAGCTACCTGCTTTGCCTCTACTGCATTTGTGAACGCATCTGTGAAGTCAATATTTGCAAGAGAGGTAGATACTACTTCAATATTATAAGGAGTTAGACTTTCTTTAAGCACTTCCTCAATCTGTGCTGAGAGTGTACCTCTCTGCTCTACAAGCTTCTCTGCATTGTATTTTGCAGTCACGCCTTTAACAGCTTCCTGAATCTTGGGATCCATTACGGTCTGAAGATATCCGGCACCAATCGTACGGTAAATGGTCTGAGCATCATCCTTGCTGATGCGATAGTTTACAGAATACATAACCGATACTTCCTAAATATCTGATGAGAAGCAGGAAAGTTCAGAGGTATATATCTGAGTTCTGTTATCCATATTCACTACTGATTTCCAAGGTGCGATCATATGGATGCCGGAGTCAAGGGTGTAATCCTCAACCCGTCCAAATGTTACTACAACACCCGTGTTGCCGGTAGGAACCTGCCTGATGCAGCTGATCACGGTACTTGCGGCAACAATAAGCAGTGAAAGAATGATTCTTACTTTCTTGCTCAGTAATGCTTTGCCGCTTCCGTTCTTGCTTCCTCCAGCAAAGAAAACTACTGTGCCAATTACCAAACCAGCTACGAAAATTACCATAAAACCAACTCCTTCTGCACACCCTGTGTGCTAGCATGTATTATCGTTACGAGCATTATGGTATCACGCAGGTCTGTTTGGATAAAGAGTTCCGGATGCACAATAATTATCGATATTTGCAGATGAGAAGCAAATTAAATTCTTAAATTATACGCGAAATGCAACACCTTCGCTGTCAATTAGTACGGTTACCGGGAAGTTTTCAACCTCCATTTTACGGATAGCTTCAGTACCAAGATCATCATATGCAATGACCTCGCTGCTTTTTATACACTTTGAAAGAAGTGCGCCTGCTCCTCCAGTAGCACCCATGTATATAGCCTTGTTTCTTTTGATGGCAGCCTTTACATCATCACTTCTCTTACCCTTTCCTACCATGCCGGCCAATCCCAGATCCAAAAGAAGGGGGGTATATTTATCCATACGGGAAGAAGTGGTAGGTCCCGCAGATCCTATTACCTGACCGGGCTTTGCAGGGGTTGGTCCTAAATAATATAGTACCTTTCCGGTTAAATCTATGGGAGTTACGCCGTTTTCATATAATTCAGTTGATGTTACATTGTCTGCGCTCTTGCCGGTTTTTTCAAGATATTCGTTGATTGCATCATACATTCTCTTGTGAGCCGCGTCTCTTGCGGAATATATGGTGCCGTTAAGGTACAGAACATCCTGATTTTTTATTTTCTTTATATCTTCCGCACTAAAGGGAAGGGTAATGCTATAATCCATTTTTTCACCTCATCAGTATCAATGATTACATCACAGAACGCATTTTACATGGCGGTTAACATGGCAGCACATGTTGACTGCCAGTGGCATACCTGCAATGTGAGTGGGATAAATCTCAATATTTACTCCCAAACAGGTGAACTTTCCGCCCATTCCGCCCGGTCCGATGTCAAGGTTGTTGATTTCATCATATAAATCTTTCTGCAGTTTGATGGCATATTCATTTGATACTTCATCAAAATATGAATGTACCGAATTAAGCTCGTTGGTAAGGGCTTTCTTTGCTAAGAGTGCGCTCTTCTCAAAGTCTCCGCCAATGCCTACTCCCACTACTACAGGAGGGCAGGCATTGGGCCCTGCGTCCTTAACTGCTGTAAGGACTGCATTTTTAATTCCGTCTATACCGTCAGCCGGCTTAAGCATGAATACCCTGCTCATGTTCTCGCTTCCAAAGCCCTTGGGTGCAAGCGTGATCTCCAAAGAATCACCATCCACTATCTCAGTATGGATGATGGCGGGAGTATTATCACCGGTGTTCTTTCTGATAATAGGATCATTTACTACAGATTTCCTTAAATAACCTTCGGTATATCCCCGGCGGACACCTTCGTTAATTGCGGCACTGAAGCTGCCGCCTTCGATATGCACATCCTGTCCTATTTTTACGAACACCACTGCCATACCCGTGTCCTGGCATATCGGAATCTGCTCATTCCCTGCTATATCTAGGTTTTCCTTAAGCTGTCCGAGTATCTTTTTTCCGAGTACATTTTCTTCGTTGTCACACGCATTGTAAAGTGCCTTCTTCATATCATCTGCCAGGTATAAGTTGGAATCGATGCACATCTTTTTCACTGCTTGTGTGATATCTTCTGTTCTGACTGTTCTCACCTTGAACCTCTTTCTGTATAATCCTTAATTCTACACTTTTTAAAGATCCCTCGCTTCGCTCAGGATGACATAAATATACTTTGCACATTATTTATGATCTTTTTGCTCTTTGTTCATTTAAGAACTTCACTATATAATCTACCTGCGTCGGCATGATCTCCGGGAGTTCATCGATCGAAACCCATCGTAATTCCTTGCTTTCCGCATCAGGCTTAAGTTCGCCCTCATATTCGGTTATAATATACACCACATCCGTATAATACACCTCATCCTGATTGGGATAAACCATATGTACGTTTGCTCTTACATCAAACAATCTCGGGTTAAAAATATCGAGCGATGTCTCTTCCTTAACCTCTCTTCTTAATGCCTCTTCAAGCGTTTCGCCCAGTTCTATGGCTCCGCCCGGTACACACCACATACCGTTATCGGTACGTTTCTCGAGGAGTATCTTCTTTTCCTCTTCGTTATATATTATGCACATCGCAGCTGTAACCATGAGAGGTCTGTGGCCAACAAATTTTCTTAACTCTGAAATATAACCCATATCTTTTTCCTTTTATATAGTTAGGAGCAGCGCTTCGGCTGCTCCTAAATTATTCTATTTATTCATCCGACTCGGACTCATCCGGAACATCGGTTTCAAGTACATCTTTGTCGGGATCCTCATCCTCGGCATCCTCTATCTCGATATGCTCGGACTTTATAATCTCCTCAGGTGTAATAGGCTCCATATCGACATCGGCGTCACTCTCGGTCTCCTTGACGCGGGCGAAGCTTGCAACAAAGACATCCTTGTTGGCATCAATGCTTATCAGCTTAACACCGGTGGTATTTCTTCCGATCACGCTGATATCAGCCACACTGAGTCTGATGGTGGTCCCGGTATTGGTCATCATTATGATCTCACCGCTCTCACGGTTAAGCACCTTAGCACCTACTAAGTTACCGCTCTTCTCAACTATCTTGTAGCATCTTACACCCTTACCACCACGATGCTGAGCACTAAACTCAGAAATAGGAGTAAGCTTTCCATATCCGAACTCAGAAACTGTGAGCAAGTACTCGCCCTGGTTGTCAAGCTGCATAGCCACAACCTCATCGGTATCCTCGAGATTCATACCGATAACACCGATGGACTGACGGCCTGTGAGTCTTACATCATGCTCATAGAACCTGATACACTGACCATACTTGGAAATCAAGAATACATTGCTCTTGTCATCCGTACACTTAACACCGATAAGCTCGTCATCATCACGAAGTGAAATAGCGATCAGACCGCCCTTGCGGATATTAGCATATTCGGAAAGTCTGGTCTTCTTGATGATACCATTCTTTGTAGCCATAAGCAGGAAGCTGTCGAAGTCATAGCCCCTGACTGTGATGGTAGCGGTGATCTTCTCTTCTCCGGTAATCTGGAGCAGGTTAACGATAGCGGTACCGCGGCTGGTCCTCGAACTCTCGGGTATCTCGTATGCCTTGAGCCTGAATACACGTCCCTTATTGGTAAAGAACATGATATAGTGATGGTTTGTGGTCATGAACAGATCCTCGATGTAATCATCCTCCAAGGTCTGCATGCCCTTAATTCCCTTGCCGCCGCGATGCTGATTCTTGAAGTTATCAAGAGTCATACGCTTGATATAACCCTTCTTGGTCATTGCGATAACGGTATCTTCGTCAGGAATGATATCCTCCATAGAGATATCGTACTCATCAAATCCGATTGAGGTACGTCTCGGATCCCTGTATTTTGATCCGATAGCTTCTACTTCATCCCTGACTACTCCGAGCAGGATCTTTTCATCTCCAAGGATTGCCTTATACTGCTTAATCTTTTCCTGAAGATCGGCATATTCCGCTTCCAGCTTTTCTCTTTCTAAGCCTGTCAGCTGTCTTAAACGCATATCAACGATGGCCTGAGCCTGAGGATCGTCAAATCCGAAGGTAGCCATCAGTTTTTCCTTAGCATCAGCTGCACTCTTAGATGCTCTGATTATGGCGATGATCTCGTCGATTACATCAAGAGCCTTGAGTAATCCTTCCTTGATATGAGCAGATTCTTCTGCTTTTGCAAGATCGTACTTTGTTCGTCTACTTACAACGTCTTCCTGGTGCTTTATATAAAGCTTTAAAATATCGATCAGTGAAAGAACCTTCGGCTCTCCGTCCACCAGTGCAAGCATGTTTACACCAAAGCTGTCCTGAAGCTGGGTATGCTTGTATAGAAGATTTAGGATAACCGTAGGATTTGCGTCACGGCGGAGCTCTATGCAGACTCTCATACCGTCACGATTGGACTCGTCACGTATTTCCGTGATACCGTCAACCTTTTTATCCTTAACAAGCTCTGCTATCTTCTGGATAAGACGTGCTTTATTAACCAGATAAGGAAGCTCGGTAACAACAATACGGTTCTTTCCGTTTGCCATGGGCTCGATATCGGTGACCGCACGTACCCTTACCTTGCCGCGGCCTGTTCTATATGCTTCTTCGATGCCTCTGGTACCGAGTATCTGCGCACCGGTAGGGAAGTCAGGTCCTTTTATTATCTTCATTATCTCTTCGATAGAGGTTTCCCTGTCTTCATTTATCCTGTTATTAATGATAGCTGCAACCGCATCTATAACTTCTCCGGCATTGTGAGGAGGGATATTTGTTGCCATACCTACCGCAATACCGGTGGTACCGTTTATAAGCAGATTGGGTACACGTGCAGGAAGTACTGTGGGCTCTTTTTCCGTCTCATCAAAGTTCGGAATCATATCTACAGTATCTTTGCCTATATCCTGAAGCATTTCCACTGCTATTTTGCTGAGTCTGGCCTCAGTGTATCGCATAGCAGCAGCTCCGTCTCCGTCGACCGAGCCAAAGTTTCCGTGACCGTCAACCAACGGGTACCTTGTAGACCATTCCTGGGCAAGATTAACCAAAGCACCATATATAGAGCTGTCTCCGTGAGGATGGTACTTACCCATTGTATCGCCGACGATACGCGCACATTTTCTGTGAGGCTTATCCGGCCAGTTTGCAAGCTCTGCCATAGCATACAGGATACGCCTCTGAACCGGCTTTAAACCGTCCCTTACGTCAGGAAGCGCACGAGATGCTATTACAGACATTGCATAGTCTATATATGAGGTCTCCATGGTATCCTTTAAATCCACGTTTTTGACCTGGTCGTAATTGATTTCGTCCATTTATTGTGCCTTTCACATATATATTGTTTAAATATTTTCACCTGTAGCCTTATCATCAAGGGGAAGGCCCAAATGAGGTGTCAGGTTATATCAAGATTTGTTACGAACTTAGCGTTAGCTTCGATGAACTCACGTCTGGGCTCTACGTTGTCACCCATAAGAGTGTTAAATGTAATGTTGAGCTCGGCGATATTGTCCTCATCCATATCTACTTTTCTCAATACTCTGGTTGAAGGATCCATAGTGGTTTCCCAAAGCTGGTCGGCATCCATCTCACCAAGACCTTTGTATCGCTGGATCTTGTTGTTGCCGTCACGTCCTATCTCAACCAATATCCTATTTAATTCATCATCACTATAAGCATATTTAATAAGTTTATTCTTCTCAATCTTATAAAGCGGAGGCTGAGCCAGATATACATGACCCTGCTTAATAAGCTCCGGCATAAACCTGTAAAGGAAGGTGAGCATCAGTGTACTGATATGGGCACCGTCCACGTCGGCATCGGTCATGATTATAATCTTGTTATATCTTAATTTACTAAGATCAAAATCCTCAGAAATACCGGTACCGAAGGCCGTTATCATAGCTCTGATTTCTTCGTTTCCGAGTATCTTATCCTGTCTTGCTTTTTCAACATTAAGAATCTTTCCTCGAAGCGGAAGTATAGCCTGGGTAGCTCTGTCTCGTGCAGTTTTTGCCGAACCGCCCGCGGAATCTCCCTCTACTATGAATATCTCGCAGTTTTCGGGATTTTTATCCGAACAGTCAGCCAGCTTTCCGGGAAGGCTCATGCCTTCAAGAGCTGTTTTTCTTCTGGTAAGCTCTCTTGCTTTTCTTGCGGCATCTCTGGCACGCTGAGCCAAAACTGCCTTTTCAACGATAATCTTTGCAACTGTAGGGTTCTGTTCTAAGAAATAAGTAAGCTTTTCACTTACAACCGCATCAACTGCTCCACGAGCCTCGGAATTTCCGAGCTTCTGCTTTGTCTGACCTTCAAACTGAGGATCTCCGAGCTTGATACTGATGATAGCGGCAAGTCCTTCTCTTAAATCCTCTCCGGAGAGATTCTCTTCGTTTTCCTTTAAGAGCTTCATGCTTCTGGCATAATCATTAAAGGTTTTGGTAAGCGCATTCTTAAAACCGGTATAATGTGTTCCGCCTTCGGGAGTTGTAATGTTATTTACGAAGCTGTAGCAGTTTTCATTGTAAGCATCATTGTGCTGCATAGCTACTTCTACATATACATCACCCTTTTGGCCTTCGCAGTAGATAATCTCAGGATAAAGAACATTCTGATTTTTGTTCAGATACTGAACATATTCCTTTATACCGCCCTCGTAATGGAAGGTTTTTTCCTGCTCTAAGCCTTCTCTGGTGTCCTTAAGAGTAATTTTAAGTCCCTTGGTAAGGAAAGCCATCTCACGAAGTCTCTGCTTTAAGGTACCAAAATCAAATACCGTTTCTTCAAAAATAGTTTTATCGGGAAGGAATGTGACCGTGGAACCATGCCTGTCACTCTCACCTATTTCTTTAAGTCTCTCTAACGGCTTTCCGTATTCGTATCTCTGGAAGTATTTCTTTCCGTTCTTTTCTACAACTACCTCCAGCCATTCGGAAAGAGCGTTAACTACCGAAGCACCTACACCGTGAAGACCGCCGGATACCTTGTATCCTCCACCGCCGAATTTGCCGCCGGCATGAAGAATGGTAAATACAACCTCCACAGAAGAGATACCTTTTTTCTTGTTTATTTCTACAGGAATACCACGTCCGTCATCAACTACCGTTACGGAATTGTCGGGATTAATTGTAACTACAATCTCCTTACATACTCCGGCCAATGCCTCATCCACGGCATTATCCACAATTTCATATACAAGGTGGTGAAGACCGCGGGTTGATGTGCTTCCGATATACATACCGGGTCTCCTTCTTACTGCCTCAAGACCTTCAAGTATCTGTATCTGATCTGCACCGTAGTTTTGTATTTCGGCGTTTATCTGTTCTTTTTCAATACTGTCTTTTTCAGCTGATTCTTCAGTATTGACATTTTTTAAGATATCGTCCATTCTATCCTCCATAATAAGATTCTTCGCTGTGCTCAGAATGACAATAAAATATTATATTTTTTCTTCTGTTACGGTTCCGGCGACTACCTTATAAACCTTATCATACTTTACTCTGTTTTTTACAAATTCATCCAATCCGGTGCAGGTTATTACCGTCTGGACTCCGCTGATGTTTTCAAGAAGCTTTGTCTGTCTGTTACGGTCAAGCTCCGAAAGAACATCATCAAGCAAAAGAACGGGATTTTTCTTTTTTCTCTGTTTTACCAGCTCAAGCTCCGAAAGCTTCAGAGTAAGAGCCGCAGTCCTCTGCTGTCCCTGGGATCCGAATTTTTTAGCATCGTTTCCGTTCAGCATAAAAACCATATCATCTCTGTGAGGACCGATACTTGTAGTTTTTAAAATGATGTCTTTATCTCTGTTTGATAATAAAACTTCCTTAAATTCATCAATTCCGACATTCGGCAGATAATCTATTTTAAGCTCTTCAATCCCGGAGGTCAGAGTTTTGTGTATTTCAAATGCTATTTTATTGATTTCTTCAATAAAAAACTTTCTTTTTTCGATTATATATTTACCGTAGCCTACCAGCTGTTCATCCCAGATATCAAGAGTATCCTTTAGCTCTGAATTGACAGCCAGCTGTTTTAAAAGATTGTTTCTCTGCTCAAGGGCCTTTTCATAGACTGCCAGATTATGCATATAAAGCTTATCAAGCTGGCAGAGCTCCATATCACAGAACCTTCTTCTTTCAGATGGACCTTCCTTAATTATTCCCAGATCATCCTGTGAAAAAGAAATGATATTCATCATACCGTAAAGTTCGGCTGCTTTCTTAATGGGTATGCCGTCAATGGCAACACCCTTTTGACCTTTATCCTTTAAATGCATGTCAATTTTGCGGCTTATACCGTCATCATCAACCATTAACCGGATATGGGATTCGGAATCATTGAACCTGATAAGCTCTCTGTCCCTGCTTCCCTTTTGAGATTTTGTGGTACATGCCACATAAAGAGCTTCAAGTATATTTGTCTTTCCTTGGGCATTATTTCCGTAAAAAATACTGACGTTTGGACTCAGATCAATTTTTAATTGTTCATAATTTCGGAAATTACTTAATTCCAATGATTTTATGATCATGTTTACACTTTTTTAATTATAATTTTGAAACGATGCTGATTTCGTTTTCTTCATATGTGAATACATCACCGTTGTAAAGTTTTCTTCCGCGTCTTAGATCTGTTTCGCCGTTTACCTTAACTTTACCTTCTTCTATGGCAAACTTTGCATCAACACCGGTATCTGCCAGGCCTGCAAGCTTCATAGCCTGTCCGAGTTTTATAAACTCATCTTTTATTGTAATACTCTTTTTCATTTAAAATGCCTCTTTTTTACAGACTCTTAATCTGCATTAAAGTTTACCGGAAGGATCAGGTACATATAGCTTTCAGCCTTATCCTTTATAATGCAAGGGGATTTAACGTTCATGAAATAAATATCTATTTCATCATCATCCACTGCCTTTAAAGCATCAAGCATAAATTTTGGATTGAACGCTATCTTTATATCGTCTCCCTCTTTTTCAATATTGATCCTTTCATCAAATTTTCCGAAAGGTGTTTTAAGGGTTACTTCTATTTCATCATTCTTCAGGTCGAAAACCAAAGGCTTCTTATCGTTTTCCTTAATAAGAACCGTTGCTCTGTCTATACAATCCGCTATTTCACGCTTATTTATATGAACCTTTGTCTCATAATCACCGGAGATCATCCTGTCAACAAGATAATACTCTCCCTCGATCAGTCTTGAAAGAACCAAAGTATCCTTCATCTCAAACAAAATGTGATTGTCGCTGAAATATATAACAACCTTGTCTTCAAGCTCTCCCGAAAGAATCTTAAACAACTCGTTTAATGTCTTTCCGGGAACGATAACCTTTACATCTCCGTATTCTTCGTTTAATTCAACATTTCTTAAGGAAATACGATGTCCGTCCAGAGAAACAAGCCTTAATTTCTTTCCCTTTATCTCAAACAGCTCACCGGTCATTATTTTCATGGCCTCGGTATCAGCTCCGATTGAGAAAACGGTCTGTCTTATCATATCCTTAAGTGTAAGCTGCGACATTACGGCAAAGTTCTTTCTTTCTATTATAGGAAGATCAGGATAATCCATTGCCGATCTGATCGGAATGTCATAATTTACGTTTTCACACTTTATATTAAGTGAAACATCAGATGCGGTAAACACTACTTCGCTGTCAGGAAGCTTTCTTACCGTTTCAGAGAAAAGCTTTGCATTTACTACAAAAGAGCCTTCTTCGATAATCTCACCGTTGATCTTTGTCTCAATGCCGAGAGACATATCGTTTCCAACGAATAATATATTACCGTCATTTGCCTTTATCTTTAAACAATCAAGTATTTCCATTGTTGTTTTAGTAGGAATGGCTCTTAAAGCAATATTTACTCCGGTAATCAATGCCGTTTTTTCACATATTATTTTCATCTGATGATAACCTCCGGTAATCGTTTAATCGTTATATATAATATATTAATAATAGTATAGTATTAATAGAGGGCGTTAGTAAGTTGTTAAGTGGTCTGAACCATGTAAAAACAAGGATTTTTCATATTTACAGTTTGTTAATGAAATATGATAACTTTTTTGACCTGTTGTATGTGGATCACACTTATGAACATATTAACAGTATATTTTCAACTTATAATGTTGATAGTGTTGATAAAAGTGTTGGTACTTTTTATTCTACGTCAGGATTTATCTTATTGATAAGGACTTTTATGGTTTCATCCATTGATATATCCTTTGGACGAAGTTCTTTGATCTTGTTTATATTGTGGATAACCGTAGCATGATCCCTTCCGAATATCTCACCTATCTTTGTAGTGGTGAAGCCTGTATATTCATTGCTCAGATACATTGCTATCTGTCTTGGAACAGCGATAACCTTATCACGTTTTGAGGAGAGAATATCGTTTGGGCTGATATGAAAATGCTCTGCAACCACACCGATGATAAACTCAGGTGTTATTATCTTCTTCTGATTTGGAGTAACAAGATCTCTTAAAGCATACTCAGCCAGCTCTTTGGTAACCGATGTTTTTTGAATTTTTGCAAGAGCAATAACTTTTGTAAGGGCACCTTCCAGAGTTCTGATATTTGAATTGATATTTTCTGCCATATATGATATGACGTCATTATCTATTGAAACACTGTTGCCTTCAAGCTGCTTCAGATCAAGCTTTTTCTGAAGAATGGCCACCTTTGTTTCGTAATCTGGAGGTGTAAGGTCAACTATTATTCCCCAGCCAAATCTTGAACGCCATCTTTCATCAAGTGTGGTAAAGTCCTTAGGAGGTTTATCGGAAGTGATAACTATCTGTTTCTTAGCCTCATATAAAGCATTGAAGGTATAAAAGAATTCCTCCTGAGTTCTATCCTTTCCTATTATAAATTGTATATCATCTATAAGAAGGACATCAATGTTACGATATTTTTCCCTGAAAGCAGCCGGAGAAGCGTCACCTTTTCTGATGGAATCGATAAGCTCGTTGGTAAAGATGTCGCTGGTAACAAACATAACCTTCTTATCAGGATCGTTTTCTAAAATGAAGTGGCCGATCGACTGCATAAGGTGAGTCTTTCCGAGACCTGAATCCCCATAAATATAGAGAGGATTATATATATCACCGGGAGATTCGGCAGCCTTAAGCGCTGTAGCATGAGCTAACTGATTATTTTTGCTGACTACAAAGTTGTCAAAGGTATAGTCGGGATTAAGAGGAAGTCCTTCATTATGAATGACCTTTGAAGAAGCAGCCGATGAAGAAACGGTACCGATGGTATCCGTTTCATTTTCAAACTTAATGTCATATTCGGTGTCAGTAATCTCATGAATGGCTGTTTTTATAAAAAGACCGTATTTTGTACTTATATGATTAAAATTTGAAGTAATATTACTGTTATCAGATGTGATATATACTGTATTGTCTTCAACCTTTTTAACGTACAGATCCTTGATCCAGGTATTAAAGGAAACGTTTGATATATTGTACTCCTGTCTGGCAAAATCGAGAATTTCGTCCCATTTTTCCTGTACTGTATTACTCATTATAATAAACCCCTATATATAATAATATTAAGAAATATTCTGAAAATTTACGTAATTTTCTTGAAAAGTCAATAAACCACCAATAAATATTATATAACAAATTATATCTTTTTTCAAGGAAAAATAAAAAAAATTGCTTGACTATTGATGAAAAGCATAATATAATGGTATGGCTGTTATTTCGGATATATGGTAGGCATTGCTACCATTAAATTGATCATAAAGGAGGTGTTTGCAATATGAAGATGACTTTCCAGCCTAAAAAGAGACAGAGATCAGTAGAGCATGGTTTCAGAAAAAGAATGAGCACCAGGAACGGCAGAAAGGTTTTGGCTGCTAGAAGAGCAAAAGGAAGACATAAACTTTCAGCTTAGGTCGCATTTAGATGTGACCTTTTTTAAAATGAATATCTTACATTTAAAAAAGAACAACGAATTTCAGACCGTGTATAAAAACGGCAGGTCTTTCGCCAACAGATGTTTCGTAATGTATATTTATAATAATAATTTATCCGAGAACAGACTTGGAATATCTGTAAGCAAGAAGATCGGAAACAGTGTCATAAGACACAGGGTTGCCAGATTAGTAAGAGAGGTCTTTAGACTTAAAGGCCATTTGTTCAATAGTGGTTTGGACATAGTGGTAACCGCGAGAACAGGAGCAGTTGGGATAAAATACAGCGACGCCGAAGCAGCGATATTACATTTGGGAAAGCTGCATCATATTATCTGTCATTCTGAGCAAAGCGAAGAATCTTAAGGAATGAAATATATTTTTATTGGATTAATAAAATTTTATAGAAAATTTTTGTCTCCGTTAAAAAGAAAACCATCCTGCATATACATTCCTACATGCAGTCAGTATGCCTTAGAGGCATTTGAAAAATACGGAGCTTTTAAAGGTTTGCGTCTTGCTGTCAAAAGAATATTGAGATGTCACCCGTTATCGAAGGGTGGTTATGATCCTGTTCCTTAATATTATAGGTGTCACATGTGGTGACAGAATGTGAGGACAAGTTGCAAATGGTATTTTTAACTCAGGTTTCAGGCATTTTGAAGCCAATTGCCTGGGTACTCGGTGTAATACTTAATGCGATATATAATTTCGTAGAGCTTTTCGGTATTGAAAATATCGCATTATGTATCATTCTTTTCACATTTGTTGTAAAAATGCTGATGCTTCCGCTGACCATTAAACAGCAGAAGTTTACAAAGCTCCAGTCAAAAATGAGTCCGGAGCTTCAGAAGATCCAGCAAAAGTATAAGGGAAAAAAGGATGAAGATTCATTAAGACGTCAACAGGCTGAAACACAGGCTGTTTATGCTAAATACGGTGCAAGCCCCATGGGAGGCTGTCTGCCGTTACTTATTTCCCTGCCTATCATGTTTGCCCTTTACAGGGTTATTTATGCTATTCCAGCTTATGTAACCGACATCGGTTCATTATACGGAACTGTAGCAGATTCTCTTAAGAACCTTACAGGATACAAAGAGACTTTGATCGACTTCATGACTCAAAATTCTCTTACTCTGTCCCAGTCATCCGGATGCAGTGCTACTGTTATAGATATTTCCATATATAATGACGTTCCCAGAGAGTATCTTATTGATATATTTTCAAAGTTCAATCCTCAGAACTGGGATGCATTTTTCAATATCGAAAGCTTCAGCAGCCTGAAATCGGTCATGGTAACCGTTAAAGATTCTTCGATGACTATAAGTGAAGTTGTTGATAAGATTATTTCCGTTAACGGTCTTTTCGGACTCAGCATATTGGACAGACCTGTTTGGAATAGTATTTCCGTATGTATTCCTATTCTGGCTGTTCTTACACAGTTTATACAGGGTAAGCTTCAGACAGCAGTTAATTCCAACAAAAAAACAAATACAGACGATCCTGCGCAGCAGACTACTAAGATGATGTCAACCATCATGCCTATCATGTCCGGTGCATTTTGTCTTATGCTTCCTATAGGTGTTGGTATTTACTGGATAGCTTCGGCAGTGTTCACTATTATCCAGACATTGTTTATCAATAAGTATCTTGATAAGATCAATGTTGATGACATGCTTGAAAAGAGCAAGGAAAAGAACATTAAGAAGCAGGAAAAGCTCGGAGTAAGCTACGATAACAAGATGGCTGAGGTAGCAAAAACAAAGGGTCTTAATTACAATAATTCTTCAGAAGAATACGACAATACAAGCTACAAGAAAAATTCAAATAAAAAGGCTAAGCAGTCCGGTTCTGATTACAAGAGAAGCAGTGTTTCTTACAGCTCAAAGAGTATAGCCGCAAATGCAAACCTGCTTGCAAGTCGCAATACCGTGAAAAAGGAAGAAGTAAAGAATACCGAAGAAAGTACTCAGAATAACGAGGATGGTAACGATGGAAAGTAAAGAATTTACAGGAAAAAATGTTGAGGAAGCATTGGAAAATGCCCTCAAAGAATTAAATGTTTCTATAGATCAGATAAATTATGAGGTTATAGAAAAAGAAAGCGGCGGTTTTTTAGGTCTTTTAGGCGGAAAGCCCGCTAAAATAGTTGTAACCGTTAAGGAAAATGAAACCGAAACCGTAACAGTTAAAGAAGAAAAGGATCTTTGTCAGGTTGCCATAACTTTCTTAAACGAAGTATTAAATGCTATGGGACTTGAAACCGAGATAAAGGCAGAGCTTACAGAGTCCAAGGATGAAATTGATATTGAACTTTCCGGCAACGATATGGGAGTTCTTATCGGAAAAAGAGGCGCTACACTTGATTCATTACAGTATCTTGTAAGCCTTGTTGTCAACAAAGAAAGCGAAAGCTACATCAAGATTAAGCTTGATACTGAAAACTATCGTTCAAGACGTAAGGAAACTCTTGAAAATCTTGCTAAGAATATTGCTTCTAAGGTTAAGAAGACCAGACGCAACGTTTCCTTAGAGCCCATGAATCCTTATGAAAGAAGGATCATACATTCTTATCTTCAGTCAGACGCTTATGTTGAGACTCATTCTGAGGGTGAGGAGCCTTTCAGAAAGGTTGTTGTTTCATTAAAGAAGGGTGTTCAGTTACCTGACAGAAGACAGGGCGGATTCAAGGGAAGAAAGCCTTACGGAAACAATAACAGAAACAAGAAGATCAGCAGCAGCCGTGAGTTCCACAAGAAATACGGTGCAGATACCAAGGATTACAGTACAGATTATAAGAAGGATTACGCAGAGTACTTGGAGTCAAAGGCAGCAGCTAAGGCAGCGGCTGAAAAAAAGGAAGAGAACATTTAATCACCGGGGGCTGCCGCAGATGCGGTGGCCCTTATTTGTAAGTTTGGGATATTTCATAGTCGCATAAGTGGTCAAAGTATGAGCATGGTTTAAAATCTATTATCGCTTAGCAGGGATATGCTAGAAGTTTCATATCCCACCTAAATTTCGGACGCTTGCAATCGTGCGTCCGCTTGATACCGGACGCACTTAGGCTACGCTCAGAAAACGGTTTGGATAACCGTTTTCTACCTCATTTAGGTTGTCATGAAACTTGAGCATATCCTCTGCACGCTTTATGATTTTATCCCATACTCACACTTCGACCACTCCTTGTTGAAACAAATGTACGAAGGGCTTAATAAAAAGAGATGAATTATAAAATGAATACTGAGAAGGATACAATTGCAGCCATATGCACAGGGCTCACCGGATCCGGTATTAATATAATAAGGATCAGTGGAGATAATGCATTTGATATTGCAGACAAAGTATTTAGGAGTGCAACGGGAAAGAAAATTGCTGATATGGGTTGTTTTTCCGTACACTACGGCTATATAGAGGAGCCGGTTTCGGATAGCAATAATATAGGAAGAAATGAAAATGTCAGGACTATAGATGAGGTTCTTCTGCTTAAAATGAAGGCTCCTCATAGTTATACAAGAGAGGATGTCATAGAGATTGACTGCCATGGTGGAATTCTTGTAACAAAAAGGATACTTGAGCTTGTTTTGAAAAACGGAGCGAGACTTTCAGAACCGGGTGAGTTTACAAAGAGGGCATATCTTAACGGAAGGATTGATCTTTCCCAGGCTGAGGCGGTTATTGACATTATTAATGCAAAGAGCAACTTTGCTTTGAAAAATTCTGTTAAGCAGCTGAAAGGTCAGATAAAGGATAAGATTATAGCCTTAAGGGAGAGGCTTATTTCTAAAACCGCTTACATAGAGGCTGCTCTTGACGATCCGGAGCATATAAGTCTTGATGGATTTACTGATGAGCTTGAACCGGAGATGAAGATTGTTTTATCGGAATTAAACAAGCTTATTGCTTCGTCTGATGACGGAAGGTTGATCAATGAGGGTATAAATACATGTATTCTCGGACTTCCGAATGCCGGAAAATCTTCTCTTCTTAATGCATTGCTCGAGGAAGACAGAGCAATCGTAACGGATATTGCAGGAACTACAAGGGATGTTTTAAAAGAAACGGTTACCTTTAGCGATGTTGTACTAAATATTATAGATACTGCAGGAATAAGGGATACGGAAGACGTTATTGAGAAGATCGGTGTGGATAAAGCTAAAAAAGAGGCAGAAAATGCCAATCTGATACTATATGTTGTTGACCTGAATGAAGGCCTGAACGAAAAAGACTGCGAAATACTGAAAGAAATAAAAGACAAAAAGATTATTATAGTATATAATAAGAGTGATCTTAGTTCTGGTTCTGATAATACTGTGGATAAGATTGCAAAAGTTGACTCCGCAGGGTCAGTAATGATCAGTTCTCTTACCGGTGAAGGTATAGATGAATTGAAGAATATGATAAAATCATTATTCTACAGTGGTAGTATAACAAATGAAGAGGATGTCATCATTACAAATGAGAGACATCGAGAATTGTTGATAAGTGCAAAACAATCTGTTGATAACGTTATCTCCGGAATCGAGGCAGGAGTAAGCGAGGATTTTCTGACCATTGATATGATGGATGCTTATGAGGCATTGGGCCGGATAATCGGTGAAAGTGTTGAAGACGATCTTGCGGACCGGATCTTCAAGGATTTTTGCATGGGAAAATAAGAGGAACATAAAATGCAGTACGAGGATTATGATGTAGCCGTGATAGGTGCAGGTCATGCCGGATGTGAGGCAGCGCTGGCATGTGCAAGGCTTGGATTAAAAACAATAGTATTTACCGTAAGCGTGGATAGCATAGCAATGATGCCCTGTAATCCCAACATTGGCGGGACTTCAAAGGGACATCTTGTTCGTGAGGTTGACGCTTTAGGCGGTGAAATGGGAAAAAACATCGATCGTACTTTTATACAGTCCAAGATGCTTAATACTTCAAAAGGTCCCGCCGTTCATTCCTTAAGAGCTCAGGCAGATAAAAAAGAGTACTCTGCTTCCATGAGAAAAATACTTGAAAACACGGACAATCTTACCGTAAGGCAGGATGAAGTATCTGAGATATTAACGGAAGAAATAATAATCGATAATAATTTGTTAGAAACTGACGATAAAGAAGAGGATAAGAAAAAGGGATTTACTAAAAAAATTGTAGGTGTAAAAACTACGTCCGGAAATATTTATCCTTGTAATGCAGCTATCATTTGCACCGGAGTATATCTTAAGGCAAGATGCATTTACGGAGAAGTCAGTAAATATACCGGTCCTAACGGACTTCCCACAGCTAATGAACTTACGGCTTCATTAATAAATCTCGGAATAGATGTAAGACGCTTTAAGACAGGAACTCCTGCAAGAATAGATAAACGAAGCATAGATTTCTCAAAAATGGAGGAACAGTTCGGAGATGAGAAGATAGTTCCCTTTTCCTTTGAAAACAATCCAGAGGATCTGGAAAGGGATCAGGTATCCTGCTGGCTGACTTATACAAATGAGGAAACTCATAAGATTATCAGGGATAATATCGACCGCTCTCCTCTCTTCTCCGGAGCTATAGAGGGGGTCGGTCCCCGCTACTGTCCTTCCATAGAGGATAAGGTTATGCGTTTTGCTGACAAGGATCGGCATCAGGTATTTATTGAACCGGAAGGAAATTATACTAACGAGATGTATATCTCGGGAATGTCCAGCAGTCTGCCGGAGGATGTTCAGTATAAGATGTATCGTTCTGTTCCCGGACTTGAAAATGCAAAGATAGTAAGAAACGCATACGCAATAGAATATGACTGCATAAATGCAACCGAACTTTATCCCACTTTGGAATTTAAAACAATAAGCGGATTATACAGCGCAGGTCAGAGCAACGGAAGCTCAGGTTATGAAGAAGCTGCAGCCCAGGGGATAATTGCCGGTATAAATGCGGCTATGAAGCTTCTTAATAAGGAGCCTTTGATACTTGACCGTTCCGACGGATATATCGGAGTCCTTATTGACGATCTTGTTACAAAGGAGACTCAGGAGCCGTATCGTATGATGACATCCCGTGCAGAGTACCGTCTTCTTCTCCGTCAGGATAACGCAGATCTGAGATTGTCAAAATATGGATACAGGGTTGGGCTCCTTAGTAAAGAAAGATACGATAAGACGGTTGAAAAACAGAGGATTATAGATTCTGAGATAGAAAGACTGAAAAACACAAGCGTAGGAACCAGCGAGAATGTCCTTGCATTCTTAAGGGAATATAACAGCACCGAGCTTACTTCGGGCATTACCTTAGCAGAGCTGATAAGACGTCCGGAACTCTCCTACTCTATTGTAAAACCCATAGATAAAACAAGACCGGAAATAGATGAAGGCATCGCCGAACAGATAAACATCGAACTTAAATATGAAGGATATATAAGCCGACAGATAAAACAGGTAGAACAGTATAAAAAACTTGAAAAGAAAAAAATACCTTTGGATTTTGATTATGACAGTGTTCCTTCGCTTCGAATCGAAGCCAGACAGAAATTAAAGAGGATCCGTCCTGTTTCGATCGGTCAGGCTTCCCGTATATCGGGTGTATCTCCGGCGGATATTAATGTACTGGTTGTATATATGAAACTTTAATATCGTAACCTAAAGGAATGTCATTATAAAATTATAGTGACACGGATCAGAGAACAGGGAGTACATAATTATATATGGAACAAGAACAAAAAGCTGCATATATAAAAACACAATTTAAAGAAATACTCGGTCTTACAACAGATGACAGTCAGATAGAGAAGCTGATAAAGTTCTATGATATGACCGTAGAAAAAAATAAGGTAATGAACCTTACGGCTATCACTGAATTTGAAGAATTCGTAATGAAGCATTATGTTGACAGCCTATCTATAATAAAGGTGATGGACCTTAATGGAAAACCATACTCTCTCATTGATATTGGGACCGGTGCGGGATTTCCCGGAATACCATTAAAAATAATGTTTCCGGAACTTGATATCACATTGTTTGATTCCTTGCAAAAAAGACTTGTGTATTTAGATGAGGTAATACATGAGTTAGGATTAAAGAAAATAGTTACCTTACATGGTCGGGCGGAAGAATTCGGAAGAAAACTTGATTATCGTGAAAAATATGATATAGTAGTATCAAGGGCTGTTGCAGAGCTTACAACATTATGTGAACTTACTCTTCCGTTCTGCAAGGTGGGCGGAAGATTCATAGCCTATAAGGGCGGAAAAGGTGATGAAGAATTAAAATCAGCAGAGTTTGCCATTAAGGAACTCGGAGGAAAAAAAGGTAAGACTTGTGAATATGATTTTATCGCCTCCGGAGTTTCAAATGAAAGAACACTGATAGAAATATGCAAAGCAACACATACAATTTCCAAATATCCAAGAGGTGGTGGTAAGCCCTTCAAGACACCACTATATATAGTATCAAGATAGGACAAGGTATAAAATATGGGAAAAATTATAATAATCGCAAATCAAAAAGGCGGTGTTGGCAAGACTACAACTGCAATAAATCTTTCCGCAGCACTTGCCCAGCACGGAATGAAGGTTTTGGCCATTGACTGCGATCCGCAGGGTAATTGTACAAGTGGACTTGGAATTGACAAGTCGAAAGTTAAAAACAGCACTTATGAAATGATAATTGGAAAATGCTCAATAAAAGATTGCATACTTGACAGTGTTCTTCCTGATCTTAAAGTTGTTCCTTCTTCTGTCCAACTTGCGGGTGCAGATATCGAACTAATCGGATTGAATAATAAAGAGCATATACTGGAGGATAAAATAAAAGAAGTTGTTGATGATTATGACTATCTGATAGTTGACTGCCCTCCTTCTCTTAATGTTCTTACTGTAAATGCGATGACTGCAGCTGATTCAGTAATTGTTCCGATCCAGTGTGAGTTTTATGCGCTCGAAGGATTATCACAGCTATTATACACAATTAATCTTGTCCGCGAAAGATTGAACTCGGATCTGATACTCGACGGTGTCGTATTTACAATGTATGATGCAAGAACTAATCTCTCACTTCAGGTTGTAGAGAATGTTAGAAAGAATCTTAAACAAAATATATTTGCAACTATCATCCCAAGAAATGTGCGATTGGCCGAAGCACCCAGCCACGGGTTGCCGATATGTTTGTACGACAAAAAATCAGCCGGCGCTGAAGCATATGATGATCTGGCAATTGAAGTATTAGAAAACGATAACAAGACTGTAAAACAAGAAGATCCAAAGAAAAAGGATTCCGGAAAGAAATCGGGAATAAAGGGATTGTTTAAAAAATCAAAATAAAAAGTTAAAAGCAATGTTTCACATGAAACATTGCCTTTTTTATGAATCAAACATCTCTTTTATACCACGAGCATTTTAAAAGTTGAATAAGAAAATGATTAATGTTTCATGTGAAACATTCTTACAAATAATAATGATGTCAATTAGATATGTTTACATAATTTAACGTTTTTGATAATTCTAAGGCCTCTGCCAGATAAACGATTTGACTAAAACGAAACTCTTCCTTTACGATATTTTTCAAACAAGCCAATGTTTCACATGAAACATTGGCTATGTATATGTGATAAATATTTACAAAGAAAAGAAAAAATGATTGACAAATGATAAAACAGATAATAAACTATAAATTATAGAAAATATTTTAACGTTTTTATTGAATGTTTCACATGAAACATTCAATAAACGAAACACGATGTTTCATGTGAAACATCAACCTATAATAAAAAATGTTTCATGTGAAACATAAAACAACATCGGAGGAGAAAATGGCAAACAAGACAAAAGCGCAAAGCACAACGAAGAAGACAGACAGCTCTAAGAAGAACACAGAGAAGAAAACAAACACAAAATCAACTACAGCAAAAACCACGGTAGCAAAACAGACTGACTCTAAAGACAAGAAGAAACCAGCAAAGAACTTTGGATTAGGAAAAGGCCTTGACACTCTTATTCCCATAAGCACAATACCGGAGAAAAAAGAAGAGCCCAAACCTGCAAAAGAAGAATCCATAGTAATTACAGGAGCAACTGTCCTTAATATCAACTTGATCGAACCTAATCCAAAGCAGCCCAGAAAGAAATTTGACGAAGATGCACTTGGTGAACTGGCAGAGTCAATTAAACAGCATGGATTGATCCAACCGATTATAGTTCAGAAAAAAAATGATATATATCAGATTATCGCCGGCGAAAGACGTTGGAGAGCATGCCGTCTTGCAAAGTTAAAGGAAGTACCTGTAATCATAAAAGAGCTTTCCGAAGGAGAACAGTATGAAATTTCTCTTATAGAGAACATCCAGCGTGAAGACCTTAATGATATTGAAGAAGCATATGCATATAAGGAGTTAATGGAAGAGTTTGATCTGAAGCAGGATGAAGTTGCAGAGAGAGTTTCAAAAAGCAGAGTGGCCATTACAAACTCACTTCGACTTTTACGACTTGACAGAAAGGTTCAGGAGCTTGTAATCAGCGGATTGATTACAGGAGGACATGCAAGAGCTCTTCTTGGAATTACCGACCCTCTTCTTCAGTATGATACAGCCATGAGGATAATTGATGAAAAGCTCAGTGTCAGGGAAACCGAAAAGCTCGTAAAGCAGATTTTAAACAGAAGTGACAAGACCAGATTTAAAAAAGCCATAACCGGAGATGCAGTTTATAGGGAATATGAGAACAATCTGCGCGCAATCCTTGGATCAAAGGTGGAAATCAAGGAAAACGGACATAACAAGGGCAAAATTGTGATAGAATTCAATTCGTTAGATGAATTTGAACACATGTATGATATCATAAAGAGGTAATTCTTTCTATATATACAACATGTAGTATGAACATATATTCGATACACTATAGGCCTAATAAGGGTTATAAATAATATCGGGAGAATACAGATGAATTTGTTTGAAAAAATAGGTATTGACGGAAGCTACCTGATTATTATACTATTTCTTATTGTGATCGGAATGTTTCTGTACTGTATTTCACTCCGAAATCTGCTTCTGAAATATAGGAAAAGGCAGGATGCTTTTCTTCAGGGCAGTGATGGAAAGAGTTTGGAAAAAGCAATACTTGCAAAATTCCGGGAGCTGGATGATGTTAAAAGTCTTGCAACCGAAAGCAATGATATAGTTAAGGAACTAAAAGATTACAGCAGTTTCTGTTTTCAGAAGTTTGCTGTCAATAAATACGATGCATTTGAAGGAATGGGTGGAAAGCTTAGCTTTGCGCTCTGCATGCTGACCGACAACAATGACGGTTTTGTTTTGTCATCTGTACATAATGAGATCGGAGGATGTTATACATATGTGAAGGAAATCATCCGAGGAGAATCATATGTAATACTTAGTGCAGAAGAGAAAAAGGCATTGGAGCGAGCAAAAGAAAGAAAAAGCTGCCTGGATGATTAAAAACTGAAGGATAAATAATATATGCATACATATATGAAGGCGATCGGCTTTAGTAAAAAGGAAAGTCAGGCCGAATTGGAAGCACTTGTGAAAGAATCCGTTATTCAATCCGACTCGGTACAGAAAATTGCTAAACCAAACGGAAATATTTTTGTTGAATATCAAAAATCCTATGGAGAAAATTTTGGTGTTATAGTAAGAGGAGAGGAAGACAGTAACGGAACCTTTCATATAGGAACGTATTTCCCGTATCTAAAAAGCTCTTTCGAAGAAGGGGTAAGTGAAGAAGAGATCTTTATTCACAAAAAGGTTGATTCGGATGCTTATACCGGAATGTGTGACGACAATCATCTCGGGGTTTCACTGATCTTTTATCTGCAGAATATCGAAAACAATATTAAGGCAGGAGATATCGGAGTTACCGTTAACAATGGGAAAATAAAGCTGACGTCACTTTCCAGCAGCGGGAAGATAATCCTTCCGACACAAAAAAGGATATACTCACATATAGCTTCAAAAATAGATAACGCAGTTAAAAATCAAATGATGGACGATGCAAAAAACGGGGATATGGAAGCGCTTGATTATCTCGCAATGAATGACATGGACAAGAATGCATCGCTCATGGAAAGGATTAAACACGAGGATCTGTTTTCCATTGTTGAAACAACCTTTATCCCATACGGATCGGAATCCGATCTTTATGTAGTCCTTGGAAATATAATATCTTCCAGACAGCTGCAGAACAAGGTCACCGGAGAGCTTGTCTGGGTAATGAAGATCGTATGTAACGATATTACATTTGAAACCGTGATTAATAGCGAAGACCTGATGGGGTTCCCGTCTCCGGGCATGAGATTTAAGGGGATTGTCTGGATGCAGGGGGAGCTTGAAACTGTAGAAAAAAAGCCATAAACCATAATGAAAAAAAAGAAATCAAAAGTGAAACGAATAGGGTATCGACAGATATTTCTCATTATATGCGCTGTATTCTGGTGCATATTTCCGTTTATATCCAGATTTATAATTAAAAAGATTCCGGAGATAGAAACAAAGTTCTTTTCAAATGCAGCCGGAGAAATAATAGATCTTCTGCTGTTCTGCAAAGAAGTTGCCATTGCAGGCTTTGCAGGAGCGGTTCTTCTGTATTTTATCGGTGAGAGGATATTTCCGGACAATATTGAAACGCTTGACAGAGCGAGATTTAAAAGGATAAGATTTCCTCTTATATTTATCGGCGTATATTTTCTTTTTTCAATACTGTCATTTATATTCAGTGATTATAAAGAGACTGCATTTTGGGGAGCAAATTCAGAATATGAAGGGTTGCTGGCAATACTGAGCTATAGTATAGTCTTCGTATTTGCCCTCTATTATTTAAAACCCGGCAAACAAAATTCTAAAGCACTGTCTTCCGGGAAGATATTTGCCACAGCAATAACTGTGATAAGTATTATTACCGGCATACTTACCATTATAGAGATATTCTATAAGCCAATCCTTGAGATTCCCATTATTCAGGATCTGATCTCTCCTTCAAAATACAGGGAGCTGGCCAGAAGCATCAAGAACGAGAATTTCATAGGGCAGATATGTCTGACCTTCAATAATCCCGGATTTCTTGGAGGCTTTTGTGCACTGCTGTTTCCCGTAACATTTGCTGTTTCCCAGGAAGGGAAAGCATTAAAGAGGTGGATTCTTACGGTAATGGGAGCAATCCTTATATTAGCCGTAAAATGGTCCGATTCTAAAGTTGCAATGATAGCTCTTGCAATCTGCTTTCCGCTTTCGGTTCTGTTCTCCTTTATTCATATGGAACGGCTCAATCCTGAAACGAGTGGCACAATCGGAATAAACAAGGATTATGTAAAAACCAAGAGAAAAAATCTGATTATAAGCTTTGCTACAGTGCTGGTTTTGGGTGTGGGACTGATAGTATTATCTGGAATATTGCCTAACTATTCTTCAAGAATAAGGCCTGAGGGGAAACCTGAAAATTCTGCAGTATCCACCGGAGGTAAGTATAAATTAAGCAAAGCGGAAATAAAGGACGGAGTACTACGCTTAGAGTCCGGAGATAAACTGTTGGAAGTAAGTGTTGACAAGGAAATTGCAAAAAAATGTTTTGCGGATTACTACGACAGTGATTTTTCGGAATGCTTGATTTTCAGCGACGGAACAAATATTATTGAAGGACGGACTCCAGCAGTACTAAAGGCTACAAATATCAGGGAAGAAAAACAGGGATTTACTTTTACTGATGAACGATATAAGGATATCAAGGTATGTGTGGAAAGGGCACTTTTGATATTTGACTTCGGATACAGCGGATCTGTGGAGTTCTATATAAAGGAAGACGGAATAAAGATTTTCGGACAGGGAAGTGCTCTTCTCGACGAAATTCCCCAGCCTGCCGTAACGGGACTTGAAGGAATTTATTCCTTTGCTACCGGAAGAGGCTATATCTGGGCGCAATCCCTTCCTATTATAAAAGACTCTATTCTGGTAGGCGGAGGACATGGAACCTTTGCATTCAGATTCCGACAGAATGAGATAGTCGGGCTTCTCAATACTCATGGAAGCTGCAAATATGTAGTTGACAGACCACATAACTGGTATCTCCAGATTGCATGTTCGGATGGAGTAATTGCACTTCTTGCGGTACTTGCATTGTTCATCTTCTATATAATAAGATTTGTAAAAAGCCTACTTGCTAAGAAGAATAGAGAGAACAACATAGAACTTCTCGATATCGGTCTGTTTGCAGGACTCATAGGTTTTATGCTCTGCGGACTGATCAATGACAGCTGTATAACCGTAAATCCTTTGTTCTGGCTGTTCCTGGGCTGGGCACTGGCCAGACAGTGCGATAACCCTTTGTTTTTCAAAGAAAAACTTGACTAAAACAGGAAATTATGATAATATACCTATTGCCTTTGAAAAAGGGCGGCAAGTCCGCGTAGCTCAGCAGGATAGAGCGACCGCCTCCTAAGCGGTAGGTCGTGCGTTCGAATCGCATCGTGGACGTAAAAAGGAGTCTTTGCAGACTCCTTTTTTTATGCGGTTTTTACACTCAACAACAAATTTTTGGTGTGAAATCTTACCGTTTTCGAGAGCTGTTTTAGTGGGTGAGTAGTGGGTGAGTATAAACTCAACCACTACTTTTTTTAGTTAGACGGCTTTTAATACCCTCAAGACGCCTTTTGTCGGTCAAAGAGTAATGTGCCTCATTAGTTTGCACCTCATGCCCTACGAAAGAAGCGATTAGATATTTTTTATTTATGGAATCTCCCAATAAGAGACCGGTTTTGGCTAAAGGTGAGACCTTTGTTCTAAATCATGCCCTTGTTAATGGAATTTCAGTTGCCTGCAGGAGAGGGAAAGTTTTTCCTTATGAGGCGGTTATGGATCTTAAAGCTGACGATATGTCAAATCCTTTTTTGAGATAGACCGACAAAGGGAGTATATTATTGATAGTGAACTGATTCGTAAAGGGCTTAAAAAATTATCTTTCAAATAAAGATGATGATTTTATTTAATTATATCATGTAAAATTAGATTACACCCTAGCTTTACATTAAATATGCTTGAAATATGTAAATTATAAGTTCAAAAATCATTTATTTGCCAAAATGCTAATAAAGTTATTGACTTATAATTTACATTTTTTTATAATATAGGCAGGGGGTGATGGTTTTGAACATGGCATATATCCGTGTCTCTACTACAGATCAGAATGAGGCAAGACAGAAAGAGGCACTGAAGAAATATAATATAGAGAAGTGGTATATTGACAAGGTTAGCGGCAAGGACACAAACAGACCTGAGCTGAAGGCACTTCTTGAATTTGCAAGAGAAGGGGATACTGTATACATTAACGAATTCAGCCGTCTGGCTCGAAATACTAAAGACCTGTTAGAAATGATAGAGTTCTTTGAAAAGAAGGGGATAAAACTGATAAGCAATAAAGAAACCTTCGATACTTCCACTCCTACCGGAAAGATGTTCGTAACGATGATTGCTGCAATTGCAGAATTCGAGCGGCAGCTGATTCTGGAGCGCCAGCGTGAAGGCATAGCCATAGCTAAGGCCGAGGGCAAGTATAGAGGACGGCAGGTTAAAGAGATTGACAAGAAGCTGTTTGATAGGTTATATAATGAATATCGTACAAGAGAGATAAATAAAAAAGAATTTGCAGCTTCGCTTCATGTGAGCAGACCTACATTGGATAGGCTGTTAAAGGACAAGGTTAGTGCAATCTGATGGGGAAGGAAGGTATTTACGAGTGTTTAATCCTGATAATATAGAAGATTTAAGATTTTCTGTGGAAAAACAGGTCCTAGACAGAAAGTCGGCACGTATAGTTGCTAAAGACCTGGCTGTTCCCGTTGTCGCTATGGCGAATGCTGATGGAGGATACCTTGCGATAGGCATAGAGGATGATGGGACTATAACCGGTATAGATGCACATGAGAAGAATATGAATGAACTTGTAAGAGTTCCTTTTGATTTCTGTGTGCCTAGTGTTGAGTTCGAGCTGAAGACGATGGACGTCATTGACTGTGATGGAAAGCCCAATCATATTTTAAGGATGCAGGTTTTCCCTAACAATAAGGTCATAGCAAACCAGGCTGATGATGTATACCTACGGGTAGGAGATAAGAGCAAGAAGCTGAATTTTGAACAGAGGCTTCAGCTGTTCTATGCTAAGGGTGTAAAGTACTTTGAGGATCAGCCTGTTGCCGGGGCAACCATTGATGACATTGACTTGAAGGTTGTTTCAACATACTGTGATAAGATTGGTTATGATAAGGGTGATGCGGAGTATTATCTCCGTCATAACAATGACTTTATCACTGTTAAGGGCGGGGAAGATTTAATCAGCGGAGCTGCTATCCTGTTGTTCGGTAAGAACCCGCAGCGCTTTTTTCCTCGTGCCCGTGTCCGCTTTGTTAGGTATGAGGGTAACACGGCAGAGGTCGGGGACAGGATGAATGTTGTCAAGGACAAGAAATTTGATGGCCGTATTCTCGATCAGGTTAATGAAGCTCTGGCTTTTGTAAAGACTCAGATCAGGGAGTACACCAAACTTGGTAAGGGTGCTAAGTTTAAGACCGTACCGGAATTTCCTGAATTCTGCTGGACCGAGATGATAGTAAATGCTGTCGCCCATCGTGATTACAGTATCGGTGGGACTGATATCCAGGTAAAGATGTTTGATGATCATTTCACTGTTGAAAGTCCAGGTATCTTGCCCGGACTTGTACGTGTGAACAACATAAGGGAGTTCCACTTCTCTCGAAATCCAAAGATTGTTGAGATGCTGAACGAGTATGATCTTGTTAAGGAGTTTGGCGAAGGCGTAGACCGTATTTATAGGGATATGGCTGAGGCAGGCTTGCCTGAGCCGGAATACCGTCAGTCAGAGTTTATGCTTTATGCCACCCTGAAAAACAAGAACTGGGGTAAGAAAGATGCATCTTGGGCTGAAAAGAAACAAGATAGGGCCCAAGATAGGGCTCAAGATACAGCCCAAGATGGGGCTCAAGATAAGATAAAAGAAATTATTGATTTTTGTGAACAGCCAAGAAGCAAGCAAGAGATAATAGAGCATCTAGGTTTTTCGAGCATTAGACATTTTAATGAGAGATATATGGCAAAATTGCTTAAATCGGGACAGTTGGTTATGACTATACCTGACAAGCCCAATAGCAAAAATCAAAAGTATGTGAAATCTACAAATATGTAAGTATATCAGGGGCAGCTAAGGTTGCCCTTTTTTCTTTTATAATTTGTTTGCCTGGATAATTTTGTTGCCATTGGGCAAAAAAGCCGGAATCATCTGATAAGGTCCTTTGTACGGATCATATTTCAGGAATCTTATAGTTAAATTGTAATCGGCAGTACGATGCAGGATATTTTTTCTGCTGCAATACTTGCTTACACAGCCGGTTTCTTTCGCAAAATCAATGACATCCTGTTCGGAGGAGACTAATAGAAGGAAATGAGCATTTGTCGGGCTATATGTTTTTAATATCTGCTTTGCATTGTAATAGTTGCCTATATTATCGGATATTTCAGCCACGATATAGCCTCGGCTATAACAAAGGGCGTTCAGAAGCATGGCGGCTGTGGTGTAGCTATAAAACATTTCTGTGTGAACAACCAGGAATATAACCGCTGCTACTCTTACAAGAAAGCAATTGGAGATAAATGCTACCAGGCTGATCAGGGTGATAAGATCCCTGATTTAAAAGAAAGACTTGAAAACCTATTTACCCTGTGGTATAATAGGTGAAAAAGGAGGCGTAAAACAATGGTGTCAACAAGAGGCAGGTACGCTATACGTGTTATGATAGATCTGGCAGAAAATCATGACGGAAATTATATACCGCTTAAAGATATTGCTGCCAGGCAGGAGATTTCAAAAAAATATCTGGAGATCATAGTAAAGGATATGGTAGCCGGCGGTCTTGTAGTGGGTGCCAGCGGAAAGGGCGGCGGATATAAGCTGTGCCGAAAGCCCGAGGAGTATTCAGTGGGAGAGATACTGGAGCTTATGGAAGGGACTATGGCTCCGGTAGCCTGTGTAGCCGATAAAAGCGTTGTATGTCCCAGAAAGGACGGATGCCAGACTCTGCCCATGTGGGCTGAGTTTGATGAACTGGTCCATAACTTCTTTTATAGTAAGAAATTGTCCGATCTGATAAAAAAATAATTACCTATTGACAAAGTAGGTTAATAGGTGTATAATCCCCTCTGACAATAAGCAGAGGGGGTTTTTTATTTTGATATATGCAGATAATGCCGCTACGACCAAGATGAGCGATGTGGCAGTAAATACTATGGTGTCTTTGATAAATGAGACATATGGAAACCCTTCAA
>JAILGF010000165.1 GCA_024696945.1 Lachnospiraceae bacterium | reverse complement strand
CAGGCGAGGATGTTGATGATGCAGATGCTGTTACATCATAAAAATCAAATACAAAGGAGACCAACCTATGCTCTCAATCAATGAAATGCTTATCATAGCAAACCAGATGCACGCGTCGGACTTACACCTTTCCGTAGGCGTACCGCCTAAGGTAAGAGTTTTCGGTGATCTAGTCGATATCGAAGGCTGTTCGATACTTACACCTGCCGATACTGCGGAACTCGGATATTCCATCATACCTCCGCAGCTGGTACAGAGATTTGAAGAGCAGGGCGAACTTGACTTTTCCTATGCGATCATGGGAGAAGGACGATACAGAGCAAACGTATTCCATCAGCGAGGAACTATCGCAGCTGTACTCCGTCTGATCGGTATGAACATACCTTCACCCGGACAGCTAGGAATACCGAACTCGGTTGTAGACCTTACATTTAAGAAAAGAGGACTGGTACTTGTTACCGGACCTACAGGATCGGGTAAGTCAACAACACTGGCATCCCTTATCAACCTGATAAATGACAGGTCTCCTTTCCATGTTATAACTTTGGAGGATCCTATTGAGTACCTTCACCCTCATAAGCGTTCTATCGTTAACCAGCGTGAAGTAGGACTTGATACAAAGAGCTTCTCGCAGGCACTTACTTCTGCGCTTCGTGAAGACCCCGACGTTATCCTCGTAGGTGAGATGCGTGACCTTGACACCATAGCGACAGCTATCACCGCAGCAGAAACGGGCCACCTGGTATTTTCTACGTTGCATACCATTGGTGCGGCAGCTACCATCGACCGTATCATCGACGTATTCCCGCCTTATCAGCAGACACAGATACGTTCACAGCTTGCGATGGTTCTCGAAGGCGTTATATCACAGGCACTGCTTCCTGTCATAGGCGGTAACGGACGAAAGGCAGCCTTCGAGGTCATGCTTGCAACTCCCGCTATAAGGAACCTGATCCGTGAGAACAAGACTTTCCAGATAGCAGGTACGATGCAGACATCCAGAAAGCTCGGCATGAAGACTCTGGACGACGATATCTATGATATTTACAACCAGCACATAATAGACAGAGAGACAGCATTGAGCTTCGCTCAGGATGCAGGAACGCTGGCGAATAGGTTGTCATTCTAGATTTTTGAAATAAAGCTACGGATTGCTTCGTATGTTCACAAACTCGCGCAATCCTCTCAACAAGTTATTGATGCTCACTAAGCTTTATTAACAAATTATGAACAAATTTTTAACAAAACGCTTGACAAGTTTTGTGCGATATGCTATATTATAATCACTGAAGGAGAGAAGCCGTGGCAACATACAGTTATGTAGCGGTCACCAAGATGGGTGATCAGACAAAAGGCACTATTGAGGCGAAAAATGTTGAAGCCGCAAAACTGATGCTTCAGACAAACGGACTTACACCTATTACGGTTAAGACACAAGGTTTTTTGTCAAAAGACTTAAGCTTTGGAGGAGACAGGAAAGTTACAAAACGTGACTTATCAGTTTTCTGTAGACAGTTTACTTCAATATTAAATGCCGGTGTTACCGTTGTAGAGGCGCTGAACATGCTGGCAGACCAGACACAGAACAAGACCTTGGTCAAGGCATTGAGAAAGACTTCTGAGTCGGTTCAGCAGGGTGAAACTTTAGCAGCATCTATGGCAAAACATCCGAAGATATTCCCTGAGATGTTTGTGAACATGGTTGAGGCCGGTGAGGTATCGGGTAGCTTGGAAGAAGCTGTATCCCGTATGGGTACTCAGTTTGAGAAGAGCGCAAAGCTTGCCGGTATCGTAAAAAAGGCTATGATCTATCCTATAGCAGTTATAGTAGTTGCTTTGGTTGTTATGATTGTTATGTCGGTTGCGGTAGTTCCTAAGTTTGCAGATATGTTTGCAGACATGGGATCGGAATTGCCAGGTGCAACAAAAGCTGTTATGGCGATGGCTGATTTCTTTATTAATAAGTGGTGGCTGTTGATTATCATAGTGGTATGTACTGTAGTAGGGTTGAAAATGTTTGGAAAGACTGATAAGGGCAAGGAAGTCTTTGGTACTATAGCCATAAAGATACCTATTATTGGTTCGGTAAACATAAAAACTCAGTCAGCATCTTTTGCAAGAACCATGAGTACGCTTGTTTCTTCAGGTATGGGTATATCCCAGAGTTTGGAAATCTGTGCAAAGGCTATGAAGAATGTTTTATTCAGAAATGCACTGATTAAGGCAAAACAGGATGTTGAACAGGGTATCAACCTTTCGGTACCTATTAGACGTGCAAAAGTTTATCCTACACTGGTTCCCAATATGATAGCTATTGGAGAAGAAACCGGTAATATCGAAAACATGCTTGATAAGGTTGCAGAGTATTACGAAGAAGAAGCAGAACTTGCAACACAGTCCATGTCTGAGATGATGCAGCCCATCATCATAGTTGTACTTGGTGGTATAGTTGGCTGGATGGTACTTGCAATGTACTCGCCTATGATCAATATGTACGGAGATATTGGAAACATATAATTGTATTAGATTCTGTTCGATTCGGGACAAGGGAGCGGATCGAAGGGGTTTAAGAAATAAAAAACATTAACTAATTTTTATCAAAACAAAGGAGAACATGTTATGAAAAAAATGAACAACAAAGGTTTTTCACTGGTAGAACTTATCGTCGTAGTTCTTATCATGGCTATCATCGCTGTAGCTCTTGCTCCTCAGGTTATGAAGTGGGTTGAGAACTCAAGAAAGTCAAACGATATCGAAAACTACAATGCACTCGTTGAAGCAGCTAACGTAGCAGGAACTAATGAAGATGTTCTTAAGAACTTAACTTCTGCAGTTACAATTGAGTTTTATCCTGCAGGAACAAAGGTTCCTAATCAGAAGTTATTAGACGCTATGAAGAAGACTATTCCTGAACTTGAGAATGCTACTACTGGCGCATATTGTGACAAGATTAAAGTTACTGGTGACTGGTCTTCAACTTATGGCAATTATAACAACGGTGAATTCCAGATTAAGGTTGAGAAGACTGCTGATGGTATTAAGGTTACAAAGCCTGCTAACAGATTCCCTGACAAGAACTTCTCGTAATTGAATATCAACAAGATTATTAGTTAACCGAGATTTTCAAAATATAACAAAATGATATAATAATCCTCGGCCCGGGTGGGGAGACTCGGGCTGAGAGATTTACGGTAAGTATACCGGTAAAGATTTTTGTAGTTACGTAGTACAAAAATTTAATATGAAATATTAAACATCTTCTGTATCCCTTAAATTGTCTACAGAAGATGTTTTTATGTTGTTGAACAATTTATGAATAAATTATGAATTTTCTCTTGCAATCATCAAAAAAGTGTGATATGCTTTAAAATGATTAAGAATTTATTAAAAATATTGCATATAAACAAAGCGGGGGAGAAAAATGAAAGTTATACGCAGGAACAACAAAGGTTTTTCGTTAGTAGAGCTTATAGTTGTAGTTCTTATTATGGCTATAGTCGCAGTCGCCCTTGCGCCTCAGGTTGTAAAGTGGGTTGAGAATTCACGTATATCCTCGGATCTGGAGACCAGGACAAGTATAGAAAAGGCATGCCAGTTGGCGGTTACCAATGAAGAAGTCTTTGAAGAAGTAAAGACAGGAGATCATCAGATACTTATCACAAAGGATGATTCGGGAACACATGTCCAGGCTTTGCCTGATGAAAGCGGGAAACTGTGGGACAAAGTAGCTCGGATTTACGGTGTTGACACATGGGAAGAATTTAAAAACTCTATAGAGTTAAAGAGTACCCCGGTGAATGCACCTCGGATTGAATTAAGAGTATATGTTTATGTGGATGGGCATACATTTAGTACACTTTCGGGTTTTGCTAGTACAGATATAAAAGGTTCGTGATGAAAGGACAACAAAATGTCAGAGACTTTGTTTACTGTAATAATATACATTTTTATATTTATATTTGGAATTATCGTAGGTAGTTTTTTGAATGTCTGCATTTTGCGTATTCCTCTTAAAGAGACCATAGTATCCAAACGTTCACATTGCATGAGTTGCGGGCATCAGCTTGCATGGTATGATCTTTTCCCTTTGTTTAGTTACCTTTTTTTAAGAGGAAAGTGCCGTTATTGTAAAGCAAAGATCAGTAAACAGTATCCGATAGTAGAAGGCTTTAATGGCATAGTAGCTGTTCTATGCTTTGCGATATCTGGGTTTAGTGCATATACATTAAAAAATATTTATACAATAGTATGGTACACAGATGATAGATTTGTGTGGGACTGGGCTGCAACTGTATATGAAGATATAATAGTAGTTATCTTAAGCTCTATTTTATGTTCAGTTCTTATAGTGATTACTGTGATTGACTGGAGAACATTTGAGATACCTTTAGGGGCAAATGTTACAATATTTGTGCTCGGAGTTGTAAGAGTTGTTAGTCTAATGCTCACAGATTCCAGATATTATAAAATGAAATGCGTGGTATTGGATAAAGTTCCTACATTTTTAGAAAAAGTTAATGCGAACGGCAGATGGCTAGAGTATTTCATTGGCTTCTTTGCAGTCAGTGTTCCGTTGGCAATTATTTATTATGCATCTAAAGGAAAAGCCATGGGCGGTGGAGATGTGAAGCTGATGGCTGCAGCAGGTTTGTTTCTTGGATGGAAATTGGCAATTGTTGCTCTTATAGCAGGATGTCTGTACGGAAGCATTATTCATATCATACGCATGAAGGTATCCGATGAAGGCAAACAGTTGGCGATGGGACCTTATCTGTCGGCAGGTATAATAACGGCGTTATGGTTTGGAGATACGATAGTAAAGTGGTACGGAAGCTTTTTCTAAAATGTGAACAAGAGGTTGGACAGAGTAATTTCTGTCCGCCTTTTTTATTTGAATCAAAAAAGTTCTAAATAACAAATAGTCATAATATTCCGAATAAAAAGAAATTAAAACAAAAAAATGGCTAAAAACTGAAAAAATCGCAGGACAAACCTTATAAACATAAAATTTACCCGACGATTTTAAACTATCATTCAATTTTGATTAAAATTATATATAATACCACATCTTTTATTAAAAAAAAACTAGTAATTTTAATAGTTTT
>JAILGF010000012.1 GCA_024696945.1 Lachnospiraceae bacterium | reverse complement strand
TCTTTGACAGATATGCGGAAAGCTCTGTCTGAGGCGTGATCGGATATCCGAAGAAATGACGGCAGCCTGCCTGGATAGCAGCCTCGCCAAGTGCCTCATTTCCTTTCATTAAAACTTTCTCTGACATGATTTTTCTCCTATTGAAAATTTAATTGATTACTATTGATATCTCTAGTCAATCTAACTTTTACTGTCATTTTGACTATATCTGTCATCAGTCACGCTCTACAGTAATGCATACATCAGGACACATTGTAGCACATGACTTACATCCTGAACACTTGCTAGGATCCGTCATGGTAGCCGGATGATAGCCCTTGACATTGAGTCTGTCCTTATCGAGTGCAAGCAGATGCAGAGGGCATGCATTAACACACATCTCACAGCCCTTACAAAGTGACTCGTTGATAGTTACTTTTCCCATTCTTCAAACCTCCTTACCTAATAACTTCTTATATATTATTCTATTTCTAACAAATAATTATACAGAACCGATTTTGTTATCAGATTTTGCGTTCTGCCAAACTGTCTTAACATATATATCCACAGGGTATGTTTCTATAACATTAGTTGTCATAATCATTCCTGTATCAAACATTTCTCTCTGTACCGTATTGCATATGATCGGCAGTCCGGTCTTCTTTGAGATAGAATCTGCAAATTCCAATCCTTCATCAAATATCACCTGGTTTGTATCCATCATCATATGTGAGTTGTTTACCAGATATGAGGGCTTAAGCCCTGAAACTGCCTCGATTTCTCCAAGCACCTCAACAGCCTCATCAAGATCGGTACTCATCGAACGGAACCTGTTTATCACATAGAGCATGTCGTAGTCAACTGTTTCAAACTGAGGTCTGAATCTGCCAAGGACCGTAGCTCCGGCATCATCCCCGCCCACATCAATAATAACAACATCCTTTTTCTCAAATATACCGTACATGGCAGCAGGCAATGAAGGAATATCAAGGTTTGTGGCACCAAATACAGGAGTTATTACCTCTACACCCTTTTCTTGAAGAATCCCCTTAAAATCAGAAGTCCTAAAGTAAGGGTTAATCAGATCCATATCGACAACCGTTACCTTACGCCCGGCCTTCACATAATCAAATGCCAGGTTTATCGCAAAATTCGTTTTTCCACAGCCATAGTGGCCGGTCACAACTATAAAATCCTTTAACTTATCTATCATAACCCACCTTATGACTGCCTTTCTTTTGCATATTCTTCCATATAAATTTATATTATAACATCACCGTTCTAATATTTCAAGTGCTTTTTGATTTTTCTTTTAAATCCGAGCTATTATGCCTAAAACATCATGTATAATCATTCAGATTTATGATCGGATTATTAATTTTACTATATCTTTTTACATATATTTATGATATTATATGTGCATATGATGCTATTTTTATATTTCTTGTTCAATGTCACCTCGAAAAAGCTTCGCTTCGCATCTCGATTTTGTGACACTCTCTGAGCTGTAGGGTTAATAGCATCGCCAAAATTTTATCCTGTACAAAGAAAGGAGCTCATTATGAAGCTTAAAAAACTTATTTTAGGACTTTTCCTATGCATTATCTGTGCTGCAACAATCGGCGGAGTTAACGCCAGTGCAAAATCAAAAAAGATCAAGTTTATTCCGGAAACAAAAAAAGAAACCTTTAGATGGCTTGATGTAAAAATGATCATATCTGTTAAAGAATCCGATATTGAAAAGATTGAATACCAATACGGTAAAGTAAAGAAAACCGCTGATAAGTATTGGAAAGATGCTTCCATTTATGATTACTATTATGAAGGCGAAAAGAAAAACACGACCGAAGGCAGTCTTTCAGTATATGAAAACGGAACATATTCCGTAAGAGTAACCACGAAATCCGGCAAGAAATACGTAAACTATATTAAGATCAAGAATCTTGGAACTCCAAGCGAGAATTGTGAGCATACTTACACGATCAAGAATGTTTCCAAACCTGATTCAAACGGTAATTATACAGTAACCTTCGATATTAAGACAGAATTTAATGCAACTTTTTCTGATTTCGAAGGATCAAAGGTAGGCGATACCGTATACGTTGACGATAAGCCTCTTGTTATCCAGGCCTTCAAAAAGATGGACGAAAATAATAATATATCAAGTCAGGACAAATGGGATGACAGTGTTCAGCTTATAGTTGTTGTTCCTAAGAATTTTGCAGATTTTTATGAGGGCGAAATGCTTGAATACTACGAAGAATATCCTGAGTACGCTGACTTTGGCTTCCTTCCCGGTTATTATGATTGTGAATATATAGCTTATGATGATTATGAGTACTGGGACTGCGACAATTATTATGTTCCTTTTTATAAGGTTCTCTCCACAAAGGATTTCAAGGTTACTAAGGATACCAACGTAAAGCTTGCATATTCAGCAGAAAGATACATTTCCGGAAAGGATTATTTTGCAATATACACCGGTGAGAAAGAAATTGAAGGTATCAATGTATATAAGGGAATAGATTTCAATCTCTATGAAAAGTATGATAAAAAGAAGGGCTTCACAGACGTTATCAGTGAGCTGCAAGAGATCTATACACCTTAAAATCTTCATAACCTAAAGCATTACAAAAGGTTCCCAAAATCAGGGAACCTTTTTCTTTTAGTCTTGAGACAATCGTTTAAGACTTTCATATTTACTTTTCGCATTGTTGTTTCCGTTTTGGTAAGACATTTCGTAATATTTTAAAGTCTCATCAATATTTTGTTCCACACCGTATCCGCCATTTTCATAGATATATGCGATATTGTACATTGCTTCGGCATTGGTATTATCCTTTTCTACTGCCATCAGATAATAATCAAGAGCTTTTTTATAATCAGGTTCATCTTCAAGTTCGGGCAGATCGGCATTCATATATAGGTTTCCCAGATGAACAAAGGCCAAAGCATTTCCGGAAGAACTTGATTTTAAAAACATATTCCTGGCTTTATCATTATTAATTTCAACCTGATTTGATCCGATTGAGAAGATCATACCAAGTTCATCCATTGCTTGAGCAATTTCTTCGGTTGTAGTTTCATTTTCACCTGCCAGCATATACTCTTCATATGCAAGCTCGTACCGGTTTGAGTCACCTTCTTCACTCTTCTGTATTTCATATGCTTTCATGAAATGATCCTCTTCCACAATATTTATATTATCAAGCTTCGGGATGCCGGAAGATATTGAGTCTGAATCATCATTTTTATTAGGCTCTGCCGTTACAGCACTTGAACTGATCGAATTAATCTGATCATTATCTGTCGAAACATTAACACTCTTTGGTTCATCATTCTTAAAAAGAAGAATGATCGAAATAGTTAGAAGTCCAATTGCCAAAACAATTATTGCCGGAAGCACCCATCCAGGCATCTGAGTCTTAAGTACATTTGCATTCTTAACCTTTGATTCCTTTGTATCAATGCCTTTAAGTATTTTTTCCGAGTATGTACGAAGACTCTCAATACTCTGCATAAGAGGCGGCTTAACGGCATCCAGCCAGTGCACACGTGTAAGGTAATACTCAAGCTCAGTGCTCATCTCAGTATCCGAAAGCCTAAACGGAATAAGCGTTTTTCCCGAATTAAATGCCAGTGCTACTTCGTTTGCTACCTGTTTTGATTCATTTGAACTGTCAGTATATATAAGAACAAATAATCTGCATGCGTTTATTGCTTCGTGAATTGCGGTAACCCATTCCTGCCCGGGCATAATATCCCTCGGTGCATACCAGCAGCGTATGCCATGCTGCTCGAAGTTTGATACAACTGCATCCGCAACATTTTTATTCAAAGAAGAATAACTTATAAAAACATCCAGTTCACGTCCTGCAAAATCAGGATTTGGCGAAGTTCCTGTATTATCATCTTCTTTCAGTTCATTGGAAAGTTTCTCCGAGAACACTTCCGAATTTATATCATTTTCTTTTTTTATGTTATCGGAACTCATTTTACCTCCGGAAAAAAACAGGCTCCATACTTTGATGAAGCCTGTGTAAAAAGAAGAAAAACTTAAAATCAAAGTAGATACTTTGATTACCGGGTGATACTTGCAATAAGTACCTGCACACTTTTTAAATAAATTACAAGCTGCACCCTCTGCAGGTGCGTTTAAAACGCATTCTTCTTTTTTGAACGATTATAACTTTGTAGACAGAGGGTACTCTGTCTTTTAATTCCATAAGCAGTCCTTGACACGCTTTTCTATATACTCCTTCTGGTTCTTGAAGTCAGTCCAAAGACTGATATAACCGATTCCGTGCTGCTTAAGCAACTGCTGTGTTCCAACCTTTGTGCTCTGGTGAGGAGACCTAAGCTGAATTGCAACCTTAGGTGTAACACCGTCTGAAAGGAGGAATGAAACCGACTGATATGCTCCGTTCGCTCCGGGAACGAAATCCTTAACCGGAACATCCTCAGTTAAAGTCATCTCAGGGAAGCTTTCCTTTAAGATAGTCCTGAAGTGATTTATATCACAGCTGTAATTTTGTGAATAATCAATTCCATCAATGATAACAGGACCATCCTCATCGTATGTGGGTTCACTGGGCTTATAACCACCGTTTGAAGAATTGTTCTGAACCACATATCCCTGATATCTTTCGTTTGAAGACGCACCGTTATTGTTAACGGTAGTGGTTGAAGCTGCTATCGTATCATTTACCTGTTTGTTGATAGCGTTAGAAATTCCGGAAGCCGCAGCATCGACCGCATTTCTGGTAACTTCACGTTCAACCTCTCTCTTTACTGACTTAAGTAAGCCATCTAAAAACCCCATAAATATACCTCCGTAAAAAGTTTATCCCCATATAAACCTCTGATTTTAAATTTTATCATATCTTAAGTATCAGGTCAACTATTAATTTTACTAAAAATTGCTCACAGATATGAGTTTATCGTCATATTTGCAGATAATCTTTTTTCATATAATTCTCTCACCGTTAAATTCAAAGTTTCCTTTACCGTCAGTCTGCATGATAATATATGAGGGATATCCGTCATGTGGCCTGGACAAGCTTCCCGGATTTACTATCCATACATTATCTTTATTTATTATCTTCTGCACATGGGTGTGCCCGTAAAGGATCACATCATATCCGTTATCCTTTGCATATTGTACTAAAACAAGCTCGCTATATAGCGGGAGCTTATCCCCATGCTCGATATGTATCAACTTCCCTTCAATATTCAGATTTAATATTGATGATTCACGAGATATGATGTCGCTATTTCCTCTTACTCCACAGATTTTTGCCTTAAGGAAATCAGAAGCGAAATCAAAATCCGACGTTCCGTCACCACAATGGATTATCAGATCGATTTTCCCGATCTTTTTCTTTAGAATCTCAATATTGTCGGTTTTGTCATGAGTATCACTGATTATTAATATGCGCATTTTTATCTCCCGATTCCTTTTAAAAATCAGTAGCCGTACTCCGGATAACGGGTTACTTCACTCCAAAGGCAATCGATAAAATCGAATTTGTCTTGGAAAGACAATGAATTGGTCTCCTCTTCGCCAAATGAACATTTTTTGAAGGTTACTCTTGAATCATCATATACCTTGGACCAATATCCGCCGCCTTCGGAACCATAGAATACACAATTTGTAAACGTTGCGCTGTCCTGTATCCCGTTGAAGCAAAACGGACCAGCACTGCAATCATGTATAACACTGTTATATACATTAACATTACTTGTTACAACATCAGCACCCAGGCCGTAAACTCCACATCCGAACATATCCATATTGTAAAAGTCAACGTTTTTACATTGATACAGGTCTATTACATTACCCTCACAGGTTCCCCTGTTCGTATGTCCGCAGGTAAATGAACTGAGCTTCAGATCATTACATTTTTCAAATTTTATTACTGCAGAATATCTTGGATCGATAACCAGAGTGGTATCACCTCTGTAAGCAGAACCACCGCTTATCAACAGGTCATCGCAGTCATAAATAACAAGTTCTTTACCATCAACAAAATTTTCATCGATATAAATATATGGATTATCTATTTTATACGAATCAGTGTTTTCAATATATAAACTCATGTTATAGTAACCGGGCTCTATTATTATCTTTGCTCCGGGAGCTATTGCATTTAGAAGCTCCTCTACACTTGAAACAACGGTATAGCCCGCATTTTCATAAGTCTTTTTATCAAAGTACTCATTGTTAACAGGAGATACAAAACCGTCCTCATATACAGGATAGTCACCGATATATTCGTTATAATAATACTCGGTCCTCATAGAGTTGTCATGTTCACCGTTTTCCGGTATTGTATCAAAAACTGAATATATACGGTTACCAAAAGAGTCGTAAACGTATTTTTCAATACTTACGCCGTATCCCTTAATATTCTCTGTTCTTTCAATAAGAAGTCCGTTTTTATCGTAATCATATATTACCAGATCATCTTCGTTACTTCCGACACTATGCATTTCAGTACGTCTTCCGTTTGAATCATACTTATATGTACACTTATAATCAAGCTGTTTGATCCATTCTTCTACGCATCTGCCCTTTTTATCATACTGGAAAAGATACTCATAATTTGCATAGTCTTCACCGCTCAAAATAGCATAATAGGTCTTGTTTCCGTTTGAATCATATTTGTATTTAGACTTAAAGCTGCTATCGGAATTATCGGATGACGAAAGCATTATAAGATTGTTATCTGAATCATATTCACGTTTTACAGAATATGTATAATCACCTTCGTAATCGCTATTGTATTCGGTAAGATTTCCGTTTTTATCATACTTGTACGTTTTATAACATGTTGCAGAATCATACGAATCAAGGAAATTGTAATCATCATGCAGTTCGCTCTCTAAGATACGACCGCTCTTGTCGAATTTGAATTTTGCAACAGTAAACGAACCGGATTCAAGTCGAGAATCAAGATAATCCACGGAAAGAGTTCTTGTTTTTGAATCGTAATTGCTCACAGTATAATCTGTTTCAATGGAAACATTCTTAATCTTTGCACCTTTTCTGATAACATACTCAGGATCAATACCGTCCCATTTCTTAAAAATAAGGTTGTTTACTTTTATCTTCTTTGCAATTTCAAAGATTTCAAACTCGTGATCCTTCCAGATAATGGTATTGCCGGAAACGGCTTCAGTATATTGGTTTACGTTATTAACAGTAATTGTATTGCATTTTGCTTTGTTTTTAATTCCGGCATTGCCTGCAATAATGATCAGATCCTTGTTTTTTGCAGCTTTTACCTTCGGAATTGTTACATTATCGTAGGTCTCGGTCCTAAATACAACTGTAGCTGCTGCTTTAGCTTTTAATTCTTTTTTTAACTGCTTAACCGAATAAACTACTTTAGTGTTGTTGTCTGCCGCCTGTACCGGAGCACGGTCGATAATGGTAAGCACCATAACCAATGCCAGCATCATGGTAATGACTGTCTTAAAAATACCTTTTCCTCTTCTTTTCATTTTCATCCTCCTTAAATCCTGTTGTAAAGAACCTTTCCTCTATCGACCACCTGTGTTCTATTCACTTTCTGACCATAAGCAGTCAATATCTACGTATTCACCCCAGATAGCGTCCTTTTTACTTTCATTTATACCAAATGAACATTTCTGGAAAGTAACTAACGGATAGCATTCCACAGTCGGATATATCTCACCGCCCGCATAATTACCGTAAAACATGCAATTATCGAAAAATACGATATCCTCATCAAGTTCGCAGAAATAAAATATTCCGTTTTCGCAATCGTGGATGACACAGTTATAAAGTCTGATATTACCGCTGTTATAATATGCTCCTATTCCGTATACACCGCATCCGAAAATGTTCATGGCATACATTCCAACGTCATGACAGTTATACAGATCTATAACATTACCTATGCAATATCCGGTAGCGGTATGTCCGCAGGTAAACGAGCAGAGCTTTAATCCATTACACTCCGTGAAGTGGAAAACAGCAGACGATCTTGGATCTATAACTAGTGTTGTAGCTGAAGGATTTGCATTTCCGCCACATATCGTAAGGTCATATACGCCGTTAATGTAAATCTCATATCCGTCATAGCTTTCTTCAAGCTTAACATACTTATGTGAATTGTTAAATTCATCCCGATCAAGATACTCAATATAGTCGCTCATGTAATAAGTACCGGGCTCAATAATGATCGTAGCTTCGGGTTTTATGGCTTCTAAAAATTCTTCAACATTCGTAACAACCGTATATCCTGCCTTTTCATATGCCGTTTTATCAAATGACTTACCATTTACAGGTGAAGTGTAGGCATCTCCGTATACAGGATATTCTCCGATAAAATCTCCGACGTAATACTCGGTTCTTGAACTGTTTTCAGGAATACCTTCTTCATTCATAAAGCCGGAAATAGAGAAGATACGATTTCCCCATCCGTCAAGTGAATACTCAAAAACAGTGGTGTCATCATCCTCATAGCCTTCAATTTCCTTTATCAGAAGACCATTATCATCATATATAAACCTGTTTATGTAAACCTCAGCATTTTTGATATGCTTCGACTCTGTAACCCTTCCTTCCTTATCATAAGCATATGTTAAATAATAATGAAAGGCAGTGCTGAATTCTTCAGATAGCCTCCCTTTGTCATCGTATGAATACTCAATTGTATCTTCTACTGAATCATATGCATCATAGTAACACTTTGTCTCAAGATTTCCTTTTTTATCATATAAATATTCAATTGTAAGTTCCTTATCGGTACCTTCATCGCCTATCTGTTTTAAAAGGACATTTTTTGAATTGTATTCATATTTTATCGTAAGATATCGGGAACCCCGGGACTTACTTTCATAATACACGTTGTTGCCGTTCTTATCATACTCATATGTATCCAGAAAATCATACTCATTTTCTGAATTTGTCCATCTGACCTCGATACAACGGCCGCTCTTATCAAATGAATAAGTTTTAATATTTACCATTTCGGAATCAATGTAAGGATCTTTTCCGGTTAATGTTATGGTTCTGTTCTTTGAATCGTAGGAGCTTGTGTATCCGTCGCCCTCAAACTCGATGCTCTTGATCTTTGCACCCTTTCTGACCGTATATTGAGGATCTGTTTCCTTCCAATCTGCGAACACAAGCTTCTTAACCTTTTTCTTCTTTGAAACCTCGAGGTTAACGGAATTGTATCTTGTACACTTCCAGATGATCGTATTTCCAGAAACAGTCTCGGTATAACTGTTTACGCTCTCAACGGTTATACTTTTGAACTTAGCCTTGTTTTTTACATCAGCATGGGCTGCACAAATGATAATATCCTTATTTTTTGCTGCTTTAACGGAGGGTATGGTAATTTTATCGTAAGTCTCGGTTCTAAAGACGATTTTGTATGTATAATCCGTCTTCATCGCCTTCTTTAACTGTTTTACGTTGTATACCATCTTTATATTGGTATATACTTCATTTTCCTTTGCCTTTATTCCTATAGGTCCCAATAAGGTTAAAATCGAAACACTTACAATTAAAACTGCCAACAATTTACTTAAACACCTTATATGTTTTTTCATAAAAGCGCTACCCCCTACTGTTTTTGAACGTTGACCCATTTGAGCTATTCAGCACCTGATTGGTATATTTACGATCAGCCGGCCTGAAGCTTTTGCCAGTTTCCGTTCTCGTCCTTAGTGTACATGCCCTCATTGTTTCCGTACTCATCATATTCTAATTTCATTTCATCTATATCGCCATCAGATTCATTGATGATCAGAACCTTGTTCCCGTTCTTATCGTACTTATACGTTGTTTTAAATGAATTCCCCCACTGAGTATAAGTTAATTCTTCAATTCTGTTGCCCTTCTTATCATATTTGTAGCTTCGTGAGTTCATTCCGTCTTCAACAAGCTCATCACCGTTAACTATTTCATAAATGATACAATCTTCATACTCAAGCCTGCCGTTTTTATCGTATGCATATGATGATCTGTATGCGCTTAATCCTGAATAAACTATTTTTTCAACAAGAACGTTATCTTTGTCATAATAATAATCCGTATTACCGCAAAAATCATCACTTAGATTGTAGAAAGCTGAAACAAGCGTAGTATTCGGTACAAATTCAAATCTGTATGTATAATTGCAATATGAATTGTCCGGATTCGATCTAACTATCTGTGTATAATTACCCGACTCATCATAGGTATATTCAAAGGTGTCATTCCAGAATTTACCCATCATGGTATGCTTCAAAACCCTGCCGTCCTTATCAAGGGTAAAAGTATAGGTAACATCATAGTCTGAATCTTCGAAATCGTATGTATTGAGCGTAACAGTATTGGTCTTTTTATCGAAGGTACTCTTATTCCCCTGGTTCTCAATAGTTAATTCTTTAATAGAAGCGCCTTTTTGAACAATATAAAACATAGAATCAATTAAAGGCGGATAATACATAACAAGCTTCTTAACGCTCTTGTTGGCAGCTACTACAAAGCTGCAGTTATTATCATCAAAATAATTATATGAATAGATGGTATTCCCTGATACATTTTCGGTATATTTCTTTGCATTTTCCAATGTTATTGCTTTAAACTTTGCCTTATTCTCAATAACTGAATTGGGACAATCAATGATAATACTCTTCTTTTTAGCCTTCTTGGAAGAAATTATGAACGGATCGTATGAATCTGTTCTTAAGATAACGGTACCAACTTTAGAATTCTTGAGAGCTTTATTCAGCTCCTTCTGTGTGGTAACTCTCACCGTTTTCTTAGCGGCAGCCTGTGCAGGCAGCTTATCGGTAAGCATAAATACTGAAATAACTATAAGTAATACTGCTAAAAGTTTTTTCATAATAACTTTTCCTTTCTGTTATATTTTATATACAATTTGTAATATTATATCATACATTTCAAGAATTTTCATTATTAACTTTATTAAATTTTAAAATATATTTAATCTATATCTACCTGTGATACTAAAAATACCCTCTTTACAGTTTGTCCGGTAAAGAGGGTATATATCAAGAACATTTAAACCGTGAATCATCTATAAGATAATATTGCCTCATCCGATGTTACTTTATTTCCGTTTTTATCGGTTATAATACATCTTAAAGCCATACCGTTCCTGTATTCAGCATAAGCAACACTTATATCGGCAGTAGTTTTTGTTGTCCAATCTGTAAATGTACTCTCTCCGCTAAGTTTATACTGCCAAAGATATTTTAATTCATTACCAGTCGCTTTCACGCTAAAGTAAGCTAGTTCGTTCTTACCAACTGTTGCACTTTGGGGCTGCTTAGTTATTATCGGTCCGGAATTATCCACATATTTTAAAACCGCTTCATTCGATATGACGGAATTACCGTTTTTATCGATCACAATACACCGCAAAACCATACCATTTCTGTATGTCGCATATGCAACACTTATCATCGGTTGTGTCTTAGTTGTCCAGTTAGTAAATTCTGTCTGTCCTTTCTGCTTATATTGCCACAGATATTTAAGGTCAGCTCCGCTTGCTAATACATTAAAATATGCCAGTTTGCCTTTAGCCACTGTTGTATCTTTGGGCTGTGTGATGATCATCGGTCCTTTTCCGGTTGAGTATGTAAGTACCGCTTCATTCGAAAATACAGTATTACCTGACAGATCAGTGACTTTACATCTTAAAGTCATACCATCCCTATATGCTGCATAAGCCACGTTTATCTCAGCTGTTGTCTTCGTAGTCCAATCCGTAAATGCAGAGTCACCTTTAAGTTTGTATTGCCATAGATAATGTACCGTTTTAGTGTTTACTTTTATGCGAAAGTATGCTAATTCATTTTTAGCTACCATAGTATTTTGAGGCTGTTGAGTTATCACAGGACCTTCAGCCAACATTGTATATTTTAAAACAGCCGTATCAGATGTCACTTTTTTACCGTTCTTATCAGTTATAATACATCTTAAACTCATTCCGTTTCTGTAAGATGCATAAGCCACATTGATATCTGCAGTGGTTTTAGTAGTCCAGTCAACCCAGTTTTCTTTACCTAACTCTTTATACTGCCACAAGTATTTTAATTCATCTCCAGATGCTTTTACGCTGAAGAAAGCAAGTTCGCCGGAATTAACTGTTGCATTCTTAGGCTGTTCAGTGATTACCGGTCCGGAATTACTGCTTGCAGTATAATAAAGCCTGACTTCATCAGTAGTAACCTGATTTCCGTTCTTATCTGTGATCTTACACCTTAGCCACATCTTGTTCCTATATGATGCATAAGCTACGGTTATAGCAGGAGTAGTTTTAGATGTCCAATCAACCCAAGTACCATCACCATACTCTTCATATAATTTATATTGCCAAAGGTACTTCAGATCATTTCCTTCAGCCTTAACATCAAATTCAGCAATCTGATTTTCCTCAACCGTTGCATCTTCCGGCTGTTGAGTAATCTTAATCGCCGAAGCATCACCGATTTTTATTTCGATTAAGTTGCTGGCAAAATCAGGCTCTTTTGCATTATTTCTGTTTTCTGCAAAAACATAAATTTTATCTGTAGAAGGATCATATACATCAGGAATTTTAAATGTACCGTAACGATCCCCCTGCGAGATCAAAAAAGAACCACTAACTTTAAAATACAGATCGTTATAGAACTTAATAACTGTATTTTCATTATTAATATCACCATTTGTTATAATATAAGATACATAATCAACATTTCCTCTTATGGAACAAGGAACCGTAACCTCATTACCCGTTACTGTGACTTCTTTTCCTGAAATCAAATTTAATGATAATGAATCATCCTTGATCGTTAGCTTATGCTCTGCCCCCGGTTCTCCTTCGGTTCCTGATATGATCGAGGAAAATAAAATTTTTGAAACGTCAATATTAAATGCAGGGCTGACATGAAAATTTCCATCTACCTGAGTATAAAGCACCTCACCGTCTGAGGCTATAACACCCGCCCTTCCGGTATAAGATTCATTACCGACATAAGGTGAACGAAGCCACCATGCCCATTCATTCCCTTGATAGTCTTTTTTTACTCTGTAGTCAGCTCCTCCATGCGAAACATAATATCCGAATGTATTTCTTTCAACCTCTGCGACGTCCAGTATAAATATTTTCTCTCCTGTAAGGGCCGTGGTTGTTTTAAAATCATCATAGGTCTTTTGGGTAACTATATTGTCAGTCAAAAATCCCGGTACAAGATCTTTTTGTTTTTTATAGCTCGAAATTATTGCAGACCGTTCAGCGGCAGAAAAGCAGCTGTTTATAAACGAATCGTTACTGGATTCATCATTCAGCCACAAGTATATATAACTATCCTTCCATTCATTTGAATATGAAGGATCGTTATTATATTTCATACGCTTAATAAGCATATCACAATCAAGAAACATAGTTTTCCCGCCAAGATCTCCGCTGTAAACATCTGTTTCCTTTTTCAGTATTCTGTATCTAACAGGTTCTGCCGGCAAAGGACCGGTCCCGTCAGGATCAAAATGACCAAGATATGTATAGTTCCAACGGCCTTTTGTTTTGGGATTACTTATAGTTCCGGTACCTATTTTAGTATTTTCCGCATACTTTACAAATATTTCCACCGGTTCGCTGGCATAATCCGTTTCGTCTTCACCGTTTATCTTCTCAGCAAGCATATATATTTTATCCGTAGACGGGTCATAATCCATGCCTGTAGGGAAGCTTCCGTAACCTTCTTTAGGAAGAACTCCATTATAAGTCTGTTCATAGATATACAGCTTACTGTAATTTTTTATTTTTGTTCCTTCTGCATACAAGTCACCGTCAGTAATGATTATTGATACCTGATCCGGATCTCCGGTTAAAGTATAATACAATCCAATTGAATATCCTGTATTGGTTTTACTATAACTTGGAGCCATATCGGGAGTCTCTTTAATAGATAATCCCGGATCCTTTAAGGTGAGTTTATATTCTGAATAATTTTCCCCAAGATTTCCTTTTACGGCTGTAGAAAAAAGAATCGTTGACAGATCGATATTTAATGCCGGAGCAACTCCAAGAATAGCAGCACCGTCATTTCTGCTGTAAGTCATTACGTTTGATACGCTGGCTATATAGTTTGGATTATCGATCAAGGGTGATCGCAGCCACCATGAAGTGCTTCCATAACCTCTGTCAAGGTCTTTATAATTATATTTATTTCTTGGAGTCCAATCACATATATGATCGACCGGATAACCAAATTCAAGTCTTGAAACCTCAGCCACATCCAATACAAAAACTTTTTCTCCGGTAAGTTCAGCACTATGCAGAAATTTGTCATGAGTCCATTGATCAACATTATTATCTCCGGTTCCTACGACAAGATCCTTCTGGGCAATATAACTTGATATCAACGAAGATCTTTCAACCTCCGAAAGACATTCATTTATAAACGAATCCTCTCTTCCGGTATCGTTCAGCCACCTATATACATCGCTGTCCTTCCAAACCTGGGAATATGCATGAACAGTATCAAATTGCATTTCTTTCAAGCAATAGATGCTGTCCAAAAACATTGTATGAAGATCTGTATTCCCGTTACTGTATTCAGTAGTATTATTGCTTAAAACTTTGTACTTTACAGATCTTGCAGGTATATCATCGTTTTTATCATTATCATATTTACCGAAATAAACATAGCTCCAACCACCACTACCGTATTTAGGATTTGCTATAGATGTTGTGCCTATGCAGGTGTTTCTTTCGTTCTTAACAGCGGAAGCATTAGGTGCTGCTTTTACATAAACCTTTTCACACATTATTGGAATAAGCGTAACTACAAGTGTCAAAGCAACAAATATAGCTGCTATCTTATTTAACAACAAATCTTTTCTACCCATTTTTACCTCCTCATATTTTTAAAGTAAACCAATAATAATTCTTAAAATATAGCAAATTAAGTTTACCATATTTTCCTAAAAAAATCACTAATAGTTTTAATAAATTTAAAAAGAATCCTGTAATCAAATATTTTACAGGATTCCTTCTTTAGGTGCTTCCTTGTGGAATTCATTAACCAGTGATCTATATCCAAGCTTCTTAATGTCATCATATCGTAGATTGAAATTTCTTTTTGTATGCTTTCCGGTATAAAGAAATCTTATACATTCCTGCATATAATGGTCAATTTCCTTTAATGTTACGTCAGTCGTTATTATGGGAAAATACCATCTGCACCAGGTAAGCTCCGATTTTATAGGATTTTCAAAAAATTTACGGTTAAAATATTTTATATATACCCGGGCTGTTTTTTCAGGCTCCGCATTTTTCTTCAGCTTCCACCTTAGGACTGCTCTTGCCTTACGTTTAAGCTTTTTCTTTATCTTTTCAAATGAAGATTTGGCTACATCTACGTTTCCGTTACTGAATGAAAACCCAAGAAACTCAAAGCTTTCACCGGGAGCGATCTTCATTACCTTATCGGGATTAAGAGTTAGCCTGTTTTCTGCAAGGACTTTATTTATATATTCCAGTTCCTCTCGACATTTTTCCTCAGTATCGGCGAAAAATATTATGTCGTCGGAATATCTGACATAAAAACCGTCTTTTCCTTCAAAGTGTCTATCAAGTTCGTCCAGATACAGATTTGCAAGGAACGGAGACAAAGGACTGCCGGCCATCATTCCCTTATGAATACCGCCATTTATACTGACACGATCTTTATCATGCGAATCCCTTATTTTAATATTATCATCAGTTAATATGCTTTCGATCAAACATACCAACTTATCCTGACCCGGTAAAGCTGTCTTTACTTTTTCTATTATAATATCCGTATCAGCAGAATTAAAGTAGTCATGTATATCGAGCTTAACGCCGTACATCAAGGATAGGTTTTTAACCTTTAACAGCCTGGCAACTGCTGTTTTTACGCTTCTTTCCTTCCTAAATGAATATAGATTGTCGCAGAAGCTTTCATCATAAGTATGAAGGTAATAACCAAAGAACTTTAAAAGTAACGAAGCTTCATCATCAAAGGAAAATACAATTCTCTTCTTTTCGGTTCCTTTTTTGTTGAGCATAATAAGCTCAGGAACGCTGAATTCCCCGGTTATTTCATATGTTCTTAAAACTTCAAGATATTTCTCAGAATCAATATATGCTCGTAATTTTTTTACGTCAGCTTTATATACATGCTCATTTGATGAATAACTTTCATAAAACCGTTCCCATTTGTCTTTTTCAAATGCATAATCATATATCTGCATTATGATTCCTAACCGTATCCATTCCTGTATTTGTTTCTGTTTCTATACGTTCACCGGCTTTATTATATTTATAAATATACTCATAATATAAGCCGTTATTATAAATTCTCTTTTCGTACGTAATCCTGTTTTTACTGTCATATCTGTACTCAGTAACACTGTTATCCTTTAATAACTGACCGTCTATCGAATCTGTGTGATGATATTCAGATAAAATTATATTTCCTTTTTCATCATAGGTATATTTTATATTGTCTGATAAAGTGAAGCTGCTGCTGTTAAAGTCATATTCTGTTAGCAGATTACCGGAATATTTAAATACTATTGTAAAATTACCGTTTTCATTGTCGTGACCTTTAATTTTTTTTATTTTACCGTTTGAATCATATTTATAAGAATAATCATAAGCAAACTCAGCGCCGTCGGATTCACATGTCGCACTTGTTACATTTCCTCTTTTATCAATCTTTATATCATATTTTTCATAGCAATCACTTTGGTTGACAATTTCCAAAGTATATTGCCTTTTATCAGGATCAAAGTTCAGATCAGTCGGTTCTTCAACTCCACCGTTATATCCAAGAATGATAATATTTATATTTTCAATCTTAGCGCCTTTTCTTAGTGTATACTTAGGATAGCTAATCCCATCAAGATAAAATGAGAGGCTTTTTACCTTTTTCTTCTTTGCGACCTCAATGCTGCTAAAGTCCATCATATACCCGCCAAGGAATATATTATTACCTGACACATTTTCTTTATAACGGCCAACAGAAACTATATCAATCTGGTCAAAAACAGCTTTATTATTTATGGAAGCATTAGGAGCCATTATTGTGAGAGCTTTATCTTCAGCTCCTTTTACGTTCTTAATAGTAATATTTATATATGCTTCCGTATTAAGAATGATAGTACCTACTTCAGGATTCTTCATGGCTGCTTTTAACTGTTTAGAATTATTTACAGTTACCGTCTCTCTTATCTCTGCGTGTACAGGGCAAACCTTTATAATAAAAATCGTAAATAAAGCTAAAGCTACGGTCATTAAAGCTTTTCCTAATAATCTGCCTCTGTTTATCTTCATAAGCCTTTTTCTCCTTTAATCTTTATATCCTACCCAATCCACTCTCTTATCTGATCTTCTATTATCTTCATCAGCCTTACTCTTGCTTCGATCGATGCCCATGCAATATGAGGTGTAATGAAAACTTTTTCGGGATTTTTAAGTTTTAAGAAAGGACTGTCCTTTCTCATAGGTTCCTCGCTTAGTACATCAAGTCCGGCACCGGCTATTATTCCGTTATCAAGTGCTTCGCAGAGATCTTCTTCATTTACGATCGGTCCTCTTCCTAGATTTAAAAGAATCGAGGAAGGCTTCATCTGTTTTAATGCTGCTGCATTTATCAGATTTTCCGTGTCTGTGTTTAACGGAGCATGGATTGAAACAATATCTGAAGTAGCAAGCAACTGTTCAAAGCTTACTTCCTTTATTTTTTCATCATGGTTTTTCCCTGAAGTTGAAAAATACTGAACCTTACACCCAAAGGCTCCTGCAATCTCAGCGACTCTGTGTCCTATGGCTCCCAAACCGATTATTCCCCAGGTTTTAGCGTTCAATTCGTGAAAATTCTTCTCAAAATGTGTAAACAGTCTGTCTCCGGCATATCTTTCGCTTTTAACGTATTCATCATAATAACCGAGATGTTCAAACAGATAGAATAAAAGCGCAAATGTATGCTGCGCAACAGTTTCAGTGGAATATCCGGCAACATTACGCCACTCTATACCATTTTTCGCAAGATAGTCTTTGTCAAGATTGTTGGTTCCTGTTGCAGTTACGCATACAAGTTTAAGATTTTCTGCTGTTCCTATGGTGCTTTCGTCTATTCTTGTTTTGTTGAGTACGATAATGTCTGCGTCCTTTACTCTGTCCGGTACCTCATCCGGATATGAGAAATCGTACATAACAACCTCTCCGAAGCTGTTGAAACCCGAAAGATCAATGTCCTCACCAATGGTTTTACGATCCAAAAACACTATTTTCATTTTTGTATATCCTTCTATATTAAATCATGTCTTTTGTGAGCCTTCTGTTTCTGCTCATACATGGAATTATCGGCTATCTTCACATAATCGGTTATATTCCTTGTATCATCCGGTTTTATAACACAATATCCGATACTTACCGAAAGAGTAAAGCTTAATGACTGTCGTTCGATATATGCTTCAACATCCTTTATCAGCTTGGTCTGAAATTCTGATGCATCTCCCTCTATGCTTTCCATGCTTCCAACTACTATGAATTCGTCGCCACCGTATCTTCCGAAATGCCATTCATTTGAAGGAAGGCAGGCTTTTAAAGCGTCAGCTGTTGCTTTTATGGCAAGATCGCCGTTTAAGTGACCGTGTATATCGTTTATATCCTTCATTCTGTCTATATCGGCAAACAATAACACAGAAGTTTTATTATTCTGTTTACATTCATCGATAAAGGAATACAGGATCTTATCGCAACCCATCCTGTTATACATACCGGTAAGGAAATCCGTCATGTAGATTTCCTTAAGCTTTTTATTTGCCTGTTGAGCTACTATATACCTTTTCAGATTTATGAAAAAAGTATCCATATTAGTGACCCAGATACGCAACGTTCTTTCAAAAAGCATTTTCGTATCGTTTTTAAGTACTATATAGCCTATGATAAATTTCATATAGCTCATCGGGATAAGTATATACAGATCTGACTTATCATCAGCGGAATTATATACCGGCAAAAGGTCCTTTTTGCTAAAATATCTTGGTTCAATACTTTCTCCGTTTTCCCTGCCGTAGATCATGTACATTCTATCACTGTAACCGCGTATTCTTTCAGGATATTCTTCTTCATCTATCTTAAAAAAGTCCGGTTCGATACAAAAATAGAAATCTCCGTTGGGATACTTACCTTTTTCAAGTATCCAGCCTATCTTATCATTGAAATCTTCTTCGTTTAAAACCTCTGTGGAAGATATTCTTAACTGCGAGAAGTATAGATCCATAAGTGTCGACTCAGATCTCTTTGTATATGCTCCACGTATTGTAGAAAGTCTCAGCTGTTTATTCTCCTCAGTCGGCTCACAACCACAGCTTTCGGAAGGAATAAATACAGGATCAAAGTACTGCTCAAAAGTTGGATCAGGCTTTTCTATAAGCTCCATCAGCTTATAATATGCTTTTTCACCAAGTCTATCCCATGCACGGTTTACAGATGCCAGCATAGGGAATGTAGCCTGACCGTCTGCCAAGAAATCAAATCCTGTTACAAGTACATCTCCGGGAACGTTATAACCGTGATTATTCAAGGTCGCAACCGTTCCCATAGCCATATGGTCATTTGCGCATACGAAAGCATCAGGTAATTCGTTTCCGTTTTCCAGATAGAGTCTAACCTGCTCAGATGTAGTATAATAACCATAATCACCCGGAAGCTCCGCCATGAGTTCGAGGTTATGGTCTTTTAGTGCTTCGACAACAGCATTTTTCCTTATAATGTTTTCCTGGTTGTCTTTTATTCCGGCACAATATATGATCTTCTTGCAATTATGAACGGTAATAAGATGCTCGACTGCATCATACATACCCTTCCTGTTGCCGGTTCCCATAAATGCTGCACCGTCAATTTTTATCTCAAGACTAAGAGCCGGTACACCCTTATCAACAAACAGATGCTTGATCCTTTCCGCCTCATCGGGAATGTTAAAGGAATTGGTAAGAATAATAATTCCTGCAAAATCCTCCGGTTTAGGAAGATGGAAAAGGTTCAGCTGACACATATTGTTTTTTGTATTATCAGCCGAAAGGATGTAGGTTGTAAAGAGGAATATATCCGTTCCTTCTTTCTTCGCGGCATTCTGAATACCGGTTACGGCATATTTTAAGAATTCACCTGACCAACCGTTTGCGAAAACTCCGATTTTCTTCTTCATGAGTTAAATTCCTTTAATTTATTTTGTTTCCAAGTTCATCATATTTTGATTCTATGACATCGGTATAACCTTCAGATACATTGGTAAACTTCAGCATATCTCCGGCTTTATTGTACTCGTAGGTAGATTCTGACAAAGCACCTGATTCATTGCAATAAACTTTTGTTAAGAATCCCTTTGAATTGTATTGGTATGAGTACTCATAAAAATATCCGGATTCTACATACTCAAATCTATAATATGTCAGTCTGCCCTTTTTATCATATTCATAATCAACATCGGATGTTTCATATTCCGTAATATTGTCCATGTTATATTCATAATTACTTAACTCATGTACAAGTCTTCCCTTTTTGTCATATTCATATTGTGTGTTAGCAACTGAAAAAACTCCCACCTTCTTATTTACAAGCTTGTTTCCCGAATATGAAAAATAGTCACATCCGCCATTTCCGTTATCTTCACCTGTAACTGACAGTAGATTGCCGTTTTTATCATACTCGTATTTATAATCAAAATAGTTTTCTACATTTTCAGAGTCACAGATTACTCTTGTAAGACGACCGTTTTTGTCAATTGTAAAACTAAACTTTTCCTCAAAATCCCAATAATCTATAATGGAGATTTTTCCGGTTTTGTTCTTGCTGTTAAGGGTTACCATAAAAGGAGTATCATCCTTGTCAAGCTTTACAATGGTCAGTTCCTTTACTTTTGCGCCTTTTTTTAATTTGTAACCGGGATTGTAGTAAAAATTGTTTAATGTAAGGCTTTCAACCTTTTTATTTTTTGATACCGTAAATCCGTTTAATGAGTCATCAAAATATCCGGTTAACGATATTTTGTTTCCTGAGGCACTTTCAGTAAATGTTTTTGCAGACTGTATATCTATACTTGCAAACACTGCCTTGTTTGTAATATTGGCATTAGGCGAATCCACAATAAAGAACTTTGAAGAAGCATCCTTGTTAGCCTTTATAGTAACGTCAATATAAGCCTGAGTTCTGAAAATGATGGTGCCAACATCAGGATTGTTTATTGCCTTTTTGATCTCCTTTGCTGTTGAAACACGGACAGTCTTACCGTCTTCCGCATGTACCTCAAGTCCCTTTACCATGATCACGGTAGCCATAATCAATGCTGCTAACAAAACAAACTTATATATGTTTTTTAAAAACTTGTTCATCTGTCTGCCTCCTTAATACTTTGTATTGCCCACTCGCCTTCGCTCGACGGCAGTAAAATTAATTATCCCACATACAATCAATATAAATATTTTCCGATCTCAAATATAATGCCTTGGTCTCATTTTCTCCAAAGGTACATTTTTTGAAAATCACATCAGGACTGTCATCATTTCTTCCGAAATAATCCCCACCGCCATTAGAATTATAGAATATGCAGTTTGAGAACATAACCTTATCACCTAAGTCCGTAAAGTCATAAATTCCGTATTCACAGCTCCTTATGATGCTGTTATATACCCTAACGTCACCGCTGCCTTCATATGCGCCGATTCCGTAAACGCCGCATCCATATATTTCCATTCCGTATATTCCAACATTTTTACAATTGTAAAGGTCTATAACGTTACCTTCACAGCCGCCTCTTTCGGTATGGCCGCAGCAAAATGAATTAAGCTTTAAATTATCGCAGCTTTCAAACCTTAATACGGCCGAATACCTTGGATCGATCACAAGTTCGGTATAATTGGTATTTGGGTTCACACCACTTATGAACAGATCATCCACATCATCAATTACCAGTTCATAACCGTCGGTCTGCCTATTAAGTCGAACATATTGATGATCCGCATTAAACTTGACATTATCCAGCTCCTCAAGGTAATCACTCAGATTCATATAATATTGATTGATAATAATCTTGGCTCCGGGAGCAATGGCTTCGATAAACTCTTTTGGAGTACTGACAACAGTGTAACCTGCCTTCTCATGTGCTACACTGTCAAATTCAACATCGCCTACCGGAGAAACAAAACCATCCTCATACCTCGGATAATCCCCAAGGTATTCCCCTACATAATTTTCATACCTGTATTTGTAGTATTCGTCTTCCGAATCGTCATCCTTGTAATAATTTGTATTTACGTTAAATATTTCATTACCAAGGAAATCCCTTGAGTATCCATCAATAACAACCTTGCCTACGGACCTTTCCATCTTTTCAATCAGGAGTCCATTGTCATCATATGAATATTCTACAATTCCGGTATCTCCATTATGTACAATCGTCTGTTCAATGCACCTGCCCGCCTTGTCATATAAATATTTAAAAGTTATCTTTATATCATCTTCCTTATTTTCGTATATATCTTCAGTACACCTTCCATTTTTATCATATTTATAGTTTTCATAGGATGCATGATATTCCGTAACATTGCCTGTGACATGTATATTTTCGGTTAATCTCTGAACAAGATTTCCATTTTTATCATATTCATTGCTTACAATGTAATATGCTTCACCATCACTTATATATTCAATTTTCAATAATTTGTTATCAGAATCATATTTGCTTTCGATAGTATCGCCATCAGGCCTTATGCTCTTGATGCAGTTACCGTTTTTATCATACTTGTAGGAGTATACGGAATCACCATCGGAGTATTCTTCTTTTAGACCTACTATCCGTCCATTCTTGTCAAACGAATATGTTACCTTGGTGTCATACTCATTATCATATTCACCATGGATCATTATGGAAGCAGTTTTCTTCTTTGCATCCGACGTGCTGGTCGTTCCGTCATAGGCGACAAATTCAACGCTTTTAACCTTGGCTCCCTTCCTTAATATGTAAGGCGGAACATCACCGGAACAATGGCATACCAACTTGTTTATGGTCTTGCCCTTCATAACAATGAAGTCCGTCTCAAATGGATTATACCAAATGATGGTGTTCCCCGAAACCGATTCAGTGTAGGAAGCCACGGATTTCAGGGTTATCGAATTGAACTTCGACTTGTTTTTTATCTTCAGATAAGGGGCGACAATATAAACGTCCTTGTTCTTTGCTGCCTTTACCGAAGGTATGGTAATGGAGTCATGGACTTCAGTCCTAAAGATGATCGAACCTTCGGACTTGGATTTCATCGCTTTTTTGAGCTGCTTTAATGTATAAACCACCTTTACATCATCCGATGCAGCCTGAACGGGAGTGAAATCCACAAGTGATAGCAGCATAATGAAGGTGAGCAAAAGCGCAAAGGCTTTGCAAATGATGCGGCAATTTTTCTTCATAGGGCGTGGCTCCTTTCGATATCTTTATAAACCGGTTTTCGTAGTTGTTAATCTCATTTACGAGTATAATCTTAATCGCAATATTCAGGGTACATTGTTATCTCGCTAACCAGACAGTCTTTAAAGTTAAACTTCTCTTCGAATGCAAGCATATTGGTCTCTCCTTCACCGAATGAACATTTATTGAAGGTTAAATCAGGAGTAACTTCTTCATCCGAATAAATAGTCACGCCACCATGTGAACCATTGAATATGCAGTTTGTAAACGTAACCTTGCCTACATCTTTTGAGAATATGAAGAATCCGTATTCACAGTCATGTATGACACTGTTGAACACCCTTATATCTTTACTTCCGTTATAAGCGCCGATTCCGTATACGCCGCAGCCAAAGATATCCATTCCGTATATTCCTACGTCCTTACAGTTATACAGATCTATAACGTTACCTTCGCAGCTTCCTCTATCAGTATGTCCACAGGTAAACGAATTCAGCTGCAGCCCGTCACAGTCTTCAAACCTAAATACCGCTGAATATCTCGGATCGATAACCAGATATGTATCCTCGGCATACACACTTCCACCGCTTATCATAAGGTCGTCTACATCATTAACTACAAGCTCAAATCCATCAACGCAGTCATTAAGCTGTACATATTTATGCTTTTCATTAAAGGTACTCATTTCCTGTTGTTCGATATATTCACTCAGATTGTATGATCCGGGTGCTATTATTATTCCTGCTCCGGGAGAAATAGCTTCGATTAACTCCTCGGCACTTGTGACATATTTAAATCCGGCCTCTTCATAAAATTCTTTTGCATATGAAACCGCAATTACCGGAGAATAAAAACCATCCTCATATACTGGGGAATCTCCAACGTATTCATTAAGCATATATCCAAATCTTGAGGAATTAATAGTATATCCGTTCTTATCGACATTTTTATATACACCAAACGTTTTATTTCCTAAAAAGTCATAAACATACTCATTTACTGTAGTCGGATTTTCCGAACTTTCCTCAACTGTTTTTACTAAAAGTCCGTTTTTATCATAATAATATTTGGTAACTATAACATATCCTTTGGCATCATACGTACTCTCTATACAATGGCCTGCCGAATCATAGGTATATTTATTTCTGATATCATAAGGAGTTTGATATTCCTCAACACGTCTTCCTTTAGAGTCATATTTGAATTCGATATTGTACATATCATATCCGTCAGGATACCTTACGGCATAATATACCATTCTGCCTTCTTTATCGTACTCATAATGAACCGATGAAATTTCACCGGAATTATCGGCAGACTTGATCTCAAGCAGTGTATTATTTGAATCATATTTACGTGTTGTCGTACTTGTAACGTCGCCAGGCTGAGTATTTGTAATTTTAACAGGATTTCCGTTCTTATCATACTTATAAGTCATTACATACTCACCCTGATATGCGGAATCAATCTCGCTTTTGATTATCCTCAGGCTCTTATCAAAAGTATATGTGGCCTTATAATAATCACCCAGTTCAAGAGATGAAGCCTGACCTTCAATAGAAAACGAACTGTTTTTAGCATCTGCAATTCCGATGTTTTTGTCCAAGCTTTCAAAAACAACACATTTAATCTTAGCACCTTTTCTTACTCTGTAGGTAGGGTCAAATCCAAGCCAGCTTGTAAAGGTAACCTTTTCTACGCTTTTCCCCTTTGCTATTGTCAAGCCGTCATTATAAATGTCATTCCATACAATGGTATTGCCCGATACAGCCTCAGTATAATCCTTTACTTCATTTACAGTTATTGTTTTGAATTTCGACTTATTTTTTATACTTGAATTTGGAGCGTTTATGATAAGTTCCTTATTCTTTGCTTTCTTTACAGAAGGAATAGTTACAGGGTCAACAGACACGGTTCTGAATATAATTGTGGCAGCATTTTTAGCTTTCATGGCCTTTTTAAGTTGCTTTACGGTATAAACCGCTTTCATTGAAGTGCTTGCCGCTTTTGATCTTACCGGTGCAATGTTAAGCAGACCTGCAACGAGTGTAAATGCCAATACAATACAGCATATTGTCTTAAACAGATGTTTGTTTGATCTTTCCATTCTTCTCCACTCCTTTTCTTTTTGAAAGTCGACATAATCGAATAGTAAAGCATATTAAGTATACCATAAACGCCTAAGAATATATATAGTAGATTTAATAATTTTTAAATGGGGACTGGTGTCAGTCCCCCCTTCAAACAAAAATCTGTTAATTCAAAATTATATTGTAACAAGAATTTTATCACACTTCTTGCCGGTAAGCTCTTCGCTTCTCCTATCGGGCTGTGAATTGCCTATGTAAACGTTATATGTTCCCGGATTAAGCTTCCACTCACCGTTTTCATCGTAAAGGCCAAAGGCTTTTTCATCAAGACTTATGACTACTTCCTTTTCCTCTCCGGCATCAAGATGCACTTTCTTTAATGCCTTTAACTGCCTTATCGGTGCCCCTTTTAATCCAAGGTCGGTATAATCAACGTAAGCCTGTACGGTTACGGCACCCGGCATTGAGCCCTTATTTTCAACCTTGACTGTAACATCTATGGGTTCATCACCGGACTTGAAATAAATGTGTTTGTTATCAAGAACACCATCCACGGTTTTGTATGCGTCAGGACCTGCCACTATCTTTGTAACGGTTTCTTCGAAGTCGGTATAGCTAAGGCCAAATCCGAACGGATACAGAGGTTCCTCGGTCATATACCTGTAGGTTCTTCCCTTCATAGCATAATCGGTAAATTCAGGGAGTGTATTCTTCTCACTGTAGAAGGTTACGGGCAGATGTCCTTCAGGATTTTTCTTGCCGAAAATTACATTTGCTATTGCCTTTCCGCCTAAAGCACCGGGATACCAGCCCTGGATGATTGCCTTAAATTCCGAAGATGCCTTGTCGAGTGCAAGTGCACTTCCCGAAAGTACGACAAGTACAGCAGGTTTTCCTGATGCTGCTATAGTATCCAAAACTTCCTGCTGAAGTCCGGGAAGTAACAGGTTAGGCTTGTCACCGCTTCCATATGCGTTACCTGTATCGCCTTCCTCACCTTCCAAAGAAGCATCAAGTCCCATAACTGCGACAATTACATCCGAAACATCGCATACGGCCTTTACTTCTGCAAGTCTGTCAGATTTTTCTCCCAAAGGTTCAACCTTTGGTCTGTATAGATCACAGCCGTTTGATGCAAATACCCTTGTTCCGTTGTTCTCAACAGCATGACGTATTCCCTCTAAAACAGTGATATATTCCGAAGACGTACCTTCATAGTTTCCTACAAGAGCTTTACGGCTGTCCGCATTGGGACCGATAATACCAATAGAAGAGATCTTATTCTTATCAAAAGGAAGAAGCTTGTCATCATTTTTTAACAATACAATGCTTTCTTCGGCAATCTTAAGATTTATCTCTTTTGAACTAAAGGAATCAACATGTGTATAATCAATATTCTTATAGGGATTGTCATCATATGCATCAAATGCCGATATGAAATTCCCATTTTCATCCTCTTTTATTATTCCAAGCTTAAAACGAGTTGTAAGGACGTTTGTCAGAGCCTCATCTATTCTTTCTTCAGTCGCATAACCCTGACCTACTGCCTGTAAAAGATATTCGTAGAGATTTCCGCAGTTGATATCGCAGCCGTTTGTCATTGCTAGTCCGACAGACTCAACAGGACTTGAAGTAATACCGTGTCCTTCGTTGATGTCACGTATTGCCCAACAATCGGATGTAACGTGGCCTTCAAATCCCCATTCTTTTCTCAAAATATCCTGAAGAAGAGTTTTTGATGCACAGCAGGCTTCGCCGTTTGTCCTGTTATAAGCTCCCATTACTGCCTCTACCTTTGCTTCCTGTACAAGAGCCTTAAATGCAGGAAGATATGTTTCCCTTAGGTCCTGCTGTGAGCATTCGGCGTTAAAGCTGTGCCGTATACTTTCAGGTCCTGAATGAACAGCAAAATGCTTTGCACATGCAGCAGCTTTCATATAATTCTCGTCACTGCCCTGAATACCCTTTACAAAGCTTACACCCAAACGAGATGTAAGATAAGGGTCTTCTCCGTAAGTCTCATGACCTCTTCCCCATCGAGGGTCCCTGAAGATATTTATATTAGGAGCCCAGAAGGTAAGGCCTTTATAAATACCGTTATCGTTGTATTTACTCTGTACATTGTATTTTGCACGGCCTTCTGTAGAAATCATGTCAGCAACAAGGCCCAACAGTTCCTCATCAAATGCGGCAGCCATTCCGATAGCCTGCGGAAATACAGTTGCTTCTCCTGCACGTGCAACCCCGTGAAGCGCTTCATTCCAGTAATTATAAGCACTAAGACCCAATCTGGGTATTGCGGGTGCGGTATGACGGAGCTGGTAAACCTTCTCGGTCAGTGTCATTTTAGATACAAGTTTCTGCGCCTTCTTACGGCATAATTGTTCTTTTGTTTTGTTCATTGTCCCTCTCCTAAAAAATTAATTTTAATACTGATTTCACAGTTCTTCAACGTCCATAACCTTTATTCCATTACATTTAAGTAAACTTGCAAATACTCCGTCACCCTGCACGAGTTTTCCGGAAAAGGTACCGTCATAGACAGAATTTACTCCGCATGAAGGACTTCTTGACTGAAGTATTACAAGTTCAGCTTTTTCAGCAAGAATGATTTCCAGGGCTTTTTGTGCCCCGGATCTGAACTCCTTATCTACAGAACCGCCGTCACAATGGCTTACAACACCATTTACAATTTCTGCAGGTTCTCTTGGAATCGAAAGCCCGCCAAGGACTTCAGGACATACAGGAATTACTTGATGTCCCTTTAGGTAGTCCATTAGTTTTTCATTATAGTTGTTACCACCGTTATATTTGCAGTTTTCACCGATAAGGCATGCGCTTACGGCAATTTTCATTCTAAATTTTCTCCCGGTCCGATTATTGTTAAAGCCTTGTCCATGATCTCATCAATATCATATCTGTCGGATATTTCAATTACGGGGATATCATATTCCAAAGCTTCCTTCTTAAACTCATTACTGCAATTGATAAGCCTTTCCAGATCAACCTCATCCTCAAGCCTTCGCTCTATCACACTGCCGTAGTTCTTTACTTTGTCAATATTCTTCTTTAAATAATCTTCGGACATTGTTATAAAAAAGCATTTAATATCCTTTAGATATGATTCTCCAAAAGATTCACGCCATTCGGACGGAATATAACAGCCTTCCACTATCATGCTCTGGTTGTTTTCAATAGCGGTTTTTATAAGTTCCGCAGCATAAGGCCACAAAAAATACCTCATCTCATAATCATCTTCAACCGTCAGATCAGTGAGTTTTCCACGAATGAACATCATTTTGAGATGATCCAGCGACAGATATGGTATTTTCAGTTTTTCCAAGAGTTTTTGGGCCAAAAGTGTCTTTCCGACATGGGAACTTCCGCCAATAAGTATCACCATAATTTTTCTCCCAACAAGTCATTGCTTTAACGGTTGCATTTACTATTCAACCACGGTGATAATTTCAGAAAGAACGTAATTGAACAGCGGGTATGAAGTCTTTTCGTTCTCTATATACCCCTTGCTCAGGTCAAAGGTATCTGAAGGGTTATCCGGGTTTACACCTGTATAATTACCCTTGAATACAAAATCCACTTTGCCTTTTTTAAACTTGGCTATTGCTTCGTTCATGGCATCCTCGGTTCCGGGAGCTGCAACCTGTTGGTTAAGGTCAACCATTTCAACCCATCCCTTATCAAAGCCTGCGGAAACGTCAGACCCATTAATCTTCCCGGAAACAGCGGATTCAATTTTCTTATCCATTCTTACTGCTTCAACGGCTGCAGTCACATATGGTTCCCAGCATACCCTTGACGTAACAAGTGATGCTGCCGGAGCCACCTCCGACATACTCTGATTAAAACCCACAAAGTATACCTCTTTTGACTGTGAAGCCTCCTCACACGCTATAGCAGGTCCAATGGTATCAGTATGTTGTGAAATGATCACGCAGCCATCGTCAATAAGCCTCTGGGCCGCACTCTTTTCCAGAGCATAGCTGCTCCAGATATATGTATAGCAAACCCGCATTGTAGCGTTAGGTATCACTGATCTAATTCCAAGCAAAAATGCCGTATATCCGGAAATGACTTCTGAAGTCGGAAATGCCGCAACAAAACCGACCAAAGCCTGATCTTCTGTAATAATCCCTTCAGAAATCATCTGCTTTATCTTCATTCCTGACGCGATTCCGCTCACATAACGCCCCTGATATGCCTCTCCCTTAAACGTATGATAGTTCTCAGGTACCGTTATCCCGTTCATATCCATATAGGAGGTCTGGCAAAACTGGGTTTTAGGGTATTCCGGCGCAAGTTTCATAACCAGTTCGCTGTAACCATTAAAGAAAATTATGTCGCAGCCCTTAGAAGCCAGATCTCTTAAAGGCTCCTCCATCTCATCGTCGAGTACGTTGCTGCAGGTCAATATTTCAATGTTTTCACCGTATTTCTTTTCCAAGGCATCTTTAGCCAGTGAAAAATTGTAAGTGTAGGGTGTGCTTTCATCATTGTCGTAAATAAAGCCAACCTTCAGGTTTTCTTTTCCGCCCGAAAGATTCAAAAGACGCAGGCAGCCAATAAAGGCAGCAAGCATGATCACGCAGGTTAACGTCGTTACAATATATACTCGTTTCATGCTTTTTCTCCTTTCTTGTCTGATGACCCATCCGTTACATCCTTATTTTTCCCATCTTTTAAATCGTCCTTATCTTTTATCTTCTCTGCATCTCCGGGTTTAGCTTCCACTTCACTCTTCAGCTGGGCTTCCTGAATTTTCTTGTCCTCCTCAACACGACGTTTAAGCTCGGCCTGTCCTTCCGGATCAGCCTGCTGGATTTCTAATTGTTTCTGTGCATAAAGCGCATCTAAGTCGATAACCTTCTTATCAATAAGGCGCATAAACGCATCAACAACATCGGGATCGAACTGTGTGCCACGCCCCTTCTGCATTTCCGTTACGACATAATCGGTATCCATACAATTTCGATAGACACGGTTTGAAGTCATTGCGTCGAAGGCGTCAGCCACACCTATGATACGTCCGTAAAGCGGGATTTCTTCACCTTTAAGTCCGTCCGGATAACCTCGGCCATCAAAGCGTTCATGATGGTATCGGGTTCCATCCACAACATGATCGACCAGAGTGAAGTCCTTTAAGATCTCCGCACCGCCCAAAACATGTGATTTCATTTTTACATACTCATCATCAGTCAGTCTTCCGACCTTATTCAATACGCTGTCCGGAACACCTATTTTTCCGATATCGTGCATCTGTGCAGCTTTTCTTAAGTTTTCAATCTCCTTGTTGCGCCTCCACCATTTGAAGCAGTTCATTTCCTTCGCTATAAGCGCCGAATACTCAGCAACACGTGTGGAATGCTGGTGCGTACGTACGTCCTTTGCATCGACTGCATTTGCTATAGCCATGACTGTCTGGTTGGCCATGTTAATCTTTATCTGCTGTTTATTGAGCTGTCTTTGCACAACAAGCCATGTAAACCAAATCAGGAACAGCGAAAGAACTATGAGCATATACATTGTAAAACCGGGCTGCTCATAGAATTCTCCGGCTTTTATAACTTCAAATTTTCGTTCCTCAAGGACCTTTTCACCGGCCATATCTATTATTGCCAGATGGAAGGTATATGATCCTGAAGGAATATTTACGTAAATTATGTTGTTCAGGCTGTTCTGGGGAACTATCGTCCATTGGGTGTCATAACCTTCAAGGTAGTAGCCTACATTGGGCTCCTGAATCGTATAGTTCAAAATTTCGGGGCCAAGCTCAACACGGCTGACGCCCTGTCCTATCGTAATTGTTCCGGTCCTATCGAGCGGCTGCAGTACGCCATCCAGTTTTACGGATGCCAGCTGCATACGGTATGACCTTATATCACTGTTGTACTTTTCTACGTCGATCTGGTAAACGCCCGTATCGCAAGGAAGAAACAGTTCATTGTTTCCGTTGTAATAGTTCCACGAATTTGCAGTCAATGACGTACCAAGACCCCTTCTTGCATCCAGAAGCTCCCATGCAAGCTCGCAGCCTTCAACGAGCTCGTCTCGTTCTACAACATAGATTCCGGCACTGGACATGACGAAGAAGGTGTCCTCGTCCTTGACCCAGATGTCATAATTGTTGAAATAGGGGAATTTATCAAGTATTCGGATTTTTCCTGCCGGTTCAAGATAACAAAGGCTGTTACTGGTAACAATGAATACGCCCTCTGATTTCGGATCCTTTATCGTACGCAGGATAACGCCACTGCTCAAACCATCGTCCCTGGTGAGCATTCTCTCAACTTTGCCATCCTTAAGTACGGCGATACCGTCACCGTCGGTTCCCGCAAGGATTGTTCCGTCGCTTCGCTCTGTAATGGTCAGTATCATTGAATTTATCAGGCCATCCTCGTTACGGATGGTCCTTTCCACCTTATGGTCCCTGATATAACTAATACCCGTGTCACCTGCGGCCAAAATTGTACCATCCGAAAGGCCTGTAACGATACGGGCACGGTTTCCGAAGCTGCCATTGTCGGCATTATATGACCAGCTCTCGCCCTCAGGCGAATACTCCTTTAGCCCGCTTCCATAAGTACAAACCCATAAATGATTATTTCCATCCACATACATACAACGGATACGTTTTCCGGAAAGCTCTGAGGTCAGACTGTTTTCCACCTGATTATGACAGGCCCTGTCAACCACATCAAGTCCCTTGTCCGTACCGATGTAATAATTTCCCTGCCAGAATACGATCGCATTTACAACATGACGCTCCATACCTATGGCGCCATATATATCCTTGAAGGGTGATTTAGCCAAGCGAAGCAGGCCAAGCCTTGATGAAGTAAACCACAGGTTGCCCTGATAGTCATAAAGCATGTTGTCTATGGAGTTGTTGAAATCATTTGTATTCAAGTGGTGATATCCGCTTGCGTCAAAATAAAATACACCGCTGTCGGTTGAAAGGAAAAGCGTTCCGTCATCTAAGAAATTAATATTGTTTATACTGGATACGTCACTGCAGGTTTCTACCTTCAATTCCTTAAAATCATCACCTGATACGTCAAATTGATAAACATGATTTGTAGAAGTACCCACCATAAGCGTTCAGTCAGGCGCAAAGGCACAGCAGTTAAACAGTTCAAGTTCGTCATCCAGTTGCAGCGAAGTCAGGACTTCACCCTTTTTAAGCAAGAACAAGCGTCCGTCAGAGGCGATGGTTGCCACATGACCAAGCTCATCTGCTGATATACTGTCGGCATAGTTGACATCGGGAAGTGTAAAGGCAGCCTTAAGTCCATTGTTCATCATAAGGACCTGCAGACTGCTGGTGGTCCCGATATAATAGTATCCGTCAGAAGCACGGGTTATGCAGCGCACGGAATTTGACGGAAGCCCACTGGACATGTCGATTACGTTTACTATCTTTTCACGTATGACGATTGAAAGTCCGTTATCATTTGTTCCGATCCAAAGACGACCTTCCTCATCCACATAAAGGCAGTTTACGTTCTTTACGGATTCATAATTATCTATCCAGCGGAATTCCCGTCCATTATAGCGGTACAGTCCGGCATACGTACCGATCCAAAGTACACCGTCATTAGTCTGGGCAATATCATTGGCTTCACCGCAAGGCAAGCCATTATTGCTGCTATACACGGTTTTTACATAATCATTATAATCTATCGCTTCGGATGAAGTGTCAGCCTTGACATTTACAGGTGCCGACATTCCAAGTAAAACGCACAATGCTATAACAGTACTTGCAGCACTGCTCTTTGCTGCAGTCTTTTCATTGTTCCTGTTATGTCGAAGGTTGTTGATCCAAATAATCAGGTATATGACGGCTATGGTAAGCATTTTGTCGACAAACTCTATGGCGAGCTGTCCTAAAATATAGCACAATAGGCTCGGCCATTCTTTATCAAGAAGGTAATTGATTACTCAATCGCCCCATTTGTTGCCGGTAGAACCTGCAGAAAGGATTATGTTCACGGGCACTGATACGACCAATGCGGTTATCATAGTAAGGGAAGCGACCTTCATAAAGCCGTACAACCGTTCAAACCAATTCTTTTTTGCTGCAATACCGACAATAATTCCTAATGCGATACTTGTAATCGTATAGGCTGCAGAAACTGAACTAACGACACTATACGCCACATTTCCCGTAAGTCCCACCATAGCACCGCAAATAGGGCCTGCCACATATGCACACAGAACCGTACCAAAGGAATCCGCCCACAACGGCAATTCCAACCATACGGCCAATATTTTTCCTCCTATATTCATGCAGATACATAACGCTATAAAAAGAACAATTTTCCAGGTTTTCCAATTCTTCATCCCTATATAGCTTCCAAATTATTAAAACCACAATACCTCTTTTAATCCAGTCCATCGATTAACTATATATTATAGCAAATGAGCCCATTATAGTCAATTAGAATACCATATTATCATACTATTTTTCGCTTTAAAGATTTATAACAAAAAGGCATGCCATGTGTATTTGGACATGCCTTAAATTTTTTATCTTATACCAAATGCTAAAATTGTGAATTTCTTGTCTTCGTCACCGGGATGCATAGCAATCTTTACATTGTGTTTTGCTTTGGTATCATTATTAAAAATGATCATTGCATTACAGTGGGTCCAACCGATTTCACGAGGATCAACGGTCTTTACAAGTTCTCCGTCAACGAAAATATCGGCATTTCCTTCATCGGGAGCCGCAGAATCCTTAGTTACTACCATTAACAGTTTGCTTTCCGTGTCAAAGCTTAGGGGGGTTGAGCCCGATACATGTCTTCTGTTGTCAGGGAACTGCATGGTTCCAAACAGGTCAAAATCACGTTCTGCATATTGCGAAGCATCATCTTTTTCTGTAAAGTCACCGAGGTCGAAATTGCTTATTGACCAGGAGTTACCCATATTGTCTTCTCCGGTTGTTCCTGTTCCGACATATTTCCCGCCGGCAAGGTCTTTTGAATCCGCACCTATTGTTATTAGACTCACATATTCAAAAGAATCGGACATTTTGGGCGATTCGGGTAATTTATAAGGAACCGCAGCATCTGCTTCAGCAACCTTCTTTATCAGATTGATTATACAGTCAGCCATAATTGTATGGCCAAGATTTGTCGGATGATATCTGTCATAGAAATACTGATCCTTGGTAATGATCCTGCCCTGTTCCTTTGACATATAGAATTGATCTGTTACGGCATTCTTTGCGCTTACCATGGGAATCTCATAGTGGAATCCTATGGGTGAAAGTCTCTCCTGAAGGTTGTAATCATCTATGAATACGCTGAAGATTACGATAACTGCAGGCATATTCTCCATTTCAAGGAAACGTCTTATAAGTCCCTCGAAGCACTTGCCCTTCGTCTCATCGCCTTCGTCATTTACGGCGAATTCAACTATTGCTATATCAGGATTTCTGTTAGGCTCTGAGGATTTTGAACCGTCAAGGAAATATCCGTCCCTTAATATATCCCTGTCAAATCTTACAATACCAAACTCTGAAGGTGTTCCGCCCACACCGGCTTTGATATATTCAGTGTTATGATTCTTGGCAAAAAGCTCGTCAAATGCCTTGTAGGTCTTAAATGCATAGCACTCGGCATTAATCGGAGTTGCACCGGCTCCCTGTGTAATAGAACCGCCTATGAAAGCCATTTTAACCGAACCGCCTGATTTAGCCTTTTCTATAGCCTTCTTTAATCTTTCATAATTTCCCATAGATACAAGCGACTGAGCTATAAGTTCCTTATATCTGTCCGAATTTACGTCGACCGGATCTGAAGGAACAAATTCAGGTGCCGTATATCCGTCGTTAAGATACATCTTAACCATTACGGTAGCAGGGAATTCTGCTTTATCAAAGTGAAAACGTATCTGGCCGATACGGTCATCATCATTACCCCATTCTACCTCTCCTAAAGGTATTAGGTATTCGGTTCCGTCGGAGGAAAGTCTGGTTTTAAGCGAGGTTCCGCTGTTGTAGGTATCGCTTTTTCCGTACATCTGGAGAACGAATTCACCATCCACCTTCTGTTCATTTATCATTGAAACACCGATTCCGTAAACAAGCTTCTTAAAGTCCTCGGTCTTTCCTAACATTTTCAGTATTTCTTCGTCCTCGACTCCGCCTACCATATTTGCCATAGCAGGCATTCTGCCGTCATCCATAAAAAGGAAGCAGACACCGGTTCCGTCCTTAAACGGATTTGCAAAAATCTGCTTATCATACATTAGATATATTGCCGGTCTTTTCTTAACCGGATCCTTCGGTGCAACTGGTCCTGGCATTGTTACTACCTCCACTATATATATTGAATTAAGTGTACTATATTCTTTTTAAAATATCAATCGATTTAAACGTATTTTCTTTTCAATTATTGCTTAATTTTGCTAAAATAAATTAAATGCCGCGAGGGCAGACTCTGAAATTATCAGGATCCGCCCTCGTGTTCCGGTTAAAGATTATTTAGAAAAAAGTAACTCTCATTAAGGAAGCATTGTAGCATTACCGTATGCTTCTGTCCACTTTTCAAGACGCTCATCAATGATGTCCTGTCCGCCTGCTGCAAGGTAATCAGCCATTGCGCTGTCCCATACAGAATCAAAATCAGCAACGGGAGCTGCTACAGACTTATCGAATGCAGCTCTCTGATATGAGGTAAGAGTATCTCCTACGGATGCTTCGGAATCAATTGTTCCAAGATCTATGGATGTAGGATATTTAGCGTCATTAAGTGATACATTAATCGCATTTACAACATCTTCGGGATCAACGTTAGCATAACCGTAAGCCATAGACTTGATGGTAAGCTCGTCAGAAGCAAGACGAAGTCCGTTGGTTGTCATTGTAAGGTCGATGTTATAGCTTGAATTGGGACGAGCACTTGCATGATCGTCATCAGCTGCCTGGATATAAACAACACCGTTTGCGTCCTTTGTATGAGTGATGCCTTCATCACCGATCTGGAGATATTCTACGTTTGCAGCGTCAGAAATAAAATCAAGATAAAGCATACAAGCAAGGGGTTCCTTATTGGTTGCGGGGAAGAAAATCTTTCTGTCAGATCCTACCGCACTGTAAAGGTACTTTGTATGATTTCCGTTCGAATCCTCGAAAGGATCGATAGCAACAAACTTAGCGTCAGGTCCTACGAGCTGAGAAAGTGTATAGTTGATACCTTCCTCACCGTTTCTGAATACAAGGTCATAGTTCTGTGTATATGCACCTACATAACCGGCCTTAAGATAATCATCAAGTGTGGTGTCACCGCTTCCGTAAAGAGCGAAATCATTCCAGAGAAGGCCCTGATTATACCACTTATTAAGGATTCTAACAGCTTCCTTTGTTCCGGGTATTGTAAATCTTCTGTCATCAAAACCGTAAACATACTGATCCTTATCGGAAATGTTAGGGTCAATCTTCGACTCAATAAGACCTGCAGCTGTCCAGCCAACATCCTCAGTTACTGCGTAGCAGATAAGTTTACCGGCATCAGATCCGAGAAGAGTTTCTGCATTGTTTTTGAAAGCAACAAGCATATCCTCAAACTGCTGTGTGGTTGTGGGAGCTGCGATTCCGAGCTTGTCAAGCCAATCCTTACGTACGAATGTAACGATACGTTCTGTAGCGTTTCTCTTTCCCTCAATAGCGATAATTGTTCCGTCCTGAGGATTCTTGCGATAGTTGATACCTGCCGTGCCTAACCAGTTCCAAAGGTTGGGGAAAAGTCCTTTGTACTCGTCTGTAAGGTACTCTGACATATCAAGGATACCGTCCTTATCAGCATAAGACTGGATTGTAGGGAAGCTGTATGAATAGCAGATGTCGGGAGCATCTTCCGATGCAAGAAGGTTGTTGATCTGCTCTACCTCTGACCAGCGGTCAACAGCTATAAATTCAACCTCTACATTGTACTTCTCAAGCATACCCTTCTTGATGAAATCAGTATACATATTGTCGTTTGCGGGTGTTCCGCCGTTACGATCGTATACTTCTACGGTGATATGCTTTGTCTCAGGGAACTTTCCGTCAACAAGCTGACCGTTTGTGAGTTCCTTGATCTCATCCTTGTCCTCGATTTCAACTACAGGAATATCTGTAGGTGTGGGATCGGGAGTTTTTGTTGTTGTGTCATTATTGTTGCTCTGTGCAGGTGTTGTTGTATCATTGTTCTGCGCAGGTGTAGGTGTGCTTTCGCCATCATCCTTTGTACATGCAGCCAATGAAAGGATCATGCATAAAGCAAGTAACAAAGCTAATACTTTTTTCACGATTTTTCCTCCATATAAATAGTGATTGTTATTTATGAATTAACGGATATTACCCCTATATCCGCTTATTCCGTTATAAATTTATACTTATTCTTTTACTGCACCAAGTGTTACGCCGTGAATGAAATATCTTTGCAGAAACGGGTAGATTACCAGTATAGGAACTGTTGAAAACATTACTATCGCAGACTTAATGGTTTCATTGAGACCCGGAGTCGAGAAACCTTCCTGTGCCGAAAGATCCGACTGGCTCTTAAGTATGGTATAAAGATAATACTGTAAAGGATAGAGATCTTCGCGCTTGTTGTTAATATACATCAGCGCATCCGAATAACCGTTCCAACGCCCTACCGCATAAAACAGTGCCAGAGTAGCAAATACCGGTTTTGAAAGCGGTATGTATATCTTTAACAATATCGTAAAGTAATTGGCTCCGTCTATCTCAGCCGACTCACGAAGGGAATCCGGGATACCGTAGAAAAAGCTTCTCATTATTATCATGTTATATACGGACAAACAGCTCGGAATTATCAGAACCAATGCGTTGTTTAAAAGATCAAGTTTCTTCATAAGCAGGTAATTCGGAATTGTACCCGCGTTGAAGAACATGGTTATTGTTATAAGGACGTTGATTAAGCCCCTGCCCCTCAGCTTATGGAAAATGAGAGGATATGCACAGATTGCGGTCATAGTAAGCGAAACAACCGTACAGATCAATGTAAGCAGGGCTGTCCAGAAGAACGATCTTACATATTTGGCATTTCCAAATACATACTCATATGCCGTAAAGTTAAGTCCTTTAGGAAAAATCGAAACCTCATGTCTTACAAGAGCTCCCGTGCTTGAAAGTGATCTTGCAGCCAGGTTGAGCATCGGGATAAGACATATTGCCGAAACAAAAATACAGATTATAACAAATATCCTGTCGCCGCGGCGTGTTTTTGCTGATTTTATCATGGTAATACCATCCTATTTTGACATTTTTACCCCATCCCTTCGGGATGGGTCCGTGTCACAAGGCATCTTCCCACTGCTTCGCAGCGGGCCCCTCCTTGCGACAGTTACCAAATCCCCCTTTCGCCCAACTTTCTTGATATGAAGTTGGCTGTAAGCAGGAATGCAACACCGACTAAGGATTGGAAAAGACCAACCGCGGTGGTCAATTCATATTTGGCTCCCAAAATACCTTTTTTGTAAACGTAGGTAGATATAACTTCGGCTTTATCAAGTACCATACTGTTCTGTAATGCGTACGGTCTGTCAAATCCGCCTCCCAGGATATTTCCGAGGTTCATAATAAGAAGTACGACTATTGTAGGCTTGATTCCCGGTAGTGTAATATGCCACATTTTTTTAAATCTTCCGGCACCGTCAACCGAAGCTGCTTCGTATAGTTCAGGATTAATACCTGCGATTGCAGCAAGATACACAATGGAACCCCATCCAAAGTTCTGCCATACGCCAAGGAATACATAAGTTACAACCCACAAAGTCTCATTGGTCAGGAAAGGCACGGCTTCTCCGCCAAGCTTTGTTATAAGCATGTTCAGAATACCGTCATCTGTTGCAAAAACCTTTAAAGAAAGGCTGTATATGATAACCCAGGAAAGGAAATGAGGCATATATGCTATGGTCTGAACGGTTTTTTTGAATTTCTTAAAGACGAGTTCGTTAAGTATAAGTGCAAAAATGATAGGTGCCGGGAAGCCTACCAGAAGATCCAGGAAGTTCAGAACAATTGTGTTCTTTAAAGCCTTTAAGAACAGTTTGTCCTGGAATGCCTCCTTGAAATGGAATAAAATATCGGTTTCCTTTTTCTTGTTCACGGCCCATCCCATATCCCAAACGGACGTATTCATCTTATACTTCTTAAATGCCGTAATGATGTATTCCATTGGACCATACTTAAAAACCAGGAAATATACGATCGGTATCAAAAGCAATACGTATAACTGCCAATATTTTTTAAAGCTGGTCTTGAAGCTAATTCTGGTTTTAATCTTGATTTTTGTCTCAGAATTTGTAACCTCTTTATCCTTAGATTTTGCCATTTTGAACCTCTTTTTTCATAAAAATAAACAAATTATTTCTAAATTGAAATTCATTTTTATTAATATTATATTAAAAGCAAAATAGTCCGCTATCGTTTTATTGCGATTAAGCTTCTTATTTATTGCGGAGTATATCGTTTTCGTAGTTAATAATTGTTACTATTTACAAAAATGAAAATATGTGATATACTGATAGCAACATTTGATAAGTTTAATTGTAAGGGGATTTATATGATAGTTGATACATTTAACAGAACTTACCATCGAGAGGTTGAGGGTGACAGAGAAAGAGTTGACTTTGTCCGTGGTTCAAATGTAAGAATGTGGAAAAACGATATTTCAAGAAGTTTTGAATGTCATTGGCACTCTGCTGTTGAAATTGTGGCTCCCATTACCAATATTTATACTCTTGTTATACACGACGTAAAATATGTTCTTAGGCCCGGAGATATAATCGTAATACCTTCCGGAGAACTTCATGAAACCATTGCTCCTGAGGAAGGCGAACGTTATATCTGCCTCTTCGATCTTGACTGTGTATCAAAGATCAAGAGTTTTTCTTCATTTCTTCCGTTTTTTACGTCAGCTGTTCTTATCAATAAGAATAATGCCCCGGATACGATTACAAAATACCTTGATTGCATCGATAGAATGGCAGAAATATATTTTACCGAGGAACCGATGTGGGAGCTTAGAATGTACTCGGAAATCCTTTATTTCTTTGCCATTCTCGGTCAGGACAGAATGGATAAGCTGATGACAACACCTTCAAAATCAGATTATAAACAGAGCGAATACATGAATAAATTCAATTCACTCTTCACTTATATCGATTCACATTATTTTGAAGACATCACTTTGGAATATGCAGCTGAGCTTACAGGTTACTCCAAATTTCATTTCACAAGGCTGTTCAAGCAATTTGCAAACACAACCTTCTATGATTACCTGTGCTATAAAAGAATTAAGGTTGCGGAGGAGCTGTTGATCAATCCTTCCTTAAAAATAACCGATGTTTCTATCAGATGCGGATTTCCAAGCATATCAACCTTTAACCGGATGTTTAAAAAGCTTAAAAATTGTACGCCTTCAGAATATAGGGAGCTTCGTGAAAGAAATACCTTTGAGAAGGTATATAATGTACCGGAGGATGAACCGATAACATTTAAGGGCTATGTTAAACCGGATGAAGCCTAAATTGAAAAAGACCTGCCAAAAACGGCAGGTCTTTTAAATTGAATATTATAATAATATCTTTTAATTATTTGATCTCGTAGATCCAGCCCTCGGGAGCTTCGATACGGCCCATCTGAATACCTGTTAAAGTATCGAAAAGCTTCTTGGTGATAGGTCCCATCTCTGTCATGCCGCTGGGTAAGCAGATCTCCTTACCATGGTCAACGATCTTGCCGACAGGTGAGATAACTGCTGCAGTACCGCAAAGACCGCACTCAGCCATATCCTTAACTTCCTCGAAAGGAATAACTCTCTCTTCTGCTTCAAGTCCTAAATAATGCTGAGCAACATAAACAAGTGAACGACGTGTGATCGAAGGAAGGATGCTGTCCGACTTAGGAGTAACAACCTTGCCGTCCTTGGTTACAAACAGGAAGTTTGCACCACCGGTCTCTTCAACGTTTGTTCTGGTCTTAGGATCAAGATACATGTTCTCATCGTAACCCTCAGCATGAGCGGTAACGATTGCATGTAATGACATAGCATAGTTAAGACCTGCCTTGATATTACCTGTGCCGTTAGGTGCAGCACGGTCAAAATCACTAACCTTGATCGTAAGAGGCTTTACGCCGCCCTTGAAGTAAGGTCCTACAGGTGTTCCGAAGATTCTGAACTGATACTCGTTAGCGGGCTTAACACCGATAACAGGGTTTGTTCCGAAAAGTACGGGACGAAGATAGAAAGTTGCACCTGAACCGTAAGGAGGAACGAAGTCAGCATTTGCCTTAACTACCTGCTTTACAGCGTCAATAAATCTCTCCTTAGGGAATACGGGGATCTCAAGTCTCTTTGCAGACTGCTCTATTCTCTCAGCGTTTAAGTCAGGGCGGAAGGTAACAATCCTGCCATCCTCTGTCTCATAAGCCTTTAAGCCCTCAAATACTGTCTGAGCGTACTGGATAACGCCTGCACACTCGCTAAGTACTACATTGCCGTCCTCTGTCATGGTGCCTGCATCCCATGCACCGTCTTTGTAATTGGAAACATATCTGTAATCGGTCTTAACATATCCGAATCCCAGACTGCCCCAGTCAATATCTTTCTTTGCCATTTCTTTGTCCTCCTTAAAGCTTTTATAAAACATTAAAGATATTTATAACACAATTCATATAATAATTCAAGATTAATTTTGTAATTCCTAATCTAATATGTCACTGATTGATTTCTTATATTTTCAATTATCTGATCTATTTCGTCTGTTGAGGACTCAATTTTAAACAAATAATTACAATAATTTCCAAAAATTTCAACTCTATTATGACTCACAAATGAAAGCTGTATTTTAAATGAATCATTTTTGCTATTTAGAATCAACATATCCCCATAATTGCCATAAGTGTCTTTATCTTCAATCACTTTTTCTTCAAATTTTATTTTGAGTTCCCTTATAGATTTAATTATATTATCAATGTCCTCATTCTTTGTTATATAGCCTTTATAAACATCATCTCCATTAAATAGGAGCATATATATATTATCACAATTTTCCGCCACGATATTAAATGAATTGATTTCATTAAATGAGGAGTATTTTGAATATTTATCCGCTTCTTTTATCGGCAATATAGAGGTTGTAACTAAAACACTAATACAAACTGCAGATATTGCCAAAAGAATATACAATAAAATTTTTTTCATGATATATTCCAAAAAAGTCAGGATTTTTAAGTGACTAAAAATATATTCTACGAAACTGCAAAAGAACAGCCTTGTTTATTAGTATAATTATATCCGGAATAATTTAAATACTGAATATATGAATGCCAACCATCTGCGACCTTTAAATAATCATCAGTTGTAGTTTCAACATATCCTATTAGTCAAAATGACAAGTTAATCAAAATTACAATTTAATCATTTACCGGAAATTATGATACCGTCCACTGCCATATAAGGTAATACGCTTCCGCCGTCACATATAAGTTCTTTTGAAATGGAGCGGATATTCTTTACAACTTCTCCTAAGTTGCCGCTGATCATACACTCTGAAAGAGCACATTTAACCTTGCCGTCCTCTACCAGGAAGCTGTTCTTTGCAACTCCAGAGAACTCGCCGTTTGCTCCGGGTGATCCTCCTGAAAATCTGCCAAGGATGATACCCTTCTTTACTGATGCCAGCATCTCGTCATAGCTCGTGTCGCCGGGCTCGATGATTATATCCCAGCCGGTATTCTTTACTAACGGACGACCTGTCTTGTTTGCACCGTAAAGGCTTAACTGATGAGTCTTAAGAACGCCTTTTTCTATAACTGTATAAGGTTCTGAAAGGAATCCGTTAGCAGTTGCACGTTCACCCATGTTGATCCTCTCATCATAAGGGTCAAATCTTACGGTAAGCTTTTCATCCGCGACCTTTTCTCCAACCTTGTCAAGCCACTGGCTGGTGCCGTCTATTACAACACCTTCACCGCAATAGTTGCCAAGCACCCCACCGATAAATTCGCCGGTAAGCTCAGGTGTGAATATTACTGTACCTTCAAACTTACCTTCAATATTCTCGGTTACAAGACTGTTCTGAATATCAACAATATGCCTGCGTATAGTTCCCAGGTCGATAAAAGGCTTATCAAGATCGTTTGTACCGATGCCTGTATAATCAAAGCCTGTAGTATTTGTGCCATCACTTGCACAGATCTCGATTGAGAAACCGTACTGTCCGCCAAAGCCCTCAAACTCAGTACCGTTTGAATTTCTTGATAACCAGTTCCATCTGTCATATGAACCAGTTGACTGGATGATCTTTACCAAAGGATATTCCTTTGCTACCGTAGCTAAAAATTCCTTTAGTCTCTCAAGGAACTTATCGATATCAGGCTCCAATATACCCTGCTTAAATACATGGGGCTCAACATAAGGAGCGATGTCATGTGCGGGATCTTCGGGTGAAGATTCAGCTGCAGCCAAAGCATCTGCCGCAAAGCTCTCAAGTGCTTCTTCAGAAAGATCATTTCCGCTTGCGGAACCGATCTTGTTGTCCTTAAATACCTTTATAGATCCCGAGTTGGAAAATACTGTACGGAAAAGCTTAAACTCGCCGTTTTCAACGTTTAACTCTCTCTTTTCAGACTCTGTTAATGTATATTTATATTTCTCTATGCCTTTATCTTTGATGATCTTATCAAAGCTGTCGGCGATATCTCTTATATTTGCCATTTATATTCTCCCTTCTACCTTCCACCGATCATTATCTTACATCTCATATGAGGACCGCCCATAGCTACAGCCATCGGCTGTTTCTTACCGCAGAAACCGCTGGAAGTCCACTCAACCTCGTTCGATACCATATCAACGGTCTTTAACATTTCAAATGCCACACCTGATACCGTGGTATCAAGAAGCGCCTTTCCGAGTTTTCCGTTTTTAATCTCATAACCACAGGTTACACCGAACATAAACTCACCGGTAAGGTCTGCCTGTCCGTTTCCGGAATCGATAAGATAATATCCGTCTTCTACTGATGAAATCAACTCTTCTACGGTATTCTTTCTGGGAAGAACACAGGTATTTCTCATACGTATGATAGGCTCATCTGCGAAGCCCCAGCCTCTGGCATTTCCCCTAGGCTCCATACCGAAATGCTTAGCAGTTTCTCTGTCATTCATGTATCCGACAAGGATGCCGTCCTTTATAAGTTCCACATCACTTGCAACGATACCTTCATCATCCATATATACGGGAAGCGGTGCCATCTTTCCTTCATACATGTTAGCAAAATCAACGAGATTTACCAGATCTGATCCGACACGTTTATTCAAAGAAGGACCGGCTACGCTGCCACCGAGTACCAGGTCTGCCTCTACGGTATGACCAACTGCCTCATGTGCAAGCATTCCTGCCATAAATGGTGAAAGAATAACGGTCTTTAAGCCTGCCTCAGCATAAACACCTTCCTTTTTGTCCATTACTCTCTTATAAAGAAGATCAATTCCTTCATATACTTCGTCAAGCTTACCGAAATTATCGTTAAAGCTTCCAAATCCTCCGAATGCCTTAAACAGCTCAACGGGACTGCCATCCTTAGCTTCGGCACTCATCATAACATAGATATAGCATCTGGGAGTTACAAGATGTCCGTTAAATGCATCTGAAGTATAGATTATCCTGTCCTGTGAGTCCTCTGTATAAACAACTGTACGGCTGATAAGATCCGGATACTTCTTTACGATGTAATCGTCAATAGTTTTACATGCCTCAATAATAGTTTTCTGTTCGGTATCGATTATTTCTGCGTTAAGCTTCACCGTACCGGTACCAAGAGATGCAGGCAGTTCTATGTTTCTGTTTGAATGCTTTGATAAGAAAAGCGCATTTTCTGTAGCAGCCTTTAGTACCTTATCTGCCCCTTCAGAATCGTAGTCAGCTGTTGAAGCAAAACCATATGTACCGTTTTTGTTTACTCTGGCACTGATGCCGTTAGAAGCGCTGCGAGAGTTCTGTACCATATTTCCTTTTAGCAGAACAACTCTGCGGTTTCTGTTTTCGTGCGCACGGAGCACGGTCTGAACTCCGTCTGCAAAAAGAGCTTTTTTGCTACTGAATAAATCCTGTATCATAAATACCTCCTAATATAAGTTACTTTTTTATCTTCTGAGCGGTTGACGTACCAGAGGTGATACCGGTCCTCTGGGCGTGTTTACCGGTGCAGACATCTTCATAATTGAATTCATAATGTAATTTCTGATAAAATCACGGCTGTCATCTTTAACAAGATAATAAAGATATGAATCTATCAGGAATTCCTTGCCCTCGCCGCGGCCTACTATCTTAAAGTTTTTAAAGCCCATTTCAGCATACTTTTCAACATCATCTATGCTCATAAACGACGGACGTTTCTGACATCCTGTAAATGTTCTCTTATCAGGAGACGGATCCCAGCAGGGATACTGTATCTGAGGGTTGTATTCCAGCTGATGACGTGATATCTCTTTGTAATGATCCGAACGCTTGGGACAGTGTGCATTACAGGTTTCGTTGACAAGTATTTCTATTCTTCCGGCTTCGGGGAGGATTTTCTCGATAACGTTTTGATCGTGATTTAAGTCATAATCAAGAACTACAAGGAAATAATCCTTCTTTATCTCATCAAGCAGCTGATCAAGATTGAGTATTCTCTTAGTTGTAGAGGATATGATCTTATACTTGGGATATTCCTTCCTTATGTATTCCTCCAAAACAGGACGGTTTACAAGTACCTGGTTCATGCCGTTGTTCCCGACCTGCATGATCATGTTGCAGTAGGTGTCATAGATATGTTTCTCCTCTAGGAGAACGTTAGTCCATGTAAAACGAACGGGGATTCCCTTTGAATTGTAGGATTTGATGATGGATTCAACCTCCGGCTTGGTGCTGATACCGTTAATGAAGTTTCTTCCGCCGTTCCATATAGCACCCGGGAAAGTACCGTAGCAGGATGCTATTTTGTAGTTTTCCCTGAAACGGCTGGGATATTTATCCATTGCATCCAGAAGAATGTGATTTATCATTCCGAAGTAGCATATACCCGGTATATGCCAGTAGATCGTGTTTTTACTCATTTTGACTGTTTTCCTTTGATTCTTGTATGTTTTTACGATAACACAGCGCACAGGAAATGTAAATGTGTGACATTTCCGAATTAAGTTATGTTATTACGCAACTGTATGATATTTTATCATAAATTGTAGTATATATCAAATCTTTTTTTGCTATACCTAACCTTAAAAAACAATTGATAATTCTTAAATATAGTGGTATCATATTGTATCGTGGTAATTCCAATGAATTCATGATTTTCCGTATCACGTCGTATTTATTGGGATTGCAGAATATTGTAAAAATCATATATAAAAAATCATATATAATTAATAAGGATATGTTATGAAAGCTAAGAAAGAAATGTTCAATAATAAACCGGTAACTGATGAAAACACTGTCTCTGAAGCAGGTACACGTATCAATAAGTATCTTGCCGAGTCCGGAATATGCTCACGCCGTGAGGCTGATAAACTTGTTTCTGACGGTAAAGTAAGGATTGATGGAGAATTGGCTCAGATGGGAAGTAAGGTTCTTCCCGGACAGAAGGTCACCGTACAGGGAAAGGATATCTCTAAGAACGAGGATCTTATTCTTATCGCCTTTAATAAGCCTGTCGGCATTGTCAGCACAACCGATAAGCGTGAGCCTGACAATATCATTGACTTCATAAACTATGGAAAGCGTATTTTCCCCATCGGAAGACTCGACAAGGACTCCGAAGGACTCATTTTGCTTACCAATGACGGTGATATCGTAAACAAGATCTTAAGAGCCGGTAATTACCACGAAAAAGAGTATCTTGTAACGGTAAATAAAGATATTACACCCGAATTTATCAGGATTATGGGCAGCGGTGTTCCTATCTTGGAAACTGTCACCCGTCCCTGCAAGATTGAGCAATTGGATAAAAGACAGTTTAAAATAATATTAACCCAAGGTCTCAACAGGCAGATCCGCCGTATGTGTGAAGCCTTGGGTTATAGAGTCCGCGCTCTTACAAGAGTCCGTATTATGAATATACGCCTCGGTCATCTTAAGTCAGGTACTTGGAGGAATCTCACTCCCAAGGAGCTTGAAGAGCTCAGGGAAATGATCTCGGATTCCAGCAGTGAACCTATTGAGTATCACTGAAGCAGTTGCTTCTTTATGAAATCCCTGTCTTTTTCTTTAACAAGATAGTAAAGATATGATTCAAGCACCATGTCCTGAGGCAGACCTCGGCCTACTATCTTGAAATTGTGATAGCCTCTTTCAATATACTCCGGAAGCTTTTCATTGCTGATGAAATGAGGACGTTTCATAGCTTCAGCGAAGGATGGCCTTGTCATCTTGTTGGTACACTCGTATCTCGTATCCTTATCAAAAGTAAGCTGCATTAGCGATTCGTCTGCATAATGATCCTTACGCTTAGGACAATGAGGATAACATATTTCATCAACCAATATCTCAAGCCTGTCCGCATAGGGTTCAAGTGCTTTAAGAGTTGTCTCATCGCAGTTTAAGTCATAATCAAGGACTACTAAAGCATAATCTCCGTTCAGTTCTTTTTTTACATCTCCTAAATCAGTGATACGCTTGGTTGTTGAGGAAATAAAAGCAAAGCCTGATGTCGCTTCTCCAAATTCATCCATGTAACCGGCGTATCCGTTTTTTGTATATGATATTTTTTCGGTATCTGATACAGAGCCGTAGGTCTTTCTTAAATAATCACCCAGTACATCACGATTAACAAGCACCTGATTTCTACCGTTGTTTGCAAGCTCCATGATGAGATTGCAGTATGTATCATTTAAATGCTTTTCCTCTAAAAGGGAATTTGTCCAGGTAAATCTGACAGGTATACCGAGCTTGTTGTAGTTGTCAAGTACCAGTTTTATGTCTTTTTTGGACATTACACCGAATACAGCTCTCCCACCATTCCATATAGCTCCGGGGAATGTACCATATACACTTCCTATTTCATATCCGTCATAAAACTTTTCAGGATGTTCCTTCATCAGACGTATTATTTTAGTATTTAATTTATAAAAATAACAAAAACCTGGAAGATGCCAGTATACTTTTTGCATTTTCTTCCGTCCTTCCTATTTTATAATGCTTTCTTCGTCTTGTAAATATTAACATATACACTCTTTTTTTGCAACCACTTTCCACACCATATATACACCCTATAATATGGTTATTCTGTTATAGTGTATTAACTTTGTATATTTACTATTTATACTTTGTTGTCTTATTTATCATATTTTGAAAACAAAATTTCTTATTATGTATTATATTGTATAATTTTTTGCGTGTTTTAAATACGTGTAGAAATTTTTTCAAAATTGTTATATTATTCTCTTAAATCCAAAATATATAAAAGTAAGGAGCAGTTCAGATGAAATTCAAAATAAATAAAACAGAATATATAAACAGAACATTCCGAATTCCTAAATGTCTTTCCGAGATGATTGCTCGCAGAGCACAAGATGCAAATGTCAGTTCAAATGAATTTGTTATACAAGCCTTAAAGTTTGCATTAAAAAATTTAGATGAACAAGAATAAATTCATTATTTTCATAAAAAAAAAGTGTATCCCACAACGAATACACTTAAAATCTATTGCCCAGTATCTAAAACGCTTATTTATTATCAAATTCCTATTGAATCTACATCGTAAGGCGTGGTCTGATATACATAATAGTTAAGCCAGTTTGAATACATAGTATTTGCATGAGCACGCCATGTAAGGAGCGGTTTTTGCTCAGGATCATTGTTTGGATAGTAGTTTTTAGGCATCTGGATATCCATGCCCTTTGCAAGATCTCTCTTGTACTCCTGATCGAGTGTCATCCTGTCATACTCGGGATGTCCGAATACAAATACCTGACGTCCCTCTTTTGCAAGCACCATGCAGATGCCTGCTTCCGGTGAATCTGCAAGTACCGTAAGCCTGTCATCCGCCCATACCTCTTTGGGATCGATGGTTGTGTGACGGCTGTGAGGTATAAAGAATACATCATCAAAGCCACGTACAAAAGGCTCTTTCCTGTGATGTACATTGTGAGGAAATACCCCGAACATCTTCTGTGGAAGCGCTATCTTATTAATGCCGTAATGATAATATATTCCGGCCTGTGCACCCCAGCAGATATGAAGAGTCGAGGTAACATGAGTCTTGGACCATTCCATTATGTCACATAGTTCCTTCCAATATACAACCTCTTCGAATTCAAGCATCTCAACAGGCGCACCGGTAATGATCAGTCCGTCGAGCTTTCTGTTTTTAATCTCATCGAACGTAAGATAAAACTGGTCAAGATGGCTCTTAGCTGTATTTTTTCCAACGTAAGTGGATGTAGTAAGAAATGTAATATTAACCTGCAAAGGAGTATTTGAAAGTGAACGGAGCATCTGAACCTCTGTTGCTTCCTTTAATGGCATCAGGTTCAATATACCGATCTCAAGAGGACGGATATCCTGCGACATGGCACGATTTTCGTCCATCATGAATATATTCTCTTCTTCCATTACCTTTTTTGCAGGTAAATCGTTTTGTACTCTTATCGGCATATTTTATTTCTCCTCATACATTAAATATACTCATTTACTTGAGCAATCACCGGCTCAAGCTTAACGATCGACATTATGATCGACAATTAAGGCCAATGTGAAGGTCTGGGCTTGTTAACGGTTATAATCCTCGAATTCATAAGGTTCGAGATCATCAGCATTCTTGCCTCACCGACACATTCGGGTTTTATCATATAATAGCAGTATGTCTCAATAAGCGAGAACAGGTTTGCGGTACGTCCCTCTATCTTAAAGTTATTGATTCCGTGAGGAAGATATTCGTTCCATATCTTATCCGTAGAAATAAATGTGGGATAATCCATTATCTTATAAAGATAATTGTATTCTCCGTACTCACATCTCCAGTCATCGATTATTTCTGTCTTCTGATCTGCCGGAAGCTTTCTGTTTTCAAGGATAGCTCTCTGTTTTTCGGCAATGTATCTGTAATGCTGTCCACGTCTCGGACATGCGGGAGTACATAAGGTATTAACAAGCACCTCAAGCTTTTCAGGACTCTTTAAGCCTTCGATAAACTCCCAATGATTATTCAGATTGTAATCAAGAACAACATATTTATAGTCTTTTTCAAGCTCTGCATTAAGGTCATCAGCGTTCTTTATTTCCTTACAGGTTGAACTGTTCACAGAAAATGAAGGATACTTCTCCCTTATATACTTTTCCAGTATCGGTGAAAATACCATAACCTCATTCATTCCGTTGTCTGCAGCCTGCATACAGAAATTGCAGTAAGGATCATTTAAATCCTCTTCTGTAAGCAAAGGATTTGTAAAGGTATATCTTACAGGGATACCCTCATTGTTAACACTCTTTATAACGTTTGTAATAAACTGTGAATCGCACTGATCGTGGGCAATAAGTCTTCCGCCGTTCCAAAGAGCCACAGGGAAGCATCCGAAGAAGGAGCCTATTTCAACGCCTTCTCTGAATAATTCGGGATGAGTCTTTAACAGACTTACCCAGTACATGTTTAAAGGATAATTGAACCTCAAACCCGGAAGATGGAATCTTACCGGGAGATCAGGCGTATTCTTTTTCTTAGCAGTCGTTTTCTTCTCTGTTGAAGTATCTTTTGTAAGACGCTTTGTCTTAACAGCGGTTTTAGCCGTGGTTTTTGTCGAAGTCTTTGCAGCAGATTTTGTTGTTGCTTTTGTAGATGAAGCTGCTGACTTTGATTTTGTATTAGCTGACTTTGTTGTTTGCTTGCTTGCTGCAGCCTTCTCTGCTGACTTAACTGTAGTTTTCTTAGTTTTTGAAGTGGTTTCTGTTGTCTTTTTCTCCATATTTCAATTTTCCTCAAAAATTTTATTATATAAATATCTATTTACAATCAGAGAATCGTCCCTTTGATCGATTTCTGATCAGACATCAGCTTCTAACTGCTCTTCTTCCATCTGAGTCTTAAATCTCTTGTAATAGAAATTACGGAATCCGGCATGAATGTCAATATCGCGGTCCTTGTCGTAATCATGAGCATATATACCGCATGTACATCCAACAAATCCACCCGCAATTTCTGTTGAAAGATGAGAAACATCAATATTTCCGGCTATCGGGATAGGACCTTTTTCGGTAAGGATGAAGAAGAATGCCTTTAACCCAAGTACACGGATTATGATCGTTGCAGCCGTATTGCCCAAAGCACAGGTTTCAAGTTTTTCTTCTATACCGTTATGAGCCACTATTATATATCCAATCCAGTTGGATACCTCAAAACGGATATTATGCATATTGTTCTGGAATACAATAAGTCCTGCGGCAGCACCTCTGCATAGATTCTCGGTATTTATCATACAGCCGATTTCAAATGCATGGCAGTCCTGACGAACTCCTAAGAAGGATACATCTCCTAAGCTTGTAATAAGATCCTTTGAACACTTAAGCTTAAGACCTTTTTTCTCTACCAGTTCATACATATCCGGAGCCGGATTACGTAAAGATAATACTTCAGGTCCAAACTTTGTAATCGTTCTAAAATCATAATTCTTATCAACTCCGGGCTCAGAGTTTGATATCATTTCATTTTCAAATCGGTCAAGGTCAATGTTAAGAGCCATTGTAAGCATACCGACATTCGGGTTAACTACAGGCCAAGCGTCTTCCCATATGACACGTGCAAGGAAGGTCTCCCTGCCAAGAGTAGTCTTTTCATGAAGAGGTCTTACTCCAAGCATTACCATATACCAGTCCCCCTTAGGAGTACAGAACATATCCGCATGTCCTACGTACTGGATGGGGAAATGCTTTCCTAAATGGCGGTGTGTAAGTATAGGATTCTTAAAGTTTCCTTCGTAAGGTCCAAAAACCTCATTGCTTCTTGCAACACTTACTGCATGCTCGGGGCCTGTACCACCCTCAGCATGAAGAATGTAATAAAGTCCGTCCTTTTTATAGAGATGTGGTCCTTCGGGCCAATGTACGCCACGCATTGCACCGTTCCAAACATTGTGCTTTTCTCCGACAAGCTTAAAATTCTTGATATCAAGCTCCTGAATATAAATATACCAGTCACCGTCATATTTACATCCTTCGGGATTGGGATGTGTTCCTATATAATAACATTTTCCGTCATCATCAAAAAATAAACTGGGATCTATTCCATCAGCACCTTCAAGATAATGAGGTTCTGAATAAGGTCCTTCTGCTTTATCGGATGTTACGATAAAATTACCTCCGCCCGAAACATTGGTACATATTACATAGAAAGTACCCTTATTATATCTTATTGTGGGTGCAAAAAGACCTCTGGATACCTCTGCATTCTTTAAGGGAAGCTGGCTCTCACGGGTCATTACATTACCTATCTGATCCCAATGAGCAAGATCCTTTGAATGCATGACCGGCAGTCCGGGGAAATAGGTAAATGTTGAATTTACTATATAAAAATCATCACCAACAGCTATAGCTGAAGGATCTGGAAAGAATCCTGGTAAAATTGGATTATGAGCGGTAACCGACATTTTAAACCCTCCTGGAAGAATTAATATAATATATAAATACTATTTCAATATTATTTAAATCATGCAACATTAAATCATTTTAAAGAATATTGAGATACTATCTATAAATTTTAGTTAATTAATAATTCATCAATTTCATAAAAAAGGGACGGTGCCCGGAAAACACCGTCCCTAATTAATTTAATCAAATGACTGAAGTAAATTCAATTATTTGTTAGCAGCGTCGATATAAGCCTTCCAAGTATCTCTGATAGCTTCCTGTGCAGCTGCAACGTCGCAACCACCATAGATGTTCCAGATAAACTCAGGACCAGCATTCAAATCAGGAACTACTGCATGGTAAGTAACTGTTCCATGCTCAGGCTCTGACATCATAGGAATTGTCTCATCCTGTGCTCTCTCATCAACGATACCGTTCTTAGCTGTTACAACATACTCATTGTAATCCTCATATCCAGGAACAGGATTTGAGTAAAGGTTGAATGCAAATGCAATATTCCAAGCTCTCTGAGCGTCATAGCAGCCAGGGATACAATGAGGGTTGTTATCCCAAAGGTTGATATATGTAGCAGCCTTGGGTCCCTTAGGGAACATAACGAAACCAGGAGTGAAAGGAGTATCGGAATAGAATCTTCCGTTAACACCAACCTGGTATTCCTGATCCATCATGAATGCGATGGTACCATCTTTGAATTCCTGCATATAGTAATCCCAAGCAGCGCCCTCAGGATCATGGTTGTTATACTTAGCAAAGATATCAGCAATCCACTGAAGAGCTTCTGTAGTCTCGGGATCTTCAAGTCTGTAAGTAAAGTTGCCGTTAGCGTCCTTACCAATATACTCACCACCGTTAGAAATAACAGCTGCTGTTACGCAAGTACCGTTGTTACAGCAAAGTCCGAAGTAGTTCGGAACGCCGTCGCCATCAGTATCCTTCTGGCAGTCAGCCATAATCTTCTCAAATGCTTCCCAAGTCCAAGTTCCGTTAGCCTGCATATCATAGATCTCATCTGCAGTATGTCCGCCCTCTTTAAGAACGTTAGGATTGAAGAACATACCATCACGAGGCTCTGAAGGGCCAGCGAAGAAGCAGTAGATGCTCTTACCATAAGAATACATCTCATGTGTACGGTTCTGCTGGTATTTCTCTTCTGAGAAATCAAGGCAGTCGATTGTTGAAAGATCATACATAAGACCTGCAGCCATTGCACCAACAACAGCGGGATCGTTACGAAGCAAGAATACATAGTTCTTGTCATCACCACCCTCGTTAACATAGTCAACGAAGTCCTGAGGAGCTGAACCCCAATCAGAAATAGCAAGTGATCTAATCTTGAAGTTGTACTTATCCATCATTTCCTGACGATAATTGTTACGTGCCTCTTCATAATCATTTGCAGGAGCTGCGGGCTCTTCGGGTGACCACCAGTCACGAACGATAATTTCCATTCCGCCAAGATCAACGTTAGCATAAGGATCAACCTCAGGAGTAGGTGTTGTTACTGTCGAGCTGCTATCATCAGGTTTCTTATCATCAGTGGTAGCAGGTGTGGTTGTGTTGCTGTCGTTGCTGCTTGTTGCGGGTGTTGTTTCATTGCTGCTCGTAGCAGGTGTGGTAGAATTGTTGTCGCCACTATTATTGTTGTCCTTGCTGTCACAAGCTGTAGCGCCAACTACCATAGCTGTTGCCATGAAAGCTGCAAAGATTCTCTGTAAGTTTCTCTTTTTCATTTTTTCCTCCTTCTCATAGGAACTAGCTAATAATTTAAATTATTGCTAATTTTATCTAAACTGCCTGATCCCAAGGTATTATATGCTTTTCCGGGTACCTCAAAATCCATACAGTTTACATACAATGGTTGAATTATAACATACTTGTTACAAGATTGCAACTTTTTTATTAAAATCTAAGAAAAATTTTATTACATCTTAATACCTGTGCTGGCAATACTTTCAACGAACTGTCTCTGACAGAACAGATACAGGAAGATAACAGGGAATACTATCATCAGTGTACCGGTTGAAAGAATCTGGTTTGATCTTGCAAGAGTAATTGTTGCAGGCTGTGCACTACCGCCGCCCTGAACACGCGCAATGAATACACTAAGTGAAGCAACGATTTTAGAAAGCTGCGTGCTGACAAGCTTAACGCTCTGGAAGAACAGCTTTGCATAGAAGCTGTCTGTCCACTGCCAAACAAATGCGAACAGGAAGCATGATGTAATGATGGGCTTAGCCTGAGGAAGCATGATCCTTACGAAGGTCTTTAAGGTTCCGCATCCGTCGATGTAAGCAGCCTCTTCAAGATCTACAGGGATATTTCTGAAGTACTGACGTACCATGTATATGTACAATCCGTTCTTCAGACCCATACATCCGGCACTTATCAGATAGTACGGAATAAATGAGGATCGTAGGTTCAAAGCTTCGCCGTTTATTGCTTCTATAATACCAAATATATCAAAGAACCTGAAATGGAGGTACAGTGAACTTGATATTGTCTGTGGAGGAATGACGATGATAAGGATTACCATCGCAAACCAGAATTTCTTGAACGGGAATTTAAATCTTGCAAATCCGTATCCAACAAGTGTACACATAGCAATCTGAAGTATAGCTATGGTAAGAGATACGATAAATGAATTACGCAGACTCACAGTATAGTCCATAATTTCAGGATTGGCTGAAATCGTATAATTCTCAATAGTAAAATGTCTGGGAATCGATACAACAATCGGATCATACAGATCGCGCTCTTCCATGAAGCTAACGGAAATTTTATTGAGAACGGGCTGAAGGATAAGGAAACATAATCCGAAAAGCAGGATTGCACGGATAATGCTTATAGCAACCTTCATTACTCTTTTCTGTAACAGATAACCGTTAGACAGTCTGTTTCTTTCCCAAAAGTTAAAGCCGGTTTTCTTTTTAGTCATTGTAATATACCACCTTTGATATGAAGAATGATGTGATTCCGACAAATACTATGATGAACAGGAAGTATAACCATGACATAGCGGATGCCGGACCGTACTGCAGCTTCGAGGTCATAACTGTCTGGATCTTACTGATAACCTGGTTATCGGATCTCATACAGAAATCTACAATAGTGTAGATCCAGTTTACAAGGAACAGTGAAGAGATCATAGGGAAGGTGATCTTCCAAAGGCTCTCCCACTTGGTACATCCGTCAATACTTGCAGCTTCGTACATGCTTGACGAAATTGTCTGAAGACCGGAAAGGAATATGATGATCTGCATACCTGAAGCCATCGCTACATCGTAGATGTTATCAATAACTTCGAAGACCTTATCAAATACAGCACCACCGATATCCATTGTTTTAAGAATTGATTCAACGGCGACACTGACGCTCACGCCTTCAACGTTTGCCTCAACTGTCTGCTTTAAAGTATCCATATACTGGTTATTCGACTCAAGTCCTAATATAACACCGGATGAAAGAATAACAGGTAAGAAGAATACTACTCTGACTGCGCTTCTTCCTTTAAATTCCTGATTAAGGATCAGGGAGATAAAGAATGAGAATACTATAATTGCCAGTGTATAAACTACAAGTCTGATAAATTCTTCTGTCAAAAGTCTTGTAAAATCAGGATCGACTCTTAATGCACTGTGGTAGTTATCCAATCCGATAAATACTCTCGTAGATCCGTTAGAACTAAGCTGAACATCCTGGAAACTCATTATAAGTGAGTCGATCATGGGCTTGAACATGAACAGAAGGAAACCGAGTATAAAAGGAGCAATGAATATATACCCGGAAATGGACTTGCGTTTTTCAAGTCCAGCCAACTTTTTTTGTTTCTTCATAGCCGCTTTTCCCTTTCTTTTATTTTATCACCTATTTACTTTACCAAATAATCTCTAGCGGGAACTCTTACACCGCTTCCATTATAAGTAGTATAACCGAAATTAACGAAAACCTTGGTACCGTCTTCATAGGTCGTACATGAAACGAGCTTATCCTCATCAACGAATTCATGATTGATCATTCTCTGATTGAATATATGACCCATTTCTTTTTCATATCTTGTATAGATATCGGTCATATAAGACTTCCATGCATCATAATCACAACCATAATAGTGTGTATACAGTGTATCCTGAAGGGTGAAAGGAGATTCCTTCATGAATGTAAATCCAAGTCCGGCTCCGTAAGCTGCCGAGTAAAGGATCTCATCATCCTGGTTACCTGAAACATTGATAGGCTCTCCTACATAATCAACATATCCATGTATTGCCAATTCAAGGAAAGGAATGTTGCTATCAAGAATTGTGTAGTCACCGCCCTTAAGGTCGATGTTTGTTAAAAGACCTGCATAAGGAATAGCATACTGGTTAGCAGAATTAACTACTACATACTTTCCTGCATCTTTGTATTTCTTTAACAGATCTGTATGGAGCTTCTTAACCGCTTCACGTGAATAAGGATTGTCATCATAGTAATCAGCTGCAAGATCCTTACCTATATCATCGAAGCTTACTCCTGCGTTATACTTATCACAAGCTTCAACAAGATTATCGGCATACTTAAGGCCAAGCTCTGTATGAAGCAGGTAATAAGATTCACTACCTTCACGAAGTGCAAATGTTACGGCACTGTACTTAAAGATTTCCATTCTCTCCTGAGGAATGTTCTTTGCTGCATCCGTGAATGAGAAGAAACCGTCAAATATGTTGCTGTCAATACCGTAGGTACATATACCGTTAAGTGCCAACTTATATCCAAGTGAATTTAACGTACTTGAAAGCTGATTAAGACCGCTCTTGCCGCCAAGCTTTCCAAGAGGACTTGCACTTGAAAGAACTGTCTGTTTAACACCACCGTTACACCATCCGAGATACTTGATCGTAACATTCTTCATTCCAACGTTATCATGAAGATCCTTAGCTATCTCTTCTGCCTCTGAGAAGTTTGTAAGCTCAAGAGGTCTGTTTACGGGGATACCGAGAATCTGTTCGGTCTTATCAACGGCACCAACAAGTTCAATGTTAACAGGTGTGGAGGAATCCTTGTTGATATCAAGGTAGGAACCATAAGTCTCAAGGAGGTAATCCTGATATTCCTTAGCCATGTCAACGTATGTATCTTTGTCACTGAAAATGTAAACCTGCTCTAATTTTTCACCTGCGGGAAGTTCGTCAATATACTTATATATTGCGGAATTCATCTGATCGCCCATATCGAACATCTCACGCTGGAAAATATCATACTTTACATAAATATTGTTACAAGGGCTCTTGGTTCTGTAAATATCTGCATAGATTGTACCGTAAGAGGAACCTTCCTCAGGGATACAGATATATGACTTTCCGGGTCTTGCAGCACCGAATACACCGTAATATGAAATAGGATCATGTATCAGAGAGTCCTTGGTAAGACAAAGGTCACGACCGTAAATCTTTGATGAATAAGCTTCCATCATTGTCTTACCGTTATTGAAGTTGATGATCGATCCGCCACCCTCGGGAACAACCATGTATCCTTCATCTTCTGCACCTGCAGCGTCAAAATAAGGAAGAATACTTAAGTAGATAAGCGGGTATCCGTCAGGACTTTCAATCTTATCAAAAGGAACATTTACATAAAGCCTGTTGTTCTTAAGTGTGTATTCAATGGATACATTGAAAATAGGCTTGTCAGAACCGGTTTCCTGTGTATCAAGAAGGATATCCTTCTCGTATGACTCCATTGTATAACCGATAGCCATGAATGCACGCTCGGTTTTCTCCATGTTAGACTTACCTAAGCCGTCACGAAGAACGTAAATAGGCTCTTCATTTGCCTTGGGATAACGTGCTTTGATTGTTTCGAATGCATCTACATCATACTTTCCAAGCTTATCCTTATCCCACTTTTTGTAATTGCCCTTAACGTCACGCATTATCTTCTGACCGGAGTCAGCTTCGATCTGTTCAAGATAAGCTTCAAACTCGGAAGCAAGACAAACGGGAGGACAGATATATATTCTGGCAACCTCACCTATTGAATAATCTACAGTAATTGTGTTTCCGTTCTGATGGATGTCATAGATCGACTTTTCAATACTGTATTTATAATTTGTGTAAGGCTCGAAGTTACTACCTGTTTCATTTGAATACTCAAGAATAATTGTTGACTTGAATTTCTGAAGTGCATCATCTGAAGCTGTTCCGCCGAGTATCTCATCGGGATTTGACTTCCACTCCGCACCGGTCTTTGTGTTTGTAACCGTAAAGTAAGTGGTTAACGGATCCATGGTGAACAGATAATCCCCGTCCTGCATGGTCAAAGGTGTCTCATCTCCTGAATATGAATACATTTCAGGCATGGGAATAATATCATCAGTTTTCTTGATATTGCTTCCGTAAACAAACAGGCCGATCGTTATGCCCAGCAGGATTACAGGGAAGATCATATCAAGTAAGAACTGCTTGATCTTAGCTTTTCTTTCGTTTTTTAATTCCTGATTAACTTTTTTCTTCATCGTAGCTCCTCAATCATTTTTTCTCTGTAATCGTTATAGTCTGAACAGCATTTCTTTTACTAACGATACAAAATATGCAACACCCTGAGATATCATACTGAAGAATAACAAGAGAATGAAAACCTCAACCAATACAGCAAACAGTGAGAATATCGTAAACATAATGTTCTTGCCTGCACGATACTCATGAATCTGCCCCATAGCTACTATAATAAGAATTGCACAATATGCAAGAGTTAAGGTTCCGACTGTTGTATAGAAACCGGCCTCGTCAACAGTAACGACGTTACTGAAGATCATAAGGAAGAGCTGTACAATCGGGTAAGGGAGCATGGCGTAACACGTCGCCATATAGACTTGACCCAGACGGCCTTTACCGTCTGCCAGTGTTGTCAGAGCCCAGTTACCGACTACCCACAGAGCCAGAGGGAAAAGAATGGTTCCTATATAAAGCAGGATGTTTGTTTCCTCCCAGTTTATATCAACGAAGATAAAACTGGTATACCTAAGGCTGAATATTCTCATGAAAACCGTTGCAAACAATATTGTGTTGGCAACTGCCATTGTTCCTCTCTTTTCATGAGTCAGATCCCAATAACCGTCTATAGGGTGTGTTACGCAATAGAAGGCGAATTTTAAGGAATCCTTATACTTATTAAATTTTTTTCTTCTAAGCGATCTTTTTGATGCCATATCGTCCTATCTCCATTAGTTATAATTGAAAAATATCAGCAGTGTCGATTTCGTGTTTGATAAATTTGAGTCTGCCTATTCCCATAGGGATCAGGAATAATGCAAGAACTATGATAACAATCAAAACAATATGCTCTTCAACCCACTGCTTACGATATTGCTTGAATGCTTTTGAGTAGTTATCAGCATCATGCTTCAGCTCGAAGTACTCCATTGCTTCCTTGTACTTCTTCTGTCTTAAGAGCGAACGTCCGATACCGATATATGCCAGGTCATAGTTTCCGTTAAGCTCCATAACCTGTCTCCAGCTTTTCTCAGATGCATCATACTCACCTAAGTCAAACTGATCAACCGCACTATAGATAAGATCACCGTATTCCGTAGTAGTGAATATTGTTATGGCACCGTCTCTTTCATCAAGTACAAAAAGATCCTTGCCCATATGATCGATACTTATTGCTGAATTAAAGTAACCGTCCATGTTACCTACACCGCCGAATACGCATACCAGATGTCCCTGATCGTCATATCCGAAAAGTCGGCCACGGTTATTATCAAGACAGAAATAAATATCATTGTCAAGAGTGGTCATATCCTTGAACTGTGAAGGACCGGTTTTCTTTCCACCGGTACCCATATACAGATCACCGTATATAGGATAACTTCCGTTACGAACAAGGATGTCGGAACCCAGAAGGTTCAGTTTACGAACAACATCAGCGGTCTCAGCCTTGATATCCTCTTCGGTAGGCTTGCTTGTACATACATATATGAAACCTTCCCTATCCATGTAAAGGTTATCATACTGTGTAGGAACGAAGTTTACCATCTTCTCTCTCTGTTCCTGAGATGCGAATTTCTTCCACAGCCAGTCCCAGAAATTGTAGGTAACGGGTGTAGCTCCGATAAATCCTGAGAAGCTTCCGTCAGATTCGTATTTAATAAGACCTTTGTTAATGTTTTCAGCTACGCAGTAAACACGTTCAGCTGTATCAACCGCAATTTTGGAAGGATTGAAAGCTGTCTTCTCATCGATTGAAGGATCGTCAGGCATTGTGAATTCCATAAGGTAATTCCAATTTGAGTCAAGCTTAACGATTCTTTCACCTGTCTTCTCTGCTATAAAAATATTTCCATCTTCTGAAATTGCAAGATCGTAGGGGCCGTTAAAACCTTCACGTACTTCGACAAGTTTTAATTCTGCCTTTCCAACTCTTTCAAGAATAACGATCCTACCGTTTGATGTATCGCAAACATAGATAAGATTGCCATATACGGAAATACTCTGAGGAGTTAACATATCAACATCAAGACCTAAGTCCTTAGATGTTACAACTGCAGCTACCGAATACATATCGGGAGAATCCGTGAACTCACCCCAGTAATCGTAATTGTATGAATAACTGCTGTCGGCATGTGCGTCCACGCTGCAGGGAATAAGCAGCAAGAACATCGTGCACATCATCAGTGCAACACATTTCGTAATAATCTTCTTCATCATATACCTCCCCACATCAATCCTTCATACCTGAGCTGGCCATTGTTTCAAGGATCTGGCTTTCAGAGAAGATGAATATTGCTATAGGAACTATCATAAGTACTACTGTAACTGCAGCACCCTGACCGGTTCTTGCAATACCACCGCCCTGGATCTGGCCCATAGCGTAAGGAAGGGTTTTCTTCTGCTCAGAGAAGATGTACATACCACCGTTGTTATTCCAAAGTCCCTGTACCGAGAAGATGATCAGTGTCATCCATGCAGGCTTAACATTGGGCATAACGATGTTTGTGAAAACTCTCCACTCTGTAGCACCGTCGATCTTAGCAGCCTCAACCAGCGAGGTAGGAAGACCTTCCATGAACTGCTTCATAAGGAACATACCCATAGGAGAAGCAAATGCAGGAATAATGATTGACCAATATGTATCGATCCAGCCTAACTTACTAAGTAAGATGTAGTTAGGAACCTGTGTAACAGCAGGAACGAACATGATCGCAACGGTAACTATCTTGAAGAATAATCTTCCGCCGGGAAAATCATACTTTGCAAGAACGAATGCACCCATGGATGCGATAAGCAGGTGCCCTGCTGTTCCGGCAAATGTGATAAATACTGTGTTGAACAGGTATCTTGTAAATGTAACCCATGATTTACCAAGTGTTACAAACAAGTCTGAGAAGTTGTCGAGTGTCGGGTTCTGAGCGAAAATCTTCGGAGGGAACCTGAACAACTCATCAAGGGGCTTTAATGCATTGGCAACCGCATAAACGAGCGGGAATACCATGATAATAGCCATTAATCCAAGGAAGATGTAAAGGCCGACATCACCGCCGACGGACCTGTTAGGCCTTCTACGTCTGATAAGCGGCTTATGATACGGCTTGTAATAATTTGCTGCTGTTTTAGCTTTTGCTTTTTTACTCATATCAGGTTCCTACTCTCCTTAATAGACTTTGAATTGCCTTGTTACATAAGATCATTAACAGGAATAATACAGTTGCTATAGCACAGGCATAACCCATTTCAAATCTCATGAAACCGAAGTCCATCAGACAGGAAACGATTGTATGTGCAGCATAGTCTGTACTCGGGAAGCCGCAGAGTGCAGCTGTTACATCATGAACGGAGAAGGACTGGGTAATTGCCATAACCGCACCGAATATAAGCATGGGCTTCATATTAGGAAGGGTGATGTACCAGAGCTCCTGCCATCTGTTCTTAACACCGTCCACCATACCTGCTTCAAACTGTGAACGGTCAACGCCCTGAAGTCCGGCAACGAATGAAAGGAATCCGGTACCAAGACTCATCCAGAGGATAACGCCCATACAGATGGGAAGCATGTACTGAGGATTTATGAACCAAAGGATAGGAGTATCAATGATACCGATATCCATAAGGATTGAATTTACGTAACCGTATGCATCTCCTCTGAAGAAGATCGAGAAGATCGTATAACAGGTACCTGCGATCGAAGGAGCGTAGAAAACGATAACCGCTACGCTTCGTACGGCTCTGGGAAGCTCGTTGATCAGCCAAGCGAAAAGGAATGATAAGAGGTATCCCAAAGGTCCGGTGATAATTGCTATAACCAAGGTGTTCTTTAATCCGATAAGGAATATATCGTCCTCAAGGATAAGGCTTATGTAGTTCTGTAAGCCCAAGAACCTGGGTGATTCCAGAATGTTGTAGTAAGTAAAGCTATAATAGATTGATGCAACTACGGGATATACGTAGAACATACAGAAAATTATAGCATACGGAAGCAGGAACAAATAGCAGTTCTTTGCTAATTTGGCTTTTTTCCATGCTGTACTTGCGTTGTGTTTTCTCAACGTAAAATACTTTTTAATATACTCGCCCATATAAACTCTCCCTTAAATTTTAAATTGCCGAATAAAATCTTCTGTATTAATCCTACGATTGATCGTCATCGAGCGGCAAGCCGAACTCTTTTCGTTTCTTGACAATTTCGTCATCGATCAGTCTCGAGTAGTCGATGATGGTCTCACGAGTATCGGTTCTTTCATTGATAACCTTACGGATCGCATTGGAGATGTGACGTCCGGTGAAGTATCCTCCGGGAACCTCACGGATACCCTTTGTATGTGACCACTGTTCATCGAGAACTCTGATGTTGTCTGCTGACCATGAAAGATTCTTAAATGCTTTTCTGTTTGCTGTAGCATATCTTGCGGATGCACCGAGCAGAGCTTCGATCTCACGTCCGAAACGTGTCTGGGTTTCTTCCGATACCCACCACTTCATGAATTCCCAACCTTGCTGCTTAATGGTCTCATTGTCTGTTGAGATCATCATGGTTGCGGAACCTGCTATGAATGCATCGTAGTTGATTTCCTGCTCTCCGTTCTCATCAAGTACGGGGTTGCCGTATTTGTCTGTAACAAGTGTACCGGGTACTAAGGTGAAGTCCCAAAGACCGCGGATCTCAGGTGCGGAAACCATAAGTGTGTTATACAATGAGTAAGGAGATACGATGATGGGCATCTCGCCTTGACGGAAACGTGTTGTTGCGTCATAGATGGTAGGAAGACCGTAATCATTGAAGAACCTTACGTATGTATCGAATGCTGCCATTCCGGCTTCGTCGTTAACTGTTGTCTTTGTTCCCCTTTCGTTATACATATCACCGCCGTTCTGATATAGCAGAGTGAAGTATAATGAAAGGTCAGGATATGTTGACATAATAGCTGTTGAAGCTGTACCTGTCGAACTTGAACCTGCTGCTGAAGGAAGACCTACCGAAAGGTTGTGTCCCTGAATTGTAGGAAGCATCTCTATAACTTCCTTCCAAGTTCTGGGAGGCTTAGCATCTCCAACCTTAATACCGGAATTGGGATCCTGTGTCTCAGGATCGTTTTCTGTATAAACAAAACCAAGTTCCTGTAAAACGTCTGTACGATAGAACATTACGTTGAAGGTCTGTGTCTCGGGAAGTCCGTAAATACCGCAATGTCCGTTTTCATCAACAAGCTTATACTGCTCGTATGAACTCTCTGTAAAGTTATCTTCTGCCGGATCAAGAATTGTCTGCCAGTCAGCAAACTGTGTTATATCCTCTGCAGCTCCACGGAGTGCGTAGTTAACAGGCTGATCGGAACCAACGGTAAGAACTACGTTAGGTCCGCGGTTTGCCATAACCGCATTCAGCAGTGAGCCTGCCATAACAATCTCAACGTTAACAGGAATACCTGTCTCAGGTGTAAATGTATCATCGATCATGGTCTTTAAGATAGTACCCTGATCACGACCTGTTGTAACCCAAACCTTAAGTACTTCGCCGCTGTCGTCGTAAACGTCACCGACTGAATTGTAATCTACAAAGAATGAAGCTACGAAAGACTTAACTTCATGCCAGATCTTCTTGAAGATGTTCTCGCTGTCACTCTCGGGTTCTGTGTTGATACCGTTGATAACGATATAGTCGATATCAAGTCTTGTTGTTGTAAGGTTAAGTGTTGAAGTACCGAGTGCTGTGATATTATCCTTAAAGGTTGTAAACTCTGTAGTGATCTTCTGAGGCTTTTCAACAAAACGTTCAAGCTGCTGAGCAAGTGTCTGAGCAGGAGCAATGTTCTCAGCCTTCTGACCCGAATAAGCTACGTAGTCATCAACTATCTTGTAGAGACGCTTCATTTCGAGTTCCATAGCATCAACTACTTCAGGATAAGTCTTTTCAATATGATAATCACGATAGATGTCAGGGCTTACGCCTGTGTAAACGAGGATCTTTCTGTACATCTGGTTAAGTCTGAAGGTTGAATCCTCGATCTGCTGTAAGATGTTACCAAGATCACCCATTGTAGCTTCAAGCCTGATAGTATGTGTACCCTTCTCAAGCCAGAAGTAGTAAGGATTTTCGTCATCAGTTCCAAGAGTCTGTACATCCCAGTTATTATCGTATGCGAATGAAATCTGTTCAAGCTCCTTGAAAGGAATGTCGCCGTCGATATAAACCTTACGGTTACTTACGTTACCTCTTGAATAGTTCTGACGACCTTTAATTGTAATATTGTAGAAGCCGTCTTCGGGCACTTCAAAATTCCACTCGATCCACTGGCCGTTAATATTCCAAGACTCACCACCGGTATAATTAAGAACGGTATTGGTTACGCTTGAAGGCTGTGTACTGGGTGAAGATCTGTCATATTTTGCATAAAGTGAAGATTCGGAACGAATACTTGATTCCTCGCCCTGGACTTTCTGGATGTAGTCCTTGGCAGTATTGGATGTTCCGTCGGGATTATGCTGGCTCCATACCTGAGCATAGTACTGTTCGTATGTAGGAAGATCAAGAACGGGAGTAAGACTGAGCTTTCCTATAACAAGAGGCTCATTCTCTCCGCCAAGTGTGATGGTATTGCTGCCTGAATTGAAATAGAACATATAAGGCTGTGCCTCATATCCTCTGTCATCCTGGAAATATGTTTTCTGCCAGTCGGTAACCTCAACCTGAGTAGGTCTGATCTCGTTACCCTGGTTATCAACCTTCTTATCGCCGCCGTCTTTCCAGATTCTTGAGAATGAAAGATTCTGCGCGTCAAGGAAAGGTGACTCGCCATTGATAAGGATCGATCTTTCGGCGGATACACCGTGAGACTTCGGCAAAAGATATTCCATATAAACATTATAGAAGCCTGCCTGAGGAACATTGACAGTCCATGTTGCCTTTGACTGGATCTCGGTAAGCAATGAACCGGCAACGGCCTTTTCTCCGTTATAAGCGGATACTGCGCCTGCGCCTTCCGATCTGTAATCGGCCAGATTGATATCAATTGCCTGAGAAGGCTTTGCCGCATTTGCATGCTGCATAACATACTGCTTGTAGGTACCGCTTCTCTCCATACCTTCAACATCGACGTCAAGATTAGTTCCGGCATACTTGTCGTTATAATTCTTAACGGGTCGAAGTGAAAGAAGTACGAGAATAGCAATAAGAACCACTACAACGGCTACCGCAATGATGATTTTTTTGTTTCTTGCGCTGTTAGACTTCTTTTTTTTCATAGCAACCTCGTAAAATAGAAAAAAATATTTTTATTCCTTCACATAAATATACAACAAAATTCACAATTTGTAAACAATTTTGTTGTAAATTTCACAATAATAATTATGATAATCGATTGAAAATTATCATTCTTGCCTAAAATTGCTTTACTTTATACATATATTGTTAAGATTTTCAATATTCGGCGAGCTCCAATACCAGTCTCTCGCTCTTCTCCCAGCCCAGACAGGCATCCGTTATGGATTTTCCGTAAACGCCCTCTCCGATTTTTTGGGCTCCGTCTTCAATGTAGCTTTCGATAAGGAAACCTTTTACCATTTTTGATATTTCGGGGTTATATTTTCTGTAATTCATAACCTCGTTTACGATCCTGGGCTGTTCAAACGGATCCTTGCCGGAATTTGCGTGGTTCGTATCGATGATTATTGCCGGATTCTGAAGTTCCGAACCGGAATAAAGCTCGATCACGTTCTTTATGTCCTCGTAATGGTAATTCGGAACAGAACGTCCGCGGCTGTTGGTATATCCTCTCAGCACTGTGTGAGCAAAAGGATTCCCGTATGAGTGTACCGCCCAGCCTCTGTACAGGAATGAGTGCCGGTGCTGTGCGGCATGTACGGCATTTATCATTACCGAAAGATCACCGCCCGTAGGATTTTTCATCCCGACGGGGATCTCGACCCCGCTGGCAACAAGCCTGTGCTGTTGGTTTTCAACGCTCCGGGCTCCGACAGTCGTATATCCCAAAAGGTCATCAAGATATCTGTAGTTCTCGGGATACAGCATTTCGTCCGCCGATACAAAGCCGGTTTCCTTCACAACCCGCATATGTATTCCTCTGGTTGCGATTATACCTTTGAACAGATCCGGTTTTTCTGTTGGATTGGGCTGATGTACAAGGCCCTTATATCCGTCACCGGTCGTCCTCGGTTTATTAGTGAAAACTCTCGGAACGATCAGTATCTTTTCTTTTACTCTGTCCTGAACCGCCCTTAACCTTGTAATGTAATCAAGAACGCTGGCCTCATTATCCGCGGAGCAAGGTCCTATTACAAGCAGAAGTCTGCTGTCCTCTCCGGATATTATTTTTTTAATCTGCTCTCTTTTATCTTCTATAACCGCTCTCATGTTATCGTCAATAGGAAACATTTTCTTGACTTCCATGGGTATGGTCAGTTTTTTTTCAAAATCTACGTTCATGAATCTCCGATTAATCTTTTTATTTTGTCAAAGTTAATATAATAAAACGATTTATTCCTCTGCATTTTATCCTAATTATGTATTTTATCAAATTTCACAAAAAATAGCAATAGAAATTGTTAATATTTTACAAAAAAATTTCCGTGCCCTGTTACAAGCACGGAAATTTTGTAAATATTGTACACTAATTCATTTGTATAATTTTACCAATAAATGTTAACCGGCAATTATTTATACAGTTCAACAAGCTTCATCAGGTGATCATACTTAGCCTTAGCAGCTGCCTCGGACTCAGCGAAGAGCTTCTCTGCTCTCTCAGGGAACTTAACCTTAAGTGAAGTGTATCTGGTCTCGTTGTTAAGGAAGCCCTGATACGAGCCGTCACCCTCTTTAGATGTAAGAGTGAAAGGATTCTTTCCTTCTGCCTTTAATGCAGGATTGAAGCTAAACAGATTCCAGTAGCCTGCTGCAACAGCCTTCTTCATCTCATCCTGGCAGTGGTTCATGCCGCCCTTAACTCCGTGGAGCTCGCAAGGTGCATAACCGATGATAAGTGAAGGTCCGTTGTAAGCCTCAGCCTCGGTAAGAACCTTAACAGCCTGTGCAGGGTTAGCGCCCAGAGCGATCTGTGCTACATATACGTAACCATAGCTCATAGCGATCTCAGCAAGTGACTTCTTGCCGATTTCCTTACCTGCTGCTGCGAACTGGCAAACCTCACCGATATTGGAAGCCTTAGAAGCCTGTCCGCCTGTATTTGAATACATTTCTGTATCGAATACGAATACGTTTACATTCTCGCCTGATGCAAGTACATGATCAAGTCCGCCGAAGCCGATATCATATGCCCATCCGTCACCACCGAAGATCCATACGGACTTCTTTGACAGA
>JAILGF010000001.1 GCA_024696945.1 Lachnospiraceae bacterium | reverse complement strand
TGATCCCCGGAAGCAAGAATGTGGATCATATTAAGGATAATCTCAACATTCTCGATTTTAAGCTGGCTGATGAAGAGATGAGAAAGATCGCAGAACTTGATAAGAATGAGAGATATTATCACAGGACAGATGAGCAGCTGGTTCAGTTTGCAGGCTGGAGGCCGACCTTTGAAAAGGCGTAATGATTTGAAGAAAAAAGTGAGAATCTTAAGTCTGTTTCTTACAGCGCTTATGGTAATAAGTCTTAGCGCATGTGGAAGCAAAGATAGCAGTGTAGAAGACAGTGCACAGCAAAACAATACGGTCGAAAGTGATCAAAGCACAAAAGAAGATACAGCTGAAGCTTCGACAACAGGGGAAGCTTCCCAAACCGAAGACCAAACAACGGAGTCAGAGCCGGGAAGTGAAAGCGGTGATATCCTCGTAGTTTATTTTTCCCGTACCGGTGAGCAGTATACCGTAGGTGTCATTGACAAGGGAAACACTGCAATTGTTGCTGAGATGATCGCTGAGGAGACCGGAGCAGATCTGTTTGAAGTGCTCCCGGATGATGATCATTACCCTATGACATATAACGAACTGACAGATGTGGCAAAACAGGAACAGAACGATAATGCCAGACCTGCATATGCAGGAGAGGTACCTGATCTGTCACGGTATTCCACTATATTTATTGGTGCGCCTGTCTGGTGGGGCGACTGGCCGATGATCATGTACACTTTCTTTGAAAATAACGCAGATGTTATCTCGGGTAAAACTCTGATTCCTTTTTCTACGCATGAAGGATCGGGGCTGTCAGGCTTTGATAAGAAGCTCTCATCAGCATGCCCGGATGCAACGGTTTCAGACGGACTTGCCATAAGAGGAAACGACTGTCAGAATGATCAGGAGAGTTGTTCCATGAGATCGCGGGAGTCTTATCTTTATTCTGTTCATAGTGCATCATATACTGAACAGAAAGTGGTATAGCAATGTCGCCAAGGGAAAATATAATGCAAACACTGGGTTTAGCATTATTTGGCGAAGGGGTTTCTTTATAGGAAAGCTATGAGATTTGATCTTATAGCTTTCTTTTTACTTCTGATAAAATATTTGCAGCTATCCGCAAAAATTTCATGAAGGTTATTGACTTATAGAATGGGGCGATGTTATGCTATACATAAAATAATTGCGGATAGCCGCAAATAAATCGTGAGGTGCACAAGTGTATCCGAGAGAGCAGTATTTGAAGAAGATTATTTCAAAGAAGGATAACGGACGAATTAAGATAATTACGGGACTTCGCAGAAGCGGTAAATCGGTATTGTTGTTTCAATTGTATCGGGAATGGCTTTTGGGAGAAGGCGTGAAGGAAGATCAGATCCTTGCGCTGGCCTTGGATATACTGGAAAATGCCAAGTATCGTAATCCGTTGGAGCTGGATAAGTATATCCGAGATCATATGATCGATCCCAAGAAGAGGTATTATATTTTTATAGATGAAATTCAGTTCGTATCCGAAATTCAGAATCCGTATGTGGATAACAAGGATGCTAAGATAACATTTATCGATGTTATCCTTGGATTTATGCATATGGATAACATCGATGTTTGCGTTACGGGTAGTAATTCGAAGATGCTTTCTTCGGATATTTTGACTCAGTTCAGAGACCGGGGAGATGAAATCCGGGTATATCCGCTGTCATTTGCGGAGTTTTATAACGAATACGACGGGGACAAGCGTGGAGCATGGCAGGATTATTATACTTACGGTGGAATGCCGTTTGCTACTTTTCTTGAATCACATGAGGAGAAAAGCAGGTACTTAAAGGATCTCTTCGACCAGACTTATATAAAAGATGTACTTGAAAGACACGAAATAAAGAATGACACGGAAGTGCTTGATATTTTGCTTGATGTCCTTGCGTCGGGGATCGGATCGCTTACCAATCCAAGCAAGCTGGCAAATACGTTTAAAAGTGAATGGCAGATTGGCATAGGATCTGAAACAATTGAAAAATATATCGGATATTTTGAGGAATCATTCCTCATAGAGAAAGCTGTTCGCTATGACGTTAAGGGAAGGAAATACATTGGAACCCCGGCCAAATACTATTACACTGATCTGGGACTTCGCAATGCAAGACTTGGATTCAGGCAGTTGGAAGAAACGCATATCATGGAAAACGTGTTGTACAACGATCTCGTCCGGAGAGGCATGAATGTCGATGTAGGTGTGGTGGAATATAATACAAAGAATACTGATGGTAAGAAAATCCGTAAGCAACTGGAGGTCGATTTCGTCGTAAATCACGGTGGCAAGCGGTTTTATATTCAGTCTGCACTATCTATAGCCGATCCGGACAAAAAGGAGCAGGAGATAGAATCTTTGAAAAGGATTCCCGACTCTTTCAGTAAGCTGGTCGTAGTTAGGGATTACCTAAAGCCTTGGCAGGATGAAAACGGGATCACATATGTTGGTATAGAGCAATTCCTTCTGGATGAAGATCTTTTGAGGTGAGACAAGCGAGGGCAGTGACGGACGCTTAAAGCAGCGCTCGCCACCGTCGAGCTGATCTCTTTCCAGACTTCTTTATTTCACTTGCGATGGTTGAAGATTAGTTAGCGGATCACTAGCCTGTATGAATTTGCCGAGTACTGATCACGGAGAAAAAATGCATCTTGCTTTTGAAAATGTTAAGAAAAACTACGGAAAGAAGGAAGCGCTGAAGGGTGTTTCTTTTGAACTGACCGAAGGGATATACGGTCTTTTGGGGCCTAACGGAGCAGGTAAGTCCACCCTCATGAATATCATGACCGGGAATCTGTCCGCAACATCAGGGCGGATCCTTGCTGACGGTATCGATATCTGCAAAGCCGGTCATCAATTTGCCGGAAAGATCGGCTATATGCCGCAGCAGGCGTTCTATCCGGGATTTTCAGCAGAACGGTTCATGTTCTATATTGCATCTCTTCAGAAGATGGATAAGAAAACGGCTTCAGAACGGATCAGCGGTTTGCTGGAAAAAGTCGGACTGTATATGGAAATACTTATCAATAAGCGATCATAAGAGGGTGTGAAAAGCTGAGAATAGCACAAAATAATGAGGAAATTGCGCTGCTCCTTTCATTAATAATTTGCGTGACCTTTTGCGTAACCTGTATTTTTTAAGCCCTGAAATGCGCTTATTTACTGTATTTTTGAAATGCCCATTCGGTTCAAGTCCGGTCGCTGCCCTCCGCAAAAGTTGCCTTAAAGCGTGGCAACTTTTACTACGTGTCAGAAGCCTTCGCTGCGGCGAACGCTTCAGGAGTGCTTATATGGTAGAATGCGTCCAATACGAAATCAATCGTTCGTGTGGACGCATTTTTTTTACT
>JAILGF010000205.1 GCA_024696945.1 Lachnospiraceae bacterium | reverse complement strand
GCCATGTAGTCTTCAACTGACATATGAGTACTCTCTGACATCTCATGTATCGATATCCCGGAAAGCTCTCTCATTTCGCGTACACGTGAAGCTACGTCTTTTAATGAAGTTTCTGTTGCCATGTGTTTTCTCCTTATTTAGTTTTTTATACAAACACCTTTCGGTGTTTACATCATTTCTGTGCTTGGTGACAACGGGGACGGTTCTCTTTGTCACCTTTTTCCCAGGTGACAAAGAGAACCGTCCCCGTTGTCACCCTTGTTGATTTCAAAAAAGAAAAGCGGGGCAGGTCTGTCTGCTCCGCTCTATAGGCTTTATTCAATCAAGTCCACAGCATCACAAACCGACCTTATCACACTTGCGTATAATAAAGCTAATAATGATGCCTATAATGATTGCAAAACTTGACTGTTTCATCATAGTGTTGTGAACCCTTCTGATCATTTTCTTAAATGAACTATCTTAAACCTAGTTCATTCAACGAATTAAGATGCATTATAATCATTTTAAATACTTTTGTCAACATCTTTTTTAAATAATTTTGAGCCATCGCACAATTTGGTACGATGGCTCCTTCACCCTTAACGAATCCTTGCCCCACAATGTGAACAATGTTGTCCTATCCCATAACGTCTGTAAATATTTCTGCCGCAGCTCGGGCATTTGAAGGATTTTGAAGTAAGCAGGAATATTGTCATAACTGCAACAAGCACTATAAGTAATACCAGGAATAAGTCAGATGAAGCACCTGTTGTCACCATTAAAACAAAGAAACTAACAAAAAGGATGCATGATACTATAGAAAAAATTATTCTTCCCTTAAATCTTGAGCTAACCTCCTCATCATATTCATCCTCGTATTTTTGGAGTTCTGTCTCCTCTTTTCTCTGGATATTATCCAGATCCTTAATATCAATAACTCTGCCACAGAAGGGACATTTATTTACACCCTTCTTGAGCAACTCTGAACAATTAGGGCATCTGTAGAACATGATCAACACCTCCTAGACTAATCAATGTTTACTTCTATGTTTACCTGATATATAGATAATACTAGAAATAAATTGATAAATCAATCGTGCCCAATGCAAATTAATTATTCCTAATTGCAGATCTAATGAGATTTCTCTTTCTTTAATATGTTCCTATCTCTGTGTTATTGTAGTAATATTTTAAAATATCTTTATAGTCATACCCCTTTAGTGCCAGACCATACGCCCCTGACTGGCTCATGCCGATGCCGTGTCCCCAGCCCATTCCCAAGAACCATATTTCATCATCTCCGGGTCTTTCAATCGGGAAATTAGTCATGTTATCTGACGATATGGCTGCCATCTGATCGGTATTGTCTTCCAGCTTAGATATCTGCCCCGTTCCGGAAATTACATACATATCGGATGTTTCAAGCTCCGTTTTTGCTACCTCAGTCTTATTGGCGTCTTTTTTACTTGCCGCGGAATGTTCATTTGTTTCAATCTTCTCTGCAGAGATCAGATATACCGAATAATCATCACTATTCTTAGTAATAATCTTAAATTTTGTGCTGTGCATTCCATACATCGACTTAATAACCGAACCTTTTACCGAAACGCTCCCGCCATTATATTTCACCTTTACACTGCTGACCCTTCCTGAATCTGAAAGCATATCCGGATATATTTCTTTAATTCCTTTTACATTGTATCCTTTGTTTATCAGCTTTGATTCCAGTTCGTAAAAAGTAGTTTTTACAACCCACGGTCCTCGTTCAGGGTTTGTCTCGTATTCATCAAAAACACCTATAAATACAGAGCTGTTTCCTCCCCATATATCCGATGAAAACTCTGTTGCTCCTCCACTTGTAGAAAAGAAATATGCCGGAACGATCTTTCCGTTGCTTTTTAAAACCTGCTTTAAGGTAGCCTTAACAGCATACTTTGAAATCTCGGTTTCCTTATTAACACCGCCATATACCTGGGATTCGTCGGTATCCACGATCACATATCCTTTATTAAGATAAGAATCAGCATTGAACCCGGTATTAGCAAGACAATAGCTGCGTGCAGCAACTGCCTGAGCCTTCTGTGCTTCACTGTGCCAGGTGGAGTTCATCTCGCATGAAACAACTCCTAAAAGATAGCTCTCGATATTAACAATATTGATGGCATTTATCGTACCTGCGCCATATCTCCCTATTTCAATACGTCCTCGGTATTTACGGCTTCCCAATGATATGTATTTTTCCTTTCCCACAGCCTGAAACTGAGGATAGCCTGAAGTAATGCTTCCGTCTATCAGAATTTTCTTCTGACCGAATGATATGCTTACCACTTCACTACCGGATACCTTACTGTATCCCGACTTAATATTTCCGGTACTGTCTCCGCCGGTTTTATCGAATTTCTTTACATATACGAGCCATTTTTTTCTTCCCGCATAACATACATAAGCTTCAGCAAAACCTTTAACGGCAGCTTCTGCATCGGAATATCTTGAATAGGCGCTTCCATCAGAATAATAATCAGCCTTATCAGGTTCAAAACTGAATCCGCCTATTGATTTTAACTCAATATCCGCCTTAAACTCGTCATTTATGCAATATCCCATCTTAATATCGGTATTGTATATCGTAATAATACTCTTTTCAAAATATATTGATTTAAGCCCTACACGGATATCTGTTGCCGCTTCAGTTTTTGCCTCCCAAAAAAAGGCACAAAAAAGCAGGGTAAATAACCCGACCATAAAATGTCTATTGAGTTTTATTATCCCTGCTTTTATCATCTTAATTTATCCTCATATCCATTAAATGCATACGATCTGGAAAACTTACATCACCGGATATATGTCAATGTCACCTCGAAAACGCCTTCAGCGTTTCCTCTTATATTTCGTCGGTTAAAAACATCGCATCTCCAAATGAGAAAAACCTGTATCTTTCCTTTACAGCCTCTTCATATGCCGCAAGAACGTTTTCCCTTCCTGCCAGAGCACTTACGAGCATGATCAACGTTGATTCCGGCAGATGGAAATTTGTAATAAGGCAGTCCAAAACCTTAAACCTGTAACCCGGATATATGAATATCTCGGTATCGGCACTTCCGGGATGCACAACACCGTTATCATCAGAAGCTGATTCTATGGTCCTGCATGAAGTAGTCCCCACACATATCACTCTTCCGCCGTTCTTCTTACAGTTGTTTATCTTATCCGCAGCTTCTCGGTCAACAATATAAAACTCACTGTGCATGTGATGATCTAAGATATTGTCTTCCTTTACCGGTCTGAATGTACCCAGACCTACGTGAAGAGTTACCTCTGCTATATCAATTCCCGCCTGTTTAATTTTATCCAGCAGCTCCTGTGTAAAATGAAGTCCCGCAGTAGGTGCGGCAACAGACCCCTCATGCTTTGCATAAACCGTCTGATATCTGTTCCTATCCTTAAGCTCATGTGTAATGTAAGGAGGCAGAGGCATTTCGCCAAGCCTGTCAAGAACCTCTTCAAATATACCTTCAAATTTAAAACGGACAAGTCTGTTTCCATCAGGCTTAACCTCTTCGATAACCCCGGTAAGCTCACCGTTACCAAAGCTTACAGTAGCGCCTTCTCTCAGCTTCTTTCCCGGTTTAACGATGGTTTCCCAAAGATCTGCTTCCAGCCTCTTAAGAAGGAAAACCTCAACAGCACACTCTTTAGGTAACTGCCCTACCCACTTTTTTCCGTTCAAGACATCATTCCCATCAGTTTTAACTACACGTGTGCCGATCAGCCTTGCAGGTATAACCTTGGTATTGTTCAAAACCAGGCAGTCACCCTTATGAAGATAGTTGATTATATTTGAAAAATGCTCATGTTTAAACTCGCCCGTTTTCTTATTTAAAACAAGAAGTCTCGATGATGATCTGTCCTCCAAAGGATCCTGTGCTATCAATTCCTGAGGCAGATCATAATAAAAATCAGATTTTTTTAATTCATTAATACTCATATTTCAAAAATCTCCAAATATTATATATTATTAGACCACAGCGTTCTTCCCCATATAAGATTCTGTTATTTCTACTTTTTCACCAGATTCTGGATCCATACACCCTTCTTTACCAAAATGAAACCGATAATACACTTTATAAGGTCGATCATCTGTATACAGAAGAACATTGTAAGCACCGCCATTCCGGTAAAACGGCTGATACAAAATGCGATCGGGATACTTACACCCCAAAGGAATACACTGTCAAACAGGAATGTTATAAAGGTTTTTCCGCCTGTACGGAGAGTAAAGTAGGAAGCATGCATAAAGGCATATAAAGGCATGCATATAGCGCTTATCCTTATAAATCCGCTTGCAAGCTCTTTTACTGTATCCTCGGAATTATACAACTGTGGGAATACCGGAGCAAGCAGGAACAATATTACACCCATAACAAGGCTTGAAAATACCGAAAAGGCAATAAGCTTCGTATCCGTATCTTTCGCTTCTTTGAGTTCTCCGGCTCCTAAAAGCTGACCGACAAGGATTGCTACCGCGCTGCCCATGGCAATAAATACGACATTAAACAGATTGTTGAATGTTGAAGCAATATTAAGTCCTGCAACAGCATCCAGTCCGCGTCTTGAATAACACTGGTTAAGGGTTGCCATACCTGCGGACCAGAGTAATTCGTTTACCATAAGCGGCATTCCTTTTATGGTAATTTTACCAAACAGATCTCCCGGTATTTTTAGGCTCTTATAAAGGCCTTCAGCAAATTTCATTTTAATTGAATGTCTGTGCGTCCAAAGGACTACAATAAACATCTGAACAAATCTCGAAATTACAGTAGCTATTGCAGCTCCCGTTACTCCAAGCTCCGGGAATCCGAATTTTCCAAAGATAAGTATATAATTACCGCAAAGATTAACTGCGACAGCAATAAGACCGGCAACCATCGGAACTCTTGTTTCGCCACATTCTCTCAACGTACTTGCATAAACCTCTTCGATAGCGAACGGTATAAGACCGATCAGCATTACCATCATGTAGTCATGCCCGTATTGCAGTACCAGATCGGCAGACTGTGCTGTTTCAACCTCTTCGCTCAGATACAATGTCATTAAACTGTCTCCGCACGAAAGGAAAACCAGAATTCCGATCCCTATCAATGTCAGTGAAATATACAGCTTATATCTGAAGGAATGTCTTACACCTTCATGATTTCCGCTTCCGAAGAACTGAGCACTGTATATACCCGGTCCCGACAGAGCACCGAACAGTCCAAGATATAGCACGAACATCAGCTGATTGACTATTGCAACGCCGGACATCTTCTCTGTTCCGACCTGTCCTATCATTATGTTATCCAGGAGACTTACAAAATTGGATATTCCGTTCTGTATCATTATGGGAACAGCTACGGTCAGAACCCTTTTGTAAAATTTCCTGTCACCTATAAATCTGTTAGCTTTCATAAAAATCTTCCGTTATAAATTTTTTTAAATTATTGGCATGCATGAAATACCCATAATGGCTAAACACCGGAATGCATTTTTCGGCGGTCATCTTGAATTCTGCATTTCCGTCATTATGGCTCTTTTCAAGAAGCTCATAAGCTTTTCCTGCATAAGTCTGAACTGTTTCTTCGGATTCTTCCACTCCCAGTCTCAAAACAGCCAGATCCGCAAGATTTAAAAACGTAATTGCCTGTTCATTCTCACTGCCTTTAATACTTCTAAGAATATCCAAAGCTTCGTCAAAATATGTTTCGGCTTTTTCTGAATAAAAACAGTACGTATCAGCATTCTTTTCTTTCGTAATTGCAGCCATATCCATAAAAGCAAGTGCCATATTGTTGTATAAAGCAGGGAGCCTGTCATCTGTACGTTCCAGATCCCGTTCGTAAATAACAGCAGCTTTTTCATACAGAGATAAAGCGTCATCGGTCATTCCGAAGCTTTTATATGCAGTAGCCACATTTATAAACGCCGTTGCCCCGCTTACGTTATCCTCAAGCTCCATATCTTTAACGGCATCAAGTAATTCCGATGAAACATAAACACCATGTATCTTTTCACTGCGCATACGGTAAAAGCCGACCAGTTCATTTAGCAATGTAAATCTGTTTCTTGCATCCCCCGTAGCTTCACATTCATTGATCCAGTAATTAAGAAGTCTCTCTGCTTCATCAAAATTCTTTTCCGACATCAGCGAATCAAATCTATCGAGTATTCTTTTTATCTCTATCATTAAATATCACCTTATTTATTATACTCCGGCAAAAATATCCATATTTCTCAAATTTCCGTCTTTTATATGGTCATTTACCGAATATGCATGCTTCTCAAGATCATTGCATACAGCCTCTGTAATTCCTTCTGCCTTCAGTTCCCTTATTATCAGGGCGGAGATATCCTCAACCATTTCAGATTTAGTTTGTGCAAGCTTCACGCCATTGTCCGAGGAAATAAGGAACTCCAATGAATCATATAGATTTCCAAGCCTTTTTAACTCAGAAAGAGCCCTAAAGCTCCATTTATAATAAGGCATATATCTTCCGTTCAAGAGAAAAATAACATGCAATCCCGCTTCGACGAATTTAAACATTGACATCTGCGCAGCTGCATTCTCTTTTCTTTCAACGCACCTTAAATAATTATACTGTCCGGATTGTGCCATTGTAAGCAGATACCCGGCAATCTTCTTTAATCTTATTTCATCCGGATAATGATCTAATTTATTACGAATAGAAGAAATCAGACCTAAGTTGTCAAAATAAATCTCCCCGTTAACAGCCTCTGCCAAAGCATACTCAGGGACCATCAGCCAGTCATAGACTGAGAGATCACCTTCAGGATTACTGCATTTACCTTTAAAGAAATCTCCAATTCTTATTACTCCTCTTCGGTTTCCTCCTACGGGCTTCATTTTCTGCTTCTTAAAGCCGAGAAACACGTCCGGAAGCTTGTCATACTCCCTTTGAAGTCTGAAAATAATCTTTTCATCTAAAGAATTGTTTTTTTCAAATTCAGAGTCTTTTAAATAAATGCCCGGATCAGGAACATAAATACAGAAACCAGGCTCAAAATCATGGTCCTGAGATCTTTCATCATCAAATCCAAAGCATTCGGAACCGCTTCCACAAAGCCCTACGGCTAAATATGGAAAAATCTCGGAAAACTTTTCCTCTAGCATAGGTCTTCCATATTCTTCATAATACCTTTTTGAAAGCTCCAGTCCCTTCATTCCTTCTCTCCGCTCTTGATATCCTCAATCCTTATGTATCGTAAAAATTTACTTTAATTTAAATGAACCTTAAAAATTTATTATACCAAATGACATACTTTTCGTCAACTAATTGGAAGCTTTACGAAAATACAGCCGGAAACCAATAAAGGTCTCCGGCTCTTTTTAATGTTTATTGTGCCTGAACAGCTGTAAAAGCAACGGTATTAACAATATCCTCTACCGAACATCCGCGTGACAGGTCATTACAGGGCTTTGCAAGTCCCTGAAGAACTGCGAAGCACTCAGCACCACCTATACGTTGTGTTATCTTGTATCCGATATTTCCAGCCTGAAGATCAGGGAAGATTAGAACGTTAGCATGTCCTGCAACCGGGCTTCCCTTAGCCTTTGAGGCACCGATCTCAGGAACAAGTGCTGCATCAAACTGCATCTCACCGTCCAAACATAAATCCGGTGCAAGCTCATGTGCTTTTGCAACAGCCTGCTGAACCTTTGTAACAAGCTCGTGCTTTGCGCTTCCCTTTGTAGAAAATGAAAGGAAAGCAACCTTAGGCTCTTCTATACCGCAGAGTCTCTTTGCAGTATCGGCAGCCGAAATACCGATTTCTGCAAGCTCATCAGCCGTAGGATTCGGCATAACGACACAATCAGCATAAACCAGAAGTCCGTTATGTCCCAAGCTCTTATTGGGGCAATCCATGAGGAAGCTTGATGAAACAACCTTAATACCGGGTTTAGTTTTGATTATCTGTAAAGCCGGTCTCAACATATCACCGGTAGTATGAACCGCACCTGAAACAAGTCCGTCAGCATCACCCATTTTAACCATCATGATGCCATAATACATAACATCCTTAACAAGACCTGCAGCATCCTCCTCAGTTACGCCCTTGGACTTACGCAGCTCGTAAAGTTCCTTAGCATAATCCGAAGCCTTTTCACTCTTTTCAGGATCAATTACCTCAATACCCGTAATATCCGTTCCTGTCTCCTTCGCAGTCTTTTCAACCGCCTCAAAATTACCCAGAAGAACCGGCTTCGCATAGCCTTCATCTTTAATAATCTTGGCTGCCTGCACCGTACGGGGCTCATCCCCCTCCGGAAGCACGATCGTCATCAATTTGCTCTGCGCCTTTTTCCTTATATCCTCAACCATACTCATAGTATTCTTCTCCTTTTCAAAGATCAAGTCCCTCGAATCCATCCCATACATTTTTGCCGGAGTACTTCATCGCCTTAGCTTCCCCTCGAAGTACATCAAGGGTAGCATAAGCCAAAGCCTCCTGCTCCATTTCGCCCGGATAAACACTGATGGGTGCAATAAACCCGCAACGCTTCTCAATTCCTGCTCTTACGTCATCAAACCTGAGCAGACCGCCTGTAAGCAGGATACCGTCAACCTTACCGCAGAGAACGGCACTCATTTCACCGATCATCTTACAGATCTGATATATCATAGTGTTCCAGATAAGTGAAGCCTTCCTGTCACCTTCGTCAACAAGCGCATGTATCTTATCGGAATCCGAGGTACCGAATAAGCTAACAAAACCGCCGGATCTTGCGCAAAGAAGCTTAGCCTCCTTTAAGGAATGAGTTTCCAGATAATCCAGCATTGAAAGAACCGGTATGGAACCAATACGTGTAGGTGTAAAAGCACCTTCACCGTCGGCTCCCATATTCCCGTCAACCATACGTCCGTGATCATGTGCGCTTACAGTAATTCCACCATCAATATGAGCCACGATAAAATTACAATCCTCATAGCGTTTTCCGAGCTTTTTAGCATGAGCATCAGCCACAGCCTTCTGATTAAGAACGTGTGAGTGCGAAACACGGTAAACGCCCTTTATACCCGTAAGTCTTGCATAATCACAATATTCATCAACGTTTGTAGGATTAAGTGTATATGCATCCTTTCCGAATTCCTTGGCAAACTGCCAAGCAAGCATTACACCAAGCTTTGCGGGATGCTCACTTCCTCCTACCGCTGCAACCGTATCATCATAAAGCTTCTCATCAACCACCGTTACTCCGCCCGGTTGAGTGCAGGCACTTCCTCCGCGTCCGACAAAAACGTCTATCTCCTTCGGATCATGTCCTTCAGCCTTAAGCATATCAAGTATCACGCCATATCTGAAAGGCATCTGGTCATTGACATGGGGAAACTTTAAAAGCTCAGGTGCATCGTGAAAAAGACTCTTCTCAAAAAGACATTTTTCATTTTCAAAAAGGCTAACCTTGGTAGAGGTTGAACCCGGATTTATTATCAACAGCTTATACTTCTTTTCACAGTCCATTTTTATGTCCTCCGACGCTTCTTTTATCTTTTTACAATACATTTCGTAAATATATCATTATATCGTTTTAAAGTCAACAAAAAAATAAAAGATCGGCACCGTTGTTTCATATCTATTAATCATCCCAATTTAGGTCAGTGTAATAACACCACTTAGCGTTTGTAAGATTTCCGAATATATACTTATCGGAAGCCGACTCACACATTGTATAAAGCTTTCCGTCGACAAATACAATCTCTTCTGACATCGGAGCAAATTTATAATCCTTTATAAGAGACTCAGAATCGAGTTCGTAAAGCGGTATAGATATTCCTGAAACTGTGAAAGTCTTTTTGCTTACCGGTTTTTCATAAGCATATATGTGGGAAAAAGCAACTCCCCATGAGGTTGAAAGATATATCTTTCCAAGGCTTAACTCCATACCCTGAACAAGATCCGTAACCGAATATGCTTCAAACGGTTCCTGTGCAAGTCCGAATACGGAATCCGCTTCATCAGAAAACCTATATCCATAGATAATGGCCTGGTTATAGTCTCCCGCTTCGGTAGTCATCTTATGACTCTCATCGGTTTCATAATTTCCGGCTCTGTAAAATTCTCCGGCATATAATGAATCCACCTCTGAAGCCACATAGGCAACGCTCAAGTCATCAGGCATCATAAATGATCCCATCGCCTGAATTTCATCTCCGTCATTCAAAGCTAAAGCCTTGCTGTAATCAAATACATACAGACAATGATCACTGCTTCCAGCAACATAGATATAATCGCCATGAACGGTCATTCCACCGGCATGTCCGTGGAATTCACTTCCGTCAGGATTTTTCATCAGAAGCTTTTTAATACACACTCCGTCTTCTTTATTTACAATATATATCGGTGACGGTGTATTGTTGTTCATATATCCGGTTACAAAGAAATACCCGGACCTTTCATCATATGAAAGGCCCTGGGCAATAAATCCATCGTTTATTTCCGGTATAAGGAATCCCTTTTCGGAATGCGCATAATAATCGCTTGCCGGAAGTCTTAAATAAGCTATGCCTCCGAGTAAAATAACATCAACAATAATAAAGATAATAATAAAAATCTTTAGTATTTTTCTTATATTTCCCTTCATTACTGGATCATCCTTAATATTTCATTTAAACCTTTGACGATATTCAGGCATCAGTCTCCAATATCATCGAAATTATACCATTCTGAATCACCGGGCATCTTGATGTATGCATCAGTCATATCGCCCAATTTGTCGTATTCATATTTATACTCATATTTTGAAGACTCACCATCTTCTGTAATTTCCTCAGTACAATAATATGTATTATTTCCGTCCTTGTCGTACTCATAAGTATCTATGACCTGAACTCCATCGTCATAATCCTTGACGGATTTCAACATATAGCCCTTTTTGTCATATGTTGTTTTTTCGGTATACCTATATGAGTAGTACAGAGTCTCCACTTCTCCTTTAGTTTCTACATTCCTGCCATTTTTGTCATAAGTGTATTCAAATAAATACTCGCCGCTGTCAGATGAATAAGAATAATAAGCTGTCACATATCCCTTTGAATTATATTCATAGGAATATGTCTGAAGAAGATCATTGCTGTCCAAAACATATTTTACCGGATTATTGTCTTTATCGTATTCGTATGTCTGCTTAAATGAAAGCTCATTTGTATCGGCATTTATTTCTCTTACTTCTAACATATTGCCGTTGTCATCATATTCAGCCACGGTGATGAACATAGTTCCTTCGTAATCATTATAACTCAGATAAACTATTCTCCCGTCAGCATCAAGCGTCATCTGATACTCGATGGAGTTTCCGTCCTCCCAGGAATTCTTAACGGTTAAAACACCGGTTTTCTTATCTACACTGCTGGTGAGCCCCTCATCCTTATAAGTAATGGTCCCTATTGAAGCGCCCTTACGGATAACATAATTAGTGCTAAGCGTGGTAACTGTAAGCTTTTTAACATTCTTGCCTTCAGCTATTATAAAATGATCAGTATAGTTTACTGAAATTGTGTTTCCTGAACAATTCTCAATGTACTTTCCCGCATTCTGTATTTCTATTGACTTAAACTTTGACTTGTTTTCAATTTTTGCGTAGGGAGCATCAATAATAATATTCTTTTTCTTGGCCTTTTTTGAAGAAATGGTTATGCTGTCATAAGTCTGCGTCCTTAAGATAACGGTACCTACATTTGACTTCTTAAGAGCCTTGTTCAATTCCTTCTGGGTTACAACCCTGACTGTTTTCTTTGATGCTGCCTGAGCCTTTACCGGACCGATAATACCAACCGTAAGAACGGCAACAAGGGCAATGGCGGTCAAAGTGCTTAAATATTTAATAAACCTTTTCATAATACCTCCTGTTTTTCCTGACTAAATAAGCATATAGTATCTCTAACTGCAACTACAACTTCAATTATAATATTATCCGGCAATAAAATCAATCTTTTATTGCCGGATAACAATAAACTTCATATGATTTAATTATCAGTCACTCACTTCGCTCATATCAACCCACTGACCGTTCTCCGGATTCTTCATGAAAGCACCGATAATGCCGCCGAATTCATCGAACTCATATTTATACTCATATTTATAAGTATATGTCTGGGCTGCGCCGTCACTGTTCTGATTGTAATACTCCTCAACAGTCGTAATATATGTTATATTACCGTTCTTATCATATGTATATGTAGTTTCCGATTTCATCGTTCCTTCATACACATAAGAACTTGTTATCAGATATCCCTTCTTATTGTAGGTGTAATAATCGTTATAGCCGTACTCATCCCCACCGGAACCGTAAGTCGAAACACATTCTATGTTTCTGCCCTTGGAATCATAAGAAAACGTTCTTTTGAATCCACCATCGCCATAATCTCCGCTTGCTTTTGTCATACGGTTCTTTGAATCATATTCATAATTATAATACTGATCATATCCGCCATAATTATCATTGTAAGCGATCAGATTATTATTCTTGTCGTACTCTTTTGTTACCGTACGGGTTACTTCACCGGTATCAGCATTTTTTTCAACGGTTTTAATTACATTTCCGTTTTCATCGTATTCAGCGGTTGTAAGACAATTTTCGCCTTCCATACCCTTATACTGAACAGATAATACCCTTCCGTCTTTATCAAGCGTCAGCTTCTGCTCGGAAACATCATATCCGCCGTATCCGTTATACATATAACCGGTGAATGTAAGAACACGAGTCTTTTTATCAAAAGTGCTTTTATTATCTCCGTAATTATATGACAGAGTCTTTATCGCGGCTCCTTTACGGATAGTAAAATCTGCACCTTCAAAGGTAACAATCAGTTTTTTAACACTCTTACCGGCCGCCACTTCAAAACCGGCTGTAATCTGAGCCGTAATTGTATTGCCGGACACATTCTCAATATACTTTGCTGCATTTACCAACTCAATGCTTTTGAACTTAGATTTATTAATAACCTTTGCATTCGGGCAATCAACTACTAAGATCTTTTTCTTACCCTTTTTAGTTGATATAGTAATATCATCGTAAGATTCTGTTCTAAGTATAACCGTTCCGACATCTGACTTCTTTAATGCCTTGTTTAATTCCTTGGCAGTAAGTACCCTTACGGTCTTTTTCTCAGCAGCCCGGATCTTAACGGGTCCGAAAATACCAATAACTAGAATTACAGCAAGCAAAGCGGCACCAAGAGAACAAAAACGTCTAAATGCCTTTTTCATAATACTTTTCCTTCCCGATAATTATTTAACTAGCAATGACTCACCGGTCATCTCCTTGGGCTTCTCAATTTCCATGATCTCTAAGAGTGTAGGGATTATGTCTGCAAGCTTTCCGCCTTCGCGAAGCTTAACACCGTCCTTGTAGTTTACAAGAATGAAAGGAACAGGGTTTGTGGTATGCGCAGTGAAAGGAGCCCCTGTCTCGTAGTCGATAAGCTGCTCAGCATTTCCGTGGTCGGCGCAGATAAACATTGTTCCGTCAACTTCCTTGATAAATGTCTCCAACTCGCCTAAGCACTCGTCGATTACTTCGATAGCCTTAACTGCCGAAGGAATAACACCTGTATGTCCTACCATATCGGGATTTGCGAAGTTACAGATTATTACGTCATAGTAAGCCTCGCCGTTATCATCCTTCTTAGTGATTGCCTGGCTTAACTTATCACATACTGTGTAAGCGCTCATTCTGGGCTTCTTGTCATATGTCGGAACATACTTTGGAGAATCAACAAGGATCCTGTCCTCATTAGGGTTGGGAGCCTCTACACCGCCGTTAAAGAAGAATGTAACGTGTGCATACTTCTCTGTCTCAGCGATACGAGCCTGCCTTAAGCCTAATTTAGAAATATACTCCCCAAATGTATTGGTAAGCTGTACCTTTTCAAAGGCTACGGTCTTATTCTTTATGGTTACGTCATACTCGGTAAAGCAAACATAGGTAAGAGGTAAGAATCCATATCTTCTCTCAAATCCGTCAAACTGCTCATCGCACATAGCATGAGTGATCTCACGAGCTCTGTCGGGACGGAAGTTATAGAAGATAACCGAATCGTTGGCTTTAATGGTAGCTACGGGAGCACCGTTCTTCTTTACAACAAAAGGAACTACAAATTCATCCGTAACACCTGCGTCATAAGAAGCCTGGATACCGCCTGTAGCAGAATCAGCTTCATTGCCCTCACCATAAACAAGTGCAGCATAACCCTTTTCTACTCTGTCCCAGTTCTTATCACGGTCCATTACATAATAACGGCCCTGAACTGAAGCCACTTCGCCTACGCCAATCTTTGCCATCTCTGCTTCAAGCTGAGCAACGTAATCCTTGCCCGATGCAGGGGGTGTATCACGTCCGTCAAGGAAGCAATGAACGTAAACCTTAGTAAGACCGTTACGCTTAGCAAGTTCAAGCAGTCCGTAAATATGTGTAATGTGGCTGTGAACACCGCCGTCGGATACCAATCCGTAAAGGTGAAGTGAAGAATCATTCTTCTTGCAATTTTCAACCGCTCTCATAAGCTCAGGGTTTTTGAAGAAATCTCCGTCCTGGATTTCCTTTGTGATACGGGTCAGATCCTGGTAGACAATACGTCCGGCACCCATATTCAGGTGTCCTACCTCTGAATTGCCCATCTGTCCGTCGGGAAGTCCGACAAACATTCCGGATGCGTTACCCTTAACAAAAGGATATTCCTTCATCAGCCTGTCCATAACAGGTGTTTTTGCGAGGGCTACGGCATTTCCTTCTGTCTTTTCATTTAAGCCGTAACCGTCAAGAATCAGTAGTACTGTAGGCTTCTTAGCCATGATTTATTTCCTCCTTAAAAACAATTGTTTACACATTAATCGCCGAGTTCGCTCATATCGATCCACTCGTCATCGTAAGGGTATTTGATATAACCGGCAAGCAATACTCCCCACTCGTCAAATTCATATTTATACTCATATGTTGCTGTTGTTCCGTCTATATATGTTTCATCTAATGTATAATAGTACTGGTTGCCTTCAGAATCATATTTATAGGTATAAACGCACTTATACCCGGTATCGTTCAGCATCTCTGTTTTTGTTTTGTATCCGTTCTTATCATATGTTTCTTTTGTTGTATCAGAAGAGCTGTAACTATCTGAGCAGTATGAGTAATCACTTTCGGACATTCTGCCCTTGGAATCATATTTATAAGCCCATTCCATTTTTGTACCGACAGAATTAACTGATTTACGAGATATTAACAGGCCCTTGGAATTGTATTCAAAGGTCGTGTCTTCATCCCATGTTCCATAATCACTATGCTGACTTACCAGATTATTATCTTTATCATATTCATAGTTAAATCTGAAGGTTATATCCCCTGTTTTTACGTTAGTTTCATCAACAAATATCATATTACCGTTTTCATCATATTCAGCATTGGAGATATATTCGTTGCCTTCGGAATCTGCATAAGTAAGCTTTGTTATTTTTCCGGTTTCGTCAATAAGAACTTTATAAATAACATCGCAATAATCTTCAGTCTCAAAGCTATAATAAGAAACCTTTGCCGTTAAGGTTCCGGTCTTTTTATCGAAGCTGCTCTTTTTGCCGTCGATATCATATGCTAAGGTCTTTATTGAAGCTCCCTTACGTAAAACATAATCACTGATAAGGTATGAAAAAGTAAGCTTTTTAACGCTTCTTCCATCCGCGATAATCATACCTGAAATGCCGCATGTTATTGTATTACCGGAAACATCCTCGGTATATTTTTTTGCATTGATTATTTCGATCGATTTGAATTTAGATTTATTCACGATATTAGCATTCTCTGCATCAACGATCAGATTCTTCTTTTTAGCTTTCTTTGAAGAAATTGTAAAATCATCATAAATCTGGGTTCTGAGTATAATTGTACCAACCTTGGAATTTTTTAAGGCTTTTTTAAGTTCTTTCTGGGTAGTAACCCTTACGGTTTTCTTAGATGCGGCCTTAACTGTAAAGTTTTCAAATAAGCCCGCAAATAAAGATGTAACCAAAATCAATGCACAGATAACCCCAAAGATTTTTTTAATATTTTTCATAGTCTGTTCCCTCTCTTTTGATTAAATTAACTATCCTCGTTAACTCTATACATGTCCTCTATTACTTAACTTTGATAGACACCTTTTGAGTGCATCCTTTATAAGTGATCGTTATTTTGCAGCTTCCTTTTTTCTTTGCCTTAACTTTTCCCTTCTTGGATACTGTAGCAACGGATTTCTTGCTGGTCTTATATGAGACCTTTGCATTGGATACAAGTTTGTGTCCTGCAGTATCGTAAACTTTTACATCAAGAGTTATGGATTTACCCTTCTTTATTGATTTCGGTGCATTGGTGACTTCAATTTCATAAATATCCCATTCACAGATGTAACCTTTTATAGTTCCGCTTGTAACACTGTAAATTCCGTCAAAATCTCCCCATGAAGGAGTTTTTGCATCCACATCAGATGTTGTGACTTCATTTCCTTTTCCAATTGCTACATACAGATCATATGATTTTTCAAAGTCGTAATATTGATGATTTGGCTGATTCTTTGCCCAGTTAGTATACTTTACCTTTTCACCTGTCACCCATTTCCAATCATCTTCGAATGATTTATATATTATGTCTATAAAACCTTCATTACGAAGTCCTATCCAAGCCGGAGTATCAAATTTCTTTACATAACCCCAAACCATACTTTCTTCATTCTCACCTGAAAAGGTTACGAGATGGCCGCCAAGCTTTTCACACTCTTCTTCTGCTTCTTCCCAGCTCATGGACTCACCATAATAGTAATAGTAGTGTCCCTTATATTGAAAAGCATCCTCCGGGATGGAAAGCTTTGTGCTTTTAGCTGAAACAGGTGTAAAAGTATTAAAAACAAGAACTAAGATTAATGAAAAGGTAAACAACAACTTAATTTTCTTCATATGTATTCCCCCTCCGTAAAATATAATGATACCCCAAACCAAAGATTCAAACCCCTTTGAGTCCTTGATTATTTACATCATTATTAATTTAAATAAATAAGTATGGGAGGACACATTTTATCATAAAACATAATAAGATGCAGCCCTCCCGTATTACTTTATAATTTTTGATTTTAGTAGTTAACGATCTTACCGAAGTCAGCCTTAAGTGAAGCGCCGCCTACAAGTCCGCCGTCGATGTCGGGCTGTGCGAAAAGCTCTGCTGCATTTCCTGCGTTAACCGATCCGCCGTACTGGATGCGTACTGCATCTGCTGTAGCCTGATCATAAATCTCTGCGATGCACTCACGGATGCCCTTGCAAACTTCTTCAGCCTGCTCGGTAGTAGCGGTCTTGCCGGTACCGATAGCCCAGATGGGCTCGTATGCGATAACCATGCTCTTTACCTGGTCAGCTGTGATGCCAACGAGGTCTGACTTGATCTGAAGACGGATCCAGTCCATGGTTACGCCCATTTCTCTCTGCTCTAATGTCTCGCCGCAGCAAAGGATGGGAGTAAGGCCAGCCTCAAATGCTTTCTTAACCTTCTTGTTAAGGAAAGCATCATCCTCTTTGAAGTACTCACGTCTCTCTGAATGTCCGATGATAACAAACTTAACGCCTGCATCTACAAGCATGGGAGCTGAGATTTCACCGGTGTAAGCACCCTTGTCCTCAATGTAGAGGTTCTCAGCGCCTACCTGTACGTTTGTGCCCTTAACTGCTTGGGCAACGGGTACGATGTCGATAGCGGGTACACAGTAAACTACGTCTACTGAATCTGACTTAACCAGATCCTTTAACTCTGCGCAAAGTGCAACTGCCTGTGAAGGTGTCATGTTCATCTTCCAGTTGCCTGCGATAATTTTACGTCTTGCCATTTTTATGGTCTCCTCCATGTCTTTATGGCTTCCCCTCGAGGGGAAGCTGTCAGCGAAGCTGACTGATGAGGTGTTTTCATTTAGTTTTCCACCTCATCCGCCCCTTCGGGGCACCTTCCCCTCGAGGGGAAGGCTTTATTTAGATCTTAATCATTTGTCATCAGCAGCGTAAACGCCGGGAAGCTCCTTGCCCTCAAGGAATTCAAGAGAAGCGCCGCCACCTGTAGAGATGTGGCTCATCTTGTCTGCGAAACCTAACTGGTTGCAAGCTGCTGCTGAATCACCGCCACCGATGATGGTGGTTGCATCTGTCTCAGCAAGAGCCTTAGCTACAGCGATAGTTCCCTTTGCAAGAGTAGGATTCTCAAATACGCCCATAGGTCCGTTCCAAACAACGGTCTTAGCTGTCTTAGCTGCCTCAGCGAAAAGCTCGCATGTCTTAGGTCCGATATCAAGGCCTTCCATATCTGCAGGGATCTTATCAGAATCAACATAAGAAACCTCTACAGGTCCGTCGATAGGATCGGGGAAGCCTGCTGCGATACCTGTATCAACAGGAAGAAGAAGCTTCTTGCCAAGCTTTTCAGCCTTATCCATCATTTCCTTGCAGTAATCGATCTTCTCATCATCACAAAGTGACTTACCGATCTCATATCCCTTAGCCTTAAGGAATGTGAATGCCATACCGCCACCGATGATAAGTGTGTCACACTTATCAAGAAGATTGTTGATAACATTAAGCTTATCAGCTACCTTAGCGCCGCCGAGGATTGCTACGAAAGGTCTAACAGGATTCTCTACAGCGTTTCCAAGGAAGTTGATTTCCTTCTGCATAAGGTATCCAACTGCACAGTTTCCGCCCTTCTCACGTACATACTTTGTAACAACTGATACAGAAGCATGTGCTCTGTGAGATGAACCGAAAGCGTCACATACATAATCATCACAAAGATCAGCAAGTTCCTTAGCAAATGCCTCACCTGCATCACCGGGCTTGGTCTCTTCCTTCATTCTGAAACGTGTATTCTGAAGAAGGATAACGTCACCCTCATTCATAGCTGCAACAGCTGCTGTAGCATCAGCGCCTGTCACGTTATAATCAGCGATGAACTTAACTTCCTTACCAAGCTTCTCTGAAAGTCTCTTAGCAACAGGTGCTAAAGACTCCTTCTCATTGGGTCCTTCTTTAACCTTGCCAAGATGTGAGCAAAGGATAACCTTAGCGCCGTCACCTGCAAGCTTATTGATTGTAGGAAGTGCTGCAACGATACGAGTCTCATCTGTGATCTCGCCATTCTTTAACGGTACGTTGAAGTCGCAACGAACCAGAACTCTTCTTCCCTTTGCGTTAAAATCGTCAACTGACTTTTTGTTAAGTCCCATTTTTAGTTCCTCCATTTTAATTATTTAAAAAAGGGTCCGGTCCAATCTGACCGGACCCTTATAGGTCTTGATTAGTATCAATAACCGCTATCTTACAGTATGGATTACTTTAACTCTGAGAAGTACTTGATTGTACGAACCATCTG
>JAILGF010000117.1 GCA_024696945.1 Lachnospiraceae bacterium | reverse complement strand
CAGGCTATGATCGATGCCAGAAATGCAGAGGGCATGACACAGAAAGAGCTTTCTGAGCGTTCAGGTATAGCCCAAGGCGACATCAGCAAGATGGAGAACGGAAACGCAAATCCTTCCATTAAGACGCTTCAGCGGCTTGCCGAGGCAATGGGAAAAAGTCTCAGGATAGAGTTTGTGTGACTCTTCTGATATGCAGGGACAGGAACATACTTGTTGAATGCCTTACAAAGGGGATCTGGTTGAAAGGTAAAGGGGGGCAGGATTGAAATCAAAATCAATAATATATCCGAAAAGCATCGACATCTACACAAATCAGATGAAATAACGCACGAGATTATTGAAATCTACCCCCTTTGTTAGCAATTAAAGGGCAGTAAAAAAATAGTCGCCCCTCCCAGCAAGAAGTTGCAACTATTGTAAACTATTAAAATTTTCAATACTGAAAGCAGAGGCTGGATAGGTGTGGTCTATCCTGCTGACTGCCTTGTTAAAGATATTATAGTTTAAGTAATACGATTTGTCAATCTAATATAATATTACGTTACAACCTTTGTGTATTAACCCCCTTCTCTTAAACAGGATACCCTCATATTTTGGGGATCAAGTAAATAACGCATGTCGCATGTCGAAATAGTAATAGATGAACATCCTATGTCCTTTATGCGAGCCATTTCCAGAGCCGCACCTATTACACGATCTATCAGCTTGTCATATGACTCTGACTCCAGTGCCAGCCCCAAATCGTCGCAGATTGCGGTCCATACTACAGCTTCTGCATCCCACATAACTATTACAATTATATCGCCCATATATTCATACCTCTCTTGTCCTTAATTCCCGCAGTTTAACATGTCAATGAGCTTTTTATCTGTACATCCATATTTTGACATCTCAGTTGAGACATGTTTCTCAAAAAACCTGTAAAAACATCGATCTTTGCTCCTTCGTCAAGCCCCTTATAACAAACTGATAGTCTTTTACCCATAGTTTCGAGTCCTGGTATTGTGCTAATAATTCCTTCCCTTCTTTATACTTTTTGGGAGAGGTTTTTTTGTGGCGCGGGCTTTTTTCAGACATCACCTTAATAAGGGTATCGCACACACTATCATCACTTATGACAAACTTTTTAGTAATAGATGAAGTTGGCATATTCTTTAAACCTTCCTTTGTATTGCAAGCAGATGCGCAAAATCAAAATTTCCTCTTATCGGCTCTGATTGAAGCTCTTGAAGCCGTATAAATGTCAGTTCCTTCTCTGCTTCAAATAATTTTCTATGTTCTCGAATGTCGAGCTTATTAATCAGTATATCGGTTTCGGGATAGCAATATTTACTATCGCCCATATTTAGACAGCACCTCCCGTCTTACATCCTCAGAAGTTCGTTCTCCGTTGGAAACCTTTATCATTTCGTCGATAAAGTGCTTATCAAAGTACATGTCCTCTATTGCCATTGTAGCAACCGTCTGTTGCACCGCCCTGTTTGCCCGAGTGTTATTTATATAAGTTGTTTTTATATTTACCATGATGTCTCCTACAATTTCATAATATCATTTAATATTTTGCTACCTAAAAAGTTTTCACAAAACCTGAATAACTCTATTTCGTAGATGCCCTGCGAAGTTCATTGACTGCTTCACTATCAATATCAATATTTCCGACAACATCAAAAAACGACTCATATCTCTTGGTTAATTTTACTCCGTTTTCCATTTCAACAGGTTCATTGATAATCCCAAACTCTCGATAAAGTCTTTCCCTCTCTATAGCACTAGAAGTGGCTTTTTCTATATCGTCGTATCTATTTAATGATAAAAGTTTCTGTATGAGAGAAGACAAACGGGTTTCCCCTTCAGCAATTTTTTTATTCCGAGCAAGTGAAATCTCCTTATTTATGTCATCCAGGCTCATGTCAGAAACGCCATTTTCCTCAGCCTGCATCCGTAATGTCTTGAATGCTCGCATCGCTCCGTCCTTCGTGATATCCATCGGTGAAAAGATCTCGAAAGCTATCTTACGCTGGCGCACGACCGTTTTTGCAAAATCATTGATTGCAGTTGAAGTGTTCATGCCGAACTCCTGACATAAGGCATCAAACTGTTTTTTTAAAGTTGCATCCATACACACACTGAAAGTTTCAAGTGCCATATAAAGTCCCCCTCTCTTTTATAAATAACAGGAAATAGCAAAAAGTCAAAAAAGCGAATTCCTTACCAGTTAGTTAATGATTTCTCTACAGCATTTCGGACACCCTCGCCCCTTACTGCTTCTGTTGTTTATCATGGCAAACCATTCATTTCCACACGCTGTGCACATCCACCATACTTTTTTATTTGAGAATGTCGAATAGCACTCTGGTCCATTTTTATTCTTCTGATAGTTCCACTCTATCATCAAATCCGGCCTCCTTGTAGCCAAATCACTTTTTCCTTGAATAAATCGTCTCCCGGTGCAATATGGGCAAGATTGGGACAACACTTGCTTAGCTATAACACGTTTAAATGTTTCACCACATGTGGGGCATTTCCATTTTACCTTAAAATACGAAAATTCTGTATATTCTTCCATGTTTTGTGTATTATCTTTGGACCACCACGACTTCAATTCCGGATGTAATGTTGCCAGATCAGTTTCGCCATGCTTAGGCAACCTTCCGCTGCAATAAGGGCAGCCATCCCCTCTGTTTATTCTTTTTTCAACTGCTGCTTCCCATTTTCTATTACATTTTTTGCATTTCCACCAGCATTTTTTGTTATTATGAGCAGTAATACTGTCTGGTGAAAACCCATTATTTTCAAAGTCCCATTCCTCAAGGATTTCTTTAGGAGCTAAAGTAGCTAAATCGTTAACACCTTTAGCCAGTTTTTTCCCTGAACATATTGGACACACAGTATTGTTAATAACGGTACAACATATACTAGCTTCCCATCTATGTCCCTTACTGCACTTCCAATATGCCATATGTCCGCTTTTAGGAAACACTTCCGATGGTAAGTTTTTATTTCGCTCATAATCCCATAATTGAGCTATTCTTGGGTATAAAAACTCTAAATCATTAAATCCCTTTAACACCAATTTATTATTGCAATATGGACATTCTCTACCTTTAGAAACTTTTCCTATAGCCATCAACCATTCATGACCTCTTTTACATTTCCACCATATTTCTTCACTGGAATTAAACAAATAATCACTCGGGTCTTTCTCTTTGTTTTTCTCATAATCCCATAATTTCAACTTGTCTGGATTCTTAACTGCAAAATCGTTAAAACCTTTTAGCAACTTTTTATTCTTGCAATATGGACACTGTTTGCCATATACCCTATTACTGATTGTCGCACGCCATCTATGTCCATAGTTGCATATCCATGAAACTTTACTGTGGCTGCTATAGCTAATTGTTTCTGGATTAAAACCTTCATTACAAGCATAATCCCACTCCTGGATTAGTTCGGGTTTTCTAGCTGCCAAACTGTCTTCATATCTTACTTTTTTCATAAAGTTTTCCTTTATATTCAAGATTCCCATTTATGATCATTATTCTTCTTCATTATAAGTTTTAAAAAAGGGCATCCCGCATCTCTTGTTCTATTGCGAACAGAATTATATGAGGAATGCTTTAAACAATCCTACTTATATCCAGCATTTAGTAAAATAATGTACCAGATAATCCACTTGGACTTTAGAAAGGATATTTTGGCCATTATGCCTTAATTTTTTTCCTAATGTTTCAAACTGATATCTTAAGCTCTTCAACTCTTTAAAATAACGGTATGCTACCAGTGTACCCGGTTGTTTATGCAAATAATGTCTAAATGTAGTATCCTCCCCTTTGTCATATATTGATTTTCTATAATAAAGCATAAATACATTATTGTTAATGTATTTAATTCCAAAAGCACATGGTTTCCCCAGCTTGTTAGAACCTTCAACATAATCCTCTATACAGTATTCATCATTAAAAACTGGAAGTTCAGAAGCTGTATCTATAACTGAAGTCATATCTATCTTATCTTCCGTAGCAGTAGAAACGCATACTTTACTTATTGCTGTTTTAGTATTCTCCGTTGCTGTTTTAGGATTTTCTGCTACTGTTTTATATCCGCAATTACCGCACCCCTTTTTACCCAATCGATGAGCAACATACCTGCCTTTTTTTAGCTTACGGTATATATCCTCATCTATCACATACAGATCCGTATCCCTTCCATCCTCAAGCATTAAACAATCATCAACTTCCTTTAAAGTAGTTCTATCAACAATAATAAACGAATGTCCATTTGCTGATATTGTAAGTTTAGCTGTATAATCATTATTTATTAAAACAGATTCCTTAAACAAACGCAAGTATCTGTTTAAGTTGTTTTCTATATCAGTAAAAGAACCAGTAATCAGCATAATCAACCCCCTCCATTATTACCCTGAACTAGATCAGATGTTTTCAGTCCGAAATAGTCCATCAGGGAACATAGATATTCTGTATCGCCTATATTTTCGCCCTTTTCATAGCGCTGGAGAGTACGTAATGGTATACCGGTATCATGTGAACACCGTACTTGAGAAATATTTTTCATTTTCCGAAGTTCCTTCAAATTCTCTATATACATAAACCACCTCCATTTTAGTATATCATAACCTTAATTAAGCAATTTGTGTAGTCGACAGTTCTGTCGTGTTATATACTCTGACGATTGTAAAAACTTTTTTTGTTTTGGGGTGTTATGTCACCCCAATATTAAAAAAATATAGCATATAATATAATCATAATCAACCGATATGGAGAATGTTTATGTATAAAAAGTTTATATTGAAGGATAAAGATGGGCGAAATAACCTTTGTGGTAAAAGGATAAGAGAATATCGTTTGTCACAGCCAAGCAAGTTATCACAGCGAGAGCTTGCAGAAATATTTCAACAGCACGGACTCGAGATGGACAAATATATAATCAGAGAAATTGAAAACGGAAAAAGATGTGTGACGGACCTTGAACTTCAAATGATAGCTAACATTTTAAAGTTATCTACCGATTTTCTTCTTTCATAGAAAACAGCATTAGTTTTTCCTAAAACAGAGCAATTATAACAAAAAATTAAACCTATCAACAGGAGAGGATGCTAATAATGAGAAAAATATTTGTATTACTAGTTAATATATGTGAAAAACGAGACCACTCGCCATGGTCTCGTTTTCTTTCTTTTACTGACTGTCTATTATTGAACCCGCTTTACGGAGTATTATTTCCCCGTACTTCTTGTTGCTTACCTCGATTTTATCACCAGGGTTAAAGCCCCAGTCCTTAAACCATAGACCTTGTAGGGTTATGGCAGGAATGTTTTTCTTATAATCTCTGGTTTGCGACCTTACAACAGTCAGTTTTCTGATTTTATTCTCCATTCATACCTCGTTTTCTGGAGGTCCCGGTATGAATAAAGTTCGAATTTGTATAAGTTTTTTCAGAACTGCAAAAGTATAGATGCACTATTTATTCAATCTTTTATAACCATCTCTTATTATTTTAGCCATTTGCTTCTTAAAGAGTTTTCTCAGCGTATACCTTTAGCTTAAGTATTATTATGTGCATCATTGACTTCAGCGATTACGTCATCCATAGAAAAAGTTTCTAACCCAGCCGCTTTCAATATCGCTTCACGTTTCTCACGAAGATCTGGGTCTACCATAAATCCATGTTCCGAGTCATTTTCGATTATTGTCTTACCTGCTTCGAAATCAAATGTTATCCTATCAATATATTCTCCCCATCTTACTAAATATATAAATTTCAATTGAAATTTATAGAAAGCCTATAAATCATACCCCCAACTGATATTATTTCTTAAGCTTTATCGTCTGTTCAATAAGTTTCCTAGCCGAGACTTCATCTGTATCATCATAGAACCTAAAGGCATATTGTGCAGCACTCCATTTACGATTAGATATATCATATGACAGCCCGTCTCCATCTTGTATCTGTCCCCGTTTGGCATTTAAAACAACTTCAATCCAGCCATCCTTTGGCCACAGTGAAACAGTATTGTTCTTTCCATTTTTGAAAGTAACATATAACTGACGTGGTGTCTCTTCTAGAGAGGAATTTACAGATAAAATCAGCCTCTTAACCTTTTCAAACAGCTTTCTCATATCACTTTTAGGAGGAAAGAGCGCGTCTGTGGAGTAGTATGAATCATTCTGCAAATCCTGTCCGGTCGGATTATCTTCGTTTCGGGAGAGCTTATCTGTAGTTCCATGCATCTGTGCAATGGCATACAGCATATTGTATGCTTCCCACGGATACAAAACAAAGAACTCTCGATTCTGTGATATCCGCAGACTCGGATTCAAGGTTTGTATCAGATCATGAATCAATTTATCGGGATCCTTCACACCTTTGATTCTCGGAATCTCATAGGTGCAGTATACTTCATACGGAAGAGGGACTGCTGTTCCAGATAATTCCTTTACCCTTTTAGCAACATCTTCAGCATATCCGATTTTTACCCAATTTTCCATGTGAAAGCTCTCATTTGTGAGAACATATATGTATCCTGATTTCTCCATGTTTTTCTCCTATACGAACATCTGCTGCAGCAATCCCTTTTTCAGTTCCTTATACTTATCGCACTTACGCTGATGAAGGGTGATAAGGTTATCAAGATTGGTAAAGTATTCTCCAATCTTAAATTGTTCTTGTTTTGTATTAGGAATAACTACATCAATATTATTCAAATCATTATATGACACAAATGGTTGTCCGCTTCCTGCACATATTCTGTAAATCTGTTTGCTACACAGCAAATAAAAGCCATATTTAGAATCTGTTGAATCGTCCGAAGGCTTTGCTATAGTGCCATTGTAAGTCACAAAATGTTTTCCTTCAGCCCAAACAACATAACCAGCATAAGCGCCCATGTGACCTATTACAGCAGAATTTTCAGCGTTATATTCCGTGTATCCACCTATTACTCCATTAGCCCCATATATCGGATATGCACCACCATTGTCTGGATTATTATTGAACTCTCCGTATTGGAAACTATATATGTCACCCAACTTACGCTGTTCCCAATCGTCAGTAAATCCAGGGAAACGGATCTCCGGTACAGCCTCTCCCTCTTTCGGAAACATTTTTTGAAGCATACCTTTCTTATATTCCTTTATCTGCTCCAACTTACGCTGATGAAGGGTGATAAGGTTGTCGAGGCTATCAAAATACTCGCTAATTTTTTTCTGTTCAGTAATAGAAGGCATAAACATCTTGCATTCACACAACTTATCATAATAGAAATACAGACGAACGCTTCCCTCCTGCAGCCGCTCAATCCATTTAGGAAATTCATCCGCCTTAAGCCAATGCCACAAGAACCTATCATCAACATAATTAGCTGTTTGAAAAATCTCATAAAGCGAGCTAACTATTACATTTTCGGTGCCTTCATAGTATCCAATAGACCCTACATTTATTCTTGCGGGATTGTATGCAAATGAATTTGGCATTACAATATTGTATGCTTTTCTATCGACATCTTTCATATAACCAAATTCATCATGAGCTTCACTTTGTTTGATAAATCCTCTATCATTAGTAACGGCATATGGTTCTAAATCTAAGTTTTGCAAGTTCCTTTTTCCTGCATTCCAAGTGAACTCAGAAAACTTACGCTGTTCCCAATCGTCAGTGAACTCAGGAAACCTAATTCTCGGTCTTTTCACATTATTCATAACCACTTACTCCTTAAATGGAAATCTAATACCCAATTCTTCAAACCTTCCTTTAAGATTATCTGAAACAGCAGAAATCTCCTTGTCAATATCCTCTATATCCTTTGTAACCGCATCAAGATCTATTTCCTCTTCCTTTTCGGAAGCGTCCACATATCTTGGGATATTCAAATTATATGCATTCCGTTCGATTATCTCCGACTGTATATCTGCCACATGTGCATACTGCGGTATATCCTTACGGTTAACATAGGCATCTATGATCTTTTTTATATGTTCATCCGACAGCTCGTTCTGGTTCTTTCCCTTTACAAAATCCCTGCTGGCATCGATAAACAATATATTATCACTGTTTCCGTTCCTCTTGGATTTTAATACGAGTATGGTTACAGGTATAGATGTTCCATGGAACAGGTTCGCAGGTAATCCGATGACAGCATCTAGCCTGTTCACGGTACTTATAAGCCACTTCCTGATATCTTCCTCTGCCCCGCTGCGGAACAGGACACCATGAGGCAGAAGTACTGCAACACGACCATCTGCTTCTTCCATGTGATAAACCATGTGCTGAAGGAAAGCAAAATCAGCATGTGACTTCGGAGCGAGCTTATCAACTCCGGAATATCTCGGATCATCTGCAAGCTCAGCTTTCGGATCCCACTTCAAGGAGTACGGGGGATTACATACCTGCACGGTCAACTTCAGATCATCCCCGTACATATCGTTCGTAAGTGTATCTCCCTTATAAATTGAAAAATTCTGGTAATCAATGCCATGCATCAACATGTTCATACGGGCAAGGTTGTATGTGGTCGGGTTATTTTCCTGACCATAAAAATGTCCGACTCTACCAGTAGTAAGATGTTTTCTTACATCAAGTAACATAGAACCGGAACCGCATGTACAGTCACCTACTGTTTTTGCTTCATCAAGACCTATCGATGCGAGAGTAGCGCAAAGGGTAGATGGTCCAACCGGAGTGAAGAATTCTCCGCCTTTCTTTCCGGCTCCGCTTTGGAAAAGACCTATAAGTATCATATATGCGGTTCCGAGGACGTCAAATTCCTGATCCTGAAGATCCATTTCGATACCGCCTATCTTAGCGATTACTTTGCCTATCTTATCCGTCCTTTCAGCTACAGTATCACCGAGTCTTGTATCCTGTAACCTCATATCGTCGAAAAGTCCAGCGAAAGCCGCCTCTGATTTATGACCAAGGGTTGATCCGGTTAGTTCAGTTACGGCACGCTCATAGTCCTCAACAGAGAACTTGTCACCATTATCAATAGGTTTCACTACCTTACGGTAGAGCTCTCTGAACAGATTCTCAGGCTTTATGATATATCCCAGATGTTCAAGACTCCATTTTTCAACTATCGGCTTATAATCTGCATTTATAAAGGCTTCTTCATATGTGAGATTATCATCCTTAAGTATGTCCTGCATATAAAGTTCCGTGCGCTCTGACAGATACCTGTAAAAGATCGTTCCAAGAATATAGTTTCTAAACTCATTGGCGTCCATTCCACCACGCAGGTCATTTGCGATCGACCAAAGCTGCGATGACAGTTCAGCCGCCTGAGATTGAACTTTTTCCGTATTGATAGCCATTTATTCTCCCTCCGCTTTAAACTTAATATATGAGCCTTTGATAAATTCCTGTATCTTCCCTGTAAGGGCAGTAGTCTTGAGAAGACCCAGGTGATAGGCATTGAGCCTTTTTCTTATAGATTCTTCTGATATCTTGCCATTAAACACATATTCTGCCATGATATCGCACACGATTGAATAATCAACACCATTCTCAAAAGCAAATTCTTCCATTTCAGCTTTCTGGCGTTCTTTTTCAAATTCCTCAAAAGCAGCCTGTACATCTGCGTCATCTGACAGGTCATAGAACCTTGTACGGACAAATTCTGCCATTATATCCTTCTTTGCACGTAACGATTCATTATCTGACCTTTCAATCTCACGAAGGATCAGATCCAGATCAGCTTCACGTTCCTCAGCTGTCTTCCCGGCCTTATTAACGGTTTTGAGAAGATTAAGGATATATACGACATTTATCCTGTCAGTTCTGACAAGTTCTATATCAAAATCAACATCAACGGGTACTGGTACCTTCGGCTGAGGATTTTTCGCTTGGTCTTTATAATACAGATACCAGCTCTTGTATCCTTCATATTCTTCCTCGCCCATAACAACAGCGAGATCAGCCCAGTCAAACTTACTGAACGTCTTAAGTGTCGCCAGAGTTCCGACCATCGTCCTGAAGGCTATGATGAACATACGGATCTCATCCTCGTTCTGAAGCTGTCCAGCTTCTTCAACCGTAGGCACGACCTTTCTCAGTACTGGTTCCTGGTTGATCCATTTCTGAACATAGTATTCATAGTTCTCAAGAAGATACTCATTAGGATCTCCATCGCCCGAGAACAGTCTAAGGGCGTCATCCTGCCATTTTTTTATATTACGGTAAGATACTATCTGACCAAACTGTTTCGTAACCTTATCGACACGATTTGTACGGCTATATGCCTGAACGAGAGAGTGCCAGATGAGGTTTTTATCCAGATACAGAGTATTAAGCGGTTTAGCATCAAAACCCGTGAGCATCATGTTTACAACAAGCAGTATGTCCACCTGTGGAAGGTTCTTCTGTTTTAACCTCTTAGATATATCCTTACGGTATGCGTCAAAGCCTTCCAGACTGAACGATGTCTTAAACATGTCGTTATAATCTTTCATTATGCGATCAAGCAGTTCTGCAGAATGCTCATCACCGGTACCATCTATATCCTCGTTAACTCCGTAACTGAAAATAGCCGCGATTTTATATCTTTTCTCCTCTGGTCGCTTTTCATTAAGCTCTTTAAACACATCATAATACTGTCCAAGTGTCTTGATAGAATCCACGGCAAATAGGGCAGTATATATGTCCTTTCCCTGTGGATGGACATGCTGTTCATGATGATCCAGGATATGTTCAGCAACTCTCCGGACTCTTTCCTCGTCATGATATAAGCCATCGATATCAATATTATGACGTTTACAGTACTCAGGATCATCAAGCTGCTCGGGATCAATGCCCTTAAGTGCAATCTGATGGGCAAATATGGTACGTTGATACTCAACAGAGAATCGTAAAACATTTCCATCCGCTATAGCATCTTTTATCATATAGCGGTGGAGGCAAGAATCACGTTTCTCTCCATTCGGAAGCACACCGGCGTTAAATACATCTGCAGTTGTTCTACCATCAGCACCTTTGTTGGCCTCAAATATAGGGGTTCCCGTAAAGCCTATATAATTTGCTCTACCGAAATGCCTCTCGATATCGCCATGCATCTTACCAAACTGAGATCTGTGGCACTCGTCTATTATAAAAACCACTTTCTTATCATGATAAGCATCCATAAGATGCTCATATCTTTTTGATTTTACCGCATTTGCCATCTTCTGTATGGTGGTAACAATAAGTTTGCGTTCTGTTTCGTTAAGCTGTTTTACCAAGACAGCGGTACTGTCTGAACTGTCCACACAGTCCTTTTCAAAACTGTTATATTCATCAACCGTCTGATCATCCAGATCCTTTCGGTCAATAAGGAATACCACCTTGTCGATCATAGGCTCATCCCTAAGGAGCTGCGCAAGCTTAAAGGATGTAAGAGTCTTACCTGAGCCGGTACATGCAAAGACATATCCGTTCTGATTTGCCTCGAGGATGCGTTTCTTAGCAGCTTTGACCGCATATATCTGATAAGGGCGCATAACCATTAGGACAGGTTCTGTAGACTTGATGACCATAAACTTGTCTATCATCTCTGTGATAGCTGACTTGCGGAAGAACTCCGCTGTGAACTCTTCAAGCGTGTTGATACGCTTATTTTTGTCATCGGTCCAGAAAAATACCAACGATTTCAATATTGGATTGTACAGACCGTTCTCCATCTCATTTTCATTACAGAAATACTTAGTCTGAACAGAATTCGACACTACAAAGATCTGCAGGTATCGGAACAGTCCCTTAAATGAGAACTTACGGTATCTGTTGATCTGATTGATTGCCTCGTTAATTTCAACCCCTGGACGCTTAAGTTCTATCTGAACAATAGGCAGACCATTGATAAAAACGGTTACATCATAACGGTTCTTATAGCTGACATCATCTTTGTGGTCTTTATCCATAGTTATCTGGTGGGAGACTTGATAGATATTTCTGTCGGTATCATATGAGAAGAAGTCAAGATAGACAGTCTTGCCATTATCCAAGGTTAAAACATATTTGTCTCTGAGTATCTTTGCAGAATCATAGACGGCCTTATTCTCCAGATAAATAAGCACACGGTTAAACTCAGCATCTGTCAACGCCGCTTCACCTTTAGCCTCTTTTATTTTGATCTGATTAAACTTGATAAGCTGAGTCCTAAAATTATCAAGTACATCATCATAGTTTTTTAATTCAACATATTCATAGCCGATAGATTCAAGTCTGTCTATGAACTTTGTTTCGACTTCGTATTCTGAAATGTGTGGCATAGTAGTAGTTCCTCCAATAATATGTTCTACGAAAGTCCCTTTTCCTTAAACAGCCTATCCAGCGTGGGGCGGCTTATCTTAAGTATCTCTGCAAGTTGTTTTTTGTTGATCTTACGTTCCCTGTATTCTGCATAATGCTTATCAAAAAGAGAATCATCTATCTGTTTTATCTGCTTGCCTTTATACTTGCCTTCAGCTTTTGCAATAGCTATACCTTCTCTCTGTCGTTCTAGTATCAGCGAACGTTCAAATTCAGCTATGGCAGCTATCATAGTCACAAATAGCTTTCCTGTGGCCGTAGAGGTATCAAATCGCTCCTTATTGCTTATCAGGGTAATATTCTTGCCCTCAAACCGTACCACTAGTTCCAAGAGGTCTCTGGTGTTTCTGGCGAGCCTACCGAATTCGTGCACGTAAACAGTATCCCCTTCCCTGGCAAAGTCAAGAAGTGATTTTAGTTCCGGACGATCGGTATCCTTCCCACTTTTTCTCTCAATAAACCATTTTTCAATTTTATAGGGCTTTAACGCCTCTATCTGCCTGGCTTCATTCTG